>NZ_JAPNLK010000025.1 GCF_026627505.1 Streptomyces sp. H27-H5 | reverse complement strand
CCGGCACCGACATCGGCCACCCCAACGACGCCTTCGACACCGCCGCCATCGTCCACCTCGCCGACCACGAGGCGTGACCGCACCCAACCCGCCCAACCGGAAAAGGACCTGCAACGCGCTGCACTAGTGGGGTGTATCCCGCCTCCCCGGTGGGAGATGAGTGGGAGATGATCATGGCGCGGTGCTGCAATCAGCGCTAGGAAATGCTGGATAGCGCTACCTGTACGGCCCTGGTTCAGCCGCCGGATTCGCCCGCGTGCGGGCTGAGCACACCGGCTCCCACCAGCACGAACAGCAGGATTCCGAGCAGGATTCGATAGATCACGAACGGCATGAAGCTCTTCGTGGTGATGAATCTCATGAACCAGGCGATCACGGCGTAGCCCACGAAGAAGGCGATGACGGTCGCGAAGATCGTCGGACCCCAGGAGATGTGCCCCGGGGTCTCGACCACGTCCTTGATCTCGAACGCCCCGGAGGCCAGCACGGCCGGGATGGCGAGGAGGAACGAATAGCGGGCCGCCGCCTCGCGCGTGAAGCCCAGGAGCAGACCGCCGGAGATCGTCGCGCCGGACCGCGAGACACCGGGGATCAGCGCCATCGCCTGGCAGGCACCGAAGATCAGGCCGTCCTTGACGCCCAGCTCCTGGAGCGTCTTGCGCTCCTTGACCACACGGTGCTTCCCGCCCTGCTCGTCGCGCGAGGCCAGCCAGTCGGCATAGCCGAGCACGATGCCCATCACGATCAGGGTGGTGGCGGTCAGTCGCAGGTCGCGGGCCGGGCCCACGATCGCGTCCTTGAACACGAGGCCGAGGACACCGATCGGGATCGATCCGACGATCACCAGCCAGCCCATCTTCGCGTCCTGTTCGGAGCGGAGGGCCTTGGTGTAGAGGGAACGGAACCAGGTGGAGATGATCCGCGCGATGTCCTTGCGGAAGTAGATCAGGACGGCGGCCTCGGTGCCGATCTGGGTGATGGCGGTGAAGGCCGCCCCCGGGTCGTGCCAGCCGGCGAAAGCCGCGGTCAGCCTGAGGTGGGCACTGGAGGAGATCGGGAGGAACTCCGTAAGCCCCTGGACGAGACCGAGGATTAGGGATTCGAACCAGCTCATGTCGGGGTGCGCTCGTCCTTGTGATCGTCGGGCAGTTCGGGTCCGATGCTAGGGCCCGTGGGGGGCGCCGCTGACCACAGGGGGGTGGTGGGAGGCCGGCTCGTACGTCGGGCCGTGTACGACGGGGGGTGCCAGGCGGTGCCGCTTGCGCCAGGCGACGGCCGCCGCGACGACCCCGGAGACCGCGATGAAGCCGAACGACGCGAGGAACGCGGGCGATCCCGGGGACGAGGCGCTGGCCCCCGCGATCACGTACGCGGCGGTGTTCGGGACCGTGCCGAGCGCCGTCGCCGTCAGGAACGGCAGCCAGCCGCAACGGGAGACCGCCGCACAGTAGTTGGCCGCGGCGAAGGGCACCCCGGGGAAGATCCGGATCGCCAGCATGGAACGGAACCCGTGCCGGCTCAACTGTCCGTCGGCCGCCTGCAACCAGCGGCCGCGCAACAGCGGACGCAAAGCCCCCTGCCCCATCACCCGCCCCAGACCGAAGGCGACGCCGGCCCCGAGCACCGTCCCACCGACCGCCGCCACCAGGCCGAACGCGGTTCCGAAGACCGCCCCGGCGGCCAGGTTCAGCAGCGGGCGCGGCACGAACGCCGCCGTGCACAACCCGTACACCGCCGCGAACAGCGACACCGCCACACCCACCGGCAGCGCCGGCGGCCACCCCTCCGAGAGGAGGCGCTGGGGCTCGTACAGCAGCACGCACACGCCCGCCGCCACGAGCAGCAGGACGAGCACCGACAGCCGGGTCCACGGCGCGAGGAGGAGGGACATCCCGGGAGACTAACCGACACATGCGGCGTCGCGCCGTAATCCGGACCTCATGCGGTCGAACGACCGGCGACCTCCGCACGTGCCCCGCGCCCGCCCGCAGAAGGGGTTCGCGTCGCCCGGCGGGAGCGCGTCGTGGACGCCGAGCAGGCCGGTCGTCCGACGGGCCCGCGCCGAGGACGGCCGGACCCGTCCGTACGCGACCGCGCGCCCCGACGCCGCGCACCGGCCCGGACAGTGACCAAGGACACTGCGAGACCCGCCGGAACCGGCCGCCCCTTCCCGCGCGGCGTCGCCGGCCCCTCGCGGACAGTGAGCGCCCGGGCGCGCGATGAACCGGCCGAGCCGGCAAGAACCCCCGGCCGCGCGGAAATTGGTTCGACGCCGGTCCGATCGCACGGCAGGATCGGCGACATGTCCAGGCACGCCTTCCTCGCAGCGCCGTCCGCAGTCGCGGACGCGCCGAAGGCTGCCTTCCTCGTGGAGGATCTCGCCCTCGTCGCATTCGACGGCGCACGAAGCTGACCCTTCCCGGATCGTCCGGCGGACCCCACAGGGGGAGGGTCGGTTCGCTCCAGGGGTCCCGCTCCAGCTTCGGAACACACGGGAAGACAGCATGGCCAAGACGGCCTTCGTGCGCACCAAGCCGCACCTCAACATCGGCACCATGGGACACGTCGACCACGGGAAGACGACCCTCACCGCCGCCATCACCAAGGTCCTCGCCGAGCGCGGCGGCGCCTCCTTCGTCCCGTTCGACCGCATCGACCGGGCGCCCGAGGAGGCCCGGCGCGGCATCACCATCAACCTCACGCACGTCGAGTACGAGACCGACACCCGGCACTACGCCCACGTCGACATGCCGGGCCACGCCGACTACGTGAAGAACATGGTCACGGGCGCGGCCCAGCTCGACGGGGCGATCCTCGTCGTGTCCGCGCTCGACGGCGTCATGCCACAGACCGCCGAGCACGTACTGCTCGCCCGCCAAGTGGGCGTGAACCACATCGTGGTGGCCCTCAACAAGGCCGACGCCGGGGATCCCGAGCTCACCGACCTGGTGGAGCTGGAGGTCCGCGAGCTGCTCACCGCGCACGGCTACGGCGGCGACACCGCCCCGGTCGTCCGGGTCTCCGGGCTCGGGGCGCTGGAGGGGGACCCGCGCTGGACCGGGGCGATCGAGGCGCTGCTGGACGCGGTGGACACGTACGTGCCGATGCCGGTGCGCTACACGGACGCGCCGTTCCTGCTGCCGGTGGAGAACGTGCTGACCATCACCGGGCGAGGGACCGTCGTGACCGGCGCCGTCGAGCGGGGCTCGATCCGGCTCGGCGAGCGCGTGAGCGTGCTCGGCGGGGACGGCGAGCCGGTCGAGACGGTGGTCACCGGGCTGGAGACCTTCGGCCGGCCGATGGAGTCCGCCGAGGCCGGGGACAACGTCGCGCTCCTGCTGCGCGGCGTGCCGCGCGACGGGGTCCGGCGCGGGCACGTCGTCGCGGCGCCCGGGAGCGTCGAGCCGAGCCGCCGCTTCACCGCGCGGGTGTACGTGCTCTCCGCGCGGGAGGGCGGTCGCACGACGGCGATCGCGTCCGGGTACCGGCCGCAGTTCTACATCCGCACCGCCGACGTGGTCGGGGACGTGGACCTGGGCGAGGCGGCCGTGATCCGACCCGGGGAGACGGTCACCATGACCGTCGAGCTGGGGCGGGACGTGCCGCTGGAGACCGGACTCGGCTTCGCGATCCGTGAGGGCGGGCGCACGGTCGGCGCCGGGACGGTGGCCGACGTCCTCTAGGCCCGTGACCGTCCGGCGTCCCCCGGATCGGGGCCCGCCGTGGTGGCGGCGGTCGGCTTCGGCCAGACTGCCGTCATCACGGGACACGACCGAGGGGCGGGCGGCGATGAGCGGCGAAACGGCACTGGTGCTGGGCGGCGGGGGGCTCACCGGGATCGGCTGGGAGAGCGGGATCCTGTACGGACTCGCCCGTGCGGGCATCGACCTGGGCAGCGCCGAACTCGTCGTCGGCACCTCGGCCGGCTCGGTGGTGGGCGCGCAGCTCACCTCCGGGCTGCTGACCCCACGGGAGCTGTACGAGCGTCAGCTGGGCGAGGCCTCGGGCGAGGCGACGGCGCGGCTCGGCGCGGGGCTCGTCGCACGGTACGCCGTCGCGATGGCCCGCTCGCGGGACGCGGCCGGCTACCGCAGGCGCATCGGCGCCTACGCCCTGGCCGCCGCCGGGGCGACCGCCGAGACGGAGCGCCGCGAGGTCCTCAGGGCCCGGCTCGTCTCGCAGGAGTGGCCCGAGCGGCGGTTCGTCGTCACCGCGGTGGACACCCTGAGCGGGGAACTGACCGCCTTCGACCGCGCGGGCGGGGCCGGGCTGCTGGACGCCGTCTCGGCGAGTTGCGCCGTGCCCGGGGTATGGCCGCCGGTGACCGTGGGCGGGCGACGGTTCATGGACGGCGGTGTCCGCTCCGCCACCAACGCCGACCTGGCCGCGGGATACGCCCGGGTGGTGATCCTCGCGCCCATGAGCCTGGGCAGCGGCATGATCCCGTCGCCCGCCGCGCAGGCCGCCCGGCTGCGGGCGGCCGGGGCCCGGGTGCTGCTCATCACCCCGTCCCAGGCGGCGCGCAAGGCCTTCGGGCGCAATGTCCTGGATCCCGCCCGGCGGGACCCGGCGGCGCGGGCGGGGCTGGCACAGGCGGCCGATCACGTGGCCGAGGCGACGGCCGTCTGGGCGACCTGACGGCGCGGCGGCCCGACAATGGTGGGGTGGACGACGAACAGATCCCGGTGATCCGGGACGTGGGCCAGGGCACCGCCAAGCTGATGCCGGACGTGGACCGGGAGCGGGCCTGGCTGCTGACCGTCAACGGGGCACCGCAGTCGTACGTGGACCTCGACGCCCCGGAGCACCTGGAGTTCGAGTACGTGCGCCGGCTGGCCCACGTACTCGACTGCGCTGCCGAGCCCGGGACCCCGCTGGACCTGCTGCACCTGGGCGGGGGCGCGCTGACCCTGCCGCGCTACGCCGCCGCGACCCGGCCCGGATCCCGGCAGCAGGTGGTGGAGTTCGACGCGGAACTGGTGGACATGGTGGCGCGGCACCTGCCGCTGGCGGACGGCGCCGGGGTCACGGTGCACGCGGCCGACGCCCGGGCCTGGTTGGGCGGCGCCCCCGCCGCGAGCGTGGACATCCTGGTCGCGGACGTGTTCGGCGGCTCGCGGGTGCCGGCGCCGCTGACCTCGGTGGAGTACGCGCGGGAGGCGGCCCGGGTGCTCAGGCCCGGCGGGCTGTACGCGGCGAACCTGGCCGACGGGGCGCCCTTCGGATTCCTGCGGGCGCAGCTGGCGAACTTCGGGGCGGTGTTCGGGGAACTGGCGCTGATCGCGGAACCGGGCGTGCTGCGGGGACGGCGTTTCGGGAACGCGGTGCTCGTGGCGTCGGACCGGGAGATCCCGGTGGCGGCGCTGGCCCGGCGCTGCGCGGCCGACGCGTTCGCGGCGCGGGTGGAGGACGGCGAGGCGTTGGCTCGGTTCATGCGGGGGGCGCTGCCGGTGGGAGACGCGGAGGCGGTCGCCTCGCCGGAGCCGCCGACGGGCGCGTTCAGCGTCGACTAGTCGACCAGGGGCCGAGGAGCCCCGGCCGCCCGGGCCTCGGTGAGGGCGGGTCAGACCAGGGGGAGCGTGGCCGGGGTGGGCGGCGCGGTGTGGAGGTCGGGGGCCTCCTTCGGGGACTTGCGGGTCATCCGGCGGACGTCCGGGACGAACAGGACCAGTCCGGTGACCAGGATCACCAGGGCCGCGCACCCCCACAGGGCCGAGGTGCGACCGAAGGCCGATTCGACGGGGCCGGCCAGCGCGGTGGCGAGCGGCAGCATCGACACCGAGCCGAACCAGTCGTAGGCGGACACCCGGGAAAACTTCTCCTCCGGGATCTCCTGGTGCATGGTCGTCATCCAGCTGACGCCGAACACCTCGATCGCCAGACCGCTCACGAGCATCACGAGACACAGGGCCCACACGGGAAGCGGGACCGCCAGCCCGGCGGACGGCATCGCCAGCGGGAACACGCACAGGGTGCCGACCAGCAGCAACCGTCGGGGCTTCCACGCCATCATGAGGAAGGCGCCGGCGATGGTGCCCACGCCGAAGAAGGCCAGGGCGAGGCCCCAGGGGGCCGCCCCGCCGAGTCGGTCCCGCGCGACCAGCGGCCCGTACACGGCCTCGGCGGCGCCGACGACGGCGACGACCACGGAGAACTGGAGCACGATGCTCCACAGCCACGGGCGGGTCCTGAACTCCACCCAGCCCTCGCGCAGGTCGGACAGCAGCCCGCCGCCGGGGACCCGCTCGGGGATGTGACCGACGTCGAGGAAGGCGCGCAGGGCGCCGGCGACGGCGAAGGCCGCCGCGTCGACGGCGAGCACCCAGCCCGGGCCCACGGCGGCGATCAGGGCGCCGCCGAGGGCCGCGCCGCCGATGCCGGCGCCGTTCATGGCCATCCGGAAGAGCGCGAAGGCGCGGTTGGCGTGCGGGCCGGACACGGTGGAGAGCAGCATGCCCTCGGCGGCCGGATTGAAGAACGCGGTGCCCGTGCCGCAGAGCGCGGTCAGCAGCATCATCTGCCACAACCGCGGATGCCCGGTGAGGACGATCACGGCGAACGCGGCCTGGGAGACGCAGTTCAGGGCGTTCGCCCAGACCATCACGCGGTGGCGGGGGAGCCGGTCGGCGATCGCTCCGCCGATGAGCAGGAACAGGACGAGCGGCAGGGTGCGTGCGGCCGCGACGAGGCCGACGTCGCCCGGGGACCCGCCGGTCTGGATGACTGCGAAGGAGGCCGCGATGAGCGCTCCGTGGCTGCCCAGGTTCGTGACGACCGCCGCGGCCGTCAGAAGGCTGTAGTTGCGGCCCGCCCACGCCGGACGGCGGCGTGCGGACAGCGGGGCGGGACCGGCGGGGGGAGTGCTCACCCACGGACTATCCCTGCCCGGGGCCGGGATTCCAAACGAAATTCCGGCCCCGGGCAGGGGGCTGCGAAGATCAGCTCGCGTTGAGGCGGACGGAGCTGAGGATCTTCTCGTACGTCTCCTGGCTGACCTCGCCGGGAACCCCGGCCGCACTGTAGAGGACCCAGGTCGCGAAGTCGTTCTTGGCGTTCTTGAAGCTGAAGGCGATGCTCTTGCCGTCCGAGGAGCACTTGTTCTCCTTCGGCAGGCCGGTCACCGAGGCGGTCGCCATGTGCCCCTTGAGGCCGGAGGAGGTGGTGTACTCCTTGGGCTCCGTGACCTTGGTGGTGCCCTTCGGTCCCTTCTGCCCGTATCCGGCGAAGACCCAGTTGCCGGCCTCGGTGCGCGCCGCCTCGGCGGTGTCCTTGGCTCCCTGGCCGCCCTTGGTGCCGGTGCCGCCGAGCGACGTGGTCTCCTCGCTGCCGTTCTTGTCGGAGTCGACCTTGCACCAGTCCTGCTTGAGGTACGCCGGCGCGGACATCATGACGATGGGCGAGCCGTCGCCCTTGGCCTCGTCCTCGAAGCCGATCGACATGCCGGAGCTCAGCACCTCCCAGTCCGGCGGTACGTCGAAGGCGGTGCCGTGCTTCGGGTTGACGACGACCTTCCAACCGGGGATCACCGGCTTCAGGTCACCACCGGCGCGCGGGTTCCCGGTGGGGGCGGCCGGTGCGGCCGAGCTCGCGGCGGGGGACGAGGAGGCGACGGCCGGCTTGTCGTCGGCCTGGTCGCTCTTCTTGTCCCGGGTGAGGACGAAGGTGCCGGTGACGGCGGCCGTCACGACCACCGCCGCGGCCGCGACGATCGCCACGGTCTTCGTCGAGAAGCGGGTTCCGCCGCCCTGGGGTGCCTGCGGGGGCTGCTGTCCCCACGGCTGTACGGGAGGGGGCGTCTGGTAGCCCGGCTGGGGATAGCCGTAGCCGGGCTGCTGCTCGCCGAACCCCTGCTGCGGCGGCTGCTGCTGGTACGGGTTCGGCGTTCCCGGCTGCTGCTGGTACGGGTTCTGTTGCGCGTCCTGGGGGTTGTTCTCTCCCCCGGGCGGCTGCTGCTGTCCTGGCCACATGGCCGGTAACGATAGTGGGAGCGGGTGTCGGGAGCCACGGCCGCCCCTGGTGGAGGTCTGGCCAACCGCATCTACTCGTGGGTAACATCGCGTTCCATGAGCGCAGAACAGATGAACGTGGGCGAATTGCTCGCCGCGACGGTACCGATGGCCCGCACCCTGAACCTCCAGTTCTTGGAGACCACCCCGGAGCGCGCGGTCGTCCGCCTGCCGGACCAGCCCGACTACCACAACCACGTGGGCGGCCCGCACGCCGGCGCCATGTTCACGCTGGCCGAGTCCGCGAGCGGCGCCATCGTCCTGGCCGCCTTCAGCGACCAGCTCTCGCGCGCCGTACCGCTCGCCGTCAAGGCCGAGATCGGCTACAAGAAGCTCGCCAAGGGCGTCGTCACCGCCACCGCGACCCTGGGCCGCCCGGCGGCCGAGGTCATCGCCGAGCTGGACGCCGGCGGTCGCCCCGAGTTCCCCGTCACCATCGCCATCCAGCGCGAGGACGAGGCCGTGACGGGTGAGATGACCGTCGTCTGGACGCTGCGCCCCAACGCGTAACGCGCCCGCGGGGGGGGAGTGGGGGGCCGTACCCGAGGGGTGCGGCCCCCCACGCGTGCACACCGGCGGCGCGCCCGTACGTCCGGTACACGGGCGCCGCTGCGCCTCGCGGTGCACGGCACCGGACACCGCGCGCCTTGCCGGCGCCACCTCGACGACAGGGCCTGGAGTCCGTCCGACGACGACGGAGGGGAACCCCATGGCCAAGGTCAACTTCAGCCTCGACGCCGAACTCGTGGTGGAGGTGATGGTCCTCGCCGGGGTCGGCTCCCCGCAGGACGCGGTGGAAGCGGTCGTACGGGACTACATCGCGCGCGGACACCGCACCGAGGCCCGGGTCCACAGCCGGGACCACACGAAGCGGGAACCCGAGGGCCCGCCGCAGCCGCCGCAGGGCTGAACCTCGGCGTCGCGGTGGCGCGCCCGGGCGAACCCGGCGGCGCCCCGGCGCACAGTGGGCGCGGGAGCGGTCCGGCGCGGGCCGCTCCCGCCGATGCCGACGCCGCAGGGAGCGCCCATGAGCGAGGCCGTGTCCAGACGTTCCGCGGTGCGCCTGCTCGGCGCCCTGGGCGCCACGCTCGCCACCGCCGGATGTGTGGCCGCCGTACCGCCCCGGGCCGCGCCCCGCAAGGCGCCCCCCGCGGCGGGACCCGCCGGGCAGCCGGCCGGCACGGCCCGGATCGACGCCCTGCTGGGCCGGCTCACCCTCGACGAGAAGACCGCCCTGCTGCACGGGGCCCCGGACCCCGCCCCGCTCGGCCAGGCCGGCCACGTGCCCGGCGTACCCCGGCTCGGCGTCCCGGCCCTGCGGCTCGCCGACGGACCCGCCGGCGTCCGCGTCGCCGCACGCGCCACCGCCCTGCCCGCGCCCGTGCTGCTGGCCTCCGCCTTCGACCCCGCGCTCGCCCGGGAGTACGGCCGGGTCCTCGGTCGCGAGGGCCGCGCGCTGGGCCAGGACGTGCTGCTCGCCCCCATGGTCAACCTGATCCGCACCCCCTTCGCCGGGCGCAACTTCGAGACCTTCGCCGAGGACCCGAGGCTCACCGCCGACCTGGTCGCCGAACTCGTCCGGGGCATCCAGGACGAGGGAATGATCGCCACCGTCAAGCACTTCGCCCTCAACAACCAGGAACGCGGCCGCGACACCATCGACGTCGTCGTCTCCGAACAGACCCTCCACGAGACCGAACTGAGGGGATTCGAGGCCGCGGTCGCCGCCGGCGTCGGCGCGGTGATGGGCGCGTACAACAAGGTCAACGGGGTCTACGCCTGCGAGAACAAGGCGCTCCTGGACGAACTGCTGCGCGGCCGCTGGGGATTCGACGGCTGGGTGGTCTCCGACTGGGGCGCCACCCACGGCACCGTCGGTTCCGTCAACGCGGGCCTCGACATGGAGATGCCCGGCGGCACCCACTACGGGGCCCCGCTGCGCGAGGCGGTGAGCGGCGGCTCGGTGTCACAGGACACCGTGGACCTCGCCGTACGTCGGATCCTGACCACCATGGACCGCTTCGGACTGCTCGCCGAACATCCCGCCGCCCGCCCCGCACGCGACGCCCCCGCCGGGGCCCGGTTCGCCCGCAAGGCCGCCACCGCGGGGGCGGTGCTGCTGCGCAACGAACACGGCACCCTGCCGCTGACCGGGGCGGCGGCCCGCTCGATCGCCGTGATCGGCCCGACCGGTCAGGTGCCCTTCGTCGGCGGCGGCGGCAGCGCGCACGTGGTCCCCGACGAGGCCGAGGCCCCGCTCACCGCCATCAAGCGGCGCGCAGGGAACGGGGCGAGCGTCCGTCACGTGCTCGGCGAGGACGTGTACGGCCGGGCGCTCCCGCCCACCCTGCTGACGCCGCCCGTCGATCTGGACGACCGCGGCGTGGACGCCGGGCGCCGCTGGAGCCACGAGGGGACGTTCACCCTGGCCTCGGACGACGAGTGGACGCTGATCGTCCACTACGCCGGCAAGCGGCCGGTCGTGCGCCTCGACGGGGAGGACCTGTTCCCCGTACGCCAGGGCGTCGCCGAGTACTTCGCGGGCGGGCTGCTCGGCGCCTCTCCCGACGGGCTGACCGTCCGGCGCCGCACCCTCGCCCTCAAGGCCGGCGTACACCGCCTCGCGGTCACCGCGGAGGGCGGGGACAAGGGCCTGCGCTTCCGGCTGCGGCACACCACCCGCGCCGGCCGGGCCGCCGACGTCGCCGAGGCCGTCAAGGCCGCCGAAGAGGCCCACAGCGTGGTGCTGTTCGCGTACGAGGACGCCACCGAGGGCCGCGACCGCACCTCGCTCGCGCTGCCGGGCGGACAGGCCGCGCTGATCGAGGCCGTCACCGCCGTCAACCCGCGCACGACCGTGGTCCTCAACACCTCCTCCAGCACCACCATGCCCTGGCTCGCGCGGACCGGGGCGGTCCTCCAGATGTACTACCCGGGGCAGGAGGGGGCGGGCGCGACCGCCGACCTGCTCTTCGGGGACGTCGACCCGGGCGGCCGGCTGACGCAGACGTTCCCGGTCGACGAACGGGCGACCCCGGTCGGCGGGGACCCGCGGCGCTACCCGGGCGTCGGCGGCCGGCAGGAGTACACCGAGGGCGTGCACGTCGGCCACCGCTGGTACGACGCGCAGAAGGTGGAGCCGCTGTTCCCCTTCGGGCACGGGCTCTCGTACACGACGTGGGCGTACGAGAAGCTCGCCGTGCGCCCCGGGCGCGGCGGGCTGCGCGTGGAGTTCACGGTCCGCAACACCGGACGCCGCAAGGGCGTGGAGGTGGCGCAGGTGTACCTGGGACCGGCCGGCTCGCTGCGCCTGGACCAGCCGGTGCGCGTCCTGGCCGGGTACCGCCGGCTGACCCTGGCCCCGGGGCAGGCGCAGCGGGTCACCGTCGACATCGACGCCCGGACGCTGTCGTCCTGGGACCCGGACCAGCAGACCTGGGTGGTGGGTTCAGGCCCGCGCGAGGTGTTCGCGGGCCGTTCCTCGCGTGAACTGCCACTGAAGGCGAGGGCCGTCGTGACGAGCCGATAGGCTGCCCGTTCGGCGTGTCACAGGGGGCGCGCCGAAGATGATCTGGAGGACGTACCGGTGCACATCCAGGAATGGCTGGAGACGATTCCGGCGGTCAGCGTCTATCTCCTGGTGGGGCTGGTCATCGGACTGGAGAGCCTGGGCATCCCACTGCCCGGGGAGATCATCCTGGTCAGTTCGGCCCTGTTGGCCTCGCAACACGGCGAGATCGACCCGGTGGTGCTGGGGCTCTGCGCGATCACCGGGGCCATCGTGGGCGACTCCATCGGGTACGCCATCGGCCGGCGCGGCGGAAAGCCGCTGCTGGAGAAGCTCGGCCGGCGCTTCCCGAAGCACTTCGGGCCGGAACACGTGGCGCTGGCGGAACGCTCCTTCGACAAGTGGGGCATGTGGGCCGTCTTCTTCGGCCGGTTCGTGGCGCTGCTGCGCATCTTCGCCGGACCGCTGGCGGGCGTGCTGCGCATGCCGTACTGGCGCTTCCTCGTGGCGAACATCCTGGGCGGCATCCTCTGGGCCGGCGGCACCACCGCCGTCATCTACTCCGTCGGGATCGTCGCCGAGCCGTGGCTGAAGCGGTTCTCCTGGCTGGCCCTGGCGGTCGCCCTGCTCTTCGGGCTGGCGGTGACATTGGTGGTGCGCGGCCGGATGAAGAAGGCCGCGGCCCAGCTGCGGGAGACGGAGTTCGACGTTCCCGCCGGGCGGACGCCCGCGGCCCGGTCCTCCGAGTCGACCGAGCCGTCGGCGGCGCCGGCCTCCTCGGCCTCCTCCACCTCTTCGACCTCGACTTCGACTTCGACTTCGGCGAGGGCGTCGGACTGACACCCCGACCCGCCGGGCCCCGTCCGCCGGCCCGCGCGGGCGGCGGTCCGGCGCAACCGCGTCAGGCGTCGGGGGTCACCGAGGCGCGGTGCTGCTTGGCGAGTTCCGTGTACATCAGGGCGTTGACCTTGATCCCCTCGCGCTCCTCCTCGGTGAGCTCGCGCCGCACCTTGGCCGGCACGCCCGCGACCAGGGAGCCCGGCGGGACCACCATTCCCTGCGGGACCAGTGCCTGCGCGGCCACCAGCGAACCGGCGCCGATCACCGCGCCGTTCAGCACGGTGGCGCCCATCCCGATGAGGCAGTCGTCCTCGACGGTGCAGCCGTGCACCACCGCGTTGTGGCCGATGGAGACGCGCGCGCCGATGGAGACCGGGAAGCCGGGGTCCACGTGGATCGTGCAGTTGTCCTGCACGTTGCTGTCGGCGCCGAGCGCGATCGGGCCGCAGTCCGCGCGCAGCACCGCCGAGTACCAGACGCTCGCGCCGGCGGCGAGGGTCACGTCGCCGATCACCGCCGAGGTGGGCGCCGTGAAGGCGGTGGGATCGATGACCGGCTGCCGTCCGCCCACACCCGCGACGAGTGCCTGGGCCGCCTGCTGCGTCATGTTCTCTTTCCTCTGTTCCGTGGTCCGCTGTCTGCCGCGCTGACAGCACGGTAGGCCACCTCCCGCGCGGGCCCGGGGATGGGGTGAAGATCACGGCGCGCTACCGGCGGCCGGCAGGCTACGGTGACCGGGTGCCGAAGAACCAGAACACGTTCTCATCCCTGCGGCGTCGGGTGGTCAACCGCGCCGTCCACGCGGGCTGGCGCTGGATGCAGCGGGCCGGCGCCGTCACCGCCGAGACCCCCGGACGGCTGCGCTTCGGCGCGATCGGGCCCGCCACCCGTCTCGCCTTCCCGCAGGGCACGATCTTCGGCGAACCCTGGATCAGGCTCGGGGACCACTGCATCATCGCCGAACAGGTCACCCTGACCGCCGGGATGATGCCCGACCTCGATCTGGGCCCGGACCCGATGCTCGTCCTCGGCAACGGCGTGGTCCTCGGCCGGGGCAGCCACGTCATCGCCGACACCCGGATCACCATCGGGGACGACACCTTCTGCGGGCCCGGGGTCTACATCACCTCCACCAACCACAGCTACGACGACCCGCACGAACCCGTCGGCAAGCAGTGGCCGCGCAGCGCCCCGGTGGAGATCGGCCCGGGCTGCTGGCTGGGGACGGGCGCGGTGATCCTCCCCGGCGCGCGGCTGGGCCGCAACGTGGTGGTGGCCGCGGGGGCCGTCGTACGGGGCGAGGTGCCCGACCACGCGGTGGTGGCGGGGGCGCCGGCGCGGATCGTGCGGCGCTGGGAGCCGGAGACGGGTTGGCAGCCGCCGCTGCGCACGCCCACGCCGGTGCCGATAGCGGACGGGGTCACGCCCGGGCAGTTGCGGGCACTGGCCGAACTGGCGGAGGCGGAGCAGCGCACGTCCGAGACCGCGGGCGACCCGGCGTAGCGGGCCGCTACCCGGCGGCCAGCAGGACGGTGCCGGCCAGGGCCAGTCCGGCGCCCGCCGCCTGTACGGTCCGCAGCCGTTCCTTGAGCATCACGAACGCGGCCAGCGCGGTGATCACCGGGTAGAGCGAGGAGAGCACGGCGGCCACGGTGACCGGGCCGCTCTGCGCGGCGACGGAGTACGTGCCGTTCGCCGCGACGTCCGCGAGGCCGACGAAGGCCAGCGCCGGCAGCAGTCCCCACAGGATCGCGCGCCCGCCGTCCGTCGGAAGCGCGGGGGCGCCGCGCCGGGTCCGCACCCACAGGGCCGCGCCGCCGGCGGCCACGTTCGTCACCCGCTGGACGAAGAGGGCCAGGAACAGGCCGGTCAGGGTGGTGGAGGCGTGCGAGATCAGGGCCATCACCGCGCCGAACCCGAAGGCCGCCACCAGGGTGAGCACGACGGCCCGGCGCTGTACGGGTGCTCCCCGCAGCTCGGGGCCGCCGGCGAGGACGATGCCCCCGACGGCCACGGCTATCCCGGCGAACTGGCCGAGCCCCGGCCGCTCGCCCAGCGCCAGCCCGGCCCCGACCGGCACGATCACGCCGAGCGAACCCAGCGGGGACACCACGCCCATAGGCCCGAGCGCCAACGCCTTGTAGAAGGCGAGCATCGCCAGGGGGCCGACCAGGCCGGCGCCGACGGCGAACCACAGCTGGGGCCCGGCCTCGTGCCAGGCGCCGGTGGCCAGGACCACCGCGCCCAGCACGACGACGGCGACGAGCTGCGAGACCACGACCACCGTGAGCGCCGGCAGCCGGCGGGTCAGCAGCCCGCCGCCGAAATCGGCGAGGCCCCACAGCACGGCTGTGGCCAGGGCGAACAGGGTGGTCATGGCAGGACCTCGCAGTACAGTGCAGTGAACGATGAAGTACAGCGCACCATAGTCCACTCCATTGGACTCTGTCATTCAGAATATTGGACCACGAGTGTGGGGGCGATACGTTGTCGGACCTAGAGGAGCTCACCCAGGCCCTCGCGCGGAACCTCAGGCGATGGCGCGGTGAGCGGGGCTTCACCCTGGATGCGCTGGCGGCCCGGGCCGGGGTCAGTCGCGGGATGATCATCCAGATCGAGCAGGCCCGGACGAACCCCAGCGTCGGCACCACCGTCAAACTGGCCGACGCGCTCGGCGTCAGCATCACGACCCTGCTCGACCGCGACCGCAGCCCGCAGGTGCAGGTGGTGCTGCCGGGTCAGGGGGTGCGGATGTGGTCCACCGAGGGCGGCAGCGGCGCCACCATGCTGCTCGGCGACGACCGGCGCGGGCCGCTGGAGGTGTGGACCTACCTCCTGGAACCCGGCGAGGGTACCGACTCCGACCCCCACCCGTCGGGGACCCTGGAGATGCTGCACGTCACGGCGGGCACCCTCACCCTCCTCGTCGACGGGGAGGAGTACACGGTGCCCGCGGGAGGAGCCGTCTCCTTCGAGGGGAACGTCCCGCACACCTACCGCAACGACGGGACCGAGCCCATGGCGATGACCATGGCGGTCTCGATCCCGCCGGTGACCGGGCCGTGACGGCTCACGAGCGGTGAAGGTTCGGGCGGTCGGAGTGCCTGCGGTGAGGGCTCGCGCGGTGACGACTCACGGGTCGTGAACGCGTCCGGCCGGTCGGGCGCTCAGAGCGCCGGGATCTCGATCGCCGGGCAGCGGTCCATGACCATGTCCAGGCCGGCCTCGCGGGTACGGGCGTAGGCCTCCGCGTCGATCACGTCCAACTGGAACCACACCGCCTGCGCCCCGACGGCCACGGCCTCGTCGGCCACCGCGCCGGCGAGGGCGCTGTTCACGAAGACGTCCACCACGTCCACCTTGAAGGGGATCTCGCCGAGCGATGCGTAGCCCTGCTCGCCGTGCACGCTCTCCGCCTTGGGATGCACGGGGATCACGCGCTTGCCGAACCGCTGGAGCACCCGGGCCACCCCGTGGGCCGCCCGGTCCTCATTGTTGGACAGGCCCACCACGGCCCAGGTGTCACCGAGTTCGGTGAGGATCTTGCGGATGGTCGCCGGGTCGCCGTACACGTGTGCCGCCTCCTGCTGCTCCGGTGCTGCGCGCGGACCGGCCCGATGCCGTCCCGCACGTCGGTCAACCGTCGGGACGCTGGTCCGATTCCCGGGCCCGCCGGGCGGCCGGGCAGACCCTTGGCCACGGCTTAGGGTGGAACGGTGACGGCAGACCAGTACGTGACGGTGGCCCGCGAGGGCGTGCACGAGTCCGAGATCAACCGCTCGCGGTTCCTGTGCTCGCTCGCGCCCGCCGCGACCGAGCAGGAGGCGCAGGCGTTCATCGCGCGCGTCCGCAAGGAACACCCCACCGCCTCGCACAACTGCCACGCCTACGTGATCGGAGCCGACTCCTCCGTCCAGAAGGCGAGCGACGACGGAGAACCCGGCGGCACCGCCGGGGTCCCCATGCTCCAGATGCTCACCCGACGCGACATCCGCTACGCGGTCGCCGTCGTCACCCGCTACTACGGCGGCGTGAAACTCGGCGCCGGCGGCCTCATCCGCGCCTACGGCGGAGTCGTCGGCGAGGCGCTCGACGCCCTCGGCACCGTGACCCGCCGGCGCTACCGACTGGCCACCGTCACCGTCGACCACCAGCGCGCCGGCAAGACCCAGAACGACCTGCGCTCCACCGGCCGCACCGTGGTCGACCTGCGCTACGGGGCCGCGGTGGAGATCGAGGTCGCGATCCCCGAGGCCGACCTGCACGCTTTCGAGGCCTGGCTCGCCGACAGCACCGCGGGCAGCGCCACCCTCACTCTGGGCGGGGAGACGTACGCGCCCTGACGGCGGGGTGCGGGCACCCCGAACACGTCCTTCGCGGGCCCGGTGACGGGTTAGCGTAGAGGGGGCACAGGGCCAGAGGGCGACCAGGGGGAGACGGCATGCGCGGCGGGGCCGGCGAGTGAAGTTCCTGCACACCTCCGACTGGCACCTCGGACGTTCCTTCCACCGCGTGAACATGCTCGGAGCCCAGGCCGCCTTCATCGACCACCTCGTCGCGACCGTCGAGGAGCACGAGGTCGACGCCGTCCTCGTCGCCGGCGACATCTACGACCGGGCCGTGCCCCCGCTGCCCGCCGTCGAGCTGTACGACCGGGCCCTGCACCGGCTGGCCGAACGCGGCGTACCGACCGTGATGATCTCCGGGAACCACGACTCCGCCCGCCGCCTCGGTGTCGGCGCCGGGCTGATCGACCGGGCCGGGATCTTCCTGCGGACCGACCCGGCCGGCTGCGCCGAACCCGTGGTGCTGTCGGACACCCACGGGGACGTGGCGCTGTACGGACTGCCCTACCTCGAACCGGCGCTGGTGAAGGACACCCTGGGGGCGGACCGGGTCAGCCACGAGGCCGTGCTGGGCGCGGCGATGCGCCGGATCCGGGCCGACCTCGCCGGCCGGACCCCCGGCACCCGCTCGATCGTCCTCTCCCACGCCTTCGTCACCGGGGGAACGGCCAGCGACAGCGAGCGCGACATCACCGTCGGAGGGGTCGAGGCCGTGCCCGCCGACGTCTTCGCCGGGGTGGACTACGCCGCACTCGGCCACCTCCACGGCTGCCAGACGATCAACGAACGGGTCCGCTACTCGGGTTCCCCGCTGGCCTACTCCTTCTCCGAGGCCGACCACCGCAAGACGATGTGGCTGATCGACCTCGGCGCGCACGGGCAACTGACGAGCGCCGAACGGATCGAGACGCCCGTCCCGCGCCCCCTCGCCCGGATCCGCGGCCGACTGGACGACCTGCTCGCGGACTCCGCGCTCACCAGGCACGAGGACTCCTGGATCGAGGCCACCCTCACCGACGGCGTCCGGCCCGAGGACCCCATGGCGCGCCTCGCCGCCCGCTTCCCGCACACCCTCAGCCTCGCCTTCGACCCCGAGGGCCGCGAGGAGGACGGCGGGATCTCCTACGCCCAACGACTCAAGGGCCGCAGCGACCAGGAGATCGCCGAGGACTTCGTCGCCCACGTGCGCGGCGGCGGATCCGCCGACGAGGCCGAACGGGCCGTGCTCCAGGGCGCCTTCGACGACGTCCGCGCCCAGGCCCGGCACGAGGAGACCGCCCGATGAGGCTGCACCGGCTCAAGGTCACCGCCTTCGGCCCCTTCGCGGAACCCCAGGAGATCGACTTCGACGCCCTGTCCGGCGCCGGCGTCTTCCTCCTGCACGGCCCCACCGGAGCGGGCAAGACCTCCGTCCTCGACGCGGTCTGCTACGCCCTCTACGCCTCCGTGCCCGGTGTCCGCCAGAACCCCGGGAACAGTCTGCGCAGCGACCACGCGGCCCCCGAGACCCCCACCGAGATCACCCTCGAACTCACCGCGGGCGGCCGCCGCCTGGAGATCACCCGGCGGCCCGAACAGGACCGGCCGAAGAAACGCGGCACCGGCACGACCAAGGACAAGGCGCAGAGTTGGCTGCGCGAGTACGACGGTGAGAACTGGACCGCGCTGAGCCGCTCCCACCAGGAGATCGGCGAGGAGGTCGAACAACTCCTCGGCATGAGCCGCGACCAGTTCTGCCAGGTGGTGCTGCTGCCGCAGGGGGAGTTCGCCCAGTTCCTGCGGGCCGGCGCCGAGGCTCGCGGCCGGCTGCTCGGGCGGCTCTTCGACACCCGCCGCTTCGCCGCCGTCGAGACGCTGCTCGCGGAACGCCGCCGGGCCGCCGAGGCCAAGGTGCGCGCCGGCGACGAGAAGGTCCTCCACACCGCGCAACGTCTCGCCCAGGCCGCCGGGGACGGCGCCGACCTGCGCGCCTGGCCGCTGCCCCGCCACCAGCCCGGCGACCCCGGCCTCGCCGAGGCGATCCGGGCCTGGGCGGCGATCGCACGGTGCGCCGCCCGGGAACGGCTGACCGTGGCCGAATACGCGCTCGCCGCCGTCGAGAGCCGGTACGCCGCCGCCCGGCGGGCCGCCGAGGACGCCCGGGAACTCGACCGGCTCCAGCGCCGGCACGCCGAGACCACCCGCCGGGCCGCCCTGTTCGCCGAGGCCGCACCCGAACGGGAGCGGGTCCGGGCCCTGCTGGACCGGGCCCGTCGGGGCGCCCTCGTCGCCCCCGCCCTGGAACTGCGCGGGGCCGCGGCCGCCGCCCACCTGACCGCCGCCCACGCGGAATCCCTCGCCCGCGCCGAACTCCCCCCGGCCCTCGCCGAAGCCGGCACGGAACAACTCGCCACCGTCGAGCAGCGGTTGCGCGAGGAACTCGGCGCGGTCGGCGCCGCCCAACGCGCCGAACAGCGCAGCGCCGAGATCGGCCGCGAACGCGCCACCCTCGACCGGGAGTCCCGGGACGCCGACGAGCAACACCAGGAATCCGCCGAGTGGCTCGCCCGCTGGGAGGCCACCCGGACCGCCCTGGTCGCCCGCGCCGACGCCGCCCAACAGGCCGCCACGCTCGCCGAACAGCTCGCGGGCCGCCTGGAGCCCGCCCGGATGCACCTGAGCGCCGCCCGGCGACGCGACGCCCTGGCCGCCGACGCCGAAGCCGCCTCGGGCGACCTGCTCGCCGTGCGCGAGGAGTCCACCGCCGCCCGGGAGCGTTGGCTGGAGCTGAAGGAGTCCCGGCTGCGCGGGATCGCCGCCGAACTCGCCGCGGCGCTGGTGGCGGGGGAGCCCTGCACGGTGTGCGGATCGGCGGAGCACCCCGAGCCGGCCCGCCCCGCGCCCGGGCACGTGGACCGGGCCGCCGAGGACGCCGCCCACGCCCGCTTCGAGCAGGCCGAGGAGCGCAGGGCCGCCGTCGAGCGGAGACTGGCCGCCGTGCGGGAGGCCGAGTCCGAGGCCGCCGCCGCGGCCGGCGACGCCACCACCGCCGAACTGCTCGCGCGGAGCGCCGACCTGAGCTCCCGGCACGCGGCCGCCCACGCCGACGCCGCCGGACTGCACTCCGCCCGCGAGCGCCTCGCCCGCGCCGAGCAGGAGCACGCCGCGCGCAGCGCCGACCGGCTCGACGCCGAGCGCCGGGCCGCCGCGCGGGCCTCCCGCCGCGAGGCCCTCGAACGGGAACAGGCCTCCCTGGAGGCCGAACTGGTCGTCGTACGGGGCGACGCGCCCAGTGTCGCGGCCCGCGCCCGGATCCTGGAGGACCGGGTCCGGATGGTCACTGGCGCCGCCGCGTCGCTGCGCCGCGCCGAGGCCACCGCCGCCCGCCTGAAGGAAGCCGACGACCAGCTCGCCGACGCCGCCTTCAAGGCCGGCTTCGACACCACCGACGCGGCGGCCGACGCCGTGCTCCCGGAGTACGAACGCACCGCGCTCCAGCACCGGCTGGACTCCTGGCAGGCCGAGGAGGCCATGCTCGCCGACCGCCGCGGCGAGAGCGAGACCGCCGCCGCGGCGTCCCTGCCCCCCGCCGACCCGTACACCGCCGAGGCGCACGCGGACGCGGCCGCCGCGAGGCTGCGTACGGCCGGCTCCGCCGTCGACGCCGCCCGGGTGCGCTGCGCCGAACTGGACCGGCTCTCCCGGCACGCCGAGCAGGAACTGCGCGCCCTGGGCCCGCTGCGCGAGGCCTACGACCGGGTGGCCCGGCTCGCCGGACTCACCGCGGGCACCTCCGCCGACAACGAGCGCAAGATGCGGCTGGAGTCGTACGTGCTGGCCGCCCGACTGGAGCAGGTCGCCGCAGCCGCGACGGTGCGGCTGCTGCGCATGTCCGGCGGCCGCTACACGCTCGTCCACTCCGACGCGAAGGCGAGCGGCCGGGGCCGCTCCGGCCTGGGGCTCCACGTGGTGGACGCCTGGACCGGCATCGAGCGGGACACCGCCACCCTGTCCGGCGGCGAGACCTTCTTCGCCTCGCTCGCGCTCGCCCTCGGGCTGGCCGACGTGGTCACCGACGAGGCCGGCGGGATGCGCCTCGACACCCTGTTCATCGACGAGGGCTTCGGCAGCCTCGACGACCAGGCCCTGGACGAGGTCCTCGACGTACTGGACTCGCTGCGCGAGCGGGACCGGAGCGTCGGCATCGTGAGCCACGTCGCCGACCTGCGGACCCGGGTCCAGGCCCAGCTGGAGATCGTCAAGCAGCGCGGCGGCTCGGTGGTGCGCCACCGCACCGCCGGTCTCAGGGGCTGAGGGGCCGCCGCGACAGCGGGGACGAGTACACGATGCTCGTGGTGACGGACCCGAGCCCCGATATCCGGCCGGTGATCTCCTCCAGGTGCCGCATGGAACGCGCGGCCACCTTGAGCACGAAACAGTCGTCGCCCGTGACGTGGTGGGCCTCCAGGATGTCCGGTGTCGCCTCCAACAGATCGTTGAACGGCTTGTAGTTGCCGTGTGGATAGCGCAGCCGAACCAGGGCGAGCACGGATTTGCCCAGCTTCTCCGGGTCCACCACGGCCGTGTACCCGGTGATCACGCCCGCCTCCTCCAGCCGCCGCACCCGCTCGGTGACGGCGCTCGCGGACATGGACACCGCCCGCGCGAGCTCGGCGAAACCGGCCCGCCCGTTGTCTTGCAGGGCGGCCAGGATGCGCCAGTCGGTGGCGTCGGGGGAATAGTCGGTCATCACGCAGGTGTAGCAGGACAATCCCCGGCGATACAAGGGGAAGGCCGGGGAAACCGCCTTCCGAGGCCGATCGGCAGGTCATAGATTCCAGACCATGACGACGACACGGAACACCGAGGCCACGCCCACCACCCACCCCGTGCTCCGGGTTCCCCAGGCGAGCCCGGCCGCGGCGGCCGCCTACTTCGCCGCGAGCCTCGCCTTTCACGCGGACGTCTCCGACGTCGCCGCCGCGGTCACGGCCCACCGCGAGGAAGGCGTCGCACCGGGCTTCCAACTGGTCGACTCCCGCTCCACCGCGGCCTGGGACCAGGCGCACGTGCCCGGCGCGATCCACCTGCCCACCGCGCTCATTGCCGGGCAGGCCGACCAGCTCCTGGACAAGGACGTCCCGGTGGTCACCTACTGCTGGGGCCCCGGCTGCAACGGAGCCACCCGGTCCGCCCTGGCGCTCGCCGAACGCGGCTACCGGGTCAAGGAGATGCTCGGCGGCATCGAGTACTGGATCCGCGAGGGCTTCGAGGTCGAGACCTGGGAGGGGAACCGGCGGCGCGCCGAGGCCGACCCGCTGACCGCGCCCACGGACTCCGACGACTGCGGCTGCTGACCTCGCCCGTACGCGCCGACACGACGACGGGCCGCTCACCCGCGCAGGGGTGAGCGGCCCGCCGTCATCCGTGGACCGCGGCCGGGATCAGAGCTTCGAGAGCTCGTCCACCAGGTCGTCCAGCCCCAGCGAACCCTGCGACAGCGCCGCCATGTGCCACGCCTTCAGGTCGAAGGACTCGCCGTGCGCGGCGCGGGCGTTGTCCCGGCCCAGCAGCCAGGCGCGCTCGCCCAGCTTATAACCGATGGCCTGGCCCGGCATCGACAGGTAGCGGGTCAGCTCGCTCTCGACGAAGTCGCCGGGCCGGCCGCTGTGCAGGCCGAAGAACTCCTGCGCCAGCTCCACCGTCCACCGCTCGCCCGGGTGGAACGGCGAGTCCGCCGGGATGTCCAACTCCAGGTGCATGCCGATGTCCACGATGACGCGCGCGGCGCGCATCATCTGGCAGTCCAGGTAGCCCAACCGCTGCTCGGCGTCCTTCAGGTACCCGAGTTCGTCCATCAGACGCTCGGCGTACAGGGCCCAGCCCTCGGCGTTGGCGCTCACCAGACCGACGCTCGCCTGGTAGCGGGAGAGCTGGTCCGCGACGTGCGTCCACTGCGCCAACTGGAGGTGGTGACCCGGAACGCCCTCGTGATACCAGGTCGAGACCAGGTCGTACACCGGGAAGCGGGTCTGGCCCATCGTCGGCAACCAGGTGCGCCCCGGGCGGGAGAAGTCCTCCGACGGGTTGGTGTAGTACGGGGCCGCCGCGCCGCCCGGCGGGGCGATCATCGACTCCACCTTCTTGACCCGCTCGGCGAGTTCGAAGTGGGTGCCGTCGAGGTTCTCGATGGCCTCGTCCATCAGACCCTGCAACCAGGCACGCACCTCGTCGACGCCCTCGATGTGCGTGCCGTGCTCGTCCAGGTGCCGCAGCGCGTCCCACGGGTTCGAACCCGGAAGGATCTTGTCCGCCTCGGCCTTCATCTCGGCGAGCAGCCGGTGGTACTCCGACCAGCCGTAGGCGTAGGCCTCGTCCAGGTCCAGGTCCGTGCCGTTGAAGTACCGGGACCAGCGCGCGTAGCGCTCGCGGCCGACGGTGTCCGGGGCGTCCGCGACGGCCGGGGCGTACACCTCGCTCATCCAGTCGCGCAGCTCGACGACGGCCGTCGTGGCGGACGCGGCCGCCTCGTCCAGCTCGGCGCGCAGGGAGTCCGGGCCGTCCGCCGCGAACTTCCCGAAGAAGTCGCGGTCGCCGTCGCCGCCCTGACCGGCCCAGGTGGTGAGCTGGCCGACGAAGGTGGCGGTGGGGCGCGGGCCGCCGTACAGGCCCCGGTCCAAGCCCAGTTGCAGGCTCTCGCGGTAGCCGGCGAAGGCGGCCGGGACCGCCCGCAGCCGCTCGGCGATCGCCGCCCAGTCCTCCGCCGTGTCGGCGGGGGTCAGGGTGAAGATCTCCCGGACCGAATGCGCAGGGGAGTGGAGGTTGCTGACCGCGCGGAGGTCCTCGTCGGCCTCGTACACCCCGAGTTCCGCGATGAGGCGCTCGCGCAGCAGGCGCGCGCAGCGGCGCTCTGCGTCGGTGTCGGCGCCGGGCAGCCGCTCGGCGGCGTCGAGCCGGTCGAGGGTGGTGCGGGCCAGCTCGGCGACGGCCGCGCGACCGGCCGGGGAGAAGTCCGGGAGCCGGCGGGAACTCTCGGCGACGCCGAGGTAGGTACCGGTGATCGGGTCGATGGCGATGAGGTCGTCGACGTACGCGTCGGCGACCTGGCGGGGCAGCCGATGGGCACGGTCACTGTGGAGGGTCTCTGACATACGGCCATCCTCGTATGTGAGACGCCCTCCCGTCATCGGAGTTCGCTCACGGCCTGCGGACCTCTCGGCCCGAGGGCTTCCCGGGAGGTCCGTACGCGACCGAGGGCCGCCCGCACACGGCGAACGGCCCTCGGCATCGCGCGGCGTCAGCCCTGGAGCCGCCGGGTCTCGTACGCGTGCTGCTCGCGCGGGGCCTCGTGGGGCGGCCGGGAGCCGACGCGGGCGGCGTCCAGCCGGGCCGTGATCACCAGGGTGCCCTCCTCGATCTGGTAGTCGAGGGGCAGCCCGAGGCCGCGCATGGCCGCGACCATGCCGGTGTTGGAGGCCTGGGTGACGGCGTACACGCTGTCGCAGCCGGCGTCCACGGCCATCGACAGCAGGCGGCGCAGCAGTTCGGAGCCGATGCCGCGGCGCTGCCAGTCGTCCTCGATCAGCAGCGCCACCTCGGTCTCGTCGCCGTCCCACAGCAGGTGGCCGAGGGCGACGAGCTTGCCGGAGGCGGTGGTCGCGGCCAGCGTGCGACCGAACCGGGGGCTCAGTAGGTGGCCGAGGTAGCGATCGGCGTCGCCGATCGGGCCGTGGTAGCGCAGGCCCAGCGTGCGCTCGGAGCACCGGTCGTGCATCGCGCGGGCGGCGGACAGGTCGGAGCCGTCGGCCCGCCGCACGGTGATCTCGTTGCCCTCGGGCAGCGTCAACACGTCCTGGCTGCGCGGGACGCGCGGCCCGAGCCGGGCGTCGAGTTCCACCAGGGCCCGGGCGCGGGCGAACTCGGTCGGGGTGAAGGGCAGGTACGGGCGCTCCACGGTGATCGCACCGCCCGAGGGGTCGCGCAGCCGCATCACCGTGGCCTCAAGGACCCCCTCGACGGGGGCGTCCGCGCCGGCGTTGGGGCGGCCGGAGAGCGTGGTCGCGGGGATCGAGTGGATCGTGCAGCGGCCGAGCAGTTGGCGCAGGGCGAGCGGCAGCTCGGCGGCGTCCAGCGCGGTCCGGGTGGCCAGTCCGAGCACCCGGGTCGGGGTGTCGACCAGGTCGTGGGCGTCGGCGCGCTCGATCCAGGTGCTGTGCCCGCCGGCCCCGGCGATGGCGCGGGTCAGGTCCGCGGAGGGCAGCCGCTGCGGGGCGCGCAGCAGGAACTCGTCGACCGTGCCGCCCTCGGGGAGGGGATGCGTCTGCAGCGTCAGGATGTCCACGCCGCTGCGGGCGAGCGCGGTGCAGATCGCGGCCAGGCTGCCGGGTTCGTCACGCACCGTCGTGCGCATCCGCCACAGGGCGGGCGTCGCCTTCGGGTCGGCGGGGGAATCGGCGCTCCCCCCGGCGGATGCGGCACGCGGCGCCGATGCCGCGGCCGGATCGGAGGGCGCGGTGCTCCGCGGAGGGGGCGCATGACTGTGCCGGCGTGCCCACCAGGTGTGGAAGGCGGCCGTGACCAGCAGCGCGATGGCCGAGGCGACCAGCAGGATCGGGCCCCTGGGGCCGTGCACCACGAGATTGGCGATGCCGTCGGCGACCGCTACGGCGCAGAAGAGGGCGGCGAGTTCGACGACGTCACGGCGCCAGTGGTGGCGGTGGGGACGCTGGGCGGAGGCAACATTACGGTCAGTCATGCACACCACTGTGGCGCAGGGGTGTTGCGTGATCACGAACGATCTGTGACCGACTGGTTAAGTGTCGATCCGCTCGGTCTGCCATGTTTCGAGGTGTTTCGGCCGGTGTTTCCGGCGAGGTCACGACTGCCCCACGCGCCCCGGTCGGAGCGTCCTGGTGAAGAGCACCCGACCTCCCTGCTGCCGCAGGCGCACGGTGAGCTCCCCACTGTCCCCCTCGATGTCGACCTCGCCGTAGTACGGCGGGTTCTCGGCGGGGGACATGTTGGCCACCGAGGCCGACTGGACGTATGCGGTCCGGGCCCCGAAGGTCGCGTCGAGGCGGCCCGCCGGGAAGGCGCCCGCGCCGATCGGGCCGGAGACGAACTCCCAGAACGGCGCGAAGTCCGTGAAGGCGGCCCGCTCGGGCGCGTAGTGGTTGGCGGCCGTGTAGTGGACGTCGGCCGTGAGCCAGACGGTGCCCGTGATGCGTTGGTGCTTGATGTGGCGCAGGAGTTCGGCGATCTGGAGCTCCCTGCCGAGCGGAGCACCCGGATCGCCCTGGGCGACCGCCTCGAAGTCGGTGGCCCCGTCGGCCACGACGATGCCCAGCGGCATGTCCGCGGCGATCACCTTCCACGTCGCCCGCGAGCGCGACAGCTCGCGCTTGAGCCAGCCCAGCTGTTCCGGACCGAGGATGCCGATCGGGTCGACGGTCTGGGTGTCGGGGGAATTGGGGTTCCGGTAGGTCCGCATGTCGAGGACGAACACGTCCAGCAGCGGGCCGTGCCGCATCACCCGGTACATCCGCCCCTCGGCGCCGCCACCGCGCAGATCGCTCACCGGGAAGTACTCCCCGAAGGCCTGACGGGCCCGAACGGCGAGGGTGTCGACGTCCTTGACGGTGTACCGGGGATCCTCGATCCGCTGCCCTGGATACCAGTTGTTGCGCACCTCGTGGTCGTCCCACTGGACCAGCACCGGGACCTGGGCGTTGAAGTCACGGAGGTTGCGGTCGAGCAGGTTGTAGCGGAAGTTCCCGCGGAACTCCGCCAGAGTCTCCGCGACTTTCGACTTCTCCTCGCTGGTGACGTTGCGCCAGATCGTCCCGTCGGGCCGGGGCACGGCGGCCTGGAGAGGGCCGTCGGCGTAGATCGTGTCGCCGCTGAAGAGGAAGAAGTCGGGGTCCCGCAGCCGCATCTCCTCGAAGACGCGGTACCCGCCGACCTCGGGATTGATGCCCCAGCCCTGCCCCGCGAGGTCACCGGACCACAGAAAGCGCACGTCGTGGCGGCGAGACACCGGCGTGGTGCGGAACGCGCCGCGCACCGGCTCGCCGGTCCGACGGGGGTCGGCGGGGTCCGCGAGCACGATCCGGTAGTGGATCTGCCGGCCGGGCGGCAGATCGCGCAGGGTGACGGTGCCGGTGAAGTCGGTGGCCGGACTGAGGAACGCGCCACCGTGGCGGCGCACGCCGTACCGGAACGACTCGCTCGGGGAGGTCTCGACGTACATCCGCGCGGGGCGGTCGGAGCGCGTCCAGACGGTGGCCGAATGGGCGGTGATCTCGCCGGACTGGGTGCCCCACAGGGCGTTCGGACGGCCGGAGAGGACGAGCGCGGGAGCCCGGCGCGGGGCGGCGAACGCCGGCGCGGCGAAGGCGCCGGACAGGACGAGCCCGGCCGGAACGGCGAGCGAACTGCCGAGCAGGGAACGTCGGGTGTGCGGCAGAGGTGCCATCGGTGCGTCTCCAGGGGCCGGCGGGGGCGGGCCGGACCAGTGTGTCGCCGCACACCGGCCCGGCCGCGTCGCCCACGCGAACCGCGGATGAACAGCCGCCGGCCGCTCACACGGCCTGCTGTGCCTCCCCGCCCCGCTGAGCGCCGCCCCGCTGCGCCCCGCTCCACGCCGCGGCGTCCGGTGTCGGGCCCGGTGCACCGCTCGACGCCTGGCGTGCCGTGTCGAGGATGACCCGGGAGACGAGGGCGGGGTCGTCGTTCATCGGAACGTGCCCACAGCCCGGGAGCCGGACCAGCCGGGCGCCGGGGATGACGCGCTTGGCGCGCACGCCCTGCCGGCGCAGGAGGAGCCGGTCGTTGCCGCCCCAGGCGATGGTGACCGGCAGGCCCGGCACGTCGTCGGTGAAGAACACGGACCCGCCCGCCGCCAGGGTCTTCTCGAAGCCGGTGGCGTCGCGCAGGGCGAGGGTCTCGGCCACCACGGCCTCGGGGGCACGCCGCGCCGGGCGGGCGTAGATGGTCCCGGTCAGCGCGGCCCGCCCGGCGCCGGTGCGCGAGAGCCGCTCCAGCGTGGGTCGCGGCAGCGCCCTCGCGCCGACGCGCATCGAGCGCAGGGCCGCGAAGGCGTACCGGCGCTCGGCCTGCGACCAGAAGCCGGCGGGGGACAGGGCGGTCACCGACCGTACGAGGTGCGTGCGCGCCATTTCGAGCGCGAGCAGCCCGCCGAGGGAGTTCCCCGCGACGTGCGGACGCTCCACGCCCAGCGCCGCGCAGAGGGAGCCGAGGGCCGGCGCGACGGTGGCCAGGTCGTAGGGGACGCCCGCGGGCAGGGGATCGGAGGCGCCGAAGCCCGGCAGGTCGACGGCGATGACCTCGTGCTCGGCGGCCAGGATGTCGATCACCGGGTGCCAGGCCTGGAGGTGGTGGCCGATGCCGTGGAGCAGGAGGAGCGGCTCGCCGGCGCCCTTGCGCTCGTAGGTGACGGTGGCGGGGCGGGGGCCGAGCGGCGAATCGATCGTGAACGAGACCGTGGCGGTCATGCTGCTCCTCGTCGGGCTGGACGCGTGTGAGACAGGCTGTCAGTAATGACTACCGCTCAGTAGCTTCCGCCGGCAAGTCCCCGCCGGGGATCGGGCGTTGGAATCCCCCGAACACGCGGGGTCGCGAGGGTCGCCGGCGCGGTCGGGATCCGGGAGCGCGAACATCCCGTGAACGGGTTGCTACATATGCCCGATCTGCCCGACAAAGCGGCGAGGATTGGTCTTGACCAAGGTGGTGCGCCGTCCTATCGTCGCAGGGATAGTGCAGGAACCTTTAATAAACAAGGGCGCGGAACTGCGGTGCGGAACTGCCGCTGGGACACGGCGATTGCATCGATTGCAGGAGGAGTCAGGGTGGGGACCACGCAGCTCGAATCGGTGCCGGAGCCGAAGTACTGGCACCTGAAGACCGTCCTCAGCGAAGCACTCGACCGGGACTTCGCCGTCGGCGAGATCCTCCCCAACGAGCGCGAACTCGCCGCACGCTTCGGCGTCGCCCGCGCCACCCTGCGGCAGGCCCTCGAACAGCTCGAACTCGAAGGCCGCCTCCAGCGCCGGCGCGGCGTCGGCACCACCGTCGCCCCGCCGCGCGTCGGCGTCGCCGTCGGCGACACCGGCCACAGCTGGCCCGGCGAGAGCGGCGACGGCTGGGAAGCCACGGACGCCGTCGAGGCCGTGCCGCCGGCCGCCGTACTGAAGCTCCTCGGTCCCGACTTCCCCGCCGACCAGCCCGTGCACATCGTGCGCCGGACCCGGGTCACCCAGGGCCAGGCCCTCGCCGCCGAGCTGCTGTACGTGCCGGCCCAGTCCGTGCCCGGACTCTCCGCCATCGACGCCCCGGCCGGCCCCGCCCGCGCCCGCGCCGTGATGCGGGAACTCCAGCGACTCGTGCTCGACGGCCAGGACCGCTCCGTGGAGCTCGGCTCCGCCCGCGCCGACGACGCCAAGGAACTCGACCGGCTGCCCGGCGCCCCCGTGCTGCTCGTGACCACGCGCTACATCACCACCGCCGGGACGGCCGCCGTCGCGGTGGCCACCTACCGCGCCGACACCTGCCGCCTCACCTTCGGCGACTCGGGAGTCGAGATCACCGAAACCCGCGCCGCGTCCTGACCGGCGGCGCGTTCTGGCCTGCGGTGCGTCCTGACCTGCGGCGCTCCTCCCGGGACTGCCTCCCGGGACGGTGGGGCCGTCACGGGGGCGCCCGGTCCGCCGCCGAGGCGGCGTGACGCTCCCGAGCCGGTGAGGTGCCCCGCGTGGCGCGTGACGCGTGGCGTTCGACGCATGACGACCACGACGCATGACGACACGACATCGGCCCGACGCCCTGTGCGCCGGGCCGTTGTCGTGTCTCGGGTGCGGTCTCCGCCGGCGCAGGTCTGGCGGGGGCTGGGGCTGGGGGCGGCGGGGCACGGGTGGCTGCGGTGCCGGCTGCGTTCGGGTTCCGGGGCCTCGGTATCCCCAGGATGGCCGAGGCGCTGTCGCGCATGCCCCGGGAGGGCCCTGCGTGGCCGGACCGTCGCCGTGTCTCGGACGCCTTCCCCGGCGCCATTCCGGCAGGGTTTCCCGCGCCGGGGCATGGGTGGCTGCGGGGGAGCGGTGTCGGCCGAAGCGGTGGCAGCGGTGGGGTTCCGGGCGCCTCCGCCTCCCCGGGATGTCGAGGGTGCACCCGTCGGACCCTGCCTGGCCGGGCAGCCGGGCGAGTGGGCGGACCGGGCCGGGGCCCGGGGAGAGCAGGCCGCGCCGCTGCCAGGGAGCCGACAGCCGCCGCAGGGCCGTGCTGCCGCTGCATGGTCGTCACAGGCCTGGACGCCGCCAGGGGGCCGGGAGCGCCTTACCACGCGCTCGGCCCGGAACGCGGGGGAGCCCCACAAGGGCTCGGGGCGGATCATGGCGGCGCAGGAGTCGACGGCACCGGCGTCAGCGGCGCCGGGCCGTCACCGTCTTCTCCACCGCGAAAAGCTCCTCCTCGACGTGGTCCAAGGCCAGCCGTAGCGCCCCGGTGGCCACCGCCGCCTCACCGAGCAGCGACTGCTCCACCCGAGGCGGGCGCAGGCAGTACCGCTCCAACTCCCGGCGCAAGGGTTCCAGGACCCCGTCCAGCCCGGCAGCCCAACCGCCCACCACCACCAGTTCCGGATCCATCGCCAGGACCAATGCGGCAACGTCGTGCACCAGTCGCTGGAGGAACCGTTCCACGGCGGCGACCGCCCGGGCGTCTCCCCGCCTGGCCATCGCGAACACCTCGGCCACGGCCGGCTCGTCCAGCGGGTGCAGCGGTTCGCCGGTGGTCGACAGCAGCTTCTCCGGGGTGACCTCGCGCCCCAGGAGGTGCAGGGCGCCGATCTCGCCGGCGGCTCCGCCGTAGCCGCGGTGCAGTCGGCCGCCGATCAGCGAACCGGCGCCGGGGCTGAGGCCCGCCATCACGAACACCATGTCGTCGGTGTCCCGCGCCGCGCCCTTCCAGTGCTCGGCGACAGCCGCGGCGTTGGCATCGTTCTCCACCTGCACCGGACAGCGGAACGAGCGCCTCAACCTCTCGCCGAGCGGCAACCCGGTCCATCCCGGCAGGGCGGTCCCGAGGCGAACCGTCCCGTCCGCCTCCACGATTCCGGGACTGCCCACACCGACGGCCCGCAAGGAGTCCCGTGGCACACAGGAGCGGCGCAGCAGATCGGCCACCGCCGACCGGACGCGTTCCAGCCGCTCGTCCGCCGACGCGGACTCGGCGACCTCCTTCGTGCCCGCGCCGATCACCCGCCCGTCGAGGCCGGACAGCAGGACGGCGATCCGGTGCGAGCCGATCTCGATGCCGAGCAGGTGTCCCGCCTCGGTCCGGAAGCGGAAGCGCCTGGCCGGCCGACCCTGTCGCCGTGCGCCCTCCTCGGCTTCGGCCTCCACCACGAGCCCCGTGCCGATCAAACCCTCCACCACTCCTTCAACGGTCGGCCGGGAGAGCCCGGTGACCCGTGTGAGGTCGGTGAGGGTCGGCGATTCGGCCGCGCGCAGGGCCCGCAGCACCACGGCCGAATTGATCCGTCGGAGCAGAGAGGGGTCCCCGCCGGTCAGCTGCCCCAACGTGTGTCCTCCCAGCTAGCGGCCCTGTCAGCCGGATCGTACTGCGCACCCGCCGCAACGGCGAGAAGCGGCCCCCCATCGGCCGGAATCAGCCCCTCCCCTCAGGCCGGGGCGACGAATCCGGACTCGTAGGCAGTGATGACCGCCTGGGTCCGGTCGCGTGCGCCCAGCTTCGCCAAGATCGCACTGACGTGGGACTTCACGGTCTCCGTGCCGATGATCAGCTCGGCCGCGATCTCCACATTGGTCAAGCCGCGGGCCATCAGTCGGAGTACCGCCTCCTCTCGCTCGGTCAGTGCGGCCCGTTCCAACACCGCCCGCGCCTTGTGGTTTCCGTACTCCGCCGCCAGCGCTCGCACGGCGGCCGGGAAGAGCAGCGTCTCGCCCTCCGCGACGAGCCGGACCGCGTGCACGATCTCCGAGGGTCGGGCCCGTTTCAGGAGGAAGCCGTCAGCTCCGGCCCGCAGAGCCTGGTAGACGTACTCGTCGTTCTCGAACGTCGTGACCACGAGGATCTTCGGCGGTGAGTCCACGGACCGGAGAACCGCCCGCGTCGCCTCGATCCCGTCCAGCAGCGGCATTCGCACGTCCATCGCCACCACGTCCGGTCGCAGCTGTCGGACGAGCGGAACCACGGATGCTCCGTCGGCCGCCTCTCCCACCACGGTGATGTCGGGCTGTGCTTCCAGGACGGCGCGCAACCCCGCGCGCACCAGGGGCTCGTCATCGACGAGCAGTACGGTGACCGGCATTCGATCAGCGTATTCGGTCCAGCGGAAGCCGGGCGAACACTCTCCAACCGCCCTCGTACGGACCGGTCTCGGCTTCCCCGCCGAGGAGTGCGGCCCGCTCCCGCATCCCACGCAGCCCGCTCCCGCCACCCGGCATGAAGGTGGGCCGCTCCGACAGCGGGTTCGTCACTTCCAGGTCCAGCCGGCCGGTGGTCATCTCGACCCGCACCCGGACGGGCACCGGACCGCAATGCCGCAGCACATTCGTCAGTGCCTCCTGCAGAATCCGGTACCCCTCCCGGGTGACCGGACCGGGCAGCTTCTCCAGTGACCCCGTCAGCCGGGCGTCCACCACCGCTCCCGAGGCCCGGGCCGACTCCAGCAGGCGGTCCGCCTCCGCCAACGTCGGCCGCTGGGAGGGCGGCTGGGCCGACTCGCGCAACACCAGGAGCACCCGCTCCAGATCCTCCAGCGCGGCTCGGCCCGTCTCCTCGATCGCGTGGAGGGCCCGGTCGGTGAAGTCGGGGTCGCCGGCTGCCCGCGCCGCTCCCGCCTGCATGACCGCCACGGTCAGGGCGTGGCCGATGGAGTCGTGCAGTTCCCTCGCGATGCGGGTCCGTTCCAACAGCTGCTCGGTCCGGGCCTCCAACGCGGAGAGACGTTCGGTCGCCGAAGGCCCCAGCAAACGACGGGCGATCGAGGTGATCATCTCGCCGAGCATCACCACGACGACGAGGAGTACGACCAACGGCACCGGGGCGAGCAGCGCGGCCACCCAGCGCGTCGGGGTGAACGGCACAGCCGGATCCGCGGTCACCTGCTGTCCGAGCGCGATCGCGATCAACTCGACCGTCATCACCGGAAGCACGACGGTCGCGAACATGGCGACGCCGGCGACCACCAGACGTATCTCCAGCCACAACAGGGTCCGCCACCGGTCTCCCCACCGTGCCGACGGCGCGGTACCGATGACGCCGTCGGGGGAGCCGCGGTCATGAGGGGTCAGCAGGAACTGGGCCTGCAGTCCCTCGGCCAGCCTCACCCACGGCACGAACCCGAACGGTATGACGATCAACAAAGGCATCCACGGCCAACGGGGGTTCACGAACATCCAGATGGCGAGCAGAAGCAGCGGTACGCACAGATGCAGCCAACGGGAGTAGGTCACCGGTCGAAGCGGTGCTCGGAGCAGTCGGTACATGCCTCCATCGTGACAGCGGGAAGGTGGGCCCCGGCTCCCCCACGTGGGGGAGCCGCCACCCTCGCTTGGGGGAGGAAGCGGTGGGGGGGCGGCGGGGAATCTTGAGGCATGAACCGTGAACCGAACCGCATCGAGATCTGCGAACTGACCAAGGACTACGGCTCCACACGGGTCGTCGACCACCTCACCTTCGATGTCCTGCCCGGCCGGGTCACCGGCTTCCTGGGCCCCAACGGAGCCGGTAAGTCAACGACCATGCGCCTGCTGCTCGGGCTCGACCGGCCCACGGTGGGCAACGCCACCATCGGCGGGCTCCGGTTCGCCGACCTTCGAGACCCGCTGCGCCGGGTGGGCGCTTTGCTGGACCCGCAGGCGGCCCACGCAGGACGCACCGCCCGGGACCACCTCCTCGCGCTCGCCGTCAGCAACGGCATCTCGGCGGCGCGGGTGGACACGGTGCTGGAGCGGGCCGGGATCGCCTCGGTGGCCCGGCAGCGGGTCAGGACCTTCTCCCTGGGCATGCGCCAGCGACTGGGTGTGGCCGCCGCGCTGCTGGGCGATCCGGGGGTTCTCCTGCTCGACGAGCCGACCAACGGCCTCGACCCGGAGGGCATCATCTGGATCCGAGGGCTGATGCGCTCTCTCGCCGCAGAGGGACGCACCGTCCTGGTCTCCAGCCACCTCATGGCCGAGACCGCCTCGTTCGTCGACCATCTGGTCGTCGTCGGGCAGGGCGCGTTGTTGGCCGACCTCTCGATGAAGGACTTCATCGACTCCCGCAGCACCCCCAGGGCGAGACTGCGGACTTCCGCTCCCGATCGGCTGCGAGCGGTGCTGGCCCGCGAGGGGGTCGAGCCGGTCATCTCCGAAGACGGGCACTGGACCGTGGACGGCATACGTGCCGAGCAGATCGGGAGCCTCGCCGCCCGCGAGGGGATACCCCTGCTCGAACTCATCGACGAGCGAGCCTCCCTGGAACAGGCCTATCTGGAGCTCACCGCCACACGCGCCCAGTTCTCGACGTTCCCCGCCTGAGACCGGCCCCCACCCAGTGCCATCCCTGAAGGAGATCGGAGTCCATGTCATGACCGCCGCCGCCCTGCCCAACATCCCCGTCCTGCACTCGGAATGGATCAAGATACGTTCCTCCCGCGCGGCGATGGGTTCGCTGACCGCGGTCTTCCTCGTCACCGCCGGCATCACGGTGCTCACTGCCGCCGCGATCGGGACGGCCGAGGAAGGAGCCCTGGGCGACGACCGACTTCTCGGAGCCTTCTACGGTGTCAACTTCGGTCAGATAGCGGCCGTTGCCTTCGGGACGACGGCTTTCGCCGGGGAGTTCCGGGACGGTGCCCTGAGGGTCTCGCTCACGGCGGTGCCCAACCGGACCCGGCTGTACCTCGCCAAGGTGGCGATGATCACCGGACTGGCATTTCTGATCGGCCAGATCACCGGCGTCGTCACCTTCCTCGCCGGACAGGCCTTCATGGGGAAGTACGCGTTGGGCCTGGACGACCCGGGCGCGCTGAGGGCCGTGTTCGGGAGCGGGGTCTACCTGACACTCATGGCCCTTCTCGCGGCCGGCCTGACCGCACTGGTGCGCAGCGGCACGCTCGTGATGAGCCTGCTCATACCCTTCCTGCTGATCCTGCCCTTCGTGGTCGGTCAGGTCGCGGGAGGAGCGGGGCAGTTCATGCCGGACCGTGCCGGTCAGCTGGTCATGCGAGCCGCCACGGACGGTCCGCTCGGTCCCTGGACCGGCCTGGGGGTGGCCGCGCTGTGGTCCCTGCCGGCGCTGGCCGGAGGCTGGCTGGCGGTGAGCCGTCGGGCGGCATGACGTCGGGCCAGTTGTCAGTGGTGCCCGGGATACTGACGGCATGACCACGGCAGAGCATCTCGACACGATCGACCGGCTCCGGGGACAGACCTTTCCCACCGATCCGGTCCGGTTCGACAGGCACGGCAGTGGCCCGGGCCATCATCTGGTCCAACTCGTGGAGACCCGGGACTTCTGGGAAGACGATGGATCGGCCCGGATCGAGGAGGCGGACCAGATCAGTGCCGAGTACGGCGCGCTGGTACAGGCCTTGACCGGTCGCTGGGGGGCACCGCAGGTGTTCACTCTGGACGGGGTGATGCAGCGCGGTCTCGACGGGGAGGCGATACCGGAGCCGTGGGACGCGCTCGCCGACAACGCCGACCACGTTCACCTCTGGCGGGCCGGCGACCAGTGGCTCGTGGTCTACGTGGCCCGCAGGGCGACCGAGGACCCCTTCAGGCTGATGGCCGCGGTCACCGTGATCGACCCGCCGTAGAGGCGACGCGCGGGAGGCCGCTCGCCGACGCCGGCCCATCGAGGACCCGGCTACCGGCGACCGGGTAGCGGGAATCGGCGGGGGAGCGGGCCCCGGGGATGCCCTGCCTGCCTACCCCTGCCCGGGCCGATGCACCATCGCTGCCGGACCCGGACCCGGACCCGGACCCGGACCCGGACCCGGACCCGGACCCGGACCCGGACCCGGACCCGGACCCGGACCCGGACCCGGACGGACCGGGCGCGGGCGAGGTTCGGTCAGGGGGTCTCGGCGGCGGTGCGGAGGCGGGCGTACTCCTGGGCCATGGACTCGGCGGTCCAGTGGGCGTTGAGGCCGCTGGGGTTGGGCAGGGCCCAGATGCGGGTGGCGCCGATGGTTCGGTCCTGGGGGCCGATCTGGGCCTTCCTCTCGCCGAAGGCCGTGCGGTAGGCGGTCACACCGACAACGGCCAGCCACTGCGGACGCAGCAGCTCCACCTTGGCCGTCAGGATCCGACCGCCCTCACGGAACTCCTCGGCGTCCAGCTCGTCGGCACGGGCCGTGGCGCGGGCCACCACGTTCGTGATGCCGAGCCGGTACGTCAGCAGCTCTTCCTGTTCGGCGGGGGCCAGCCGGCGCGGGGTGAAGCCCGACAGGTGCAGGACCGGCCAGAACCGGTTGCTGGCGCGGGCGAAGTGGTGGCCCGTGGCGGCGGAGAGGAGACCCGGGTTGATCCCGCAGAAGAGCACACGCAGACCGCCCGCGACCACGTCCGGGAGGACGCGGTCGCGGGCGGCGGCCAGTTCGTCGGGGGTCAGAGGATCGACCCCGGCGCGTACCCGGCGGCCTCCGGGTGCTGCTTGGAGATGGCCTCGATACGGGAGACCACCGTCGCGACCTGGTCGCCGGCCGCACCCGTGAAGGACAGCTTGTCGGCCATCAGGGCGTCGAGCTGAGCGCGGTCCAGCGGCATCCGCTCGTCGGCGGCCAGCTTGTCCAGCAGTTCGTTGCGCTCGGCGCCCTGCTCGCGCATGGCGAGGGCGGAGGCGACCGCGTGCTCCTTGATGACCTCGTGGGCGGCCTCGCGGCCCACTCCGGCCCGCACCGCGCCCATGAGCACCTTGGTGGTGGCGAGGAAGGGCAGGTAGCGGTCGAGTTCACGGGCGACGACCGCCGGGAAGGCGCCGAACTCGTCGAGGACGGTCAGGAAGGTCTCCAGCAGACCGTCGAACGCGAAGAACGCGTCCGGCAGGGCCACGCGGCGGACGACGGAGCAGGAGACGTCGCCCTCGTTCCACTGGTCGCCGGCCAGCTCGCCGGTCATCGAGGCGTAGCCGCGCAGGATGACCATCAGGCCGTTCACGCGCTCGCAGGAGCGGGTGTTCATCTTGTGCGGCATCGCGGAGGAGCCGACCTGGCCGGGCTTGAAGCCCTCGGTCACCAGCTCGTGGCCGGCCATCAGCCGGATGGTCTTGGCGATCGAGGACGGGGCGGCGGCCAGCTGCACCAGGGCGGTGACCACGTCGTAGTCGAGCGAGCGCGGGTAGACCTGGCCGACGGAGGTGAAGGCCTGGGCGAAGCCGAGGTGGGCGGCGATGCGCTGCTCCAGGTCGGCGAGCTTCGCGGTGTCGCCGCCGAGCAGGTCCAGCATGTCCTGGGAGGTGCCGACCGGGCCCTTGATCCCGCGGAGCGGGTAGCGCTCCAGCAGGTTCTCCAGGCGGTCGTAGGCGACCAGCAGTTCGTCGGCCGCGGTGGCGAAGCGCTTGCCCAGGGTGGTGGCCTGTGCGGCGACGTTGTGGGAGCGGCCGGCCATGACCAGCTCGGCGTGCTCCGCGGCCAGCTTGGCGAGGCGGGCGAGGACGGCGACCGTGCGGTCCCGGGACAGTTCCAGCGAGAGCCGGATCTGGAGCTGCTCGACGTTCTCGGTGAGGTCGCGGGAGGTCATGCCCTTGTGGACGTGCTCGTGCCCGGCGAGGGCGTTGAACTCCTCGATGCGGGCCTTCACGTCATGCCGGGTGACCTTCTCGCGCTCGGCGATGGAGGCGAGGTCGACCGTCTCCAGGACGCGCTCGTAGTCGGCGAGGGCGGCGTCCGGAACCTCGATACCGAGGTCCTTCTGGGCGCGCAGCACGGCGAGCCACAGCCGCCGCTCCAGCGTCACCTTGTACTCGGGGGACCACAGGACGGCGAGCTCCGCGGAGGCGTAGCGGCCGGCCAGGACATTGGGGATGCGGGGCTTGGCTGTCACGTGGAGTGATTCTACTTGGGCCGCCGCTGTGCGTTTACGCAGGTAGGGGACCCGCCTCGGATTGTGCCTTGCTACGAGAGCCGATCCGTGGCCGAAGGCGTGTACGGCAGCAGCTCTGCGCGCTTCGCCGCCCGTCCGTCGCCCGACGAGCGGCCGGTCAGCCGGCGCCCGATCCAGGGCAGCAGGTGCTGCCGGGCGAAGCGGAGGTCCTCGGTCCTGCGCGCGGGCCAGGTCGGCGCCGCCGAGGGAGCGAGATCGGCCCGCCACTCGTCCTCCGGCGCCAGCCCCAGGCTCTGCCAGACGGCCTCCGCCACCCGGCGGTGCCCCTCGGCCGTGAGGTGCAGCCGGTCGACGTCCCACATGCGCGGGTCCGCGAGCACGGGCGCCCCGTACAGGTCCACGAGCAGCGCGTCGTGCCGCGTGGCGAGCTCGTCGAGGATGGTGAAGAGCTCCTCCATGCGGGGGCGGAAACGATCCATCACCGGCCCGTTGCGCCCCGGCGAACGCATCAGGACCAGCGTCTTGCAGGAAGGGGCCAGCAGTTCCACGGCCTCTTCCAGGTGCCCCCGTACCCGGCCCATGTCGACCTTGGGTCGCAGCGCGTCGTTCAGGCCGCCCACGAGCGTCACCACGTCGGCGCCCATCGCGGCCGCCACGGGCACCTGCTCCCCGGCGATCTGGCCGATCAGCTTCCCGCGCACCGCGAGGTTCGCGTAGCGGAAGTCCGGCTCGCGGGTCGCGAGGCGTGCGGCGAGCAGATCGGCCCAGCCCCGGTAGGAGCCGTCCGGGAGCAGATCGGACATGCCCTCGGTGAAGGAGTCACCGATCGCGACAAAACTGGTGTAGGACGCATTCATCTCCATGGCGGGAGCGATGCTACCGCGCGGTAGCCCGGCCCCGCACGGTCGGGGGCCGCCGCGGGGCCCGGGATCCCGGGACACGGGATTCAGGAGCCGGTCACGCGGACGCCGGCCTGCCGAACAGCTCGCGCAGCACGTCCTCCATCGTGACCAGGCCCGTCATGACGCCGTCCTGGCCGAGCACCGCCGCCAGGTGGGTACGGCTGCGCCGCATGGCGGTCAGCACGTCGTCCAGCGGGGTCTCCGCCCGCACCTGGGCGATCGGGCGCAGCTCGGACAGCGGGAACGGTTCGTCCCGCTCGGCCACGTCCAGCGCGTCCTTGACGTGCAGGTAGCCGAGGATCCTGTGCTCCGCGTCGATCACGGGGAAGCGGGAGTAGCCGGACTCGGCCGACAACCGTTCCAGACCCGCCGCGGAGATGCCCTCGCGCGCCGGGACGACCCGGTCCGACGGCAGTACCACATCGGTGACCGGACGACGGCCCAGCTCCAGGGCATCGTGCAGCCGCTCGCTCGCGCGGCCGTCGATCAGTCCGGCGGCACTGGAGTCCTTGACCATCCGGGCGAGCTCGTCGTCCGAGAAGGTCGCCGCGACCTCGTCCTTCACGTCCACCCGCAGCAGGCGCAGCAGGGCGTTCGCGAAGGCGTTGATCGCGAAGATCACCGGCCGGAGGGCCTTCGCCAGGGTCACCAGCGGCGGCCCCAGCAACAACGCGGTGCGCACCGGCTCGGAGAGCGCCACGTTCTTCGGCAGCATCTCGCCGAACAGCATGTGCAGGTACGTCGCCAGGGCCAGCGCCACCACGAACGAGATCGCGTGAGTCAGCCCGTCCGGTACGCCGACCAGGTCGAACAGCGGCGTCAGCAGGTGGGCGATCGCGGGCTCGGCCACCACACCCAGCACCAGGGTGCAGAGGGTGATGCCCAGTTGCGCCGCCGCCATCAGCGCCGACAGGTGTTCCAGGCCCCACACCACGGCGCGGGCCCGCCGGTCGCCTTGCTCGGCGTACGGCTCGATCTGGCTGCGCCGGACGGAGATCAGCGCGAACTCCGCGCCGACGAAGAAGGCGTTCACGACCAGCGTCGCCAGGCCGATCAGCAACTGGATCGCGGTCATCGGGTCTCCTCAGCACCGTCGTTGTCGGCGGACTCGACCGGCGTGTGCAGCAGCACCCGCGCGGCCCGACGCCCGCTCGCGTCCACCACGTCCAGCCGCCAGCCGTCCAGTTCCATGCTGTCGCCGACGGCCGGGATCCGGCCCAACTCGGTGGCCACGAGACCGGCCAGCGTCTCGTACGGGCCGTCCGGGACCCGCAGCCCGATCCGCCGGAGCTGGTCGGTGCGGGCGGCGCCGTCGGCCGAGTACAGGGCCCGTCCCGAGGCGTCCGTGCCGGCCGGGGCCAGGTCCGGGGTCTCGTGCGGGTCGTGCTCGTCGCGGACCTCGCCCACGACCTCCTCGACGATGTCCTCCAGCGTGGCCACACCGGCGGTGCCGCCGTACTCGTCGATGACGACGGCCATCGTCTGCCGGCCCGACAGCCGGTCCAGCAGCCGATCCACGGTCAGTGACTCGGGTACCAGCAGCGGCTCGCGCAGCAGTCGCTCGACGGGGTACCGGTGCCGGTCCTCGGCGGGCAGCGCCAGCACGTCCTTGATGTGCACGGTGCCGACGACGGTGTCGAGGCTGCCCCGGTACACCGGGAAGCGCGACAGGCCGGTGGCCAGGGTGGCGTTCGCCACGTCCTCGGCGGTGGCCTGCACGTCGAGGGCGGTGACCTGGACGCGCGGGGTCATGACGTTCTCCGCGGTCAGGTCGGCCAGGTTCAGGGTCCGCACGAACAGCTCGGCGGTGTCCTTCTGCAGCGAGCCCGCCTTCGCGGAGTGCCGGGCCAGGGCCACGAGCTCCTGAGGGCTGCGTGCCGAGGCCAGTTCCTCGGCCGGCTCCAGGCCGAACCGGCGGACGAGGTGGTTCGCGGTGGTGTTCAGATGGCTGATCAGCGGCCTGAAGGCACGGCTGAAGGCCCGCTGCATGGTGGCCACGCGCTTGGCGATGGCCAGCGGCGAGGAGATGGCCCAGTTCTTCGGCACCAGCTCGCCGACGACCATCAGGACGACGGTCGACAGGACGGTGCCCACGACCAGGGCGGCGGAGGACGCGGCCGCGGCCGACAGGCCCATGGCCTGGAAGGGGCCCTGGAGCAGGGCCGAGATCGAGGGCTTGGAGAGCATGCCGATGACCAGGCCGGTCACGGTGATGCCGAGTTGGGCGCCCGAGAGTTGGAAGGTCAGGCTCCTAACGGCTGCCAGGGCGCTGTCGGCCCCGCGTTCGCCGCGTTCGACGGCGCGTTCCAGTTCACTGCGCTCGACGGTCGTCAACGAGAACTCGGCCGCGACGAAGACTCCGCAGGCCAGGCAGAGCAGCAGCGCCACGATGAGCAGGAGCACTTCGGTCATCGGTCGGTCACCTCCGTTCCATGATCAGCCAGGAGGAGGGGGGTCGCGCGATGTCGGGTACCGAGGGGCTCGCCCATGGGCGGACGCTCACACCTTTCTTTCAGGTCGTTCGAGCGGAACGGTTGACCACAGGGTAAAGGACAGGCAAAGAGGAGGGATCGTACTTTTGGTGCCCGTCCCTCGGGTGAGGGGATCCGGAGCATGGACGATCTTCACATCGGACCCGGCTCCCCGCCAGACCTCGCCGAGGTACTGGCCTTCTGGAAGACGGCCGCCGAAGGCACAAGCATCTCCGACGACCTCGCCGGAATCGAGCTGCTCCACGCCCGTGACCCGCACGCCCTCCTCCCAGCCCGCCGAGACGGCGGGCTCGTCGGCACGGTCATCGCCGGCTTCGACGGCCGGCGCTGCCACCTGTACCGGCTCGCCGTCCACCCCGAACACCGCAGGCAGGGCATCGGCGCGGCCCTGCCGGCCGCCGCCGAGGAGCGGTTCGTCGCCCTGGGCGGGCGGCGCGCGGACGCGATGGTGCTCGATCGCAACGAGGGGGTGCACGGGGCGTGGGACGCGGCCGGATACCGCCCCGAGGACCACTGGACCCGCTGGGTCAAGCCGCTCGACCGCTGATTCGCGGACCGGTGGGCGAGCGGGGGACGGGATCCGGGGGAGGCCGCAGAGCCCTCCCGTCCTCAGTCCTCCACGCGGCGGGCCGAGCCGATGACGCAGTACGAGGTGGGGAGCGCCGGGCCGCGTTCCGGTAGCCGGAAGGCGCGGTGCGAGACGATGCGGAAGCCGGCCGCCTCGATCGCGGCGAGCGGGTCGCGGGCCGTGTGGCAGCCGCCGAAGAGCCGGGGCCAGACGGTCCGGTCCAGCGTCCGCTGGACGGCGCCCATGCCGGGGCCGGGCGCCAGACCGTGCTCGAAGAACCGCAGCTCGGCGTCGGGGCGGAGCACCCGGTGCAGTTCCGCGAGGGCGCGCGGCAGGCTGCGTACCGTACACAGCACCAACGAGGCCACGGCCACGTCGAAGGCCTCGCTCTTGACCGGCAGCGCCTCGGCGACGCCGGGCACGAGGTCGACCGGGACCTCGGCGCGCAGCGCGGCCGCCGCGGCGAGTCGACGCAGGGAGCGCTCCGGTTCGACGGCGACCACCTCGGAGACCGCCCGGGGGTAGTGCGCGAAGTTGAGGCCGTTGCCGGCGCCGATCTCGATGACACGACCGGACACGCCGTGCAGCAGTTCCTCGCGGAGCGTGCCGATGCCGCCGCGGGTCTCGGCGGCGGTGCTGAAGCGGGCGTAGAAACGCGCGAAGTGCGGGTGATGGACCGGGTCGGCGGGTCGGCGGGGCATGGCGGGCCTCCAAGCGGGGGTGGCGGCTGGTGCGGGTGCCCTGCCGGGCTGTTCCCCGCCTCGGGGGGCCGCGAAACCGCGTGGGCGCACAGTCGTCCGGGGGGAGCACGGCCGGGTCCGGGTCTACGGGCAGCCGGGAGGGTCACCGCACACCCGGCGGTGCGCGGTCGAGGCGGAGGGCCCGCGGATGGTGCGCGCGCTCGGGGAGGGAGCGGAGTCCGCGGTGTGCGCCTCCAGGGGCCCCCATCCGGTCCAGGCGAAGGCAGGCGATAATCGGTTGTTCGCCTCGGTCGTCGGGGCCTGACGCTCCCTCCGGGGATGTGGAGACGTCTTGACCTCTCGAATGACCTGGATGGCAGGGGTGTTGCTCGTCGCGGTGCTGCCGGCGCTGACGGCCTGCGGCACCACCAAGGCGGGGAGCGCCGGGAACACGACGCCGACCGCGGCGGGTTCACCCGACCCGGTCGCGTCCGGATTGGCCCGCCACGACCGGCTCTTCCCCGACGTGGCCGCGCGATGCGCGCAGAAGGCGGCCGAGGCGTCGGCCGACCCGCAGGACGGCGGCACGAACGGCGGCGCGAACGACGGTGCGAGCGGCGGGGAGTCGTCGCGGGAACTGCCGATGGACCCCGAGGCACGCAAGTACGCGGAGAACCACGCGTACAAGACGCAAGACACCCTCTCGGCCGAGAGTCGGTGCCGAGCCGACGCCCACGGCGCCCGGATCAAGGCGGCGCTGACCGGCGCCGGCAAGGCGGCCCCGCGCGGCGACGCGGAACTGGCCGCGTCCCTGAAGGAACTCGGCTACTCCGTCACCGGCAACGAGGTGTACCGGAGCGGGGGAGCGCTGGGGTTCTCGCTGTTCATCCCGGAAGCCGGCCCGTGCGTGACGGGACGGTGGACGGCCGGCGGCGGCCTCACGGTGGAGGGGCACGGGGTGTACATGGAGGGCGGCTGCCTGGAGCCGAAGGGCGGGCACTGACCCGAACGCCCGCCGGGTGCCAGTCCCGCACCTCGCCCGAGCGACGCCCCCCGCGCCCGACGGGAGCCTGCCGGCTCATCCCCGCAGACTCCCGCGCGACCGGCACCGCGGACTCCCGCGCGACCGGCAGCGCGGACTCCCGCGCGACCGGCAGCGCGGACTCCCGTGCGACCGGCGCGGGTCGGCGGTCAGGGCTGCCAGGCCCGCAGGAACTCCGTTTCCGACCAGGTGCCGTGGAGCATCGGCCCCAGCCACGTGGGGGCCGCCGTACGGAAGTCGGCCGGGGCCAACGCGCCCGAACCCTGCGGGACGGCGCCCATCAGCGGGACACCCGCGGACTTCGGCAGGTCGGCGAGGTTGCACCGCGAGGCCAGATCCGGGGCGGCGGGCCAACTGCCGACCACCACGCCCCACGGGGTCAACGACCGGGCCCGCAGGGCCTCGGCCGTGAGGGTGGTGGCGTTCAGCGTGCCGAGCCCCGCCGGGGCGACGATCAGCACGGGGGCGTCGAGCAGGCGGGCCACGTCGGCCAGGGTGTTGCCCTCCTCGTCGAAGCGGACCAGGAGCCCGCCCGCCCCCTCGACCAGGACCAGGTCGTGGGAGAGGTCGAGCCGGTGCGCGGCCTCGGCGACGGCTCGGGGCGAGACCGGGGCCAGCCCCGAGCGCCGGGCCGCCGTGTCGGGCGCCAGGGGTTCGGGATAGCGGGCCAGTTCCTCGGCGGTCACGGACGAACCGGCCAGCCGCGCGACTTCCGCCGCGTCGCCCGGTTCGTCCGGTCCGACGCCGGTCTGGGCCGGTTTGAGCACCGCCACGGTCAGGCCTGCGGCCGTCGCGGCCGTCGCGATGGCGGCGGTCGTCACCGTCTTGCCGATTTCCGTACCGGTGCCGGAGATCATCAGGATCGTCATGTGGGTCAGCCCTCCCGGGCCGCTGCGCACACCGCACGGCAGATGCGCGCCACGTCGGCGTCGCCCGTCACGAACGGAGGCATCGTGTAGATCAGATCGCGGAACGGGCGCAGCCAGACCCCTTCCCGGACGGCCGCCCGGGTGGCGGCGGCCATGTCCACGGGGTGGTCGAGCTGGATCACGCCGATCGCGCCGAGGACTCGCACGTCGCGTACACCGGGCAGGGCCCTGGCCGGTTCCAGGCCCGCCAGGAGACCGGCTTCGAGACGCTTGATCTCCCGTTGCCAGGCCTGGCTCAGCAGCAGGTCGATCGAGGCGTTCGCCACCGCCGTCGCGAGCGGGTTGCCCATGAACGTCGGCCCGTGCGCCAGAACGGGCACCTCGCCGCGGGAGATCCCGTCGGCCACCCGCTCGGTGCAGAGCGTCGCGGAGAGGGTGAGGTATCCGCCGGTCAGGGCCTTGCCCAGGCACATCACATCCGGGGTGATCCCCGCGTGTTCCGCCGCGAACAGCGCGCCCGTACGACCGAAGCCGGTGGCGATCTCGTCCAGGACGAGAAGGACGTCGTACTCGTCGCACAGGTCCCGGAGCGCGGCGACGTAGCCCGGGTTGTGGAACTGCATGCCGCCCGCGCCCTGGACCACGGGCTCCACGATCACGGCCGCCAGCTCGTCGGCGTGCGCCGCGATCAGGGAGCGCAGGTGGGCCACGTACGAGGGGTCCACCGGCACGTCGAACCCGGCCGGAGGGGCGTCCGCGAACAGTTGCCGCGGCAGCTGCCCCGACCACAGCTCGTGCATCCCGCCCTCGGGGTCGCAGACGGCCATCGGCTGCCAGGTGTCACCGTGGTAGCCGCCGCGCCAGGTGAGCAGGCGGGTCTTGCCGGGCCGGCCGACGGAGCGCCAGTACTGGAGGCACATCTTCACGGCGACCTCGACGGAGACCGAACCCGAGTCGGCCAGGAACACGTGCTCCAGGCCGGCCGGGGTGATCTCGACGAGCCTCGTCGCGAGGCGGACGGCGGGCTCGTGGGTGAGCCCGCCGAACATGACGTGCGACATCCGACCCAACTGGGCGGTCACGGCCTCGTTCAGCACCGGGTGGTTGTAGCCGTGGACGGCCGACCACCAGGAGGACATCCCGTCGACCAGCTCCTCGTGCCCCTGGGAGGGGGCGGCGAGACGCAGCCGGACGCCCGACGCGGAGGAGACGACCAGCGGATCCTGCTTGCCGGGCATCGGGCCGTACGGGTGCCAGACGTGCTGCCGGTCCAGCGCGACCAGGTCGGCGGCCGGCAGCGCGTCCCGCGGATCAGGCAGTGGGAGGTGCTGATCAGGCATTGGGGGCGATGTCCGTCCCCGCGCCACGTCGACGCACCGACACCAGGTCCGAGCGCACCTCACCGGGCTCGACCCGGGCGCGGGAGGCGGCCGCCGGCTCGGCGTGCCCCGAGCAACCACCGCACGCCGAACCGCAGCCCGCCGCCTCGGCGGAGCCCGCGGCGTCGGACGGGCCGCAGAGCGAGGCGCCGCCGCCGTGCGAACCGCAGCCTCCGGCCGCGGCGGGCGCGGCCGCCGCGTCGGCGCGGTGCGTGGGCAGGGTCGTCGTACCGGCGCCCTCCACCTCGAAACCGGCGTCCGCGATCATGTCCAGGTCGGCCTGACCGGCCTGGCCCTCACTGGTCAGGTAGTCGCCGAGGAAGATCGAGTTGACCAGGTGCAGGGCCAGCGGCTGCATCGAGCGCAGGTGCACCTCGCGCCCGCCCGCGAGCCGGACCTCGACGTCGGGGCAGACGAACCGCACCATCGCCAGGATCCGGAGGCAGCGCTGCGGGGTGAGGTTCCACTCCTTGGCCAGCGGCGTGCCCTCGAAGGGGATCAGGAAGTTGACCGGCACCGAGTCCGGGTCCAGCGCGCGCAGCGAGTAGACGACGTCGACGAGGTCCTCGTCGCTCTCGCCCATGCCCGCGATCAGGCCGGAGCAGGCGGACAGGCCGGCGGCGTGCGCCTTCTGCACCGTGTCGACGCGGTCCGCGTAGGTGTGGGTCTTGGTGATCTGCCCGTACGTGGCCTCGGAGGTGTTGAGGTTGTGGTTGTAGGCATCCGCACCCGCGTCCTTCAGACGCTCCGCCTGACCGTCCGAGAGCAGACCCAGGCAGGCACAGACCTCGATGCCCTCGTTCTGCTCCTTGATCGCCTCGATCGTCTTGCCGACCCGGTCCACGTCACGGTCCGTCGGACCGCGCCCGCTCGCCACCAGACAGACCCGCTTGGCCCCGCCCGCGACGCCGGCCGCGGCGGCCTGGGAGGCCTCCTCCGGTTTCAGCCACGTGTACTTGAGGATCTCCGCCTTCGAACCCAGGCGCTGGGAACAGTACGAGCAGTCCTCCGGGCAGAGGCCCGACTTCAGGTTGACCAGGTAGTTCAGCTTCACTCGACGGCCGAACCACTGGCGGCGTACCTTGCCGGCCGCGGTCACCACGTCGAGCAGTTCGTCGTCCGAGGTCGCCAGTACGGCGAGCGCCTCTTCGCGGGTCGGCAGCTCGCGCCGCAGCCCCTTGTCCACCAGGGTGTTCAGCAGGTCCATGACGCTGATCCTGGCCCACACCGGCACTCCCGGCCAAGGAGAGATCAGACAACATGGCCAGATCGGAGTGTGTGGATCGCCACATCTACCCCTCGAGCGGCGACGGCTAGGGTCGAGCAGATCTGTCGACAGCCGACAAAACGCGAGGACCGCCGATGACCGAGCACACCCCGGAGCCCGAGGACGTCTTCGCCTGGATCGACGGCGAGGAGCAGGCGCGTGAGCAGGCAGGACTGGTGCGGACGCTGCGCCCGAGGCCGTCCGACTCGCCGCTCATGGACCTCGCGGGCAACGACTACCTGGGTCTCTCCCGGCATCCCGAGACGATCCGCGGCGCCCAGGAGGCGGCCGAGCGGTGGGGCGGGGGAGCCACTGGATCGCGCCTGGTGACGGGCACGACCGAGCTTCATGCCCGGCTCGAGCGGGAACTGGCGGCCTTCTGCGGGTTCGAGGCGGCGCTGGTCCTCTCCTCCGGGTACGCGGCCAACCTGGCGGCCGTCACCGCCCTCAGCGACCGGGACACGCTCGTCGTCTCCGACGCGGGGAACCACGCCTCGATCGTCGACGGCTGCCGCCTCTCACGGGCCCGGATCGCGGTCACCCCGCACGGCGGCCCGGACATCGCGCGCAAGACGCTCGCAGGGCACGAGGGCCGTGCCCTGCTGGTCAGCGACTCGGTCTTCTCCGTGGACGGGGACGCCGCGCCGCTCCTCGCGTACGCGGCGGCCTGCCGCGACGAGGGCGCGGCGCTGGTCGTGGACGACGCCCACGGGCTCGGTGTCCTGGGCGCCGGAGGCCGGGGCGCGTTGCACGCCCTCGGCCTGGCGGGCGCGCCCGGCGTGGTCGCGACGATGACCCTGTCGAAGTCCCTCGGCAGCCAGGGCGGGGTGGTGCTCGGCCCGGCGAAGGTGATCCGACACCTGATCAACACGGCCCGGACCTTCATCTTCGACACCGGGTTGGCGCCGGCCGCCGCCGGTGCGGCGCTCGCGAGCCTGCGTCTGCTCCAGCGGGAACCGGAGCGCGCGGACCGGGTGCGGCAGGTGGCCGCCGCGTTGTACGGGCGGCTCACCGCGTCCGGCCTGGCCGCGGCCAGGCCGGACGCGGCCGTGGTGTCGGTGCGGGCCCCGTCGGCCTCGGCGGCACTGCGCTGGGCCGCCGACTGCCGTGAGGAGGGTCTGTCCGTGGGGTGCTTCCGGCCGCCGTCCGTACCGGACGGCATCTCCCGGCTGCGGCTGACCGCCCGGGCGAATCTCACGGGGGAGGAGATCGACCGGGCCGTCGGGGTGATCCTTCGTACCGCTCCCGCCGGAGCCACGGACCGCTGAGGCGGGGCGATCCGTACGGGCGTCAGGCGTGAGCGTCCGTCCGTACGGATGCGAGGAAGCCCTGCCAGGCCGGCCCGGTGAAGAGCACGGCCGGGCCGTCCGTCCGTTTGGAGTCACGGACGGCCAGCAGGCCGCCACGGAGGACGGCCGCTTCCACGCAGTTGTTCATCCCGGTGCTGCGGCTGCTCCGCCGCCACCGCGCGCTGATCAGAAGTCCGCTGGTGGATAAGGGGGTTGCGGACACGGGGGGTGCCTCCTTACGCGTCGTCAGCGATGGAGCTGATGAGATCCGACGAGTCCTGGGGCGGGAGGGCGTGCGCCTGGATGGTGCGGAACGCGGCGCTGTACGCCTCTAGGTCTTCCTTCCGCTCCAGATAGAGGCTACTCGTCAGATGGTCGAGGACCACCACATCCAGATCGGCGATGTTCGGAAATGAGAAGATGACGAACGGTCCGGTGAGGCCGAGATGACCCCCCACGCTGAACGGCAGTACCTGGAGCCGCACTTGGGGCAACAGGGCCACCTCCACCAGGTGCCGCAACTGCTCCTCCATCACCCCCGGCCCCCCGATCTGGCGCCGCAGCACCGCCTCGTCCAGCACGGCGCTCAGCTGGAGCGGCGGATCGGCCCGCAGCACCGACTGTCGGGCCAGCCGTACGTCGACCAGCGCGTCCACCTTCGGCTCCGGCAACCCGCCCAGAGCCGCCCTGGTCACGGCGCGCGCGTACCCCGGCGTCTGCAACAGACCCGGAACCACGGAGAGTTCCACCGTCCGCGCTGCGCGGGCGCCTGCCTCCAGGCTGATGAAGTCCCGGTACTCCTGCGGCAGCAGCCCCCGGTAGTCGTGCCACCACTGCCGGCCGCGCGCGGCGTCGCCCGCGCCCGAGCCCGCCGCCGAGGCCCCGAGGGCCTCCAAGAGGGCCCGCTGCTGGGCGCTGACCACATCGCCGTAGGCGTCGAGCAACAGCCGGATGTCCGCTGTCTTCGCGCCACTGCGACCCGTCTCGATGCGGCTGATTTTCGACTGGTGCCATCCCACGATCCGGGCCGCCTCACCACTGGTGAGTCCGGACCGGTCACGGAGCGCACGCAGTTCCTCGCCGAGCTTGCGTCGGCGCACCGCGGGACCGTGCTGCATACCCGCTCTCCTTCCACCGGCACAGCTCGCGCCAGTCTGCCGTCCAAATACGCTCTTCCGTAGCAGAGTTCACCGCATTGAGCGACAGATATATGCATATCTTGGGAGAACGGCAGAAACGGCGGCACGATGGGTGACACTCTGGCGCTCAGCGTAGATCCGGGACGGTTACGCCCCGGTGGGAAAGGGACGTCGCCATGGCAGATCACCAGGAAGCATCCGTCACCCTGCCGAGCGACCCGGCCTCGGTCGCCGCTGCCCGCCGGTACGTCGCGGAAGTACTCGGTGAATGGGGATTGCCCGACGAATCCGAGACCGCCGACACCGTGCGACTGATCGTCTCGGAACTCGCGACCAACGCGGTCCAGCACACGCGCGGCCAGTCGCCCACGTTCACCGTCGACGTCCGGCTGGAGCGCGGTGAATGGCTGCGCGTCGGGGTGACCGACAGTCACCCGCGCCATCCCCGGCGGCTCCCCGCGGCGGTCCAGCAGGACAACGGGCGGGGCATGGTCATCATCCGTTGGCTGGCCGCCGAGGCGGGCGGGCGGCTGTCGGTCACCCCGACCGAGGACGGCGGCAAGACCGTGTGGATCGCGCTGCCGTGGACCGCGGTGGCCGCGGCGAAGGCTCCCACCGGCTGTTGACGCGATCGGCCCGCGGGTCGGGGAGGCGAGGAGCCGAAGGGCTCCGCCGGCAGGCCCCTTCCGCGACCCGACTCAGGCGCCGGCGCGCTCCTCGGCGCTGCGCTCGATGCACAGTTCGTTCCCCTCGGGGTCGGCGAGCACGACCCAGCCGAGCACCCCGTCCTCGTCCCGCCGGTCGTCCACGATCCGCGCCCCGAGCCCGGTCAGCCGCGTGACGGTCTCGTCGCGCGTCCCGGTGGGCGGCTGGATGTCCAGGTGGACCCGGTTCTTCACGGACTTGGCGTCCGGCACGCGGATGAACAACAGGCCCGGGACGCCGGGCTGTCCCGGCTCCAGCAGGATCTCTTCGTCGCCCTCCACGTCGTCCGGATGGATCGGGTAACCGGTCACGGCCGACCAGAACTCGGCGATCTTGTAGGGGTCGACCGCGTCGAAGGTGATGTGGCGGACAGGGTTGAGAAACATGACTCTCCTCGTAGGAAGCTTCCGTATACGGAACCTGGCGGAGGCGCCGCGCCGGGCGAACCGGGTGCCTCCACGAAACGTGCGTTAACGCGGCGGAAAACTACGGACCCTAGCGTGGGCGTCCGCGGTCTTCCGTCAATGATCACCCATGCGCCGGCAAAGCGACGGTGATCGGAACGGAAAGCCTCCCTCTGCGTTGGACAAGACACGCTTGGCATGGAAATGCCCAGGTCAACAAAGTGTTGACGGCCGATAGGGTCGCGTCGGCGCGGCGTTGATCTTGTCCTGGAAGCATGGTGATACGAGTGCAATTGACACCGCACGAGCAGGAGAGACTACTCATCCACGTGGCGGCGGACGTGGCCGAGAAGCGCAGGGCGCGCGGGGTGCGCCTCAACCACCCTGAGGCGGTGGCCCTCATCACCTCGCACATCCTCGAAGGCGCCCGCGACGGGCGGACGGTGGCCGAGCTGATGGCCTCCGGACGCACCGTGCTGGCGCGCGAGGAGGTCATGGAGGGGATCCCCGAGATGATCCACGACGTGCAGGTCGAGGCGACCTTCCCGGACGGCACCAAGCTCGTCACTGTCCACGACCCGATCGTCTGAGGAGGAGCCCCCGCATGATCCCCGGCGAAATCCGCTTCGGGGACGGTCCGGTGCGCCTCAACGAGGGCCGCCCCGTCACCCGTCTCACCGTGCTCAACGCCGCCGACCGACCCGTTCAGGTCGGTTCGCACTACCACTTCGCCGAGGTCAATCCGGGCCTCGACTTCGACCGCCGTGCCGCGCGCGGGCTCCGCCTCAACATCGCCGCCGGTACCGCGGTCCGCTTCGAGCCGGGCATCCCGGTCGCGGTGGAACTCGTACCGCTGGGCGGGCTGCGGACCGTGCCGGGGCTGCGCGGGGAGACCGGGGGACCCCTCGATGGCTGAGCTGTCACGCCAGGTGTACGCCGACCTGTTCGGGCCGACGGCGGGTGACCGGATCCGGCTCGCCGACACCGACCTCTTCGTCGAGATCGAAGAGGACCTGAGCGGCGGACCCGGACGCTCCGGTGACGAGGCCGTGTTCGGCGGCGGCAAGGTCATCCGCGAGTCCATGGGCCAGGCGCGCACCACGCGCGCCGAGGGCGCCCCCGACACGGTGATCACCGGCGTCGTCGTCCTCGACCACTGGGGCATCGTCAAGGCCGACCTGGGCATCCGCGACGGCCGGATCTGCGGCATTGGCAAGGCCGGCAACCCCGACACCATGGACGGGGTGGACCCCGCCCTCGTCATCGGCCCCGAGACCGAGATCATCGCGGGCAACGGGAAGATCCTCACGGCCGGCGCCATCGACGCCCACGTGCACTTCATCTCCCCGACGGTCATCGACGAGGCCCTCGCCTCCGGCATCACCACCCTCGTCGGCGGCGGAACCGGGCCCGCCGAGGGCTCCAAGGCCACCACCGTCACGCCCGGACCCTGGCACCTGGCGCGGATGTTCGCGGCGCTGGAGGCCTACCCCGTCAACATCGGCCTGCTCGGCAAGGGCAACACCATGTCCCGCGAGGGCATGTACTCCCAACTGCGCGGCGGCGCCCTGGGGTTCAAGATCCACGAGGACTGGGGTGCGACCCCCGCCGCCATCGACGCCTGCCTCGGAGTCTGTGAGGAGACCGGCGCCCAGGTGGCCATCCACACCGACACGCTCAACGAGGCCGGATTCGTTGCGGACACCCTCGCCGCGATCGCCGGCCGCACCATCCACTCCTACCACACCGAGGGCGCGGGCGGCGGGCACGCACCCGACATCATCACCGTGGTGTCCGAGTCGAACGTACTGCCCAGCTCCACCAACCCGACCCGGCCGCACACCGTGAACACCGTCGAGGAACACCTCGACATGCTCATGGTCTGCCACCACCTCAACCCGGCGGTGCCCGAGGACCTCGCCTTCGCCGAATCGAGAATCAGACCCTCGACCATCGCCGCCGAGGACGTCCTGCACGACCTCGGGGCCATCTCCATCATCTCCTCCGACTCCCAGGCCATGGGCCGCGTCGGCGAGGTGATCATGCGCACCTGGCAGACCGCCCACGTGATGAAGAAGCGGCGGGGATTCCTGCCCGGCGACGGACCGGCCGACAACCATCGCGCCCGCCGCTACGTCGCCAAGTACACGATCAACCCGGCCGTCGCCCAGGGCCTCGCCCGCGAGATCGGCTCGGTGGAACCCGGCAAGCTGGCCGACCTGGTGCTGTGGCAGCCGGCCTTCTTCGGGGTCAAGCCCGAACTGGTCATCAAGGGCGGCCAGATCGCCTACGCGCAGATGGGCGACGCCAACGCCTCCATCCCCACCCCCCAGCCGGTGCTGCCCCGCCCCATGTTCGGCCATCTCGGGCGGGCCCCGGGCTTGAACTCCCTGAACTTCACCGCGCAGGCCGCGCTGGACGACGGCCTGCCCGAACGGCTCGGACTCGACAAGCGGTTCACGGCCATCGAGAGCACCCGCAAGGTCACGAAGACCGACATGCGCAACAACGACGCCATGCCGAGGGTCGAGGTGGACGCCGACACCTTCACCGTCAGCATCGACGGGGAGGTCGTGGAGCCGGCGCCCGCGACCGAACTGCCCATGGCCCAGCGATACTTCCTCTTCTGATGCGCACCCGCACGACCGGGGGCCGCACCCGATGAGCCTCGCCGCACTGCTCGTCCTCGCGGACGGCCGCTTCCCCGCCGGAGGGCACGCCCACTCCGGCGGGGCGGAGGCCGCCTGCAAGGCGGGCCGGATCCACGACGCAGCCACCCTCGCCGACTTCTGCCGGGGCCGGCTGCACACCTCCGGGCTCGTCGCCGCCGGACTCGCGGCGGCCGCCGCCCTCGGACTCGACCCCGCCGAACTCGACGCCGCCGCCGACGCACGCACCCCCTCGCCCGCGCTGCGCACCGCCGCGCGCCGACTCGGCAGGCAACTGCTGCGGGCCGCCCGCGCGACCTGGCCGGCCGGCGAACTGGACGCCCTGGCCGCCGCCTTCCCGCGCGGCGCCCACCAGCCCGTGGTCCTCGGCGTCACCGCGCGGGCGGCCGGACTCGGGCCGTCGGACGCCGCGCACGTGGCGGTGTACGAGAGCGTCAGCGGACCCGCCACCGCGACCGTGCGCCTGCTCGGCCTCGACCCCTTCGAGGCGAGCGCCGTACTGGCCCGACTCGCACCCGAGCTGGACGCCGTGTCCGCGCGGGCCACCGAGGCGGCCCTGCTCGCCCGCGACGAGGGAACGGGCGTACTGCCCGCCGCCTCCTCGCCGCTGCTGGACATCTCGGCCCAGGTCCATGCCGCCTGGCCGGTACGGCTCTTCGCGTCCTGAACAGCCTCCCCACACCCCCAGGAGAACCCGTGCACCTCGACCACGCCGTGACCTACCCCCACCGCCACACCCACGGTGCCGACCCCGTCCGCGGGGACGGCACCCGCCGCGCCCTGCGCCTCGGCCTCGGCGGCCCCGTCGGCTCCGGCAAGACCGCCACCGTCGCCGCGCTGTGCCGGGCGCTGCGCGCGGAACTGTCCATGGCCGTCGTCACCAACGACATCTACACCCGCGAGGACGCCGAGTTCCTGCTCCGCGAGGCCGTCCTGCCGCCCGAGCGGATCACCGCCGTCGAGACGGGCGCCTGCCCGCACACCGCCATCCGCGACGACATCTCCGCCAACCTGGAAGCCGTGGAGGAACTGGAGGAGACCGTCGGCCCGCTCGACCTGATCCTCGTCGAGTCCGGGGGCGACAACCTCACCGCCACCTTCTCCCGAGGCCTGGTCGACGCCCAGATCTTCGTCATCGACGTGGCCGGAGGCGACGACATCCCGCGCAAGGGCGGCCCCGGGGTCACCACCGCCGACCTGCTCATCGTCAACAAGACCGACCTCGCCCCCCACGTCGGTTCCGACCTGGAGCGGATGGCCCGGGACGCCGCCGAACAACGCGGTGAACTCCCCGTCGCCTTCCAGTCCCTGCGCGGGCCCGAGGGAGTGGCCCCGGTGGCCGACTGGGTGCGCGGGCGGATCGCCGCCTGGACGGCCGTACGGTGACCGGCGCCCCGGCGGTACCCGCCCTCGGGCTGCGCGCCACCGCCCGGATCGGCGCCGTCGCCGACGGGCGCGGCGGCACCGCGCTGCCCCTGCTGGCCGGGGAGGGTCCGCTCGCGCTGCGCCGGGTACGGGGCGAGGCCGCCGAGGCCGAGGTGATGCTGGTCGGCGCCATGAGCGCCCCGCTCGGCGGTGACCACCTCACCGTCGAGGCGACCGCCGGACCGGGCGCCCGGCTCGGCCTCCGCTCGGCGGCGGCGACCCTCGCGCTGCCCGGCCGGGGCGGGGAACCCGCACGGTACGACGTACGACTGACCCTCGCCGAGGAGGCGCGGGTGCGGTGGCTGCCCGAGCCGCTCGTCTCCGTGCGCGGCAGCGACCTGCGGGTCACCACCCGCGTCGAACTGGCCCCCACCGCACGACTGCTGCTGCGCGAGGAGCAGGTGCTCGGCCGCAGCGGGGAGGTCCCGGGCCTGCTGCGCAGCCGGCTGACCGTCGACCGGGGAGGCCGGCCGCTGCTGGATCAGGAGGTGGCCTGCGGACCGGGAGCACCCGGCGGCTGGGACGGTCCGGCCGGGCTCGCGGGCCACCGCGCGCTGGGGCAACTGCTCGTGGTGGACCCGCGGTTCGCGCAGGCGCCGCCCGCCGCCGCCGTGCTCGGCGAGTTCGCGGTGGCGACCGCGCTGCCCGGGCCGGCCGTGTTGGTGACGGCCCTCGCCCCGGACGCGCTCCGGCTGCGGGAACTCCTCGACGCGGCCTGCGCGACGTACGGCTGGTGACGGGAGGGCAGAGCCGGGGCGAACCGGACACCGCTCAGCGGTACACGCCTTTCCGGTTATCGGGTTGGCAAAGAACCGACCCGCGCTCTGTTGCCCGGTGCCGGTCAGGCGAAAGGATCCCCCTGCACGCCGACGACCGAAACAGACCGAACCCGGCCGCCCACGGCGGCACATGACGCAGGGGGAACAACCACGTGATACGCACCGCGGCGCTGGGCAGCGCCGCCACACTGATCACCGGAACGCTGGCGGCGAGCCTGCTGCTGGCGCCGTCCGCGACGGCGGCCACCGCCGGCCGCGACGGCGGCGGGGCCGCCGAGGCGATCGGCGTCCAGATCGCCGCCGCCCGCGCCGCCCGCACGGGGATCGAGTGGAAGGACTGTCCCGCCGACTGGGGCTTCGAGAAGCCGATCCAGTGCGGCTGGGTCAAGGTCCCGCTCGACTACACCAAGCCGTTCGGCAAGACCATCGAGCTCGCGGTCGACCGGATCGGCAGCACCGGCACCAAGGAGGAGCGCCAGGGCGCCCTCGTCTACAACCCCGGCGGCCCCGGCGGTTCCGGCATGCGCTTCCCGCGCCGGGTCACCACCAAGAGCCCGCTGTGGGTCAACACCTCCAAGGCGTACGACTTCGTGGGCTTCGACCCCCGCGGCGTCGGCCACTCCGCGCCGATCTCCTGCATCGACCCGCAGGAGTTCGTCAAGGCCCCCAAGGCCGACCCGGTCCCGTCCAACGAGGCCGACAAGCGCGCCCAGCGCAAGCTCGCCGCCGAGTACGCGGACGGCTGCAAGGAGCGCAGCGGCGAGATGCTGCCGCACATGACCACGCCGAACACCGCGCGCGACCTGGACGTCATCCGGGCCGCCCTCGGCGAGAAGAAGCTGAACTACCTCGGCGTCTCCTACGGCACCTACCTCGGCGGGGTCTACGCGACCCTGTTCCCGAACCACGTGCGCCGCATGATCGTCGACAGCGTCGTCGACCCGGACGTCGACAACATCTGGTACGAGGCCAACCTCGGCCAGGACGTGGCCTTCCAGACCCGGTGGAACGACTGGCAGGACTGGGTCGCCAAGAACGACTCCGTCTTCCACATCGGCAACACCCGGGCCAAGGTCGAGGCGAAGTACCAGGAGCTGCGCGCCGCCGCCAAGGCGAACCCGATCGGCGGGGTCGTCGGCCCGGCCGAGCTCATCGGCTTCTTCCAGGGCGCCCCGTACTACGACTCCTCCTGGGTGCCCGTCGCCCAGACCTGGAGCAAGTACATCGCCGGTGACACCCAGGCACTGGTCGACGCGATCGCCCCGGACATGTCCGACCTCGCGGGCAACGCGGCGTCCGAGAACAGCAACGCCGTCTACACCGCGGTCGAGTGCGCCGACGCCAAGTGGCCGACCAGCTGGGCCAAGTGGGACCGGGACAACACCAAGCTCCACAAGAAGTACCCGTTCCTGACCTGGTCCAACGCGTGGATGAACCTCCCCTGCGCGACCTGGAAGTCCAAGCAGAGCAACCCGATCGAGGTCGGTGCGGGCGCCAAGCGCGGTCTGCCGCCGGTCCTCATCGTCCAGTCCGAGCGTGACGCGGCCACCCCGTACGAGGGTGCGGTCTCCCTGCACCGTCGCCTCGGCGGCTCGCGCCTGATCACCGAGCAGAACGCGGGCTCGCACGGTGTCACCAGCCTGGTGAACCCCTGCATCAACACCCGCGTGGACACCTACCTGCTCACCGGCAAGGTCGACGCCAAGGACGTGAAGTGCGGACCGCACGCCACGCCCGTCGCCCCGGCCCCGGCCACCGCGAAGTCCCTCGCCAAGACCCCGGGCGCCGACTTCCCGGCGCGTGAGGAGCTCCCCGCCGTCCGCTAGCCCCAAGCGGTGACGGCGGTTCCACGATCACGGAGAAGGCCTGGCGCGTCCTGCGCGCCGGGCCTTCTTCCGTGCTTCCTCCTCCTCGGCCTTCACCTCGCCGGCGTACCGGTCGACGTACTCCTGGCCGGAGAGGCCCAGCACCGCGTACATGATCTCGTCGGTGGCGGCCCGCAGGACGGCGCGCTCGGACTCCAGTCCGGCGTACCGCGAGAACTCCATCGGCTCACCGAAGCGGATCGTGACCCGCCGGATCTTCGGGATCTTCTGCCCGGGCGGCTGGATCTCGAAGGTGCCGACCATCGCGCAGGGCACCACCGGCACCCCGGCACCCAGTGCCATCGCGGCCACCCCGACCTTGCCCTTGTAGAGCCGTCCGTCGTGCGAGCGGGTGCCCTCCGGGTAGATGCCCAGCAGCTCGCCCTTGGCCAGCACCCCGAGGCCCTCGCGCAGCGCCGCCTGTCCGGCGTCCTTCCCGGAGCGGTCCACCGGGATCTGCCCGGCGCTGCGGAAGAAGGCGGCGATCAGCCGGCCCTTGAGCCCGGGGCCCGTGAAGTACTCGGCCTTCGCGAGGAAGGTGATGCGCCGCTTCAGGATCGCGGGCATCAGGAAGTGGTCCGAGAAGGAGAGGTGGTTGCCCGCGATGATCGCGGCGCCCTCCGCGGGGATGTTCTCCAGCCCCTCGATCCGCGGTCTGAACAGCAACCTCAGCAGCGGACCGAGGAACACGTGCTTGAGCAAGTGGTAGAACACCAGGCCGCTCCCGTCGATGCCCCGTTGTCACCGCCATGGTACGGACAGTCAGCCCTGAGGCAGAGGGGGCGGGAGGGCGGAGCTTCGACGGGGGCGACGGGCAGCACGCCGGCGCGGCTCCGGACGGGCGCGCCGCGCAGGGGCGGCCGCGGGGCTCAGGCGCTGCGGGAGGCGGCCATGGCGACGGTCAGCAGCCCCAGCACCACCCAGGCGAACCACAGCCAGCCGTTGCTGCCGAGGGTGGCGGAATAGGTGCCGATCGCCACCAGGGCGGCGAAGGTCATGACGGCCATCGTCTTCACGGATCCGGTCATGCCCCATGGTGGCGCCAGAAGTCGCGATCGCGCTACCGGCCACGCGCCTGGAGCGACGCGAGATACGAGTTGTACGCCTCCAGCTCCTGGTCACCGTTGCGGTCCTCCGCCCGGTCGGACCGCTTCGCGGCCCGCTGCTCGGAGTGGTACCACTGATAGACCAGGGCGATCAGCACGAGTACGGACGGGATCTCGCTGAAGGCCCAGGCGATGCCGCCGCCCCACTGCTGGTCGAGCAGCGCGTCGATGCCGAGGGAGGCCGGCGGGTCCGCGTACGTCTTGATCATCGGCTCGCTCGCCATCATCAGGGCGATGCCGAAGAAGGCGTGGAAGGGCATGCCGGAGAAGAGCTCCAGCATGCGCATCACGTAGCCGGGGCGGTGCGGACCCGGGTCCACGCCCATGATCGGCCAGAAGAAGATCACGCCGACGGCGAGGAAGTGCACCATCATCGCGATGTGCCCGGTCCTGGACTCCATCAGGAAGTCGAAGAGCGGCGTGAAGTACAGCCCGTAGAGGCTGGCGATGAACATCGGGATGGTGAAGGCGGGGTGCGTGATCACCTTCATGTAGCGGCTGTGCAGGAGCATCAGCAGCAGCTCGCGCGGTCCCTTGGTGCCGCGCGGGGCCGGCGGCAGCGCGCGCAGCGCCAGCGTCATCGGGGCGCCCAGCAGCAGCAGGATCGGGGTGATCATGCTGATCACCATGTGCTGGACCATGTGCACGCTGAACATGACCATGCCGTAGTCGTTGAGCTTGGTGCACATCACCAGGATCACGGTCAGCACGCCGACGCCGAAGGCGATCGTGCGGCCCAACGGCCAGTCGTCCCCGCGCCGCCGCAGTCGAAGCACCCCCCACCCGTACAGGGCGAGACCCAGCAGCGATCCGAACAGGAAGAAGGCGTCGAAGGAGAACTCCAGACCCCGTCCGAGAGTGAAGGGCGGCAGGTCCATGTTCATGTCCATGCCGTGCCCGCTGTGATCCATCTGTTCACTCCCTCGACCCGTGATGCCCCACCACAGTAGTGCCGCCCCCGAACGCCGAAGCGTCCGGGGGCGGTGTCGTGTCAGAAGGGGGGAAACATCACAGAACGGTCTGCGCCTCTTCGTAGCGCTCGGCCGGGACCGTCTTGAGGGTCTGCACGGCCTCCGCGAGCGGCACCATCACGATGTCGGTGCCGCGCAGGGCGGTCAGCATGCCGAACTCGCCCCGGTGCGCCGCCTCCACCGCGTGCCAGCCGAAGCGGGTGGCGAGGACCCGGTCGTACGCGGTGGGCGTGCCGCCGCGCTGGACGTGACCCAGGATCACCGGACGGGCCTCCTTGCCGAGGCGCTGCTCCAGCTCCACGGCCAGCCGGTTGCCGATCCCGGCGAACCGCTCGTGGCCGTAGATGTCGGTGCCGCCGGCCTCGATGGCCATCGACCCGCCCTCGGCGGGCTTCGCGCCCTCGGCGACCACGACGATCGCGAACCGCTTGCCGGCGGAGAACCGCTCGCCGACGATCGCGGTCAGCTCGTCGATGTCGAAGGGACGCTCCGGGACGACGATCGCGTGCGCGCCGGCGGCCATGCCCGAGTGCAGGGCGATCCATCCGGTGTGCCGACCCATGACCTCGACGACCATCACGCGCTGGTGGGACTCGGCGGTGGTCTTCAGCCGGTCCAGGGCCTCGGTGGCCACGCCGACGGCGGTGTCGAAGCCGAAGGTGACGTCGGTCGACGCGATGTCGTTGTCGATGGTCTTCGGGACGCCGACGATCGGCAGACCACCCTGCGACAGCAGGTTCGCGGCCTTCAGGGTGCCCTCGCCGCCGATCGGGATGACGGCGTCCAGGCCGAGGTCCGCGAGGTGACCGCGGGCTCGCTCCACACCGTCGCGCAGGTGCGCGGGCTGGACCCGGGAGGAGCCGAGGATCGTGCCGCCGCGCGCCAGGATGCCGCTTACGGCGTCGAGGTCGAGCTTGCGGTAGTCGCACTCCAGGAGGCCGCGCCAGCCGTCGAGGAAGCCGATCACCTCGTCGCCGTGGTCGACGACGGCGCGGTGCACGACGGAGCGGATGACGGCATTGAGGCCGGGGCAGTCGCCTCCGGAAGTGAGCACACCAATGCGCATGGCAGGAAGAACCTTTGCAACGTGGGCCGACGACCGGACCACGTCGTCCGGTTGGAACTACCTGTCACCCTACAAGCGGATCCCCGATGGACTGCACCATCCTCCACATGCTGGGCGGACCCGTGGTGCGAACGCACGTCGGCCCGGACCCCCTGGGGAATCCGGGCCGTACGGGACGTGGCGCGCGGGTTACGCGGGCTGCGTGGCCGCCGCGATGCGCTCGTTGCGCAGCGCCTCGTACCAGCGGTCGTCTATGGCCGGCAGCGCGTTCACGTCGAGGGCCAGCTTGAGCAGCAGGTCCGCGATCAGCGGGTTGCGGGCCATCACCGGACCGTGCATGTACGTGCCGAAGACGGTGTCGTTGTACGCGCCCTCCGTGCCGTCTCCGGAGCCGTTGCCGCGACCCAGCCGGGTGCGGGCGAAGGGCTTGGCGGAGGGGCCGAGGTGGGTGACGCCCTGGTGGTTCTCGAAGCCCGTCAGCGGGGGCAGGCCCAGCCGCGGGTCGATGTCCGCGAGGACGTCGCCGACGCACCGCTCGCCCTCGCCGCGCACGGTGACCACGTCCAGCAGACCGAGGCCCTGCTGGCGCTCGCCCATGTCGTTGACGAACTCGGTGCCGAGGATCTGGTACCCGGCGCAGACCGAGAAGACGATCGCCCCGTTCGAGACGGCGCGCTCCAGACCGCCGTCGCGCACCAGGCGCTCCGCGGCCAGGCGCTGCGGGCGGTCCTCACCGCCGCCGATCAGGTAGATGTCGCCCGAGGTGGGGATGGGCTGGTCGCTGCGCACGTCCACGCGCTGCACGTCCAGGCCGCGCTGGCGCGCCCGGCGCTCCACCACGAGGGCGTTGCCCTGGTCTCCGTACGTGCTGAGCAGGTCGGGGTAGACCCAGACCAGACGCAGGCTGTTGTCGCTCATGCTCTTGTCCTCTGTGGGTACTAGTTGCCGACGCGGCGGCGCACGTCCTGGAAGGCGGTGTAGTTGGCGATCAGCTCGATCTGTCCGGGCGGAGCCAACTGGACGGCCTCGTCGAGGGTCTCGCAGACACGGAAGTCCAGGCCCGCGACCTCCAGGCGGACCGCGAGGTCCAGCTTGCGGTCGCCGATCACGAAGATCGGGTGACCGGCCAGCCGCGGATAGTCGACGTCCCACAGCCAGGAGGTGTCGGTGCCGTCGGCGCCGCGCGCGTTCACCGACAGGATCACCGGGGTGGGCGGCGGGTCGATCAGCGAGAACGTCTCCAGCCAGCCGGCCGGGTTCTTGGCGAGCAGCAGCCGCAGCTCGCGGCCCATGAAGTTGACCACGTCGTAGCGGCCGGCCACGGCCTGCACCTGGTACATCCGCTCCAGCGCGACCTGCGGCGGGACGCCGAACACGGCGGCCACGGCGGCCGAGGTGGCGGCGTTCGCCTTGTTGGCGCGGCCGGGCAGCTGGAGGTGGATCGGCCAGGCGCTGCCGTGCGGGTCGAGCACGTGGTCACCGGAGAGCACCCAGCTGGGGGTGGGACGCCGGAAGCCGCACTCGCCGCAGAACCAGTCGTCGCCCGGGCGCTGCATGACGCCACCACAGGAGGGGCACGACCAGGCGTCGTCCTTCCACTCCTGGCCGGCGGCCACCCACACCACGTTCTGCGAGGACGAGGCCGACCACACGATCAGCGGGTCGTCGCAGTTCGCCACGATGACGGCCTTGGAGCCCGAGAGCCCCTCGCGCCACTTCTCCGCGAGCATGCGCGTCTCGGCGGCGCGGTCCAGCTGGTCGCGGGAGAGGTTCAGCAGGGCGATCACCTTGGGCGTGACGTCCCGGGCCACTCCGGCCAGGTACTTCTCGTCGACCTCGATGACGCCGTACTTGGCGTCCGAGCCGCCGGCGAGCGCCGAGGTGATGCCGGCCGGCATGTTCGCGCCGAGCGCGTTCGAGACGACCGGACCGCTGGCCCGCAGGGCCTCCGCGATCAGTCGGGTCGTCGTGGTCTTGCCGTTCGTCGCGGAGACGAGGACGACATCGAGATGCTGCGCCAGCGCGCCGAGGAGATCGGGGTCGAGCCTGAGTGCGACCTTGCCACCGATCACCGATCCGCTTCCGCGTCCCGCGGCCCGCGACACCGCCGCCGCGGCCTTGCCCGCCGTCACGGCCAGCTTGGCCCGCGGCGAAAGCGGCTCTGTGTTGCCTGCCATCGTCCCTTGTCCTCCTTGCGTCGGTCGGCCCCAGCCTATCCAGTACCTGCCGGAGCCTTGACCGCGGCGCCCCCGGGACGTCGCGGATCTCCTCATATATTCGCCCGTCGTACCCTTACCGCCATGCGACAGCGCCCCATTCCCGGCACCACCGGACACGTCCGCACCATGAGCCTGCTGGGCGATCCGGTGCTCCACTCGGCCTGCGCGGAGGTCACCGAATTCGGACCGCCGCTCCACCGGCTGATCGAGGACATGTTCGCGACGATGTACGCCGCCGAGGGCGTCGGCCTCGCGGCCAACCAGATCGGCGTAGGGCGGCGGGTGTTCGTGTACGACTGCCCCGACGACGAGGACGTCCGCCATGTCGGACACATCGTCAACCCCCGGCTGGTCACGGCCGACGGGGACGGGTTCCGCGGCCCCGAGGGCTGCCTCTCGCTGCCCGGCCTGGAGGCCGGCACGGTCCGCTTCGACCACGCGGTCGTCGAGGGGTTCACCTCCGCCGGCGCGCCCGTGCGGATCGAGGGGACCGGGTTCTTCGCGCGCTGTCTCCAGCACGAGTGCGACCACCTCGACGGCACGGTCTACGCGGCCCGGGTCACCGGGTTGCGGCGACGCCGGCTGCTGCGGGCGATCCGCCGGACGCCGTGGGGCGCGCGGGGAATCGCCCGGCTGGGCGAGCGGGGCCGACCTGCGGATCGGGCGCATCAGGGCGAGGAGCAGGGCCGGGGTTAGCTCCGGCCCGGTCCGGTCGGCGGCCCGCCCGGCGGCGGGCGGCCGCCCGGCGGGTCAGAAGCCGGGGCCGTCCGCCCGGTTGCCCGCGATCGCCAGCCGACCCCACAGCAGGTCGGTAAGGGCTGTGACCAACTCCGCCCGCTCGCAGGGGCGTTCGCCGAGCCACCAGTCCCCGGCGGCGTGCATCATGCCGACGATGCCGTGGCCCCAGACCCGGGCGAGGCGCTCGCCGCCGGGGCCGAGGTCGACGCGTTCGCCGATGACCTGGGCCAGTTCCTCGCCCAGGCGGCGCAGCAGGGGGGCCGAGTGGAGGCCGACGTCGAAGCCCCGCTCGGCGGAGTGCGAGTCCTCGGCGGGGTGCATCAGGAAGCGGTACACCTGCGGGCGGGCCTCGATCGCGACGAGGTAGGTGTCCAGGGTGGCCTCGACCCGGCGGCGGCGCTCGGCCGGGGCGTCGAGCGCGGCCCGCAGCGAGTCGAGCAGTGCGTCGGTGTGTCGCACGGCGAGGGCCTGGTAGAGCCCCGCCTTGTCGCCGAAGTGCCGGTAGAGGATGGGCTTGGTGATGCCCGCCTCGGCCGCGATGGCGTTCATGGAGGCCTTCGGGCCGTCCCTGAGCACGACCCGGTCGGCGGCTTCGAGCAACTCCCGTCGCCGGCGCTCGGCCGCTCCCGGTTCGCCGGCCTGCTGAGTGGTCTCCATGACGTGTTTCTCTCCCCGCCCTTGCGATGTGCGTGACGCCCACGCAACGTAACACCCCACACACCCCGTCGATCGACTCGACGGCCGCCGTCCGGGCCGAACATGCCGCGCTTGACACTGCTTACCCGTCGGTAACAGACTGTGGCCCGCAATGTGGTTACCGCTGGTAACTGCCCCGGGTGGGCAACCGTACGTGCACGAGAACAGCTGGAGGGGACATGGCGGAGTTCACCATGGAGCTCAACGACGACCAGAAGCAGGTGCGGGACTGGATCCACGGCTTCGCAGCCGACGTGATCCGGCCCGCCGCCGCGGAATGGGACGAGCGCGAAGAGACTCCGTGGCCCGTCATCCAGGAGGCCGCGAAGCTCGGCATCTACTCCGTCGACTTCTACGCGCAGCAGTTCTTCGACCCGACCGGTCTCGGCATCCCGATGGCGATGGAAGAGCTCTTCTGGGGTGACGCGGGCATCGCGCTGTCCATCGTCGGCACCGGCCTGGCCGCCATCGGAGTCGTGGCCAACGGCACCGAGGAGCAGATCGGCACCTGGATCCCGCAGATGTACGGCGACCAGAACGACGTGAAGGTCGCGGCCTTCTGCTCCTCCGAGCCGGACGCGGGATCGGACGTCGGGGCGATGCGCACCCGCGCCGTCTACGACGAGGCCAAGGACGAGTGGGTGCTCAACGGCACCAAGACCTGGGCGACCAACGGCGGCATAGCCAACGTCCACATCGTCGTCGCCGTGGTCGACCCCGAGCTCGGCACCAAGGGGCACGCCTCCTTCATCGTGCCGCCGAACACCCCCGGGCTCGCGCAGGGCCAGAAGTTCAAGAAGCACGGCATCCGCGCCTCGCACACCGCCGAGGTGGTCTTGGAGGACTGCCGCATCCCCGGATCCTGCCTCCTCGGCGGCAAGGAGAAGCTCGACGAGCGGCTCGCCCGTGCCCGCGAGCGGGCCAGGGCCGGCGGCGGCGAGCGCGTGAAGAACGCCGCCATGGCCACCTTCGAGGCCTCCCGCCCGGCCGTGGGCGCGATGGCCGTGGGCACGGCCCGCGCGGCCTACGAAGTGGCCCTGGACTACGCCAAGACCCGGACCCAGTTCGGTCGGCCGATCATCGACAACCAGGGTGTGGCGTTCCAACTCGCCGACATGCGGACGCAGATCGACGCGGCCCGGCTGATGGTGTGGCGGGCCTCCTGGATGGCGATCGCGGGCAAGCCCTTCACCGCCGCGGAGGGGTCCATGTCGAAGCTGTTCGCGAGCGAGGTCGCCAAGAAGGTCACCGCCCAGGCGGTCCAGATCCTCGGCGGCAACGGGTTCACCCGTGAATACCCCGTGGAGCGCATGCACCGTGACAGCGCCATCTATACGATCTTCGAGGGCACGAGTGAGATCCAGCGCCTGGTGATCGCCCGGACGATCTCGGGGATGCCGATCCGCTAGGCAGCGCCTCACCGGGAACGTCCGTGCCCCCGCCGGCCCTTGGCCCGCGGGGGCACGGTCACATCGGTCGGACGCCGGTCAGCCGGTGGCCACGGCGATGACGATGAGCGTCGCGTAGAAGGCCAGGGACAGGGCCATCGGCACCGAGACGACCAGCGCCTGCGGGCGCCGACGCAACTGCTTGCCCGGGTCCAGCGCCGGGCGGAAACCGCCCTGCGGGGCCGCGAGCCCGGCGAACGTCGACCTCGGGCCGAGGTTGCGCAGCACCGTGATCGGCGTGAGCAGCAGGGACATCGGCCCCCACCAGCCCTGCCAGAGCGTCTTCGCGGACATGTCCCGGACGGTCGCGGTCCCGCAGTCACGGCAGAACGGCCCCTGCACGCTCAGCGAGCGCATCATCAGCACCATGCCCTGGTGGCCCCGGACGGTCGCCTGCGCCGCCGGCTGCGCCCCGCACAGCCGGCAGCCGTGGCCGCCCTGCTGCGGTGCCTGGTGGCCCACGTGGGGGGAGGGGGCGCCCTGCGGGGGCACGCCCGCGGCGAACGGGTTCCCGTGGCCGGCGGGCTGCTGCGGGGCGCCGGCGCCCGGCTGCTGCTGCGCGTACGGGTTGCCGTGCCCCGCCGGCTGCTGCGGCGGCTGGGCCGGCTGGGCGTACGGGTTCCCCTGGCCGGGCTGCTGGGCGTACGGGTTTCCCTGGCCGGGCCGGCCCGCGTACGGGTTGTGCGGGTGCTGCGGGACCGAGCCCTGCTGCGGTGGTGGAGTGGCCACGATGGTCCCCTTGAAGAAGTCGGTTCGGTCACCTGGGGCGGTGATCAAGGCACCCTAGCGGGATTCATCATGTCCCCAACAACCGGTCGAGGGCCCGGCCGAAGAGGAAGCGGCCCGCCGCCGCGACGAGCGGGTCGAAGGGGCGGCCCAGCCCGCGCAGGCTCAGTTCCTCGCGCCAGTGGACCTGTGCTCCGGAGGGGAAGTGGGGACGCACCTCGATCTCCGCCCAGCCCCGGACCACACGACCGTGTTTCACCAGGCGCACCAGCCCCGCGGCGGCGCCGGCCGGAGGTGTCCAGAGGGTGACTTCCATGGGGTCGTCGAATGTGAGCCTTCCCACGCCCGTCCGGGCCGTGAACAGCGTTCCGACGTGCGTCGGCGGCGCCGTCTCGACGGTCGTCCGGGTGAAGGGGACCTGTGCGCCGTGGCGCTCCCAGTCCGTCAGTCGCAGCCACGCCTCGGCGGGCTGGAGGGTCGTCGTGCGAACGATCCGGATAGCGGGCATGAGCGCATCGTAATCGGGCATACACACCTTGAACTGGACCCCGAATACGGGTTCCGCCGAGGGGTGGCGATCAGCAATACTCACCGCCACCGTGGATCGCGGATTCGACCGGGTGACCACCGGCCCTCCCGCCCCACTCTGCGAGGAGGTGCGCCGATGTGCTCCCACCAGCCCCCCTGCCCGACCGCCGACAGCGCCGATCACGACGCCGCCCACACCGTGGCCTTCCACCCCGAACAGGGCTGGAGCCTGCTGTGCAACGGCGCCGTGGTCTTCGACGACACCGGTGAACTGCTCCCCGACGGCCGCACGGTGGAACCCCGCCGACCGGCCCTTGTTTGAGCGAGGAGGCAGCATGCGCCAGCAGCTGATCCGCAAGCCCGTCCCCAAGCCCGCACCCCGAGACCTGGACCTCCGTACACCGTCGGGCAGACCCCTCCCGTACTGACGGGAGCCCCGGAGTCACGTGCCACCGGCTGAGGGTCAGTCGGTGGCCGCCGCCGTGCCGCCCAGGAACGCCGTCTCGAAGGCCGCGTCCCCGATCGCCGCGCGGGCCCGCCGCTCGCCCTCGTCCCGCAGGGCCGTCAGCGCGGGCGAACCCCCCATCTGAGGCCGCCCCACCGTGCGCCACCAGGCGTGTCCGGTGCCCAGCAGCCGCGCCGCCAGCTCTCCGTCGCCCAAGCCGGCCACCGCCGCCGCGAACAGGTCCAGGCCGAGCGCGATCCCGAACCGGTCGCCCAGCAGTCGCTTGCCCGACAGCATGGCCCGGACGTGGCGGGCCGCCTCCCCGTGGTGCCCGAGCCCCAGCGCCGACATGGCCAGGATGTAGTCCGCGTAGGCGCGCAACCAGCGCTCGCCCAGTTCCGCGCACGCCTCGCGCAGCCCCCGCGCCTCCTCGGCGGCCTCCTCGAAGCGCTCCAGGTCGCACAGCGCGAAGCCGGTGGCGAGCCGGCACAGCAGCCAGCCCGGACCACTGGAACGCCCGCCGTGCCCCGCCCGGGCCCGGGGGCCGGCCAGTACGAGGGCCTTCACCGAGTCCCCGGGCATCATCACCGCCACCGCGTGCAGGTAGGCGGCCCGCAACTCGCGCTCGGGATCGGCCAGTCGGTCCGCCGAGCGGGTGCATTCCTCGCCGAGCCCGCGGGCCGCGTCCAGGTCGCCCTGGAGCATCACCGTCAGCCCGAGCGCCCACAGCGCCTGCGTGTACGTGGCGCCCGTGCGCGGGCCCGAGCGCAGGGACCGCTCAAGGAAGGCGCGGCCCTCGTGGACGTGCCCGCACGCGAACCAGAAGAACCAGAGCGCCCCGGCCATCTCCTGGGCGGCGGCCGGCTCGGACCCCAGCAACTGTTCGAGCGCCGTGCGCAGTTGCGGGTGCTCGGCGGTCATCCTGCGGTACCAGTCCACCTGCCCGGGCCCCAGCCACCCCCGGTCGGCGGCCTGGGCGAGCGCGAGGTACCAGTGGGCGTGCCGGTCGGCGACCGCGCGCACCTCGCCCAGCTCCGTCAGCCAGTCGTGTCCGTACTCGCGGATCGTGTCCAGCATTCGGTAGCGGGTCCCCGCTCCGCGTTCCTCGGTGCGCCGGACCACGGACTTGGCCGCGAGGCCCGCCAGGACCCGCTCCACCCGGGAGGCAGGGAGCGGGCCGCCCGCGCACACCGCCCGGGCGGCGGCCACGTCGAAGTCCCCGGTGAACACCGAAAGGCGTGCCCACAGCAGGCGTTCCACCGGCTCGCACAGCTCGTGGCTCCAGCCGATCGTGGTCCGCATCGTCCGGTGCCGGGGGAGCAGGGTGTCGTCGGTGTCGGTCAGCACGTCGAACCGGGCGCCCAGTCGCTGTGCCATCTGTTCGAGGGTCCACGACCGCAGCCGCGCGCCCGCCAGTTCGAGCGCGAGGGGGATCCCGTCGAGCCGGCGGCACACCTCGGCGGCGATCGCCGACCGCGCGGGGTCCTCGAAGGCGGCGGCGGCCGGTGGGGACGCGGCGACGGCCCGCCGGCGGAAGAGGGTGAGGGCGTCGCTGTCCGGCCCGTCGAAGGGCAGTGGCCGTACCTCGACGAGCTGTTCCCCGGGGCTGCCGAGCGGTTCGCGGGAGGTGGTCAACACCGTCAGGTCCGGTGCGGATTGCAGGAGTTCCCCCACGAGGTGCCGGCAGGCCGCGATCAGGTGCTCGCAGGTGTCGAGGACCAGGAGGAGCTTCTTGTCCGCCATCCAGGCGCACAGCTCCTCGTCCAGCGACCGGGCCGAGTGGTCCGCGAGGCCGACGGTGTGCGCCACCGTCGCGGTGAGCAGGTCGGGGTCGCGCAACGGCGAGAGTTCGACCCACCAGACCCCGTCGGGTCGTTCGGGCCCGCACGCGGCGGCGGCCCGCCGGGCGAGCCGGGTCTTGCCGACCCCGCCCACCCCGGTCAGGGTGATCAGTCGCCGGCTCGGCAACAGCTGCTCAAGCTGGGCGAGTTCACGCTCCCGTCCGACGAATCCCGCCGACTCCGGCGGCAGGTTTCCCGACACCGGGCCAGAGTCCGGCCCGGGGCGGCCGCCTGCGGAAACTGGCTGACTGTTGTGGAACGAGTACGCACCGAACACGGATGTATTGTGCGTGATCCCGTGTGGTGGCAGGGGCGTTCGGGTCAGATCGCCGCATCTTCCCCCGTGCGAGGCGCAGCGGCGCGGGCCCTCAGCGGGCGAGGACCACACGGGTCTCCGGTGTGAAGGCCCCCCAGTTCCCGTCGGGCAGTCGCGCCCGCAGTTTCACGGCCCACACGGTGCCGGCCGGCTCGGTCACCGTGAGCCGGTGCTCCACCCGTCCGGTGCCGGACGGGATCGCCGCGCCGGCGCCGAACTGGATGACGGTGACGGGCCGGTCGTTGACGTAGAGCTGGTACTCGTCGGTGCGTCGACCGCTGTCCGGGGCGGTCCAGGACAGGTCGACCAGCCCGGGGGAGGCGGTCGCCGTGAGCGTGCCCGGCGCGGTGTCCGGGCCCTGCCCGGGGTCGGGCGGCGTGGTCAGTTCCACCGTCGGGCCGTCGGGGGAGGTGTTGTCGGCGCCGTCCCGGGCGCGGACGGTGAAGGCGTAGCGGGTGCCCGGCTGGAGTCCGGTCACGGTGGTGGCGCTCTCGCCGGCGCCGGCCGTGTGGATGCGTACGCCGCCCTGGTGGACGTCGTACGCGGTGACGCCCGTGTCGTCCGTCGCCGCCGTCCAGGTCAGCCGGGCCGCTCGGGGGCCTTCGGCGCGGCCCGTGGTGGTGGGCGGCGCCGAAGGGGCCCGCCGGTCCTCGGCCTTCGCCGCCGGCGTGGTCGCCCGGGCGGGCTCGCTGAGCGGGGAGCGGTTGCCGGTCGCGTCGCGGGCCCGGACCGTGAAGGCGTAGGCGGTCGCCGGGGCGAGGCCCGTGACGTCCACCATCGTCTTGTCGGCCGGGAGTTCGCGGACCAGGTGGTCGCCCTGGAAGACCTGATAGCCGGTCACCCCCTCGTCGTCCGGGGCCGCTCGCCACATGACGTGGACCGACGTGGCGCTGCCGGCCTGCGCGGTGAGTTCGGCCGGGGCGTGCGGGGGTTCGGTGTCGCCGTCCGGGGCGCACGCCGTGGCGAGTGCCAGACAGAGGCAGAGCGCGGGGACGGCGCTTCGCACGGAGTGTCGCAAGGAGGTGCCTTCCGCCGCTTCCTCGTAAAGGTCTAGACATATATGGCACGCCCGGCGGTGGGCGGGCAAGACCCCGGTGCTTCCCTCGGGGGTTCGGTGCGTGACGGGAGCCGGTCGGTCGGCCGGTTTCGCCTCTCCCCACCCCATCTGGCATTATTGCGATCTCTTTGCAATAAGACATGATCTTAAACAGTATGAAAAGCGGGTATACGCGGATGTGGATCGCATGACGGCCCGGACAGCACGAGGAGTGGCCGCCACCACGCTCGCCGCCACGCTCATCGCGGGCGCGGCAGCCTGCTCGGCCCCCTCGGGAGGCGGCGAAGCGGGCCGCGCGGCGGACACCGCCGTCGTCGGCATCGCGACCGAACCGGAGACCCTCAGCCCGCTCCTCGGATACGGCAAGGACGGCAACTCCAAGATCTTCGACGGGCTGCTCACGCACGACGCGGACATGAAGCTGCGGCCCGCCCTGGCCGAGGCCCTGCCGGAGGTATCCGCCGACGGACGCACCTACACGTACCGGCTCCGCCAGGGTGTGAAGTTCAGCGACGGGCAGCCCTTCGGCGCCAAGGACGTCGTCTTCACCTACCGGACGATCCTGGACGCGAAGACCAACAACGCCTCCAAGACCGAACTCGACGCGATCCAAGGCGTCGAGGCGCGGGGCGACGACACCGTCGTCTTCACGCTGAAGTACCCCTACGCGCCGTTCGCCGAGCGGACCGTGCTGCCGATCGCACCCGAGCACATCGCGGGCCGCCAGGACGTCAACAGCGGCGGCTTCACCACCCGACCCGTCGGCACCGGCCCGTACGTCCTCACCAACTGGTCCAAGGGCGAGAAGATCGGCTTCAAGGCCAACCCCGCCTACTGGGGCGGCGAGCCCGCCGTGAAGAAGTTCACCATGGTCGTCATCAAGGACGACGACGTGCGCGCGACCCGACTGCGCTCCGGCGAACTCGACGGCGCGATCCTCCCGCCCGCCCTGGCCAAGGCCCTCGGCGGGAAGGGCGGGGGCAAGGACACGGCGCGCACGCTCCACGCGGCCAAGACCTTCGACTACCGCAACGTGACCCTCCCCACCGCCCACGCCGTCACCGGAGACCCGGCCGTCCGCCGGGCGCTGGACCTCGCCGTCGACCGCACGACCATGGTCGACAAGCTTCTGGAGGGCGCGGGCAAGCCCGCCTACGGGCCGGTCCCCACCGACAGCCCCTGGTTCACGGCCGGCACGGAACGGGCGTACGACCTCGACCGGGCGAAGCGGATCCTCGACGAGGCCGGTTGGAGGACCGGAGACGACGGCATCCGCGTCAAGGACGGGATCCGCGCCTCCTTCCCGCTCTGGTACACCTCCGGCGACAAGATCCGCCAGGACCACGCACTCGCCTTCGCCTCCGACGCCAAGAAAGCCGGCATCGAGGTCAAAACCGAGGCCGGCACCTGGGAGGTCATCGAACCCCGGATGAAGACCGACGCGGTCCTCGCCGGCGGCGGCTCCCCGGCCGACCCCGACTTCGACCAGTACCTGCTGCTCAACTCCGCACTTGCCGGCGACGGCTTCAACAACATGGCCCGGTACGACAACAAGACCGTCGACCAGGCGCTCCTCGACGGCCGCAAGAGCGGCGACCCGGCCGCACGCAAGGCCGCGTACGACACCGTCCAGCGGGAACTGCTCGCGAACCCCGGCTACGTCTTCCTCACCCACATCGACCACCTGTACGTGGTCGACGACAAGTGGGACGGGCTCACCACCCAGGTCGAGCCGCACGACCACGGCCTCGGCTCCGGCCCCTGGTGGAACATCGAGAGCTGGAAGCCGAAGCGGAAGTGAAGCGCACCACGTGACCTCCCGTACCTCCCGCGTCCCCTGGGGGCCGATGGCGCGCATGGCCGGCCGCCGCACCCTGTTCGCCGCCCCCGTCCTGCTCGCCGTCACCTTCGGGGTGTTCGCCGTCGCCGCGATGTCCCCCTTCGACCCCGTCAAGGCGTACGCCGGCGCGGCCGGCCTCACCGCCTCGCAGGCCGAACTCGACCAACTGCGCGCCAATCTCGGCGTCGACCAGCCGCTGGTCGCACGCTGGTGGGAGTGGCTCACCTCCGCCCTCACCGGAGACCTCGGAACCTCCTCCGTCATGCGCCAACCCGTCGGCGACGTCATCGCCGAACGGGTCGGCTGGTCGGCGCTGCTCGCCCTCTGCGCCTTCGCACCGGCCGTGCTGGTGGGCACGGCCCTCGGGGTGCTCGCCGCCCGGCGACAGGGCGGCCCGCTCGACCGGGTCGTCTCCGCGCTCGCCTACACCCTGGCAGCGGCCCCGGCCTTCTGGCTGGGCCTGCTGGCCATCTGGTTCTTCTCCGTACGGCTCGGCGTCCTGCCCTCCGGCGGCCTCACGGACGCCTCCGACGACGTGGTCACCCCCGGCCGGGTCGCGTCCCACCTGGTGCTGCCGGCGCTGGTGCTGGGGATCTCCCAACTGCCCTGGTTCTTCCTGTACGTACGCCAGGGCGTGGCCGACGCCCTGGACGAGGACCCCGTGCGCGGGGCCCGGGCACGGGGCATCGCCGAGCGGCGGATCCTGATCGGGCACGCCCTGCGTTCCGGGATGCTCCCGATGCTGACCCTGATCGGGTCACGGGTGCCCGAACTGATCACCGGGGCGCTGCTGGTGGAGACCGTGTTCAGCTGGCCCGGCATCGCGGCGGCCACCGTACAGGCCGCCACCTCGGTGGACTTCCCGCTGCTCGCCGCCCTCACGGTGTCGGCCACCGCGGCCGTGCTCGCCGGGAACCTGCTGTCCGACCTGCTGTACGGACTCGCCGACCCCAGGGTGGGCTTCGATGGCTGACACCATCCGGCGCGCCACCGGCCGCGCCGACCGCTCCACGCGCCGACCGCGCGTGCGCCTCTGCGGCCTGACCGCGGCCGTGATCGCCCTGGCGGTCCTGCTCGTCCCACCGCTGGCACAGCTCGACCAGCAGGCCGTGGACCTGTCGGCGAAGCTCCTGCCGCCGTCCTGGGAACACCCCTTCGGAACCGACGACGTGGGCCGCGACCTGCTGCTGCGCTGCGTCTACGGACTACGGGTGTCCCTGCTGGTCGGCCTGGTGGCGGCGCTCGTCGCCACCGTGATCGGCACCGCCGTCGGCGCGGCGGCCGGCGTGTGGGGAGGCTGGACCGACCGGCTCGTGATGCGGGTCGTGGACACCCTGTCGTCCATCCCGCACCTGCTGCTCGGCATCTTCATCGTGGCGACGTTCCGCCCCGGGGTGTGGCCGGTGGTCGTCTCGGTGGCCCTGACCCACTGGCTGTCCACCGCCCGGATCGTCCGGGCCGAGGTCCTGTCACTGCGGTCCCGGCCCTTCGTGGACGCCGCCGTCTCGGGCGGCGCCTCACGGTGGCGGGTCACGACCCGCCACCTGGTCCCCGCGATCCTGCCCCAGGCGGGGCTCGCCGCCGTGCTGATGATCCCGCACGCGATGTGGCACGAGTCGGCGCTGTCCTTCCTCGGCCTCGGACTCCCCTCCCACCAGGCCAGCCTGGGCACCCTCGTGCAGACCGCACGCGGCTCGCTCCTCGTGGGGGCCTGGTGGCCCACCCTCTTCCCGGGCCTGCTGCTGATCATCCCGACCCTGGCCATCGCCGGCCTCGCGGCCGCCTGGCGCGACCGCCTCCACCCCCGCCGCCGCTCGGAGCCGACCCTGTGACCGTGGAGCAACCCCCAGCCCCCGCCCCTGCCTCCGCGGAACCGGTCCTCCGCGTGGAACGGATGTCCGTCCGCTTCCGCATGCCCGGGGAGCGCCACGTCGAGGCCGTCACCGACGCCGGCTTCACCCTGGCCGCCGGCGAGTGCCTCGCCCTCGTCGGCGAGAGCGGGTGCGGCAAGTCCGTCCTCGCCTCCGCCCTCCTCGGCCTGCTCCCCGGCACCGCCGAGACCGCCGGGTCGGCCCGCCTCGCGGACGGACTCGACCTCCTCGCCGCCGACGAGGCCACCCTGGCCCGGACCGTCCGCGGCCGCCGCGTCGGACTCGTCCCGCAGAGCCCCGCGGCCCACCTCACCCCGGTCCGCACCATCCGGTCCCACCTGGAGGAGACGGTTCGCGAACTCGCCGGACCTTCCGAGCCTTCAGGGCCCTCCGGGGCGCGGACACCGGGCACCGGCCGGCGGGCACGACGGGCACGACTGCGCGCCGCCGCGGAAGCCGCGGCGACCCGCGCGGCCTTCCCCGCCTCCCACCTCGACCACCACCCGCACGAACTCTCCGGCGGCCTCGCCCAACGCGCCGCCACCGCCCTGGCCCTCGTCGGGGACGCCCCGCTGCTGCTCGCCGACGAGCCGACCACCGGTCTCGACCGGGACCTCGTCCACCGCACCGTGGACGAGCTGCGGGCCCACACCCGTGAGGCCGGCCGGGCCCTGCTGATGATCACCCACGACCTGGCCGCCGCCGAACGGATCGCCGACACCGTCGCCGTCATGTACGCCGGGCGCATCGTGGAAACCGCCCCCGCGGCCGTCTTCTTCGGCCCGGTCGGCCCCCGACACCCCTACGCCCGCGGGCTCCTCGACGCCCTCCCCGAGCGGGCCTTCGCCCCCATCCCCGGCGCCCCGCCCGAACTCGGCGCACTGCCGCCCGGCTGCGCCTTCGCCGACCGCTGCGCGCAGGCCGACAAGACCTGCCGGACACGACGCCCCCCGCTCGTCGAAGGAGTGGCCTGCCACCATGCTTGAGCTCCGCGGCATCACCGCCGGATACGACCGGGGCGCCCCCGTCGTCCGGGACGCCCACCTCGCCCTGGAGGCCGGCGAGGCCCTCGGACTGCTCGGCCCCAGCGGCTGCGGCAAATCCACCCTCGCCAGGGTCGCCGCCCTGCTGCACCGGCCCGAGCGCGGCACCGTGGTGCTCGCGGGCCGCACCGTGACCGGATTCCGGCACCGGGCCCCGCGCGCCCAGCGCGTCCGGGTCGGCGTCGTCTTCCAGCAACCCCGCCTGTCCGCCGACCCCCGCCTCACGCTGCGCGACCTCGTCGCGGAACCCCTCCGGGCCACGGGACGACGCGCGGAAGCGGCCTCCGTCGTACCGGAGTTGACGCAGCGTGTCGGACTCGGCGCCGATCTGCTCACGCGCCGTCCCCACGAGGTGAGTGACGGACAACTGCAACGCGCCTGTCTGGCACGCGCCCTGGTGCTGCGGCCGAGCCTGCTGGTCTGCGACGAGATGACCGCCATGCTCGACGCCTCGACGACAGCCGCGCTGGTCGCGGTGGTCGAGGAGTACCGGGCGGAGACCGGCGCGGCGCTGCTCGCGGTGGGCCACGACCCGATCCTGCTCGGCCGCTGGTGCGACCGTACGACCCACTGGAACGAGATCGTCAAGAACTGATTGACCGTCACGGACGGTCAACACCCGTACGGCGTACACGTCTTTCGCCCGAAGGGCCCCCTCGCTGCGCCACCATGGCTGCGCCCAAGGAGGTTCCGATGGTGATTTCCCTCTCCGTGATCGTCCTGCTCCTCGTCCTCGCGTGGATCTTCCTGCGCGGCGGCGGACTCAAGTTCTCCCACGCACTCGTCTGCGCCCTGCTCGGCTTCCAACTCGCGGGCAGCAGCATCGCCATGACCATCCACGACGGACTCGCGGCCACCGCGAACGTCGTGTCCGGCTTCAACCCCTAGCTCGTCTCCTTCTCGATCAGGCCGTCGAGTCTCGCCTTGCTTGATCGACTGTTGCGCCTTCGTGAATCATCCGGCTCTTCCATGGACTCCTCGGACCGTGCGATCTAGCGTCTGGCGGCGGCGCGATGTGAGACGCAGTGTCAACAAAACTGAAGACCATGGAGGAAGTCCGGATGTTCCGAAGAGCGCTGAACTGCGCGGTGGTACCGGCTCTCGCCGCGTTCGTGGCGATGTACGGCATCTCACCGGCCCAGGCCGAGGAGATACCCAAGGCCCCCGGCCACCGCCTGATCAGCCACTACGACGGCGCCCCCGCCGCCGCCGTCCCGCTGCCGGGCGACGCCCCGCCGCAGCACCCCTACCTCGCGCCCAACGGCCGCAGCGGCATGCACTCCGACGCCGCGGGCAGCGCCACCTCGCCCTGGTCCGGGCCGCTGGGCAGAAACCCGCAGGTCACCAGCGAGAAGATCGCCGCCCTCGGCGGCGAATGCGCCACCGCCACCTTCGACTCGGCCGGCAGGATCGTCACCGTCTGCGGGACCTTCTCCGGGTTCAAGGTCAAGCTCCTCGACCCCCGCACGCTCGCCACGCTCGCGGAACACTCACTCCCGCAGCGCTCTTCGACGGTCGAGGCGATCACCTCGCTCGACTTCGCGAAGATCTTCAGGGACACCTCGGGCGGCGCCTACTTCTACCTGGACAACCAGGACCGGGTGGTGCTGGCCGACTCCCGCCAGCACATCCTGCGCTTCGCCCACTCGCAGAACCCGGACGGCACCTGGAAGTTCACGGTCGACAACGACTGGGACCTCACCGGCCAGGTCCCGCACGACTGCGTCAGCTGGACCAACCTGTGGCCCAGCGGCACCTGTGACCCCGTCACCTCCGTCATGCCCGACTGGAGCGGCCGCATCTGGTGGGTCACCCGCCAGGGCCGCGTCGGCACCGTGGACCCGGCGACCTCCGTGATCCGCTCCGTCCGGCTCGAAGGCGAGGAGATCCAGAACTCCTTCTCCGTCGCCGAGGACGGGGTCTCCATCGTCACCGACCACGCCCTGTACAGCTTCGCCACCACCGCCGACGGCACCCCGCGCGTGCAGTGGCGCCAGACCTACGACCGGGGCACGGGCACCAAGCCGGGCTCCGTGAACCAGGGTTCGGGCACCACCCCGGACCTCTTCGGAAACGGCTACGTCGCCATCACCGACAACTCCGACGACCGGATGAACGTGCTCGTGTACAAGCGGGGCGTGGACGTCCCCGCCGACCGGCGGCTCGTCTGCAAGGTCCCGGTGTTCGGATCGGGAGCCTCGACCACCGACAACTCCCTGATCACCTGGGGCAACAGCATCGTCGTCGAGAACAACTACGGCTACGAGAACCCCACCACCCTGCTGCTCGGCAAGTCCGTCGTCGGCGGTGTCAGCCGCATCGACGTGCGCGCCGACGGCAGCGGCTGCGACACGGTGTGGCAGAGCGCGATCCGCTCGCCCTCCGTCGTCCCGAAGCTCTCCACCGCGAACGGGCTGCTCTACTTCTACGAGAAGGAGCCCAACGCCTGGGGCATCGACGCCTGGTACCTCACCGCGGTGGACTTCCGCACCGGTGAGCGGCGCTGGCGACAGCTGACCGGCACCGGCGCGCTGTACGACAACAACTGGGCGCCGATCACCCTCGGCCCCGACGGCACCGCGTACGTCGGCGTGTTCAACGGCATCGTGGCGGTCCGCGACGGGGACTGACGCCCGGGGGTCTGAGGCCGGGCGACTGACGGGTGGCGCCGATCGCGCCGCCCGTCAGTCGTCCTGCCCCCACAACGGGTGCTCGCGTGCGGCCCAGGCCCGATCCACCGAGCCCGTGCGCAGGCCGCGCCGGGCCTCCGGATCACCCAGGGCCTTGCCGATGTGCCCGGCGAGGACGACGCCGAGGGCCAGGGCGAGCCAGTCGTGCACGAAAGTGGCCCCGGTCCGCCAGACGAGCGGGGCCAGGCCGGTGGCCCACATCAGCAGCCCGGTGCCGAGCATCACCGTCACCGCGCCGCCCAGCCAGCCCGCGTACACCTTCTGGCCGGCGTTGAACTTCCCGGCCGGCCGGGGCCCGTGCCGGTCCCTGCGCAGCACGGTGCGCAACCACACCCTGTCGTGCGGCCCGAATCGGTTGAGCCGGCGCAGATCGCCGCGGAAGGCCCGGGAGGCCAGGCCGAGCAGGAACGGGACGACGAGCAGCAGACCGGACCACACGTGGACGGTCACGACGAGGTGGCGTCGCCCGACGAGCTCGGCGAGGGGCGGCAGGTAGAGGCAGCCCGCCGACACCACGCAGATCCCCATCAGCGTGGCCGTGGCCCGGTGCACCAGGCGTTGGGGACGACCGAAGCGCCGTACGCGAGCGCCCTGCCGGGGCTCCGGCCGCGACTGCGCGGGCCGCATCTCAGACGGTGGGGGCATCATCGCGTCCGTTCGACGTGCCGACCCAGGCGTCGACGTCGTAGCCGAGCCGCTCCCAGTAACCGGGCTCCACGTCACGCGTGACGGTGATGCCGGAGAGCCATTTCGCCGACTTGTAGAAATACATCGGGGCCACGTACAGGCGCGCGGGCCCACCGTGGGCGTGACTCAGCGGCTCGTCCCGCATTCGCAGGGCCACCATCACGTCGGCCCGGCGGGCCTGGGAAAGGGTCAGGCTCTCGGTGTACGTGCCGTCGAAACAGCTGAACCGGATGGCCCGCCCCTCGGGCCGCACCCCGGCGGCGTCCAGCAGCCGGAAGACCGGCACGCCCTCGAAGGGCGTGGCGGGCACGCGCCAGCCGGTGACGCACTGGACGTCCCGGACGACCCGGGTCTGCGGCAGCCGCCGCAGCGCGTCGAGGTCGTACGTTCCCGGACGCTCGACGAGCCCGTCCACCCGCAGCCGGTAGTCCGCGGGGGAGCGCTCGGGGACGGAGGCGGCCACCGAGTAGTAGCGGAACCCGCCGCCGTTGGGCAGGAGCCCGGTCAGGCCGGTCGGATCCTTGCCGGCGGCGGCGCCGAGCGCCCTTTCGAAGCCCCGTTGCAGCTGGGGCGCGGCCACCAGCCCGGCCGCGCCGAGCCCGAGCATGCCCAGGACCAGACGCCGCCCGACCGGGGCGCCGACCAGGTCGGGATCCGACGGATCACGCAGGTCGGGACCGGGACCCGTCGGATCATGCCGCCTGGACTGATCACGCCGTTCGGACGGTTCCGGCCGCTCCGACGGATCACGCCGTTCCGACGGCTCCGGCCGCCCCGCTGACTCCCGCTCCGTGCTCACCCGTCGATTCGACCACCGCCGGCGCCCCGACGCCAAGGGGAGAGGGGCGTCCGTCAGACTTCCGTCACACCTGGTGGCGGCCACCTCGTGCAACGTGTCCGCAACCTGGTCGCTCCTAGCCTCCTTCCCCGTGCCGGCCGACGGCGGCCGGCGCTCGGCAAGGGGAGGTTTCCATGGCCCGTTTCGCTGCGCCCGGTACCGAAGGCGCGCTGATGTCGTACGCGTCCCGCTACGACCACTACATCGGTGGCGCGTACACCGCTCCCGTCCGGGGCCGGTACTTCGACAACCCCTCCCCGGTGACCGGCGCGCACTTCACGGAGATCGCCCGGGGCACCGCCGAGGACGTCGAGCTGGCCCTGGACGCCGCGCACGCCGCCGCGCCCGCCTGGGGACGTGCCTCGGTCACGGAGCGGGCCGGCATCCTGCTGCGCATCGCGGACCGGATGGAGGAGAACCTCCAGGCCCTCGCGGTCGCGGAGACCTGGGAGAACGGCAAGCCGATACGGGAGACCCTCGCGGCGGACCTGCCGCTGGCGATCGACCAGTTCCGCTACTTCGCGGGCGCGCTGCGGGCCCAGGAGGGTGCGCTCAGCCAGATCGACGACGACACGGTCGCCTACCACTTCCACGAGCCGCTGGGCGTGGTCGGCCAGATCATCCCGTGGAACTTCCCGATCCTGATGGCGGTGTGGAAGCTGGCGCCGGCGCTGGCCGCCGGGAACACGGTGGTGCTCAAGCCGGCCGAGCAGACCCCGGCCTCGGTGCATTACTGGCTCGGCCTGGTCGAGGACCTGCTCCCGCCGGGCGTGGTCAACATCGTCAACGGCTTCGGCGAGGAGGCCGGCAAGCCGCTGGCCTCCAGCCCGCGCGTGGCGAAGATCGCCTTCACCGGGGAGACCTCCACCGGGCGGCTGATCATGCAGTACGCGGCGGAGCACCTCAAGCCCGTCACTCTCGAACTCGGCGGCAAGAGCCCCAACCTCTTCTTCGACGACATCTGGTCGACCGACGACGACCTGCGGGACAAGGCGCTGGAGGGCTTCACCATGTTCGCCCTCAACCAGGGCGAGGTGTGCACGAGCCCCTCGCGCGCCCTGATCGAGCGCGGTCGGTACGGCGACTTCCTCGACGCGGCCGTCGCCCGCACCGAACTGATCGTGCCGGGGCACCCGCTGGACACGGACACGATGATCGGTGCCCAGGCCTCGGAGGAGCAGCTGAAGAAGGTCCTGTCGTACGTGGAGATCGGGGTGAAGGAGGGCGCCAAGGTCCTCACGGGCGGGCAGCGCATCGAGCACGGCGGCGACCTCGCGGGCGGCTTCTACGTACAGCCGACGATCTTCGAGGGGGACAACCGGATGCGGATCTTCCAGGAGGAGATCTTCGGCCCCGTGGTGTCGGTGACCTCGTTCGACGACTTCGACGACGCCGTCCGCATCGCCAACGACACGGCGTACGGCCTCGGCGCCGGTGTCTGGACCCGGGACATCAACACGGCCTACCGCGCGGGCCGTGCCATCCAGGCGGGCCGGGTCTGGACGAACTGCTACCACGCCTACCCCGCCCACGCGGCCTTCGGCGGCTACAAGCAGTCCGGCATCGGCCGCGAAACCCACAAGATGATGCTGGAGCACTACCAGCAGACGAAGAACATGCTGGTCAGCTACTCCCCGAAGCGGCTCGGCTTCTTCTAGTCGCCGCTCGCGCGGGCGGGAGGCGCGGCTAGGGCGGGGCGGGGAACGTGGGCGAACGGAGCGTGATTCCGTCGAGGTTACCGTGGGTACGATCGATCCGACGGCCCATCAGGTCAACTGACCCGGACCCTTGACTCCGGTGGTCGGAGTCGGGATTCTCGACACATTGTTTGCGCGGGACATGACAAGCGGCTGGTCGGGGATCGTGCGGTTCACGCCCCGGCCGGCCGTGTGCCTGGACCGCGCCCCCCGCCGACGACCGTGGACGTGAGTGGTGGCCATGAACCGATCCCCGCACAGCAGACGCAAACCGATCGCGGTGCTGTCACTGCTCCTCGCCATGCTGGCCATGGCGCTCGGCCCCACCTCGGGGGCCGCGGCCGACACCGGGTGGTGGAACCCCACCGCGCGGCCCGGGCCGGACTCCCAGATCAACGTCACCGGCGAACCCTTCAAGGGAACCGACGCCCAGGGCAACGTACGGGGCTTCGTCGACGCCCACGACCACCTGATGTCCAACGAGGGCTTCGGCGGTCGGCTCATCTGCGGCAAGCCCTTCTCGGAGGCCGGGATCGCGGACGCGCTCAAGGACTGTCCCGAGCACTACCCCGACGGCACGCTCGCGATCTTCGACTTCATCACCAAGGGCGGCGACGGCAAGCACGACCCCGACGGCTGGCCGACCTTCAAGGACTGGCCCGCGCACGACTCGCTGACCCACCAGCAGAACTACTACGCCTGGGTCGAACGCGCCTGGCGCGGCGGACAGCGGATCCTCGTCAACGACCTCGTCACCAACGGGGTCATCTGCTCGGTCTACTTCTTCAAGGACCGCGGCTGTGACGAGATGACCGCGATCCGGCTGGAAGCCCAGAAGACCTACGACATGCAGGCCTACATCGACAAGATGTACGGCGGCACGGGCAAGGGCTGGTTCCGCATCGTCACCGACTCCGCCCAGGCCCGCGAGGTCATCCAGCAGGGCAAACTGGCCGTCGTCCTGGGCGTGGAGACCTCCGAGCCCTTCGGCTGCAAGCAGATCCTGGACATCTCGCAGTGCAGCAAGGCGGACATCGACCGCGGGCTCGACGAGCTGCACCAACTCGGCGTGCGCAGCATGTTCCTGTGCCACAAGTTCGACAACGCCCTCTGCGGGGTCCGCTTCGACCAGGGAGCCCTCGGCACCGCGATCAACGTGGGCCAGTTCCTGTCCACCGGCACCTTCTGGAAGACGGAGGCGTGCACCGGTCCGCAGCACGACAACCCCATCGGCCTCGTGCAGGCGGCCGAAGCCGAGAAGAAACTCCCGGCGGGCGTCAGCGTTCCGTCCTACGCCGCCGGCCCGCAGTGCAACACCCGCGGCCTCACCGACCTCGGCGAGTACGCGGTGCGCGGCATGATGAAACGCAAGATGATGCTCGAAGTCGACCACATGAGCGTCAAGGCCGCCGGACGGGCCTTCGACATCCTGGAGTCCGAGTCCTACCCCGGCGTGATCTCCTCGCACAGCTGGATGGACCTCGACTGGACCGAACGCCTCTACAAGCTCGGCGGTTTCGCCGCCCAGTACATGAACGGGGCCGAGGGATTCAGCGCCGAGGCCAAGCGCACCGACGCCCTGCGCGACAAGTACGACGTCGGCTACGGCTACGGCACCGACATGAACGGCGTCGGCGGCTGGCCCGGCCCGCGCGGCGCCGACACCCCCAACCCGGTGCGCTACCCGTTCCGCAGCACCGACGGCGGCTCCGTCATCGACAAGCAGACCACCGGGCAGCGCACCTGGGACCTCAACACCGACGGCGCGTCCCACTACGGCCTGGTCCCCGACTGGATCGAGGACATCCGCAACGTCGGCGGCCAGGGAGTCGTCGACGACATGTTCCGCGGAGCGGAGTCCTACCTGCGCACCTGGGGCGGATCCGAACGCCACAAGGCCGGGGCCAACCTCGCGTCGGGCGCCGCCACCTCGGCCAGCACCTCCGAATGGAACCCGTTCGTCAGCTACGCCCCCGACCGGGCCGTGGACGGCAACCGCGGCACCCGCTGGGCGAGCGACTGGAGCGACGACCAGTGGCTCCGCATCGATCTGGGAACCACCGGCCTGGTCAAGCGCGTCACCCTGGACTGGGAACGCGCGTACGCCAGGTCGTACGCCATCGAGGTCTCCACGGACGGGGTGAACTGGCGGACGGTCTGGTCGACCACCGCCGGTGACGGTGGCCTGGACACCGCCCAGTTCGCCGGGGTCCCGGCACGCCACATCCGCGTCCACGGACAAGGCCGCGGCACCCAGTGGGGCTACTCCCTCCACGAGGTGGGCGTCTACAGCAGCTGACGGCCCTGCCTGCGAGTCGGCCGGGGCGGTCGGATCGGGATTCCCGAGCCGGCCGCCCCGGCCTTCCGCGCTCCGCCGGGGCGCGGGGGAACGAAGGGAACAGCACATGGCCCGGATGCCCTTGGCCGACCGCCGCCGGCAACTGACCGAGGCGGCGATCCGCGCCATGGCCCGCGACGGCGTCCCCAGGACGACCACGCGCTCCATCGTCGCCGAGGCGGGTGTGTCGCTGAGCGTCTTCCACTACTGCTTCGACTCCAAGCAGGCGCTCCTCGAATCCGTCATCGAGACGATCACCGCCCACTACGTCGGCGTCGTGAAGGACGCCATCCGGCCGAGGGCCACGCTCCGGGAGACCATCCGCGCCGGGTTCCAGGCCTACTGGGACCATGTCGCGGCCCACCCCGAGGAGCACATGCTCACCTACGAACTGACCCAGTACGCCCTGCGCCAGCCCGGCTTCGAGCACCTGGCGCGGCGCCAGTACGAGCTGTACTCCGAGACGTACTGCGCGCTCCTCGCACAGCTCCGCGGCATGATGACCTTCGAACTCAGCGTCCCCGACACCGTGCTGGCCCGTTACCTCGCCGCCATGACCGACGGGGTCACGCTCCACCACCTCGTCGTCGGCAACGACCGGGTCGCGGCCGAGATCCTCGACATGATCAGCGACCACGTGGCCGGGCTCATCCGCGAGGAAGCCCCCGCCGTCTGAGAAGGCCCGCGCCATCCGGAAGCCGGGACGACACGCGACTCTCAGCCCGGCGGACGGGCGGTGACCGGACCCGTGAACAGAGGACCGTCGGCCCGAAGGCCGGGCGGTGATCGCGTCAGCGGGCGGGCCGGTCGGCGGACAGCTCGCGGTCCAGGGAGCGCACGCGGGCCAGCGCGGCCGGGCGCCCCTCCGCCGGCAGCGCACCGGCCAGCGCCCGCCACACACCCGGATCGTCCGCACCCCACGGCCGGCACACCCAGTCGCCCAGCAACCCCGCGTCCGCCCGCGCGATCACCGCGGCCCGCGCCTGGTCCTCGATCCGGCGGCGCAGCCGTACGATCCCGGGCGCCGTCGAAGCGGGCAGCAGCGGGCCCGGATACCCGGTGAGGGCCGCCGAGACGGCACCCGAGGCGAGATGCCGGGCCACGACGGCGAAGTCGGCCTCCAGCGGGGCGGCCGTGCGATAGGGCCGCGAGAGGAGGTTCCCCGGGCCCAACAGGCCGCGCAGCCTTGAGATCTCCGCCCGCAGCGTGACCGCCGACACCGACTCGTCCTCGTACAGGTCGATCGCCAGCTCCTCGCCCGAGAGCCCCTCCGGGTGGTGGGCGAGCAACGCCATGATCTCGCTGTGCCGTCGCCCGAGCGCCACCTCCCGGCCGCCGCCCACCCACAGCGCCTCGTCCCGGCCGAGCGCGGCGAGGCTGTCCGGGACGTGGGCGTGCGACGGCTCCGGTTCCATCAGGGCCAGTTGGGCCTCGGCGGCCCGGGCCACCGCCCGCACGAACGCCAGCGCATGGGGATGGGCCAGCCCGTTGCCCCCGGTGACGTCGACCGCGCCGAGCAGCCGCCCCGTGCGCGGATCGCGGACCGGGGCCGCCGCACAGGTCCACGGATGCACCCGGCGGCTGAAGTGCTCGGCCCCGAAGACCTGCACGGCCTCGCCGACCGCCACCGCGGTGCCGGGGGCGTTGGTTCCCATCGCCGTCTCCGCCCACCGCGCGCCCGGCACGAAGCCGAGCCGCTCGGCCCGCCGCAGCGTGTCCGGCGCGCCCTCCACCCAGAGCAGGCTGCCCCGCGCGTCGCACACCGCCAACAGGTGCGCCCCGTGCGCGGCGAACGCCCCGACGAGGTCCCGGAACACCGGCAACACCCGGGCCAGCGGATGCTGCTCGCGGTAGGACCGCAGTTCCGCCTCCGCCAGCTCCACCCGGGCCGAGCACTCCGGGTTCACCCGGGCCCGCGCGCACCGCCGCCACGACCCTGCGATCACCGCCCGGACCGGAGCCTCCACCCGCCCGTCCCTGGTGAACACGTCATGGGCCCGCCGCAGTAACCGCGTGCGCTCGACGGGATCGGCCCCGCCCGGCAGCGCCACCGACGGATCGCCCATGTCACCCTCCCGTCGTGCCGCGGAACCCGGAGCGCCCCATCGTCGTACCGGTACCGCACCACGACAAGCGGTAGGCCGGCCGTCCCGTGACCGAACCCGCCCCCCCCGGGCACGCGTTCCCGTCGGCCGGCGTGGGTCGGGCAAGATCCGGAAGAGACGACCTGGTGCTGTGACCGGAAAGGTTCACCGTGTCACGGCGCCCGGCACGGCACCTCGCCGCGTTGTCGAACCGCCCGAGTACGTCCAGTACAAGCGGCAGTCCTCCGCCTTGCGATGCACCGCACCGGACACCGCGACCCGGCAAACCTTTCCGGCCACAGCACTAGAGGGCCTCGTCCGGGTCCAGCGCCGTCAGGGCCGACGCCGGGTCCGGGGCCGACGGGCCGGCCGGGACCCACAGCTCCGCCTCGCGCCGGTACGGCCACCAGCGGCCGTCCCGCCCCAGGCGGAGCTGGCGGTCCGTGCCCGTCAGCGTCCAACGCGCCCGTACCCGGCGCAGTTCGGGCGCCCGGGCGTCCGCCCACGCCGCCGCGAGCGCGGAACGGGCCCGACCCAAGGCGGCCCGGTCCGGCGTCCAGTCGTCCTCCCACACCGCCAGCGACGCGGCCCCGCCGAAGGCCCAGGCCCGAGCGGCCAGGTCCATCGCCGGCCGGTCCCGGTCGACCGCGGCCGCCAGACGGGACCGCAACCGGACCTCGCGCGCCAGCGCGGTGAGGCGCACGGCGTCCTCGACCAGGGTGAGCGGGGCCGTCGGGGGCCGCTCGGCGTGGCCCGGGGCGAGCGCCCGCGCCAGCCGCCGGTACGCCTCCGACGCGGCCGCCTGCGCGAGGAACTCCACCGCGTCCACGTCCAGGTCGGGTTCGGTCCCGGTGTCCAACGTCGGCGACTGGCCCGGTGCGTCCGGCAGCCGCGGCAGCGCCGGCAGCGGGGGCAGGGCCGCCTGGGCCGCGCACGCCTCGGCGGCCGGAACCCCTTCGTCCGTTTGCTCCGGGGCCTCGTCCGGGGCATCCGCCTCCGCGCTGCTGCGCTTCTCCAACGCGTCCACCAGATCGGCTTCCGCGCGCCCGCGCAGCAGCAACAACACGAACGGGTCCTGGTCCAGCAGTCGCGCCACCTGATGGCAGAGCGCCACCGTGTGCGGGCAGTGGTCCCACTCGCCGCAGTCGCAGCGCGGATCGAGGTCCCCGATCCCGGGCAGCAGCGCGACCCCGGCCTCCGCCGCGTCCTCGGCCGGCTCCGGCGGCACCTCGCGGTCCAGCAGCGCCGCAATGTACCCCGACTCCGCGGCAGCCAGACCCACCACCCGGTCCCATTCCGCTTCCGTGAACCGCTGGACCAGCACGTCCGTCCGGTGCGCCGTCCCGTCCGGGTCGCGCACCACCGCCGTCAGACCGCCCGGCCGCACCGACACGGCGCCGACCGCGCCCCGGCGCGCGTACCGGCGCCCCTGCCGGACCTGCTCGCCGTCGAGCGCGCTGTCCTCCAGGGCGCGCAACCGCGCGTGCCCCCACCAGGTCCCGGCGAAGCCGCGCCCGGGCGGCGGCAGCGCCGGGAAGGTCTTCTCGTCCGTGTTCGTCACGTCACTCCCCGGCCGGGTTCGAGCGCAGCGCCACGAGCTCGGCCAGCTCGGCGTCGGTCAGTTCGGTGAGCGCGCTCTCGCCGCCCGCGAGGACGGCGTCGGCGAGGGCCCGCTAGCGCTCCAGCAGCCGTGCGACGCGGTCCTCGACGGCGCCCTCGGCGATGAGCCGGTGGACCTGTACGGGCTGGGTCTGCCCGATCCGGTAGGCGCGGTCGGTGGCCTGTTCCTCCACGGCCGGGTTCCACCAGCGGTCGTAGTGGACGACGTGGGAGGCGCGCGTGAGGTTCAGGCCGGTGCCCGCCGCCTTCAACGACAGCAGGAACACCGGCACCTCGCCCGACTGGAAGCGGTCCACGAGCTCCTGACGGCGAGGTACGGGCGTGCCCCCGTGCAGCAACTGCGAGGAGATGCCGCGGGCCCCGAGGTGCTTCTCCAGCAGCCGGGCCATCGCCACGTACTGGGTGAAGACCAGCACCGAGCCGTCCTCCGCGAGGATCGTGTCGAGGAGCTCGTCGAGCAGGTCCAGCTTGCCCGAAGGGGCGCCGGTTTCCTCTCCCAGGTACTGGGCGGGGTGGTTGCAGATCTGCTTGAGCGAGGTCAACAGCTTCACGACCAGGCCGCGCCGCTCCATCCCGTCCGCGTCCGAGATCGCGGCGAGGGCCTCGCGGACGACCGCCTCGTACAGCCCGGCCTGTTCACGGCCCAGCGTCACGGTGTGGTCGGTCTCCGTCTTCGGCGGCAGTTCGGGCGCGATGCCGGGGTCGGACTTGCGGCGCCGCAGCAGGAAGGGCCGTACGAGGGCGGCGAGGCGGGCCGCGGCCTGCGGGTCGCGGCCGCTCTCGACGGGATCCGCGTAGCGGGTGCGGAAGGTGCCGAGGCGGCCGAGCAGACCGGGCGTCGTCCAGTCGAGTACGGCCCACAGCTCGGAGAGGTCGTTCTCCACGGGTGTGCCGGTCAGGGCGACACGGGCGGTCGCCGGGAGGGTGCGCAACGCCTTGGCGGTGGAGGAACGGGGGTTCTTGACGTGCTGGGCCTCGTCGGCCACGACCATGCCCCAGGCGGTCGCGGCGAGCTGCGGCGCGTCCACGCGCAAGGTGCCGTAGGTGGTGAGGACGAACCCGCCGGCCAGGTCGGTGAGGCTGCGGCCGGCGCCGTGGAAGCGGCGCACCGGGGTACCGGGGGCGAACCGCTCGATCTCCCGCTGCCAGTTGCCCAGCAGCGAGGCCGGGCAGACGACGAGGGTGGGTTCGGGGCGGGCCCGGTGCAGGTGCAGGGCGATGAGGGTGACGGTCTTGCCGAGCCCCATGTCGTCGGCCAGACAGGCACCGAGGCCGAGCGAGGTCCGTTGGTCCAGCCAGCGCAGACCGCGGAGTTGGTAGTCACGCAGGGTGGCCCGGAGCGCGGCGGGTGCCCGGAGGCCGTCCGCCTCGCCGCACGCCCCGGGAGCCTCGGGATCGGCGCCGAGCAGGCCACAGCCGTGCGGCCCGGCGCAGCGCGCGCAGGGCGTCCATGCGGGCGCGGGGCGGGAAGGCGGCCGCGGCGGCCCCGGTGCCGGCCCAGACGTCGCGGGCGTCGGCGACGAGGGCCGCGTCGGCGAGGCTGTGCATCTGGAGCACGGCACGGAAACCGGGCCCCGCGAGGCCCGCCGTGGAACCGGGGGTGCGCCGTCGGTCCGGGGCGTACGGGCTCGGATCCGCCGGGTCGAGGGGGCCGTCGAGTTCGACGCGCAGGGAGATCCGTACGCCGGCGTCGTGACCCGCGGCCACCTCGTCGGCCCACCCGCGCAGCTCGGGCCGGGCCCGGCCAGGCAGGCCGGCGCAGGCGTACGCGGGACCGCCGGCGGCGGCGGGCGCGGCGGGAGAACGCGGCAGGGTGTCGGCGACCGCGTCGGGGAAGGCGCGCAGCAGCGGTTCGGGCGACGGCAGCCGGAGCGGTCCGTCCCCGGGCAGCGGCACGCCGTGCGCGTCGGGTGGCATGGCGGCCGACAGCTCCCGGATCTGCTCCAGGTCGGCCGGTTCCAGCGGCCCGAGGCGCCAGGCGTCGTGACCGGCGGGACTCAGGCCCGGCAGCAGCAGCCCGCGCGCCACCAGGCGCAGGGCCAACAGCGCGGCGGCGCCCCAGAACGCGGCGGGGCGGGTGGCGCCGTCCGGTGCGGAGCGGGAGCCCGCCCGCGCGCCGGACGCGGCTCCGGGGCCCGGGTGGGAGCCGGTGTCGGCGGCGGTTCGGGCGCGGGTGAGCAGGGGCAGGGCGGCGCCGACGGGCAGGAGTAGCGCGGGGACGGTGGCCTGCCGCAGGTCGGCGGTCACGACGTCGAGCCGCCCGACGGTCCCGGAGGCCGGCCCGGCTGCGGCGTCACCGGTGCCCGGGGCGCGGAGACGGTCCGGGCCGTCCGAGGCGTCGGCTTCGCCTCCGGTGTGCGCGTCGGCCGGGTGCCAGAAGGCGAGCCGGCCCTCGCGGGGCGGGTCGGCCGGCAGGAAGGCGGCCGAGCAGCTGATGAGGTCGGAGATCTCGGGGAGCACGCCATCCTCGAACGTGACGACTGGGTACGGGGCGGCCGAGGTTACCCCAAGGCCACCGCTCACGCATTGCGTTCGCCTCGTGACCGGAGCCACGCCCACAGGACGGCGAGGCGGCCGGGAACGCTGGACGGGATCGGGGCGTTGAGCGGGGTAGTGGCCGACGCAGGAGGAGGTGTCCGCAGATGTCCACAGGCGGAAAGGTGGCCGTGGCCGGAGTGGTGGCAGCCATCGTGCTGTTCGCGACGGTCGGGTTCTGGCCGGGTCTCCTGGTGTTGATCGGGGTGCCCACCCTTGCGTACTTCCTGCTGGACCCCTCCCAGCGGCGTCGGCTGCGGGGTGTGTCCAGAAAGCAGATCGGCCGCTGACGGCGGCAGCGGTGCGGGCGGTGGCGGTGGCGGTGGCGGTGGCCGGGCGCTGAGGCCTGCGGTCGCGGACGCGGTCGCAGGCCTGTCGGTGGGCCGTCCTGGCCCGCGCGGAGCGGCGGGCCGGCCCGGCGAGGGGCCGGCCGAGCCGCCCGCGATGCGTGGCCCGTGGCTCTTCGTCCTCAAGCAGGCCGTGTCGCGACGCGGTCCAGCGTCGCCAGCAGGTCCGGCAGTTCAGGCACATCGGGCCGCTCCGGGTCCGCGTCCCGCGGGACCGCGAGGACCTCGCCCGGCTCCTCGTCCAGCAGGACGAAGGCCGCGCCGTCCGTGCGACCGACCAGTGACCAGCCGGGGCCGTCCGCCCGGAGCGTGCGCGCGTTCTCGCTCGCGAAGCTGGACCGCACCCGCCCGGGCGGCGGCGGCTCGTCCGCGTACCCCGCGGCCTCCTTGAGCGCCCGCGCCAGGCCCGGGTGTGCGGCGGCCGCCGCCCCGCCGTCCGTCGCGACGCGCTCGGACCAGTCCGCCCACTCCCGGGCGATCTGGTCCGCACCCATCCGCCGCTGTACCGGCCCCCAGGCGTCGGCCGACGGGGGCGCGAGCGGCACCCGGCCGGTGCCGTCGGCGCCCTGCTCCGGATCGTGCGGTTCCGGGATGCCCGGCGCGGAGACCGTCAGCTCCAGCGGCCAGCCGGCCAGCGACACCACGATCGTCCGCTCCTCCGGGGACAGGTCGTACTCCATGCCGCAGTCCCAGGAGGCGATGGCCGTGGCGACGAGCGAGACGTCGTCCACCACGACCGTCCAGCGGGCGCCCCCCTCGTCCTGGCCCAGCACCAGCCCGTACCCGTCCGCGACCGGCCGCACGCCCAGCAGCGCACAGGCCTCCGGGAAGTCGTCGCCCATGATGCCCGGGAACTGCGTGGGGGTCAGCAGTACGGCGGTGAGCACGTACAGCGAGCCCCCGTCATCCTCTTCGGACACGTGGCCTCCTCCCGTTGCGGTCGCTCTCTCGTCGGCGCACCTTAACCAGCGGGTAACTCGCCCGTCGAGAGCCTGCGGACGTCGATTTTCAAGGCCGCCACCTGCACGTAGAGTTGGGCCCCCGCCACAGAAAGGGACTCCGGTGCAGCGTTACGACCGGCTGAGGGAGATCCTCCGGCTCGATCCCGACGAGGATTTCCTCGCCATCTACCGGCTGACCGCCACCTACGAATTCCCCTGGGACATCACCCGCGCCCTTGAGCTGGCCCTCTTCAGGACGTACGCGGTCCCGAGCATCGGCCGGCTGCTCGCGGAGACCGCCGAGTTCACCGAGCGCGCGCAGAAGCGCTACGACGACACGGCGCTGCTGCTCGACGCGGTCGTGGAGCACGGATTCGAGAGCGACACCGCGCGCACGGCGATCCGCCGCGTCAACCGGATGCACCGCAGCTACGACATCTCCGACGAGGACATGCGGTACGTCCTGTGCACCTTCGTGGTGATCCCGGCGCGCTGGATCGACTGCTACGGCTGGCGGCCCCTGACCCACCACGAGCGCCGCGCCTTCGCGCACTACTACGCCACCCTCGGTCGCCACATGGGCATCCCGGACATCCCGGGTTCCTTCGAGGAGTTCGAAGCCTGCCTGAACGCCTACGAGGAGGCTCACTTCGGGTGGGACGAGGGCGGGCGCGAGGTGGCCGACGCCACCCTCGACCTGATGGCCTCCTGGTACCCGGGGCCCCTGGGTCCCGCCATGCGCGGAGTCGGCGTCGCGCTGCTCGACGACTCGCTGCTGAGCGCGTTCCGGTACGAGACCCCGCGCCCGGCGGTCCGGCGGCTGGTCCGCGGGGCACTGCGGCTGCGCGGGCGCGCGGTACGGCTGCTGCCGCCGCGCCGGGCGCCGCACCACGCCCGCCAGAACCGGGAGATCAAGGGTTACCCGAACGGGTACGACGTGGGTGAGCTCGGCACCTTTCCGGTACCCGGTCGGGGCGGCTGCCCCGTACCGCATCAGCGCCGTCCCGCCGGAGCGGACGCCCAACCGCCCGCGTAGCGCCGCGACGGACGGCGGCTCCGGATCCTCGGCGCGGGGGAGCGGTCGCTCAGGGACGGTGCGTCGCGAGCACCAGGAAGCGGTGGTCCTCGTCGGCGTACGAGGTCATGTCCCAGCCCGAAGTCGACAGCAGCGGGCCGAGGTTGTGCTCGGCCCGCAGGTCGTCGGGGGTGAGTTCGCGACCGTGGCGCGCGGCGAGGGCGGCCCGCCCGATCGGGTGGAAGAGCGCGAGGCGACCGCCGGGGCGGACCACGCGGGCGAGCTCGCGCAGGTTCGACCCGGGGTCGGGCAGGTGCGCGATCAATCCCGCCGCGAACACCGCGTCCAGCACCCCGTCCCGCAGGGGCAGTCGGGCCACGTCCGCCAGCAGCAGAGCGCCCTCGGCCTCCCGGCCGGCCTGCCGCGCGGCGGCCAGCATCCGCGGGGTGAAGTCGATGCCGAGCACCGTCCCCGAGGGGCCGACGGCCGCCCGCAGCGCCGTCAGGGCGCGCCCGGTACCGCAGCCCGCGTCGAGGACCCGGTCTCCGGGGCGCAGACCGAACTCGCCCACGGCGGTCGCGAAGGCGGGCCCGTCCGCCGGGAACGTGCGGTCCCAGTCGGCGGCGCGCGCCCCGAAGAACTCCTGCACGTGTGTGTGGTCTTCGCTCATGTGCCCATGATCTCCCACCCGACCGTCCCTGCGGTGCGTGTGCAAGGTGGTACGCGGTGTGATCGAACGCGAACGTAGCTCTGTCATATTTCAGCAGTTACAGCGGCTTTCGAAATGCACACCTTGTTCGCGCCCTCACCCGGACTAGTGCTGCACCGCGAAAGTTCGTGGAGGGGGGTTGGGCCGGTCAGGCCGGGCTGCCGAGGTAGAGGGTGCCGGCGCAGGTAAGGCAGTCCTCGGGACTGCCGATGGGGAGGCCGGTGGGGAGGAA
>NZ_JAPNLK010000259.1 GCF_026627505.1 Streptomyces sp. H27-H5 | reverse complement strand
ACTTACGAGGTGCCCTCTTGCTCGGGTCTGATGGAAGCGTAGAAACTCCCATCATCCCAGGTCAGCGGGCACCTCTTCTGATTTCTCCATCCACAGCCCGACCACTACGCGGTGGATCCAGGCTGAAAGATCATCAGAAGTCGCGCTCGTCCTGCAACCAGCCGCATCAAACTGGGGCAGAGCGGATCAAGAGAGAACTACGCCGGGGCCGTGCTTGTTCACCCAGTTCCTGAGGGTGCTGTCATGAATACCGAGCTCACGCGCGACATCCGGAATCAGACGACCCGATCCCGACACAACCAACTTAACCGCTTCATCCTTATACTCGACCGAGAACGACCGTACTGACTTTCCCAAGAGAATGACCTTTCCGGAGCAATCCTACTTGCCGGACTGTCCGAAATCTTCGGGGCATCTCAGGGCTCAACAAATTCAGTCCAATCAGAATAATTGGGATATTCCCCATGCGCAAGAGAAACATTATCGAGCCTTGGCGAGACAAGTCCCAAAAAAATTTCAAATGAAAATGCCCCATTATCCAAAACGGAGCTTTTCGCATTATAAGTTACATCACCATTGTTGCATCGGTATCCAATTTTGGCCCTGGGGATTCCGGTTCCCTCTACTTTTATTTTCTTTTCCCCCATCCGTTCTACGGTTGCGATCAATGGGGGATCAGCAATGCGGATGATGACGGTGTCGGCGCCGTCGGGGTGGCCGGTGGCAGTGGCGACGGCGTTGTATGTAGCCCGCTCCTCCGGGTAAATGAAGGCGTTCGGGGTGATGGTCGCCACTCCGTCCAGATCCGCCATGGACGTGGACATCGCGTCTCCGTGTCCGAAGTTGACGCTGGCGGTTGCCCCGTAGCTAAGGCCGGTAACGGTGGCGCCGGCCTTGTTCCAGTCGACGCCGGTGCCCACATCCACCGTCAGCCCGAGTTGTTCGCCTTCGGCGTGGTATTCCGTGGTGGCCTTGGTGCCGGTTGTGGTGCCGGTTGCCGTGATGGTGTAGCTGCCGTATCCGGTGTACAGGTGCGGGGCGGTGGCCTTACCGTCAGATACTCTGGCCAGATAGGGCTCAGGCGCTCCTGCGTCACCGAAGTCAACAGATAGTCCTTCGTCGTCAGGGGGGATATTTTCGATGTTGGCTCTGATATTGAGGTCGCGCGACTCAAATGCCATTATTTTACTCGATTCTGATGGACATGACTTCAGGCGCAATAGTGACGACCATCTGCTCGGGTCCAGGTATTCCGGGGAAACAGCCTTCCAGAGCGGAGACTCGGGCTTCAAGTGCGTCCAAGGCGGTTTGAGAAGGCACCCCTTCTAGGTGGACCGGATAGCTAACAATGGAGTCCATTTACTGCCTTCCTTCTTTTCTATCTTCATCTGGCGGACTGAATTGCGCCAGGCGATCTCATGCTGTTGTCGAGTTCGAAGGATACCTTTATTTCGGGGTCGTCGGGGGGAATGTTTTCGATGTTGGCTCTGATATTGAGGCCGAGGCCGTCTGATCGAGGCTGCCCGCCATCGTTTCCTCGCTTCCTCATCCCAACTGCCGCAAGGAAACAGCCGCGGCCGCCGGAGCGGGAACCACACCTGAACCACACACGCACCAGCTTGGGGAGTTGGGGAGCCGCGCATACTTGTGGTGGTGTGGTCCGCCCCACACCACGGCCGGACCGCAAGATAAGTGTCTTCCCGTCTGGACCCGGGTGGGAAGGGCCTTCCGGGCACCTCTGCATGCCTATGTCTCGCCCCCAAAAGGCACCTGCCTCGTTGTTTCACCACGACCGCTTGTTGATCTTGCGCCCGTGATGTCGCGTTGATTCCTGTCCGGGGGCGGGGCCAGGTACTACAGGGGCGCTTCGTGTCGGTTGGCTGAGTGACGCGTTGTTCAGTTACGGCAGCTGTAGATAGATCTGCTGATGCTCGTCGGTGCTGGTCAGCGGCTTGATGGGGGTGGCTGCGGGCATGAGGGCGGCCGCCTTGATCATGATGTGGTATGACGCAACATAAGAACGAGA
>NZ_JAPNLK010000258.1 GCF_026627505.1 Streptomyces sp. H27-H5 | reverse complement strand
CCTGACCGCGGAGACGCGCGGGAGGGCGGCAAGCAGCCCTGACAAAGCCGGGACGCACTGGCACTGCCAGACGGTGCGGGTCCGGCAAGCGAGACGAGAAGCCGTACGAGAGGAACCAGTGTCTGAAGCCCCGTAATACTTCCACCGGCTCCAATCTGGCGGATATGGGCCGGGACGCAGTGCACGCCACCGAAGCTCTGGTGGCGACTCCGAAGCCGGTTAAGAGTGCTGGTGGGGAGGCCATGTTGAAGGTCTGCGGCGTAGGCATGGCGAAGCTGTCGGGGCACAGCTGGGCGGCTCACTCGACGATCGGGTGGTGGTGAACGTGGGAAGCGATCAGGTGTCGCCCTTCCCGTCCGGCAGCCAGTTGGGCGGAGGGCAGGTCCGTCGTCGGCTGACGACGCCAGGTCGTGGCGGAGTCCTCGTAGTAGTCCGGGCGCGCGAGAGGCGCGTACATGGCGAAGGGGGACAGCAAGTCAGCAGTGGAAGGACTGGAAGACCAGGAGGTTTTCGCCGGTGAATACCGACGATCTGGAGTACGTCCTGATGAAGGCCGAACGCCGGGTACTGGAGATCCAGACCAAGCTGCACCGTTGGGCCCGCGAGGATTCTCATCGCAGGTTCGATGACCTGTTCAACCTCGTCTCCGATCCCGCGTTCTTGCTGGTCGCGTGGGTTCGGGTGCGGGGCAACAAGGGAGCCCGCACGGCTGGAGTGGACGGCGAGACCGCCTACTACGTGGAGACCGTGCGGGGCGTCGAGGTCTTCCTCAACAGGCTGCGGACCTCGATCAAGGACCGTAGCTTCTGCCCGCTCCCGGTCCGGGAACGGATGATCCCCAAGGCGGGTGGGAAGTTACGCCGTCTTGGGATCGCGACCGTGACCGACCGGGTGGTGCAGGCGTCCCTGAAGCTGGTGCTGGAGCCGATCTTCGAGGCGGAGTTCCTCCCGTGCTCCTACGGGTTCCGTCCGAATCACCGGGCTCACGACGCGGTGGCAGAGGTCCGCCACCTCACCTCCCACTCCTACGAGTGGATCGTGGAGGGCGACATCAAAGCCTGCTTCGACGAGATCTCACACACGGCCCTGATGGACCGGGTGCGTGCTCGCGTCGGGGACAAACGCGTCCTGGCCCTGGTGAAGGCGTTCCTGAAGTCCGGAATCCTCGGTGAGGACCGCGTACTTCGGGAGAACAACACCGGGACCCCGCAGGGGTCGATCCTCTCCCCGTTGCTCAGCAACGTGGCCCTCTCCGTCCTGGACGAGCACATTGCCCAGGGTCCGGGAGGCCCAGCGAGCACCTTCAACGACCGGCAAAAGCGCCGACGTCGCGGACTGCCGAACTACAGGCTTATCCGCTACGCGGACGACTGGTGTCTGGTCGTGTCGGGCACGAAGTCCGACGCGGAGGCGCTCAAGGAAGAGATCGCCGGGGTTCTCTCGACGATGGGCTTGCGCCTTTCGCCGGAGAAGACCCTGATCACCCACATCGACGAGGGCCTCGACTTTCTCGGCTGGCGCATCCAGCGCCACCGCAAGCGAGGCACCCACAAGCACTATGTCTACACCTACCCCGCCCGAAAGGCCCTCGCGGCCGTGACGGCGAAGGTCAAGACACAGTGCCGCAAGACAGGCACCGACCTGCCGTTCGACACCCTGCTCATCTGTCTCAACCGGATGCTGCGGGGCTGGTGCGCCTACTTCCGGCCGGGAGTGTCGAGCACGGCCTTCCAGTACCTGAGCTCGTATACCTGGGGCCGGGTCATCTGGTGGCTGCGGCGCAAGCACCCCCACATGAACTGGAAGGACCTCCGCCGCCGTTTCTGCGGCGGGGGTTGGTGGCCGACCAGCGAGGAACGGGAACTGTTCAACCCGGCGAAGGTAGGCACCACTCGCTACCGCTACCGGGGATCAGTCATCCCCTCCCCATGGCCGATCACGGGATGAGATCAATCCTCAAGGAATCCGAGGGACTTGTGGAGCGCCCGTTGCGTTGAGAGGCGCACGGCGGGTGCGGGAAGCGGTCCGGAGAAACGGACCGGCCGAAAGGCCGGAACCGCGCTCCGGGCCGACTTCACG
>NZ_JAPNLK010000257.1 GCF_026627505.1 Streptomyces sp. H27-H5 | reverse complement strand
CAACCGCCTGACCTGCACGAACACCCTCGCCTAGACACACGCCGATCCGGCGTGCGCTCCGGCATATCCACAGGTCAAACCCCATATTCGCGTACTAGAGCGCCACCTCAACTGCGGAACTCAGGCCCGGGGGCTCTCCTGAAAGGACGCCAGTCATGATTCCGCATCCTCTGCGCATGAAGGGTGGAGCCGCCACGCTCGGTGTCCGCCCGGGACAGATCGGTCCGTTCGGCACAGCAGCGTTCGCTGACAGTGAGCCGGCGCCCCTGACGAACCCCAGAAAGAATTCCGAAGTACGGAAGTCACGGACTCCGGAAGTCCGGAAGTCTCAGACTTCGGAAGTTGAGGACGGTTCTCAGGGCACGGAGAACCGTCCGACTAGCCGCACGTGACCCGGGTGCGCTTGCCGTATGCGGTGGGCGCCTAGGGCGTGGTGAGCGCATTGAGCGGGGCCGTCACCGACTGGTGACGGCCCCGCTCTGCTGTGTCCGGGGCCGGCCCCGGACGTCCCCCGGGAGGGTGATTTCGTCCTCGCGTACGCGAGCGCAGCAGGGGTGTATATCCCCCAACTAGGCACAGAGCAGGGGTAATTGACACCTTCTGGAATGAACTGTCATCTTTCCGGCACACGGTCCAGGGTGGGCCGGTGCCGGAGGAGGCGATCGGCGTGGGGAAGCGGTTGGAGTACGACGAGGGGCAGGCCGCCGGCCGGCTGCGGGTGGGCCGGCCGGCGTTTCGGTGGGCGGTGCACACCGGGGTAGTGCCGGCCCCGGACGCCGGCCCGGGGGTGTGGTCCCGGGCTGCGGTGGAGTCGATGGACGTCGACGCGATCCGGGCGGGGCTGCCGGGTTATCCGTTGTCCGGGCGGGGGGCGGCCGACGTCCTCGCGCGGGCCCTGGGCACCCCCAACCCCGTTGAGGGCGGGGCGGGGCCGGTGGTGGTGAGTGTGTTCGCGGTGCGGGCGATGGTGACGGCCGGGTACCTGACGGACCTGTCCGGTGACCCGGAGCAGCCGGCGTTGCACCCGGACCAGGTGGCCGCCCTGGCCACGCACCCGAACTTGGCCCACCTCCTGGCCCAGGCCACCCCGCTGGGGCCGGACCAGGCCGCCGCCCGCCTCGGCGTGCGCCGCGCGGACTTCGACCACCTGGTGCGCCTCGGGTGGGTCCGCTCCACCGAGGAGACCCGGATCAGGTTCGGGGCGGCGCGCGGCGGCACGGTGTGGGTCCCGCTGTACCGGGCCGAGCACGTCGACCGCGTCCCCCTGGTCCACCCGGAGGTGGACTGGCCCGCGCTGCGCGCCCTCGGCAAGGGCCGGCGCTCGCCCCTGGCCAGGATCGGCGCCGGGGGTGTCCGATGAGCGAGTGGGGCCACTACAGGGACATGTCCGCGTGGTTCGGGCCGGAGGTCGGGGCGGCGTTGGACGCGGCGGCCGGCACGGGAGTCGCCTACATGGCGATCGCCTACCCGATCCGCCCGGGCGCCGACCGGGGCGGATTTCAGGGGCTGGTACGGCTCAACCTGGTGGCACTCAGTGATCGATACATCATCCACATCGCCGAATATCCGGCCGACGAATTCAACCCCCGGAAAGCATCAATGACCCTCGAAAGAGAGGGATTCGACACCGTACTTTGGGATGATTGCCAACGCGACACCTGGACCGCTCTGGCAATTTCAGTAGAGCGCGAAGACTGGTGAATTCCTGGGATTCGGTGGCGGTTGTCGTATTCGAGAATCGCCATATTGGTATAGACCTCTAGGCGGGTTCATGTTCGGGCGTCCGGGGACCCGGTAGGGGTCCCGTACGGCCTGATGGTGCGCTACTATCGGTTGCGTGGAGCCCGGCAAAGCCGGCAGTTCAGGGGAGTGGGAGGCACTGAGGTGCACGAGCACCAGGCCCAAGCCCCCAACTCATCAACCCCCACTCTGACCAGCGGAAACCCGCGACAGCACCCCCCATCGTCGCTGCCGGCCAGGGTTCGGCCGGAGGCCGGACCCCTCGGGCCGAAGGCCCGGGGAGGTCACCGAAGGTGACCTCCCGTCAGGGCCGGAGGCCCGCCAAGGGCGCGGAGCGCCCGGCATCTTGACGGCCCGTAGGGCCGTCGCGTCGTGTCTCCGGAGGAGAC
>NZ_JAPNLK010000256.1 GCF_026627505.1 Streptomyces sp. H27-H5 | reverse complement strand
GCGGGCATCGTCCCGGTCTGACGAACGGACAGGCATCCCCGTCGTCACCGGCCCCGTGGGCGCGGCGTTCGGTGGATCAGTGCTTGAAGGTGTCCTTCACCTTTTCCTTGGCCTGGCGGGCATCGCCCTTGGCCTGCTCGGCGCGACCTTCGGCAGTGAGGCGTTCATTGCCGACGAGACGGCCTGCGGTTTCCTTGACCTTGCCCTTGGCCTGCTCGGTCTTGGCCTGGGTCTTCTCTTCACCGGACACGGTCATCACTTCCAAGCGGTAGAGAAAGCTTACACAGGAACGTCTGCCCACTTCTGCTGAGACAAACGTGCCGACGGGGGTCCCCTGGCAAACGAGACGTGCTGGAAAGGGTGTACGGCTTCCCGCCTGGGCGGATAAGAAACGCCTAAATAAGAACGCATGCGCGGGGATCGTCAGGGCAGAAGACGCTTCGGAGGTTGATAACTATGGTTCCCCTGCTTCTTGTTCTTCTGCTCGCTCTGATCCTTTTCGGTGCCGGTTTCGCGGTGAAGATCCTTTGGTGGGTCGCGATCGCCGTGCTGGTGCTGTGGCTGATCGGATTCGTCGCCCGTCCCAAGGGAGGCAGCGGCCGTTGGTACCGCTGGTAGCGGCTCCGGCGCACTGACTCCGGTCCACCGTCTCCGGCGTACCGGATCCCGTGTACGGACACGAGGCCTACGGGGCCCACCCCTTCACCGGGGGTGGGCCCCGCCGTCATACCCGGTGCCGCCGCGCCCGGTTCGATGCGGTCCCAGGTCCCGGCCCGCTGACCTGGCCGCACGACGTGTACCCCCGTGTCGAAGGAAACAGGTTCAGGCCAGGCGAAGTTCGGCGCTGATGGTCTTGCCGTCGAGGTGGCTGCGGATGTCGACGCGTTCGGTGAGGCGTTTGATGAGCGGCCATCCGTAGCCGCCCGGCCGGTCGGGGGTGCCCGTGCGGGGCTCGGGGGCGTGGGGGTTGGCGTCCGCGACGGACAGCAGGAGGGTGTCGTCCGCGATCTCGGTGTGGAACGCGGTGAGGCCGCCGCCGTGGCGGATCGCGTTCGTGACGAGCTCGGAGGTGACGAGGAGGGTGTCCGCGGCGGTGACGCTGTCCAGGCTGATGCCCGCACGTCGCAGCAGGTCGCAGACCCTGGCGCGGGCGGCGGCCGCAGTGGCCGGCACGCGGGTGGAATCGGCCGCCGGTGGCGCCGGCGCGTGAGGGGCCGGTGTCGCGACGGTCATGTGACCGCGGTCCTTTCGGTCTCCGGAGCCGCGGCTGTCATCGGCTTCTGTGGACGCGTTCATACCGTCATCGCCTGCCCATCGTGGCGGGTGTCATGTGGCGACACACCGGTTCGGTCAGGAGATGTGCACAACGTGGGCTCAGCATGTCATCGCGGTCTCCAGGGAGTCCGTCATGCGGAACGCCGGTCCGGACCCGGTCACCTCGAACAGTCGGCGGATCGTCTCCTGCAGCGGGCCCGCGAGAACGAGAACCACTCCCGCCGCCATGTGAGCCTTCCGGGCGTCGAACAGTGCGTGAAGGACGGAGGAGTCCGCGAACTCCGCTTGGGACAGGTCGACGATCGTGCGGGAAGTCCCGCGTGCCGCTGCCTCGACGAGAGCCTGAGCCAGGCCCGGCGCGCTCTCCCCGTCGAGATCGCCGCGCAGGCGGACGACGGTCATGCCTTCGTGCGCGGTCGTGGTGACCACCGCTGCTTCGTCTCCGTTCACCACGACATACTCCTACACGGCGAACGGCCGAACCGGCCCGGGTCCCCACCAGGGCCCGGTCGTCGGGGGCCTGGATCACGTGCCGAGCACGCCGTGTGACGCACGGGCGTGACACACCGCGTACGGCGCGACCTACCGGCCGTGAGCGGTGCCGCGGGTCACACGTCCGTTTCGCCCGCTCCCTGGACGATCTGCTCCTGCGTGATGACCTGGATCTCGTTGGTGAGCTCGTTGCGAATCCGGTACACCGCGTGCGGTCCCGGATCGCGAACCTCCTCGACACGGCCGTGGTGTCGGCCCTCCCGGCCGTCGCGGTAGCCCACTCGATCGTTCTTTTCGAGCGCCATGTTCTCCTCCTGGAGCGCCCGTCCCCGCCCGCGAACGCTCTGGGGACCCTGATGGTTAATTCGGTCAGGCTGTCAGGGCGAGTTCGAGGCGGGCGAGGTGGGTGGTTCTGGTCCGGTCGATGGGGTGGCCGTTCCACCAGGCGTGGAGTCGGATCAGGTTGAGGGCGACC
>NZ_JAPNLK010000255.1 GCF_026627505.1 Streptomyces sp. H27-H5 | reverse complement strand
CTCGGGGTCGGGTGTGGGGACCAGGAGGCAGGGTTGGCCGTTGACCAGTCCGGCCAGGGCGTCGTCCAGGACGGCCGCGAGTTGCTGGGTTTCGCCGGGCGAGGCCAGGGCGATGGCCCGCACGGAGCCGGGCAGGGGCCAGCGGGCCGCCCCGGCCAGTTCGGCCAGGGCTGCTTCGGAGATGCGCGTGTCAGACGTGAGAGCGGCGAAGAGCTCTCGTCGAGCGCGTTCGGGCCCTGTGCCGAGCCGTTGGGAAGGGATCGCGTTGAGGGTGGGCAACGAGCCGCCTCCGTGCGCGTCCTGTTGCCGAGGATTCACCTCATCCCGTCGGGATACCGAGGGTTCGCGGTACCCGAGGGCGGCCAGCAGGGCCGATTCCACCCGCTGCCGGACGACTTCGTCGTCGATGCCCTCGATACGGGTGGAGACACCGGGAATGCCGTCCCGAAGCTCCCCCACGATCCCCGCGGCCAGCGCGGGCAGTTCCTTCCGCAAGACCCGGGTCCATTCCCGGCGCGGGCGGGACCAGATGCGGTTCAGAAGTTCACACATGATTACCTCGCTCCCAAGGTGCGGGCCCTGCCCCGACATGGGGAGTTGAGCGCCTCGTACTCCCTTCAGGAGAACGCCGACCACGCATCGACCCGCGACATTGCCCAGTCTTTACCTTCGGAGAGGTGTGGAGGTGGATCTCCGATGCCCAGGTGGCCAAGCATCCCGTCGACCAGACCCTCACCAAGATCCGCAGCCGCCGTCGCCGCGGCGGGCCCCCGCATGATCGGGGGCCCGCGTGGTTCCTACCTCGCGTACTGTTCACGCCCGACGCAGTGCGGAGCGGCCCGCGTAGCGCGCCGAGTCACCCAGTTCCTCTTCGATGCGGATCAGTTGGTTGTACTTCGCCGTACGGTCGGAGCGAGAGAGCGATCCGGTCTTGATCTGGCCGCAGCCGGTGGCGACCGCCAGGTCCGCGATGGTGGTGTCCTCCGTCTCGCCCGAGCGGTGCGACATGACAGCCGTCCAGCCGGCCTGGTGGGCGGTGGCCACCGCGACCAGCGCCTCGGTCAGGGTGCCGATCTGATTGACCTTGACCAGGACCGAGTTGCCGACGCCGGTGCGGATGCCCTCGCGGAGCAGCGTCTCGTTGGTGCAGAACACGTCGTCGCCGGTGAGCTGGCAGCGGTCGCCGACGCGGGCGGTCAGCTCGCGCCAACCGTCCCAGTCGTTCTCCGCCATCGGGTCCTCGATGGAGACGATCGGGTAGGCGTCGATGAGCTTGGTCAGGTAGTCGACGTTCTCGGAGGGGGTGCGGCGCACACCCTCCCCCGCGTAGTCGTACACCCCGTCGCGGAAGAACTCCGACGACGCCGGGTCCATGATCAGGCCGATGTCCGTGCCGGGGTGGTACCCGGTGCGCTCGATGGCGGCCATCACGAAGTCGAGCGCCTCCTCGGCGGTACGCAGCGCGGGCGCGAAGCCGCCCTCGTCGCCGACGCCCGTGGAGTGCCCGGCGGCCAGGAGATCGCGGCGCAGGGTGTGGAAGACCTCGCTGCCCATGCGGACGGCTTCGGCGAAGGTGTCCGCGCCGACGGGGGCGATCATGAACTCCTGGAAGTCCAGGGGATTGTCGGCGTGGGCGCCGCCGTTGACGATGTTCATCATCGGCAGCGGCAGGAGGTGGGCGTCCGCGCCGCCGAGGTATCGGTAGAGCGGCCGGCGGTGGGCCGCCGCCGCGGCCTTGGCGGCGGCGAGGGAGACGCCGAGGATCGCGTTGGCGCCGAGGCGGGACTTCGTGGCGGTGCCGTCGAGGGCGATCAGCGCGGCGTCGAGGCCCTCCTGGTCCGCAGCGTCCCGGCCGCGCACGGACGCCGCGATCTCCCCGTTGACGTGGGCCACCGCGCGGTCGACGCCCTTGCCGTGCCAGCGCGAGGAGTCCTCGTCGCGCAGTTCCACCGCCTCGCGGGCACCGGTGGAGGCTCCGGAGGGAACAGCCGCACGCCCCAGGGACCCGTCCGCCAGAACGACATCGACCTCGACCGTGGGGTTGCCTCGGCTGTCGATGATCCGGCGGGCGGTGACGGTCTCGATGACGGCGTTGACGGCCGCGTCTGCCTTTGCGGACATGGGAGGTCCCTAAGAATGTGAGGCGGTCCGGGAGGACCGGGTGTGGCTGATGGGGGTCTGTCGTTGATGACTCGGAAGGAATGGCCGCCCGGTCCTCCGGGACGCTCCGACCACTGATTGAGAACTGCGGTCA
>NZ_JAPNLK010000254.1 GCF_026627505.1 Streptomyces sp. H27-H5 | reverse complement strand
ACCGACATCGGCCACCCCAACGACGCCTTCGACACCGCCGCCATCGTCCACCTCGCCGACCACGAGGCGTGACCGCACCCAACCCGCCCAACCGGAAAAGGACCTGCAACGCGCTGCACTAGGCGGAACGCTCAAGCCACTCGGGGAGGGCACCGCGACCGCCCGCCCGCAGCGCCAGCAGCATCGCGTCCGCCGGCGACGGCACGAACGGCCTCCGGAGGAGCGGCATCCCCGCCTCCTCCGGAGTCCGGGCCGCTTTGCGGTGGTTGTCCTCGGCGCACGAGGCCACCGTGTTCAACCACGTGTCCCCGCCGCCCTGAGCCCGCGGCAGTACGTGGTCCACGGTCGTCGCGCGCCGCCCGCAGTACGCGCACCGGTGCTGGTCCCGGGCCAACACACCCCTCCGTGACCAGGGAGCATGTCTTCGGAAGGGCACCCGCACGTACCTGCACAGCCTGATCACCCGGGGCATCGGAAGCTCCATGGTGGCCGCCCGCACACGCAGCTCGGGATGGGACTGTTCGACCACGGCCTTGTCCTGGAGCACCAGGACCACGGCCCGGTTCAACGTCACCGTCGACAGCGGCTCGAAGCTCGCATTCAGCACCAGCGTGTCCCGCATCTCGCCCACCTCCCGTGTGCAGGCCCGCGACCACACCGGCAGCAGAGCCCGCAACCACTCTGGCCGCGCGCGCCACGCGGGACAACGCAATAAAAATGCCCGGTCCTGGCCGTCTTTAGACCAGGACCGGGCAAACAACGGGACAACGATCAGCCGGCCGGTGCCTCGTACTCACCGATCAGCTGCGCCCGGCCCAGGGTGTGGAACCGCAGATTGAAGCCGACGACCGCCGGCGAGACGTCCGCGTCCGGCCCGAGCTTCTCCTGATCCACCGCGTACACGGTGAACACGTACCGGTGCCGCTCCCCGGCCGGCGGCTGCGCACCGCCGAAGTCCCGGGTGCCGTAGTCGTTCCGTACGTGCACGGCCCCGTCCGGCAGCCCCTCGAACGTCCCGCTGCCCGCACCGGCCGGCAGCTCGGTGACCGACACCGGCAGATCGAACAGCACCCAGTGCCAGAACCCGCTGCCCGTCGGCGCGTCCGGGTCGAAGCACGTCACGGCGAAGCTCTTCGTCCCCTCCGGGAAGCCCTCCCACCGCAGGTGCGGCGAGACGTTCCCACCCGTCAGGACCTGCGCGTCCCCCAGATCCGCCCCGGGCTCCACATCCCCGCTCACCACGGAGAAGGCACGCACCTCCGGGTGGAAGGCGTGGGGAAGAGGTGCCCTGCTCTGCTCGACCACTGCTGAACCTCCTGCATCGCGTACGCGTACGCCCCCGAGCCTAGGGGGACCCTAGAGCCAGTTGCGCTGGGAACCGACCGAGGCGATCCACTGGTTCAGGTACGCCGCCCAGTCGGTGTCCTGGTAGGACTGCAGCCCCACCTGGAAGCAGCGGTAGGTGTCACTGCCCTCGGAGAACAGACCCGGCTTCTTGTCCATCTCCAGGACGACGTCCATCTCGCGGCCGTCCGAGACGAAGGTCAGCTCGACCTGGTTCAGACCCCGGTACTGCGACGGCGGCAGGAACTCGATCTCCTGGTAGAAGGGCAGCGTCTGACGCGTCCCCCGGATGTGCCCGCGCTCCATGTCCGCCGAGCGGAAGGAGAAGCCGAGCTGCCGGAAGGCGTCCAGGATCGCCTGCTGCGCCGGCACCGGGTGCACGTTGATCGCGTCCAGGTCACCCGCGTCCACGGCGCGCGCGATCTCCAGCTCGGTGCTGACCCCGATGTTCATCCCGTGCAGGTGCTGACCGCCGAAGTGGGTGATCGGCGTCTCCGCCGGGATCTCCAGCCCGAACGGCACCACGTGCAGCGCGCCGGCCTGCACCTGGACGGCACCCCCGAGGCGCTGCTTGGTGAAGACGATGTCCTGCTTGTACTCCTGGTCACCGCCCTCCACCTCCACCCGCGCCTGGAGACCGACGGACAGACCCTCGATCTGCTGCTCCACGGATCCGCCCTGGATCCGGACCTCACCCTGGACGATGCCGCCCGGAACGACGTTCGGCTCGGTGATGATCGTGTCCACCGAGGCACCACCGGCACCCAGGCTCGCGAACAGCTTCCTGAACCCCATGCTCTGACTCCCCTTGACGGCTCTATCGATGTAAAAGTTCTGGTGACTACCTCTACAAACGCGGAACCTTAGTGGTCTGCGTCGTAAGTCCTTCGGGGGTTGATCACGCGGCCTTGGCGGCGGAGGATTCTTCTGGGTGATCGGCGGTGTGCTGGTCGAGCCTGGCCAGGAGATCGTCCAGGTCGGAGGTGG
>NZ_JAPNLK010000253.1 GCF_026627505.1 Streptomyces sp. H27-H5 | reverse complement strand
CTTCCTGCCCTCAGGCCTGCCCTTCGGCAGTCCCGAGGACTGCCTCGACTGCGCCTGCTACCTCTACCTCGGCGACCAGCCGACCTGACCAACACCCCTCCACGAACTTTCGCGGTGCAGCACTAGTTTGGTGAGGCCTCGGGTGTGGGCGACCTCGGTGATGAGGTGTTCGTCGTCGGAGCGGATGCAGCAGGTGGAGCGGACCACGCGCAGGCGGCCGTGGGCGCGGGCGATGTCCTTGATGGTGTAGGTGAGAGGCTGGGGCAGTGGGGTGCCGCCTTCGCTGACGTCGGTCAGGCGTTCCAGGAGGGTGCCGGCGTCCAGTCCGGTGTCGAAGGCGCGGCGCAGTGAGGCCGGGGTGATCCGCCAGACGGTGGCGTGTCCCTCGGATTCGCATTCTGCGCAGGTGGTGAGGAGGTCGGTGAGGTCGGGGGCTGCGGCGCCGGTGACGGTGGCGGTCAGGTCGGCCTGGAATCGGACGGTGGTGCGCGGGGTGGGCATCAGTGTGTCGAGGGCGAGTTGGAGGTTGCAGACGGCGTCGGCGAGTGGGGGGTGGCCGGTCAGGTCCGGGCCCGCGCCAGGGACGGCGGGGAAGTGGAGTACGGCCCCGGTGTGCAGCAGGCTGCGTAGGGCGTGGCCGGTGGTGGTGAGGGCGCCGTGGGCTGTGACGCCGAGGAGTTCGGCTTCGGCGAGGGTGGCCTTGGCACGCGAGTGGAGGTCAGGGGTGCCCAGGAATGGGGTGAGTGAGGGTTTGAACCAGGCTGCGCAGTCGAGTAGTTCATCGAGTCCGCGGGTGGTGGTGCCGTGGCCGGTGGGGAGGGTCGCGAGGGCGTCGAGGATGCCTCGGCGCAGTACCGCTGCCATCGTGTCGGTGGGTGAGATCAGTGCGACGGGGCTCTGGTCGTTGTCGGCGGGCCAGTAGGTGAAGATCTCGGGTACGACGCCCCAGGTGGTCAGCAGCGGCAGGAGTCGCTGGGCGGGGGGCAGGGTGATCCAGGTGTCGTAGCGGGGGGTGGGCAGCAGTCGCACCGGGGGTTCAGGGGCCTGTTTGCGGCCACGCCCGCGTCCGCGCGGGGCGGGGAGGGATGCCTGGTCCTGGTGTGGGGCGAGCAGGTCAGCGTTGGAGGCGAGGTCGAGCCACAGGCGGGCCTGTTCCTCGCTGAGTCCGGCGTCCTTGGCGACCCTTTTGGCGTCGCGGACGGTGATGCCGCCTGCCTTGCGGATCGCCAGTGGCTGAGCGGCCACGGCGCGCAGGACGAGTTCGGCGTGCCAGGCGGCAGCTCCTGCTGCCGCCTGGGCCTGGCCGTCGGTGCTGCCGGGCAGCGGCGTGGTGCGGGCCAGGACGGGCGGGGCCAGGTGCAGGTCGGGGGTGGTGTCGTCGCGCAGGGCGTGGGCGATTTCGTACGGCAGCTCGGCGAGGTCGGTGCCGACGGGCAGCAGCAGACCGTGCTCGGCCAGCCAGTCGGTCCCCGCGTCACCGGAACCCCCGGGGCGGATGGTGAACTTGCTGTTCGGGCCGGAGTGGTAGCCGTACCGTGTCACGAAGCAGTGGGTCCGGAGCAGAGGTGGTCCGGGGACCAGCTTGTCGAGCAGATCGCGGGCCGCGGACGGGGCCCGGGCGGCAAGCTCTCTCACCTTCCCGGCGTCCTGGAGAAAGGTGACGACCCGGCGCTGGGAGCCGTCCCGGGTCGTGTCCCTGCCCACGCCCAGCCGGTCGGCGATCGCATGGACCTTGGGAGCGTTGAACGCGGCGGTGAGCAGCAGGCCGACGGGGCGGCCATAGCCCTGGAACTCGGCCGAGCGGTAGTGCAGCAGCGCGGGCACCGCGACCTTGCCCCCATACGGAGGCAAGACCAGCGCCAGGCCGGCCAGGCGCTTCAGCGCCTCCTCGACGGCGGCCCGCGTCGTCGCGTCGGGCGCCAGCCGCCGCAGGACCTCGGCGCGCGGCACAGCACGGCTTGCCGGATCCAATGCGGGCTCCTGACGGACCATATAGCCGTGAGACGGCACCGAACTGGTCGGGGCGGGCCCGTACTCCTTGTCGGAGATCTGGGCGACAGCGGCCAGAAGGCGCAAGTCACCGGCGTTCAGAGAGCCCAGTGCACGGCTGACGGAGACATCGGACAGCAGGTGATCGGCGAGCTGGCCCAGCGTACGCAGGCCCTGCCCGTATCCGGCGGCCTGCGGCAACGCCCGCAACTCCAACAACACGGTGAGCTGCTCAGGGGTACGCTCGGCGAGCCAGTTCTTCAGGGCAGTTGCGCTCTTCACCCAGCCGATCGTAGAGGACACCACACCACGGACGAACCCGGCCCCGCCCCGCCAACGCAACCGAGCGGGACGACG
>NZ_JAPNLK010000252.1 GCF_026627505.1 Streptomyces sp. H27-H5 | reverse complement strand
AGAAAGAACCTCGGAGAACCCGCCACCGGGACGGCCACCCGGGATACCGGCCTGCCCGAATCCGGAAACCCACCACAAAAGCAATCACACCGCGTGATCAAAGATCACGCGGTGGATCGAGGCTCAACCCTGCTGGGGCAAGGCGCCGGACGCCGCTCGAACACCGAAGCGGGTGCGGATGGAGTCCTGGCGTCGGAAGCCGACACCACCGCCGTGGTGATACCCGCCCCAACGGGCAGCGCATGCCGAATGCCAGGACCAGAGCCGTACCGGAGAAGCCCAGGGAAGAGCCTTTTGGCGGCTGGTGTGACTGGTTTTGACATCTGACGCTGATGCCGCCGCTCGCGGCGCCACCGTCCCCCGCAGCGGATCAAATGGGCCAGTACGCGTCAGATGTCATGACCGGGGGCCGCCTTGGAGGTTTTGGGAGCCCAGGGCGGTTGTGCATCCTGGCCGTTCAACGAGCCAACAGCGGACCGATTCCTCACCGGCCCGGCGCCCGGCCGGTACGGAACTTCACCGCCGGTGAACTTCCCGTGCCCGCGTCACGCGCGCACGGGCGGCAGGGTGGTGGTTGGATGACCGAGGAGAAGCGGCCCTGACTCGCGCAGGCCGTGGGCAGCAGTTCCCCGGCGGGACGAGAGCAGCTTTCCCAGTACAGCTCACCTCGCCATGCTCCGCGACGGCACTTTGTACGAATCCCGGGCGCCCGGCGTCACGCTCGCCGCATGACTACCAAAAACCGTCCAATTGCAGCCTCACGTCCTTGGCGAAGGACATGGCGACATCCCCCGGGACCGCGATGTGGCCGCTGCCCTTGGCCGCCGGACGCTACGACTGGTCGGTGAGCCACTTCAGCCGGGCCGCGTAGTCGTCGGCGATGCGGGCGGCATCGCCAAGCCCGGCGGTGTCCAGGCGCATCTGGTCGCCGATCGCGGCCTGCCTGGCCGCCTTCAGCTGCTCGATGCGTTCATTGTCGGGCGCGGGCGCCCGGCGTTCGTCGAGGATGCGGGCGTTATAGAAGGCGATGACCTCCCGCACTGCGTCGCGCGCGAGCTGATCCTTGTCGCCGTCCAGGGGCTCGAAGCGGGCAGCGTTTCGGTCTGACACGGGGCCACCCTTTCATCTTGGCTAAAAGGATCATCCTCCTCTGCTTCCGTCGCCGCGTCAGCGTTCGCAGACGACAGCAACCGCCGCCGGGGCGGCGGGCCGGTAGAGGTGTCCGGATGGTCGATCCGGCCGAGTGGTACCAAACGGTTGGCCCAGTTGGCGGGGCTGCGGCTGCGGGCCGCGCGGGCCCAGAAGAAGAGCTGACGCCGGGGGTGTGCCCAGGAAGACCAAACCGGTGGTGGTGCCGCACCCGCCGTCCGAGTTCATCCAACTCCGCCCGGCCGGCCAGTACTTCCTTCGCATCTCGCATGCCCTTGTTTCGCCTCCAGCGCCATCGTGTCGGAGCTTGGGGACGGAGTGGGCCGGTCGTACTCGTATCCGGACAGTTGGCTTCGGGCCGACTGCCGCGAAGCGAGGGAGAGTCCCCATGCGTGCCTTTTGCGGTGCACGACACCATCAGCTCGATGGCCGAGCAACGCGACCTCGCCGCCGGCCTGGGGCGACTGCGGCTTCGCCGCGATCGCCGAAAACGGTCCGGTTGTACTGCCACCTCGTGAGACCCCTCAGATCAGGCACGGAGCTCGCCCGCCGGCAGCCGCGCCCGTAGCTGCCCGGAAAGTCGCAAGGGATGCCGGCGGCATGGCCCCCGAACTGGCGCAAGCGGCGACGAATAGCGAAATTTGCTGGATTCGGCGACGTCGGCCCGAACAAGGAAATGTCGTCCGGCGGGCGTAACGGCCTTCATCTGTGGCTTTTTCTGCCCCGGCGCTGCTCCGGCGCACTCACAGGACTCCGGGCGCCGGGTGGCACAGATGCCTTCCGGATTACCGCGACCTGGAAGAACCCGCAGTTCAGCAGCTCCGAGACCAAGAGAGTCACGAGGTGAAGGCGCATCAGCGATGCTTTAGAGCCGCTCGGTGAAATTCAGCCAAACCCTTCACTTGGGTGAGTTTGCGTACTGCAGTCAGAGGACTGCCCCTGCGGGAAAATGTCGATGAACATCACACTCCTCGTTCGATTATAAATAATAAGAAATGCGTGTCCTATGGAAAGAGTCCGGAATTTCACCGACCGTCTCTCGGCCCGCGGCACGGAAATGGTTCGGGGAGCCCGTTGCTCCCCTTCGGTTCCACGCCAGCCTCGTTCAGACCGCACCACCCCCGCTTCACCTGAGTCAGAGGAACCCTGTGAACAGGAAACAGACCACCGCCCTCCTCGCCCTCCCAACCATCTTCGCCGGGGCCGCACTTTTCCTCGGTGCTCCTGCCGGCGCCTCGGCCCTG
>NZ_JAPNLK010000251.1 GCF_026627505.1 Streptomyces sp. H27-H5 | reverse complement strand
CCCGAACCGCCGAAGCTCCCCATGGCCGCCTGGATCAACAAGCCCGACGACCCCAGGCCCGACGATCAAACGATCCCGGCACAGCGATAGAACACTTCACCTGCCTTGATCACGTTGACAGGCTCCGGACCGAAGCCGGTTTCGGCGCAGCACTCGGCTCCTGCCGGGTCGAGAACGGCGTGGTGCAGGATCACCAGCTGTCACTGCGCGGGTCGGGCCACATGCTCAAGGAGCGGTTCTCAAGCCCAGGGCCTTCGCATGATGAAGGAAGCCTGGTCGGCGAAGGCCCGGGTGCCGTCGGGGCCATCGAGCCGGATGCCGCCGTCGCGGTAGCGAAGGACGGAACCGGGATAGTTGTGCGCGTGCAAGGTCACCGACCCGGCGACCGCCCCGGGGTGCGGACAGAAGGTGGCGTCCTCACGGAACAGTTCGCTGCCGTCGTTGGTGCTCAGCCGTAGCCGCAGCTCACGATGGCGCAGATAGCGGCCGTCCGCGGCGAGGAAGGTGACGCACCGTGTGTCGGCCAGCCCCCCGACGACCGTGAAGGTGACCCGCTGCCGCGTCTGCGCGCTGCTGGACCCCGAGACTCGGCCGAGCGTCGCGAAGTCGCCGGCATACGTGAGGTACAGGGAGGGCTCGTCCACGGACTCCAGCGACTGTGCGCCCAGCGGAACAGTGCCCGCGACGGCCGGCGGACTCACCGGGGACGGTCCGGCCGACGTGGTGGTGCGCGACGGGATCGGCGTGGGATCGCCGGCCGTGGGAGCGGCGATGGCGCCGGGCACCCGATGCGCCGGTTCGGGCCAGGTCATGTAGGTGGCGGTCCCGGTGATGAGGACCGCCCCGGTGGCGAGGGCCACCAGCGGATGAGCGGTGACCGCGTGGAGTTTGCCGATCAGCAAGCTGTGCAGACTACCTCCCCCCGTCGCCGTGCCGACGGCGACGGGTGCCGTGGCCAGCCCGGCGGCGCCGGCCGCCGTACCCGACAGCAGGCCCTTGGCAGCCAGGGCGGCGATGAGCCCGGCCGGGACCGCCAGTGGGGCGAGGCTGAGGAGCAGTCGCTCGACCGGAACCCGCTCTGCCGTCGTCGCCGCGCAGACCGGGCATCCGCGGGTGTGCCGCGCGATCCGCTTGCGCCACACCGATGTACGGAGACCGTCCCAGCCCACGATGGCCTCGTCCAACTGCGGACAGCGCGGGTCGGCCTCCAGCGCGGCAACGATCGTCCGGCTCAGTTCCAGCTGCTCGCGCATGCGTTGCAGGCGCACTCCGACGTGGGCGACCGTGAGCCCCGTCGCGGCGGCGATGTCGTCACGGCTCAGCGAGCCGGCGCCTTCCTGCCACCACAGCGACAGCAGCACTCGATGGTCCGGGTCGAGCCACCGGCCGGCTTCGACAACCTGACGGCGCTCGTCCGACACATGCAGACGCAGAATCGTCATGTCCCCGGGTTCGGCGCCGGCGTCCGGTATCTGGTGTGCCTCGTCGATGACCGTGCTCCGGCCGGCGAAGGCGCGTTGCCGGTGCCGGTGGTTACTGATCTGGCGGAGCGTGATCGAGACCAGCCAGGACCGGAAGCTCTCCGGAGCACGCAGGGCAGGCAGGTCGCGCACCACGCGCAGCAGGGTTTCCTGGACGACGTCGTCGACGTCGGCATGTCCGCTCAGCGCTCGCCCGACGATGTTGTAGAGCAACGGCAGGTACGCGGCGATCAGCTCCTCGCGCGCCCGATCGTCACCGGCCTGCGCCGCGACAACCAGCCCCACGTGGTCCGCATCCATGAGCCTCATTCCCACCTCCATCAACCGCGGCCGGATGTTCACCGCGAAGGGCGTCAGCTGGTGCGGCTCCGGACGTATCCGGAAGCCGCCGTCTTGGATCGCGCCGAGAGGCTCCTGGAGGAGGCGATCGGCTTGCGCCGCGAGGCCCCTGACTCCTCGGCCGGAACCTGGCCGGTCCTTACCGGGCCGGGGTGAACCTTCCCCAGACCGCGACGGAGCCGCCCGGGGTCTGCGTGTCGACGCGGTAGCCGTCGTCCGTGGCGTTGCGCACGCCGGTGGCGTGGTTGTACTGGCCGGCGAATTCATGCTGCCCGGTGGGCACGGTACGGCCCGGTTTGAGGACCCAGCGGTAGACCAGCGCTCCGCCGGCCTCCTGAACGGTGACGACGAAGTCTTCGCTCGGCAGGGTGCGCCAGTTGCCGGTGTTCTGCACGCCGCCGGTTTGGGCGATGCGCAGTTCCACGGTGAGCGAGGTGAGCGGCTGTGTGGTCTTGAGAGTGAGGTTGCTCTGGGCCCAGTAGACGGTGCTGTGCGGATCCACCGAGCCGTCCGACGACAGGGGCCCGTTCTGGACCCGGCTGCTGGGCAGCGGAGTGGGGCGCGGGCCGACCGGGGCCGTGGCGGTCGGAGTCGGGGCCGGGGCGGCGGGGGCGGTGGGGGTGGGGGT
>NZ_JAPNLK010000250.1 GCF_026627505.1 Streptomyces sp. H27-H5 | reverse complement strand
CGGACCCGTGGAACCCGGCGCACCCCGCAGCGACACGCGACGACCCCGGAACCTCACCACGAGAACAAACCGGGGTGAACCGACCACCCCACGAACACGACCTCATCACTGAAGGATCGAGGCTCACCTGAACGATTTCGCCGAGACCCTGCTCCAAAGGGGGGCCTCTGGAGTCGTGCGAATACGTACGGCAGGAACGAGGCTTTAAGGCACCGGGCAAGATGTCGTGTTTCCAGGAAGGCTTGGTCGATGGGACATCCCGTAGTCCGTGAAAGCGACAAGATCGACACTCCGCCCCCCGCCCCAGCGGTATGGGTTACACCACCCGTAGTGACGCTTAAAGGATCATCAGGCTTCACTGTCGCAGGCAAGTCGGTATGTCTGCCTGTGGACATCGAGGGGATGTCTCCGCCGGTTACGGCCCAGTACACGACGCTGGCGTTTCCCAGCCCCGGCTCAGGAACCATCAATTTCACTCTGGCGAGCGGCCACAGGGCGCTGAAGACGACGTCCAAGGGGCAGCCAGTCGTGGTCGACGACGACACCCCCCTGACCTTCGTGTTCACGGTCACTGGCCCTGCGACGAATCCGGCTCCGGGACAGCCGCCGTCAGACCTCGTGCCCACGTACTCGGGCACGGCGACCTTCCTGCGTAATCCCATGCCGAAGCCGGTTACTGCCGGATAGTGGTGAAGGCCCTCGCGTGACCCGCGAGGGTGCTGTCACGTTGTCGGTGGCGGGGTGAGATGATCTTCGGAGTGTCCGTCTGGGGAGGGGGGTGTTCGTGTCGTCGAGTGCGCCGTCGTACGCGAATCACCGCTACCCGGTCGAGGCGATCTCGCACTGTGTGTGGCTGCACTTCCGCTTCCCGCTCTCCTTCCGTGAGGTGGAGGAGCTGATGCTGGAGCGGGGCGTGGCCGTCTCCTGCGAGACGATCCGCCGCTGGTGCCTGAAGTTCGGCCGGCCTTGTCACGTTGTCGGTGGTGTGGCTGGTTGATGGCGTGTCAGGGCATGCCGGGGCCCGGTCTGGTCGAATGCTCAGGCCGGGGCGGGCATGTCACCGCTGGTCATCGAGGATGTGGTCGATGAGGGCGGGCGGGTGTTGGTGAGGGCGCGGACTCCGGGAGAGCCCGCGCCCTGCCCGGTGTGCGGGGTGCTGTCGGGGAGGGTGCACGGCTATCACTGGCGGACGGTGGCCGATGTGCCGGTCGACGGCCGGCGGGTAATACTCCGAGTACGGGTGCGGCGTCTGGTGTGTTCCACGCGCGGGTGCCGCCAGACCTTTCGCGAGCAGGTGCCCGGGGTGTTGGAGCGCTATCAGCGGCGCACTACCCGTTTGACCAGGCAGGTCAAGGCGGTGGTGAAGGAGTTGGCGGGCCGGGCGGGAGTACGGTTGCTGGCGGCACTGGCCATGGGCCTGTCCCGTCACACGGCCCTCCGCGTCCTGCTGGCCATCCCCTTGCCGGCCGGACGGATTCCGCGAGTGATCGCAGTGGACGACTTCGCTCTGCGCCGACGGCACTGCTACGCCACCGTGGTGATCGACGCCGAGACCCATGAACGGATCGACGTCCTCCCCGATCGCACGGCCGGCACGCTGGAAGCGTGGCTCCGTGCCCATCCGGGCGTCGAGGTCGTGTGCCGTGACGGATCGACGACCTACGCGGAGGCCATCCGCCGGGCCCTGCCGGACGCGGTCCAGGTCAGTGACCGCTGGCATGTCTGGCACAACTTGTGCGAGGCCTCCCTGGACGAGGTGAAGGCACACAGCACCTGCTGGGCGACCGTGCTCGACGCCCCCATCTATGACGGGCCTCGCGCCCAGACCACGCTGGAGCGCTGGCACCAGGTCCACGGCCTGCTCAACCAAGGTGTGGGCACGCTGGAATGCGCCCGCCGCCTTCAACTGTCCCTGAACACCGTCAAACGCTATGCCCGCGCCGAGCGGCCCGAGCGGATGCTCCGCGACTTTGCTGCGCAATTCGCTGTGTAGGTGAGGGCGGGTTGGGGATGATCGTCTTCGGGGTCGCTTCGCTGTCGTGCGGCCATGGAGGCGGTGCGGATGTCGATGCGGCCGGTGGGGCTGGCGGAGATCCCGGAGCAGACTGTGGCGGTGGCCCGGGCGGCGTTCCCGAAAGGGAGTCTGGCGATACGGGTGCGGGCCCGCCTCGCGGAGGTGTTCGCCGACGAGCCGTTCGCCGACGCGTTCGGGGTGCGTGGGGCGCCGGGGCTGTCACCAGGGGCGTTGTCGCTGATCACGGTGTTGCAGTTCGCCGAGGACCTCACGGACCGGCAGGCCGCTGCGATGGCGGTGCGGGCCATCGACTGGAAATACGCGCTGGTGCGCCACGAGGCGCCACTACCCCGAGCGGGGGTGAAAGGACCCCGCCGCTGGCCTGTCGCAGCAGGCTAGTGCAGCTGAGGGCAGCCTGACCGCGGAGACGCGCGGGAGGGCGGCA
>NZ_JAPNLK010000024.1:63525-96623 GCF_026627505.1 Streptomyces sp. H27-H5 | reverse complement strand
GCCCCCACCCCCGCCCCGCGGCGGCGTTCCGGCACAGACCGGGACACGTCGACGAAACAAATCTGCAATCCCTTGCGCAAGGTCTTGCAGGGGTTCGGCCTGGCACCTACCGTCGCTGCAATCCCCACCTCTTCCGCCAGGAGGCCCCCGCATGCCTGCCAGAGCCGTCAGCGCTGCAAGAACCACCAGAGCCACAACCCTGCTCGCCGCCACCGCGCTTGTCGCCGCGTCCTTCACCGTTCAGGCCCCCCGGGCGGTCGCCGCCACTCCCGGCGCCAAGGACGTCACCGCCGTGCTGTTCGAGTGGCGCTTCGACTCCGTCGCGCGGGCCTGCACCGACAGCCTGGGACCCGCCGGGTACGGGTACGTCCAGGTGTCGCCTCCGCAGGAGCACATCCAGGGCGACCAGTGGTGGACCTCGTACCAGCCCGTCAGCTACAAGATCGCCGGGCGGCTCGGTGACCGGACGGCCTTCAAAGCGATGGTCGACACCTGTCACGCCGCCGGCGTGAAGGTGGTCGCCGACTCCGTCATCAACCACATGGCCGCCGCCGACGGCACCGGGACGGGCGGCTCTTCGTACACGAAGTACGGCTACCCCGGCCTCTACTCCGGCGCCGACATGGACGACTGTCGGGCGACGATCTCGAACTACCAGGACCCGGGCAACGTCCAGAACTGCGAGCTGGTGCAGCTCGCCGACCTCGACACCGGCGAGGACTACGTGCGCGGCCGGATCGCCGGCTACCTCAACGACCTGCTCTCCCTCGGCGTCGACGGCTTCCGGATCGACGCGGCCAAGCACATGCCGGCCGCCGACCTCGCCAACATCAAGTCCCGGCTGAGCAACCCCTCCGTCTACTGGAAGCAGGAGGCGATCTTCGGTGCGGGCGAGGCCGTGTCGCCGTCCGAGTACCTGGGCAACGGGGACGTGCAGGAGTTCCGCTACGCCCGCGATCTGAAGCGGGTCTTCCAGAGCGAGAACCTCGCCCACCTGAAGAACCTCGGCGAGGCGTGGGGGTACATGCCCTCCGGGCAGTCCGCCGTTTTCGTCGACAACCACGACACCGAGCGCGGCGGTGACACCCTCAGCTACAAGGACGGCTCCGCCTACACCCTCGCCAACGTCTTCATGCTGGCCTGGCCGTACGGATCGCCGGACGTGCACTCCGGCTACGAGTGGAGCCAGAAGGACGCCGGCCCGCCCAACGGCGGTGCAGTGAAAGCCTGTTACGCCGACGGCTGGAAGTGTCAGCACGCCTGGCGGGAGATCTCCTCCATGGTGGCCTTCCGCAACGCCGCGCGCGGCCAGTCCGTCACCGACTGGTGGGACAACGGCGGTGACCAGATCGCGTTCGGGCGCGGCGCCAAGGCGTACGTGGCGCTCAACCACGAGGGCTCGGCGCTGACCCGGACCTTCCAGACGTCCCTCCCGGCGGGCGGGTACTGCGACGTCCAGAGCGGGCGCACGGTCACGGTCGACTCCGCCGGCCGGTTCACGGCCACCCTCGGCGCCGGCAGCGCGGTGGCCCTGCACGTGAACGCCCGCACCTGCGCCGGCGGCACCACCCCGCCGCCCGCGGCGGAGGCCGGGGCCTCGTTCGGGGTGAACGCCTCCACGGTCCTCGGCCAGAACATCCACGTGACGGGTGACCGGGCCGAGCTCGGGAACTGGAACACCTCCGTCGCCCCGAAGCTGGACCCGGCGGCCTACCCGGTGTGGAAGCTCGACGTCACGCTCCCGCCCGGCACGTCCTTCTCGTACAAGTACGTGCGCAAGGACGCCTCCGGGAACGTCACCTGGGAGAGCGGCGCCAACCGCTCCGCCACCGTTCCCGCGAGCGGTCGGGTCACGTTGACCGACACCTGGCGCAACTGACCCCGCCCCCCGAACCAGGGTCGCCCGGCACCTCACTCCCCGCCACCGCCGGGCGGCCCTCGTCCCACGCAGACACGTGACGACCGAGGAGTCCTTGCCTTGATACGCCCCGCCGCGGGAGTGATCGCCGCCACCCTGGCCGTGACGCTCCTGCCCGCCCTCCCGGCGTCGGCCGCCTCCCGGCCGCCGGCCCCGCCCTCGGACGTCGCGCTGGCCGCCGAGCCGGCCCGCCACGACCTGACCCGGGAGCAGTTCTACTTCGTGCTCCCGGACCGGTTCGCGAACGGCGATCCGCGCAACGACCGGGGCGGGTTGACCGGCTCCCGGCTGGAGACCGGTCTGGACCCGACGGACAAGGGCTTTTACCAGGGCGGTGACCTCAAGGGGCTGGCGGACCGGCTCGACTACATCAAGGGGCTCGGCACGACGGCCATCTGGATGGCGCCGATCTTCAAGAACCAGCCGGTGCAGGGCGCGGGCGCCGACGTCTCGGCCGGCTACCACGGCTATTGGATCACCGACTTCACGCAGGTGGACCCGCACTTCGGCACCAACGCCGACCTGGAGCGGCTGATCGACAAGGCGCACGGGAAGGGGATGAAGGTCTTCTTCGACGTCATCACCAACCACACCGCGGACGTCGTCGACTACCGCGAGGCCTCGCGCGGCTACCTCTCCAAGGGCGCCTTCCCGTACCTGACCAGGGACGGGGTGCCCTTCGACGACTCCGAGTACGCCGACGGGAAGCGGAAGTTCCCGGCGACGGACGCCGATTCCTTCCCGCGGACCCCCGTCGTGCCCGCGGCGAAGAAGAAGGTCAAGGTCCCGGCCTGGCTCAACGATCCGTCGATGTACCACAACCGGGGCGACTCCACCTTCGCCGGCGAGTCCTCCGAGCAGGGTGACTTCTCCGGCCTCGACGACCTGTGGACCGAGCGTCCCGAGGTGGTCGACGGGATGGAGAAGATCTACGAGAAGTGGGTCCGGGACTTCGAGATCGACGGCTTCCGGATCGACACGGTCAAGCACGTCAACACCGGGTTCTGGACGCAGTGGGCCACGGCTCTGGACGCGTACGCGGCCAAGCGGGGCCGCGAGGACTTCTTCATGTTCGGCGAGGTGTACTCCGCCGACACCGCCGTCACCTCCCCGTACGTGACCCGGGGCCGGCTCGACGCCACCCTCGACTTCCCGCTCCAGGACGCGATCCGCGCGTACGCCTCCCAGGGCGCGGGGGCCTCGCGGTTGGGCTCGGTGCTGGCCGACGACCACCGGTACACCACCGACAAGGCGAATGCCTACGAGCAGGTCACCTTCCTCGGCAACCACGACATGGGCCGCTTCGGGGCCTTCCTGAAGCAGGACCGGCCGCAGGCGGGGGAGCGGGAGCTGCTGGACCGCTACCGGCTGGCCAACGAGTTGATGTTCCTCTCCCGGGGCAATCCGGTGATCTACTCCGGTGACGAGCAGGGCTTCACGGGCGCCGGCGGTGACAAGGACGCCCGGCAGCCCCTGTTCGCCTCGCGGACCGCCGACTACCTGGACGACGACCAGCTCGGCACGGAGCGTACCCACGCGAGCGACGCCTACGATCCGGAGCACCCGCTCTACCAGCAGATCAGTGCTCTCGCGAAGCTGACCCGGGACCACCCGGCCCTGCGGGACGGCGTCCAGAGCGCGCGCCTGGACACCGACTCCGTCCACGCGGTCGCCCGGACCGACGCCCGTACCCGTACCGAGTACCTGGTGGCCTCGAACAACGCGACCGGTCCCCGCACCGTGGAGCTCGACGCGCCGGCCGGCGCCGGTTACCGCACCCTGTACGGCGGCACCTCCCCCTACGCCGGCACCGTCCGGGCGTCCGCCGCCGGCAAGCTCACGATCACCGTCCCCGCGCTGGGCTCGGTGGTCCTGCGGGCCACCGCCCCCCTCGCCCCGCCCGCGACCAGGCCCTCCCTGACCCTGAAGGCCCCGGCCGCCGGCGCCACCGGCACCGTCGAGCTGTCCGCCGAGGCCACCGGGGGCTCCCTGAACCGGGTCGTCTTCGCCGCCCAGGCCGGCGCCGGGAAGTGGCAGGTCCTCGGCTCGGCCGACCACGCCCCGTACCGGGTCACCCAGCACGTCACGGCCGCGCCCGGCACCCCGCTGCGCTACAAGGCGGTCGTCGTCGACTCCGCCGGTCGCACCGCGAGCGCCCTCGCCGAGTCCGTCGCCGGCCAGGCCCCGCCCGTGGAGGTCCCCGGCGCGACGCAGCGCGAGTACGCGGTGGTGCACTACAACCGGCCCGACGGCGACTACGCGAACTGGCGGCTGTACGCCTGGGGCGACATCGCCGAGGGCGAGGCCACGCCCTGGCCCGAGGGCCACGCGTTCACCGGCCGTGACGCGTACGGGGCCTTCGCGTACGTCCGGCTGAAGCCCGGGGCCTCCTCGGTGAACTACCTGGTCATCGACAAGGACGGGAACAAGGACGTCGCCGCGGACCGCACCGTCGACGTGACGAGGACCGGCGAGATCTGGCTCGAACAGGGCAAGGAGGCGGCCCGCACCGAACGCCCCGCGCAACCGCCGCAGGACACCACCAAGGCCGTCCTGCACTACCAGCGCCCCGACGGCGCGTACGACGGCTGGGGCCTGCACGTCTGGGCCGGCGCCGCGAACCCCACCGACTGGTCGAAGCCCCTACAGCCCACCCGCACCGACTCCTACGGCGCGGTGTACGAGGTCCCGCTCGCCGAAGGCGCCCAGAGCCTGAGCTACATCCTCCACAAGGGCGACGAGAAGGACCTGCCCACCGACCAGTCGCTGGACCTGAAGGCCACGGGCCACGAGGTGTGGATGCTCGGCGGCAAGGAACGCTACCTCCTCCCGCAGCCCGCCGGTACGGCCGCAGCCCTTGACCTCAGCAAGGCCGAGGCCGTCTGGATCGACCGCGACACCGTCGCCTGGAAGGCCCCCGAGGCCGCCGCCTCCCTCCAGCTCCTCGCCTCCCGCGAGGGCCGCATCACCGTCGACGACGGACGGCTGAAGGAGGAGGGCGCCGCCTGGCTGCGCCTGAACCGCTCCGAACTCACCGCCGCCCAGAAGAAGAAGTTCCCGCACCTGGCCTCGTACGCCGCCTTCACCGTCGACGCCCGCGACCGCGACCGGGTCCGCGAGGCCCTGCGCGGCCAGCTCGTCGCGAGCGCCCGCGCCGCGAACGGCGCCGTCCTCGCGGCCACCGGCGTGCAACTCGCCGGCGTCCTCGACGACCTGTACGCCAACACGACCCCGCTCGGCCCCGTCTTCAAGGACGGCCGCCCCACCCTCTCCGTCTGGGCCCCCACCGCCCGGAAGGTCTCCCTCGAACTCGACGGCCGTACCGTCGCCATGCGGCGCGACGACGCCACCGGCGTCTGGTCCGTGCGCGGCGAGCGGAGCTGGACCGGCAAGCCGTACCGCTACGACGTCACCGTCTGGGCCCCGAGCACCCGCCGGATGGTCCGCAACCTGGTCACCGACCCGTACTCCACCGCCCTGACCGCCGACTCCGCCCGCAGCCTGGCCGTGGACCTCACCGACCCGAAGCTCGCCCCGGCCGGCTGGCGGAACCTCGAGAAGCCCGCGCCCGTCCCCTTCACCTCCGCGCAGATCCAGGAACTCCACGTCCGGGACTTCTCCGTCGCGGACCGCACCACCACCCACCCCGGCCAGTACCTGGCCTTCACCGACACCGGCTCGGCCGGCATGCGGCACCTGCGCGACCTCGCCGCCGCCGGCACCTCCTACGTCCACCTGCTGCCGGCCTTCGACATCGGCACCATCCCGGAGAAGCCCGCCGACCGCACCGAACCCGCCTGCGACCTGAAGGCGTACGCCCCCGACAGCGAACAGCAGCAGGCCTGCGTCGGCGCCACCGCCGCGAAGGACGCCTACAACTGGGGCTACGACCCGCTGCACTACACCGTGCCGGAGGGCTCCTACGCGAGCGACCCGAACGGCACCGCCCGCACGGTCGAGTTCCGCAGGATGGTCCAGTCACTGAACGGCGCCGGACTGCGCACGGTCATGGACGTGGTCTACAACCACACCGTGGCCGCCGGACAGTCGGACCGGTCGGTCCTCGACCGGATCGTGCCCGGCTACTACCAGCGGCTGCTGCCCGACGGGGCCGTGGCCACCTCCACCTGCTGCGCCAACACCGCCCCCGAGAACGCCATGATGGGCCGGCTCGTCGTCGACTCGATCGTCACCTGGGCCAGGGAGTACAAGGTCGACGGCTTCCGCTTCGACCTCATGGGGCACCACCCGAAGGACAACATCCTGGCCGTGCGCAAGGCCCTCGACGGGCTGACCCTCGCCAAGGACGGGGTCGACGGCAAGCGGATCGTCCTCTACGGCGAGGGATGGAACTTCGGCGAGGTCGCCGACGACGCCCGGTTCGTGCAGGCCACGCAGAAGAACATGGCCGGCACCGGCATCGCCACCTTCTCCGACCGCTCGCGCGACGCGGTCCGCGGCGGCGGCCCCTTCGACGAGGACCCCGGGGTCCAGGGCTTCGCCTCCGGACTGTTCACCGCACCCAACTCCTCGCCCGCGAACGGCACCCCCGAGCAGCAGCGGGCCCGGCTGCTGCACGCCCAGGACCTGATCAAGGTCGGGCTGACCGGCAACCTCGCCTCGTACGCCTTCACCGACACCACCGGCCGCCGGATCAAGGGCTCCGAGCTGGACTACAACGGCGCCCCGGCCGGCTACGCGGCCGCCCCCGGCGACGCCCTGGCCTACGCCGACGCCCACGACAACGAGTCCCTGTACGACGCCCTGACCTTCAAGCTCCCGAAGGGCACCCCGGAGGCGGACAAGGCCCGCATGCAGGTCCTCGCCATGGCCACCGCGACCCTCTCGCAGGGCCCCGCGCTCTCCCAGGCGGGCACGGACCTGCTGCGTTCGAAGTCGCTGGACCGCAACTCCTTCGACAGCGGCGACTGGTTCAACGCCATCCACTGGGACTGCCGTGACGGCAACGGCTTCGGCCGGGGCCTCCCGCCGGCCGCCGACAACCAGCCCAAGTGGCCCTACGCGAAGCCCCTCCTGACCGGCCCGGGCGCCGGCTGCCCCGAGATCACCGGGACCTCCGCCGCCCACCGCGACCTGCTCAGGATCCGTACGACGGAACCGGCCTTCGCCCTCACCACGGCCGACGCCGTCCAGAGCGCCGTCGGCTTCCCGCTCTCCGGGACCGGGGAGACCCCCGGAGTGATCACCATGACCGCCGGCGACCTGGTGGTGGTCTTCAACGCCACCCCGGGCGTCCAGTCCCAGCGGGTGGCCGACCTCGCGGGCCGCGGCTACGCGCTGCACCCGATCCAGGCCGCGGGTTCCGACGCGACCGTGAAGGGATCCGCGTACGACACGAGGACGGGGCGGTTCACCGTCCCGGCCCGCACGGTCGCGGTCTTCAAGCGCGGCTGACCCGACCTTCCCCCACCCCTGCGACACGGCGGTGCCGGACCCGGTCCGGCACCGCCGCCGCACGTGGTGCGGGCGACGGGGCCGGGCGCCGTGCGCGGGGTGCGTCAGACGTCGAGGCGCCGCTCCATGAGGATCACCCCGTACACCCGGCCGTCCTTGCCCTGCTTCGAGGGGCATTCGCCGACGACCCGGTAGCCCGCGCCCTGGTAGTACGCGAGCAGCCGCGGATTGGTGGACACGCAGTCCAGCCGGGCCCGTTCGCGACCGGTCCGGGCGATCCGGTACTCGGCGTGTTCGAGTATCCGCATGCCCGCGCCGGCGGGCGCCGCCCCCCGCTCGATCATCAGGCGGTGGACGTAGCCGGCCACCGGAGGCTGGACGCCCCACGCCTCCTCGTCGGACCACCACAACTCGTAGGCGCCCACGACCCGTCCGTCTGCGTCCTCGGCGATCCACACCTCGCCCTCGCGGGTCTTCGCCCGGAAGTGCTCGGCGTCCTTGTCACCCGGTTTCCACTGGTCGATGTTGTTGGCCCGCATCCACCGGGCGGCCTGGTCGTACAGCTTCACCAGCGTGCCGGCGTCCTTCTCCACGGCCTGCCGGAACAACATCCCGTCGTCAATGATCACTCGGGCATTATTCCGCCACGGGGCCGCCACGTCATGATCAGCGTGGGCATGATCAACGTGAACGCGGAACCGTGGTCGGCACGATCGCCGCCAGCCGCCCGACCAGCACTCCGAACGGCCCGTCGGCCGGCTCGTCGGCCAGGATGCGCACCAGGATCCCCGCCATTTCCTCGTCGTACGCGGCGCTCACGGCGGCCAGCGCCGCGAAGTCGTGCACCAACTGGAGCTCCAACTCGTTGCGGGGGATCTTCCGCCCGTCGAGCCAGATCAACGCCGTGGACTCGGCGAGCGACACCCACGTGCGGACCACGAGCTCCATCCGCGCGGGCGGCTTCTCGATCCGCAGGTGCGTGATGATCTGCTCGTACGCGGCCTGCCGGACCTCGTCGATCATCGCGTTGGCCCGGCTGCTCCCGGCCGCCGGCCCGCCCCGCATCAGGGCCGAGAACCCGGGCCCGTGATCGTCGACGAACGCGAAGAACCGGCCCATGACCCGCAACAACCGCGCCCCGAGCGGACCCTCCTGCGGCTCGACGAACCGTTGCGCCAGCTCATCGGCGGCCCGCCGCAACGCGGCCTCGTACAGGCTGAGCTTGCCCGGAAAGTAGTGGTAGACGAGCGGCCTCGATATCCCGGCCGCCGCCGCGATCTCGTCGATCGACACATCGTCGGGCGACCGGTGGCTGAACAGCTCCAGGGCAACCCCGATCAGCTGCTGCCGCCGCTCCTCGACACCCATCCTGCGCCGCACCCCGGTTGTCATGCGGACACCATACTTCGCCCGCCACACCCCCTGACCAGAGCGCCTTCCCCCACGCCCGCCCGGAAGGACGGTGAAGGGGAAGGCGCGGTACCGCGACGGCGGCTACAGGTCCAGGACCAGGCGGTCCGAGGCCGCGCGGGAGACGCACAGGAGCATCGAGTCCTCCCGTTCGCCGTCCGTGAGGAGTTCGTCGCGGTGGTCGATCTCACCTGCCAGCACGCGGTGTTGGCAGGTTCCGCAGAAGCCCTGCTCGCAGGAGTACGGGGTGTTCGGCAGTTCCCGTCGGACCGCCGCCAGGGTGGTCTCGTCCGCGGCGACCTCCACGGTGCGGCCCGAGCGGCTCAACTCCACCGTGAACGGGTGCGTGGCGCCGCCCGCGGTCGCGGTGGGGGCGAAGCGCTCCAGGTGGACCGGTACGGCGGCCGGGGCCGCGGCCCGTACCGCCTCCATCAGCGGTTCCGGCCCGCAGCAGTAGACCAGCGTGCCCGGGGCGGCGGCGGTGACCGGGCCCAGGTCGGGCAGGCCGCTCTCGTCCTGCGCGAGGACCGTGACCCGGTCCCCGTACGCGGCGAGTTCTGCGAGGAACGGCATCGTGGCCCGGCTGCGGCCCCCGTACAGCAGCGTCCAGCCGGCGCCCGCCGCCTCGGCCGCGCGCAGCATCGGCAGGATCGGGGTGATGCCGATCCCGCCGGCCACGAAGACGTACGAGGGCGCCGGCGCGAGCGGGAAGCGGTTGCGGGGCGGGCGGAGTTCCAGCTCCGCGCCCTCCACGAGCTGCGCGTGCGCCTCGCGGGAGCCGCCCCGGCCGTCCTCGACGAGCCGGATCGCGATCGTGTAGCGGCCCCGGTCGGCCGGATCCCCGCACAGGGAGTACTGCCGCACCAGACCCGAGGGCAGCATCACGTCCACGTGCGCCCCCGGGGTCCAGGCGGGGAGCTCCGGCGATTCCAGGGTCAGTCGCAGGACCCCGTCCGCCGGTTCGGCGCGGGCGACGATCAGGGCGCGCAGGGCCCGGCGCGGGGAGTACCCCGATATGGGGGTCTCCAGGGCGGGCAGCGGCCACAGCGGCGAGCGGCCGATGCGCCTGCGCAGGGCGCGCCGGGTCAGGACGGCGGCGCCCGCGACGGCGGTGAGGGTCAGGGCGCGCCTCACGGCCGCACCCCGCCGTTGGCGCCCGGCGAGGACGCCAGGTAGGCCTCCGCCTGGGCGGTGGACCCTTCCTGCGAGGGGTGGTACGTACGGGAGAGGTACGTGGGGATCGACTTCAGCATGGCTCCCGACGAGGGGAGCACCCCCTGCTGTCCGGCCCGGAAGAACTGACCCAACGAGGCTTTGGCGGCGGGCAGTTCGGGGTCGTTCTCCATGAAGAAGCGCGCCCCGCGCTGCCACAGGAAGGCGAGCGCCGCGAAGGCGGTGGCCCAGGTCCGGGCCCGGCGCCGGTAGCCACCGTCGACGTGCATGAACAGGTCGAAGGCCACCGAGCGGTGCTCCACCTCCTCCGCGCCGTGCCAGCGCAGCAGGTCCAGCATCATCGGGTCGGCGCCCCGCCGGTCCAACTCCTCGGCGTTGAGGACCCAGTCGCCCAGGAACGCCGTGTAGTGCTCGATGGCCGCGATCATCGCGACCCGCTCCATGAGCCACCAGTCGCGGGCCCTGCCCGGCGGCAGCGTGCGGTCGCCCAGCAGCTTCTCGAAGAGCCAGTCGACCTGGGCCGTGTACGGCGTCGGGTCCAGGCCCAGTCGCTTGAGGTGGGGGAGCACGTCGTCGTGAGCGGCGGCGTGCATGGCCTCCTGCCCGATGAAGCCGACGACGTCCGCGCGCAGCCGCTCGTCCGTGATGAGGGGGAGCACCTGCTTGTAGACGTGGACGAACCAGCGTTCGCCGGCGGGGAGCAGCAGGTGCAGCACGTTGATGGTGTGCCCGGCGAAGGGATCGCCGGGCAGCCAGTGGAGCGGAGTCGCGTCCCAGGAGAAGGAGACGTTCCGCGCCTGGAGGTCCATGTGTTCCGACGCCACGGGGGCGGGCGCGAGCGGCGTATTAGACATGGCGTCAATGTACTGAGGGGTAGCGAGATGGAAAACCCCTCTGCGCCGACTTCCTGCCGGCCTCCACGACCGACCCATGCCCGCGACGCTCGCCGGCGCGACACCTCTAGCGCAACACCCCCGCCTTCGTGCCGTCGGTCAGCTTGCCCGACAGGTCCACCTGGGCGCCCGCCGGAGCCTTGACCGCCAGTCGATTCCCGGTCGCGGCCCCGTTCACCCCGGCGCCCTTCACCGACAGCGAGGCGAACTGGGCGCTGCCCGCCGCCACCACGTACCACTGGCCCGCGCGGGACTTCCACAGGACGCCCGCCAGCACCCTCGGCTCCCGGGGTCCGCACGCCGGCGTGCCCTCGGCCTTGGCGGCCTGGGCCGCCGGCGGCGCGCCCGGCGCCAGGAACTGGGCCTGCACCCGGTCCGCCGTGCCCTGCCAGGTCTCCGCCCGGGTGCACAGCCAGGTCGCCGTGCCCTCGCGCTCCGGCAGCGGCTGCTTCGCGTACGTCCACGCGTTGACGCTGCGCACCCCGTGCGAGCGGACCGAGGGCAACAGGCAGGCGGTCCGCGACCATTCGCCGAGTTCGGCCGCCTCCGTCACGTTCCGCTCGGCGCCCGGCGCGCCCGAGGTGAGCCGGGCCGGGGTCAGCTCGCCCAGGTCCGTGACCAGCCTCGTGGCGCCCTCGCCGGTCAGCGCCAGCGCGTTCCAGCTCGTGCAGTTGCCCCCGGGCGCCGGGCCCACGACGGGCGGCGTGACCCCGTCCGGGGTGAGCTTCAACGCCGTCGGGGCCTCGCCGGGCTTGAGGAGGTCCCGCAGCGCGGCGGCGCGCACCCAGGGCGCCGTGAGATAGCGGACGTTGCCGTCGACGCGGCTGAGCACCAGCCCGGTCGCGGTGTCCGCCGAGGCGCCGTCGGTCCGGGCGAAGTCGAGGGCGGCTCCGGTGGTCCCGGAGCGGGGCTCCGCGTACCGGATCACGCGCAGCCCGTCGTACAGCAGGACCACGACGGCCTGGTCGACGGTGCCCGCGTACAGCAGCTGCGGCGGGCCCATCGGGGGGCCGGTCGGGCTGCCGGGCGTGGCCGAGACCACGACCGAGGAGCCGGGCCTGGCCCAGACGGCGAGCGCCCGGCGCAGCAGCTCCGTGTCGTCGACGCGGTCACCGCGGGCGGGCCAGCCCGAGTAGTCCGTACGGGAGGACGTACGGCCGACCGTGGCCGCGACCCGCACCAACTGCCCCGGGTCGAGGGCCTGTTCGGCGGCCGCGTTGAGCGCGTACGAGGGCGCGGCGGGCCCGTCCGACCCCCAGCCGCCGCCCGGCAGCGCGAGGAGCGCCCCGCACACCGCGAGGGCGGCCGCGCCGACCAGGGCGGCCCGGACGAAACGCCGCCGCCGCAGCAGGTCGGTGGGCCGCGCCTGGAGCACGCACGGGTCGAACTCGGGGGAGGCGAACAGGGAGTCGTGCACCGGATCCCCGGACTCCGCGACCGCCGCCGCCGGGTTCGCGACCCCGGCCTCGGTCAGCACCCGCAGCACCTCCGGCTCGGGCAGCCCCTCCAGCGCCCGCAGCACGCAGGCCGCGCGGCCGGGGCCGTTCAGGGTGGCCAGCCACTGGTCCAGCGCCAGTTCCTCGGCCCCGCCCGAGCGGGGGAACAGCCGCAGCCCCCACACCTGGGGCAGCACCGGCGGCAGTTGCCCGCGCAGCGGGAGCGCCCGGAACGTCAGCGGGATCCCCGCCTCCAGTGCGGAGCGCAGCACGCGCAGCCGGACGTACGCGTACCCGGACTCGGGGCCGCCCTCGCCCCGCTGCGCCGGCACCCCGCCGCGCACCGTGCCGGGATCCGAGCCCCGGCGGCCGCGCGGGAGCGCCCGCTGGGTCAGGGAGTGGGCGGTGAGCACCCGCCGGTTGCGGCCGAGGGCGGGCGGCAGCACCAGATAGGCGAGCCGCACCAGCCGCGGGTAGTGCTCGACGATGGCGGCCTCGGCCAGTTCGACGTCGGGGGTCACGGGGGGCAGGGGGCGGGTGGCGGTATCCGGCGCAGTCACGTTCAGCAGAACGAGCGAATCGTCCGATGGTCACCCGTCCCCAGCGCACCCGTTCGGGCCCGCACGCCGGGGTGCGCGAGGGCGCGCGGGGCGACCCCGACGAACCGTTCCGCCGAGCGTCGGCCGCGCCGGCTCAGGCGATGAGGCGGGCCCGCAGCGCGTCGACGGTCCCGTCGGGGACGCCGAGGCCCTCGCGCACGTACTTCTCCATCGACCCGTACCGCGTCTCGACCTCCCGCAGGGCCGTCTCCAGGTAGGAGGGAAACACCCCGATCAGAGCCAGCGCGATGTCCGGGTCCCCGCCGGCCGCCGTGAAGCCCTCGATCATCCGCGCGAAGGCCCGCTTCACCGCGGGATTGACCGAGAGGTACTCCTCCATCAAGGTCCCCTCGTCGGCGCCGAGCAGCGACAGGATCACCGTCGCGCCCCAGCCCGTACGGTCCTTGCCGGCCGTGCAGTGGAACAGCAGCGGGCCCGCCTGCGGGTCGGCGGCCTCGGTGAGCAGCAGCCGGTACGCCGCCTGCGCGGACGCGGAGACCACGAACGACCGGTACACCTCGGCGAAGATGGCCTGCGCCTTGCCCCCGCCGAGGTGCTCCTCGGCCACGGCCGGGTCGGACAGCAGGTCCTTGAGCTGCGCGGCGGCGGGCACGCCGCCCACCCCGGCCCGCATCTTGTCCGCGAGTACGTCGCTGACCAGCAGGCGCGCCCCGGCCGGCAGCCGGTCGGGGTGGTCGGCGCGTTCGGCGTCGCTGCGGAAGTCGATGACCGTACGGATTCCCAGCGCGGCCACGGTCGGGTCGGCGTCGAGGTCGAGCCGGTCGAGCTGGCCCGAGCGCAGGACGAGCCCGGGGCGCACGGTGCGGCCGCCGGAGAGCGGGGTGCCGCCGAGGTCGCGCAGGTTGGCGACGGTGGTGGACGGGGTGGCGGTCATCGTGGCGGCTCCAGCGCTGTGCGGATCGGACGGGTCGAGTGGGGACGGCAGGAGGGGGCGGGTCGGGTCACACGGCTCGCGCGCGGACACTCCTGCGCGGCCCCGCCCCGGAGAGACGATCGACCGCCAGCGAGAGGCCGACCCCCACCCCCAGGGCCACCAGGTGACCGACATCGGTGAACGTCCGCCCGCGCTTGAACACCGGCGCCGCGGCGAGCGCCAACAGGCCGACCCGGGCGACGCCCCGCACCGTCCCGCGCGGCAGCGCGGAGGTGAGGACGCCGAGCACCGTGTTCAGTCCGTAGCTCGTGCCCACGTCCAGCGCCCGCCGAGTCTCGGTGTCCGCGGTGCGCCGCAGCACGGTGTGGACGAGCAGGGTGGCGCAGGCGTGCCCGAAGAGGAAGGCCGCGGCCGTCCACCAAGCCCCGTACGCGTACTCCGCGTACCCGAGCGCGGCCACCAGCAGGAGCGCGTAGGGCAGGGGCATCGGCTCCTCGACGACGAGGGCACTGCTCAGCAACGTCCCCCAGTGGCCGGCGTCGAGGTTGTCGACGTTGGTCGAGCAGCCGCGCAGCACCCGCTCCCGTTCGTACGGGGCCAGGCGTTCCATGACGTGGGCCCCCAACTGGACTCCGCCGGTGTAGGCGACGGCGACGGAGCCGGGGGGAAGCGGCCGGGACCAGGACAGTGGGTTCACTCGAACATGATCGGACACGGCCCCGTCGCGGCCGGCACCGGGCCTCGTGGGAGCATGACCAGGACATGTCCGAAACTTGCGCGCCGATGCGCACCACACGGGCCGCGATGTTCGCGGCGGTGTGTGTCGCCTTGGGTGCGGTGGGGCATTCGTACATGTCGGGAATGGATATTCCCCTTTATGGCCTTCTCGGTGCTTTCGGGGTGATCGGCTCACTCGCGTGGCTCGCCGCCGGGCGACGGCGGGGCCCCGTGGGCATCACCGCCGGGCTCCTCGCCGCGCAGGGCATGCTGCACCTCGCGTTCTCCGGAAGCCAGGGAGCCCACCCCGCGTCGATGCCGATGCCCGGGCCGGGTGCCCCCGGCCCGGCCGGCGCCCCTCACCACACCACCGGCATGGACATGGGCGCGACGGCCGCGGGAGGCGGCGCCACCGCACCCCACGACATGGTCGACCTGGCGGGGACGGCCGACATGGCGGGCATGGCGGACCTCGCCGACCTGGCGGGGACGGCCGGGCACGGACACGGCGGCCTCGGCATGATCGCCGCCCACGTGCTGGCCGGGCTCTTCTGCGCCGTGTGGCTCGCGTGGGGCGAGGCCGCCGTGTTCCGGCTCGCCGGCGCCCTCGGGGCCGCCGCGCTGCTCGCCGCCCGACCGCTGTCCCGGGCGCTCGCCCTGGTCCGCACGCGCGTGACCCTCGTACCGGCGCCGCCCGCGCACTGCCCTCCGTACGAACGGCCGCGCTTCCTGCGCGGCGCCCTGCACGCCCACGCCGTGGTGCGCCGCGGCCCACCGCGCCGGCGAGACACCCGAGCCACGGCCCCCGGCCGTCCTGCCCGCGCCTGACCGGCGCACCCTCCTCGGTGAGGGGCGAGACCCGGGGGTCATCACCCATGTCTTCGCCAACACCTAGGACCGACATGTCCCTTGACGAGCTTCAGGACGTCCCCGCCCGGGGCGCCGAGGTACCACCCCGACGCACCGCCGGAGGCTGGGCCGCGTTGCGGCCGCTGCTCCTGCGGATGCATTTCTACGCCGGGCTGCTGATCGCCCCGCTGCTGTTCATCGCCGCCGCCACCGGGCTGCTCTACGCCGCCTCCTGGCAGGCCGAGAAGATCGTCTACGCCGACGAGCTGACCGTTCCCCGCGTGGGCGAGCGCGCCCTGCCGCTGAGCACCCAGGTCCGGGCCGCCCGGGAGGCGGAGCCCGGGGGCGAGGTCACGGCCGTCTGGCCCGCACCCGACGCCGACGACACCACCCGGGTCGTCATGGAGAAGAAGGGGCTCGCGGAGGGCGAGACCCTGACCGTGTTCGTCGACCCGTACACCGCGGACGTGCGCGGGCAGCTCAACACCGCCGGTGACGCGCTGCCGTTGCGGGCCTGGCTGAGCGAGTTCCACTCCAGCCTCCAGCTCGGCGAGTTCGGCCGGAACTACAGCGAACTGGCCGCCAGCTGGCTCTGGGTGGTCGCCTTGGGCGGCCTCGCCCTGTGGGTCGGACGCCGGCGCACCCGCCCGGCACGGCTCGTCCTACCGGACCGGTCCACCGCCGGCCGTCGCCGGACCCTGTCCTGGCACGGCACGGTGGGCCTGTGGGCCGTGGCCGGACTCGTCGTCCTCTCCGCGACCGGCCTGACCTGGTCGAAGTACGCCGGTGAGAACATCGGGCAGCTCCAGGACCGCCTGGGCGGGGCCACCCCGTCCGTCACCGCCACGTTGGGCGGCGCCGGGGCCGCAGGCGGGGCGGACGAACACGCCGGGCACGTCATGACCGACGGCATGGAGATGCCCCCGCCGGCGCCGACCGCGGACGTGGGCATCGACGAGGCCGTCGCCGCGGCCCGGGCGGCCGGCGTGACCGAGGACCTGCGCGTGACCCTGCCCGCCCAGGGCAAGGGCTACGTCGTCAAGGAGACGGACAAGCAGGTGCCGGTGCACCTGGACGCCGTCGCCGTGGACCCGGTCGACGGCACCGTCATGGACGAACTGCGCTTCGCGGACCACCCCCTGCTCGCGAAGATGACCCGCTTCGGCATCGACCTCCACATGGGCCTGACCTTCGGCCTCGCCAACCAGATCGCGCTGGCGGCGCTCGCCGTCGCGGTGATGCTCCTGGTCTTCTGGGGCTACCGCATGTGGTGGATGCGCAGGCCCACGAAGGACCGCAGGCTGTCGGTCGGCCGCGCGCGGCCGCGCGGGGCCTGGCGACGGCTGCCCGCGACGACGCTGCTGCCGCTCGCCGCGGTGACGGCGGTGGTCGGCTGGTTCGTGCCGATGCTCGGGATCAGCCTGCTGGTGTTCCTGCTGCTCGACGTCGCGCTGGGATTCCTGGCGCGCCGCCGGGCGGGATCGGCGACGGGGGCGTAGCCCCGGTCGGTCCGGGCCCCGACGCCACGACGGGCCGGGGCCCGGACCGGGACGTGCGACGACCGCGGGCCCGTACTCCCGTCGTGCGTACGGGCCCGAGCCCGGCGCCCGAGGCCGGGAGGCGGGTTCCCGGCGCGCGGCATCAGGGGGCGTACTTGTAGCCCACGCGGCGCACCGTCTGGATCGCGCCCCGGTGGGCCGTGCCCAGCTTGCGGCGCAGTCGGGCGATGTGGACGTCGACGGTACGGCCGTCGCCCACGTGCCCGTAACCCCACACGGTGGTGACCAACTGGTCCCGGCTGTGCACCCGGTGCGGGTGCGCCACCAGGTGGGCCAGCAGCTCGAACTCCAGGTACGTGAGGTCCAGCACCTTGCCGTCGACCTCGGCGGTGCGCTGCGCCGAGTCGATCCGGACCAGCGCGTCACCCGTGGTGGCGGGCGTCGTGGCCGGGCCGGCCGACCGCGCTCCGGCGCGGGTCGGGGCGGGAACGGAGTGCGGGGCGAAGGCGATCGGCTGCTGGTCGGCCGGTACGAGGACCAGGTAGCCGACCATCGGCGGCTGCCCCGGCAGGGTCGGCAGCGTGTGCTGGGGGGCGGGCAGCCAGGTGGCGCCCGGCGGGAGCAGGTCCACCACCCGGGCCACCTCGTCCCGGTCCACGGCCCGCAGTCGGTGGCGCGGACCGGGCGGGAAGGTCAGGGGAGCGGCGGCCGGGGCGGACGTGAGGGTACGGGGGTTCGTCATGAGTGGTCAGCTCTTTCACGCGGAGTGGTCGGCAGGAGACGTGCGTACGTCGTCGATGTCGTACCGCGCAGACCGAAGGCCTCGGGGAGGTCGTCCGTGAGAGGTCCCGGGAGGCTTTAGAGGGCCGGCGCGTTCTTCGCGCGGCAACACACCCGGTCGAAATCATGATCCTGACGGGAAGGCCAGAACGGCTCGAGGTCGCTGCGACCTGACGAGGTGTACGAGACGTACGAGTGGCTGGCCATGACCTCATTCAAGCAGATGTGCGGGGCCCGGGGCAGACCCCGTCTCACCCTATGGATCGGAATCTCATATTCCGTGACCTCGGCGTGAAGGATCCGTCACCATCGCGACAAATCGTCAGCCCGTCAGCCGCTTCCGCCAGTCCGTGCCGGTCACCCGGATCGCGTCCCCGGCCGACCCGTCCCAGGCCCACCGGAGCCCCGCCGCGTCCAACGCGGCCACCACCTCCCGGCCCACCGAGACCGTCTCCTCGTCGCCCGCGTCGAAGGCCCCGTAGTACAGGTGCAGATCGTGGCCGACCGCGACGCTCTCCGTGCACTGGGTGTGGAAGAACACGAACCCGCGCGCGTCCCCCTCGCGTTCCTCCCAGATCTCGCCCTGGCCGCAGTTGCGGCAACAGGTGAAGTTCTCCCGGGCGGTGATGCCGCCGGAGTCCAGGGCCGCGAAGGCGCGGGTCAGCCGATCCGGATCCGTCTCGCCGGTCCAGGCGGCCTGCTCCGCGACCCGCTCCCGCCAGAGCCGGTACACCAGCACGCGGGCCTGCGGACCGGACACCGGCCGGACGCCGTCCTTCACCAGGTAGTCCTCGGCGTGCTCGATCAGCTCCGGTATCCCGTCGTAGCCGCACCGCAGGACGAGCCGGATCCGTTCCTCCAACTGCTCGCGCACGGAGTCCTCCAGCGCCGGCGGCTCCGGCTCGACGGGGAGGTCCAACCGTGCCCAGGCCGGGCCGAGCTCCCAGCCCTTCTCCTGCCGGGCCCAGCCGGCCATGACCCGCCCGACCTCCTCCGGCGTGGACAGGTACGCCTGGAAGTGTCGGTCGGCGCAGCCCTCGCGGTACTCCAACTGGTAGGAGCGGGCGCCGGTGTCGTCCGCCTCGTGCCAGACCTGGATGAACACCTCCGGGTCGGCGGTGCGCCGCTCGACGATGAGGAAACGGTCCCCCGGGGCGCCGATGCGTTCCAGCAGTTCGGTCAGGGTGCGTGAGGAGGGGCGGTCGTGGGTGTCGCCGCGCTCGGTCCTGATTCTGATCGGGAGCATGGGGACACCGTGCCAGAGGGCACCGACAGCGACGCCCGCCGGGCCTGGTGGCCCGGCGGGCGCCGGCGTGCGTGCGGTGATCCGGCCCCGGTCCGGTCGGGGAGGATCGGGCCCGGGTCAGGGCCTCAGAGCAGGCCGTCCTTCTCCAGGGCGGTGCAGCAGGTGTCCGTGATGAGGCGGGTCACCACGTACGGGTCCACGTTGGCGTTCGGCCGGCGGTCCTCGATGTAGCCCTTGCCGTCCTTCTCCACCTGCCACGGGATGCGCACCGAGGCGCCGCGGTCCGAGACGCCGTAGCTGAACTCGTTCCACGGGGCGGTCTCGTGCAGACCCGTCAGGCGCTCGTCGATGCCGGCGCCGTAGTTCTTGACGTGGTCGAGCGGCTTGCTGCCCTCGCCCAGGGACTCGCACGCGGAGATGATCGCGCGGTAGTCCTCGCGCATCGCCTTCGTGGAGAAGTTGGTGTGGGCGCCCGCGCCGTTCCAGTCGCCCTTGACCGGCTTCGGGTTCAGCGTCGCGGAGACGTTGAAGTCCTCGGCCGTGCGGTAGAGCAGCCAGCGCGCGATCCACAGCTGGTCGGAGACCTCCAGCGGGCCGACGGGACCGACCTGGAACTCCCACTGGCCGGGCATGACCTCGGCGTTGATGCCGGAGATGCTCAGCCCGGCCACGAGGCAGTGGTCGAGGTGCTTCTCGACGATGTCGCGGCCGAAGATCTCGTCCGAGCCGACACCGCAGTAGTAGCCGCCCTGGGCGGCCGGGAAGCCGTTGACCGGGAAGCCGAGCGGGCGGGCGCCGTCGAAGAAGGTGTACTCCTGCTCGATGCCGAAGATCGGCTGCTGGCCGGCGAACTTCTCGGCGATCGGACGGAGCAGCGCGCGGGTGTTCGACTCGTGGGGGGTCATGTCGATGTTCATGACCTCGCACAGGACGAGGACGTCGTCGCCGCCGCGGATCGGGTCCGGGCAGGAGAACACCGGCTGCAGCACACGGTCGGAGGCGTGACCCTCGGCCTGGTTGGTGCTCGATCCGTCGAAGCCCCAGATCGGCAGCGCGTCGCCGTCGGCGAGGATCCGCGTCTTGGAGCGAAGCTTGGCCGTCGGCTCCGTGCCGTCGATCCAGATGTACTCAGCCTTGTAGCTCACGGGCCCCATCCTTCGGTGCGTCGCTCCGGCGCAGACTCTGCGGGTGTTGCGGTCGCGGTGCTGCGGTTTCCTGCCGCCGGCTCGCCGGTCGCGGCGCTGCGATCGCGTGCTGCGGTGATGACCGCAGCGTGCCCCCATGCGATTTCTCTTCCGTTGCCCGTGTGTGAACCCCGTGTTACCGAGATGTGCGCCGCAGGTGGGAACAGTCGTGCGGGTCGGCGATGGCACACCCGTCCGAGTACGGCAGACTGAGCGGGTGAGCATTTCGTACGATTTGAACTCCGCCGGTGACTCCTCCGTGGACGCCGCCGAGACCCCCCGACCCCGGGTCGGCCTGCTGGGCACCGGCCCCTGGGCCCGACGCACGCACGCCCCCGCCCTCGCCGCGCACGCCGGCTCCGACTTCGTCGGGGTGTGGGGCAGGCGCCCCGAGGCGGCGGCCGAACTCGCCCGCGCCCACGGCGTGAAGGTGTACGAAGACCCCGACGAACTGTTCGCCGACTGTGACGTCGTGGCGTTCGCCCTGCCGCCCGACGTACAGGCTCCGCTCGCGGTCCGCGCGGCCGCCGCCGGATGCCATCTGCTGCTCGACAAGCCGGTCGCGACGACGGTGGAGGACGCCTCGGCCGTGGTCGCCGCCGCGGCCGAGCACGAGGTCGCCTCCGTCGTCTTCCTGACGCTCCGGTTCGCCCAACCGACCGCCGGGTGGGTCGAGGAGCAGGCCGGGCGCTCCGGCTGGTTCACCGCCTCCGCCCACTGGCTCGGCGCGCTCTACCCGCCCGACGGAACCCCCGGCAGTCACCCCGACTCGCCTTGGCGCAAGGCCAAGGGCGGACTGTGGGACGTCGGCCCGCACGCCCTGTCCGTCCTGATCCCGGTGCTCGGCGACGTCACCGCCGTCTCCGCCACCCGGGGCCCCTCCGACGTGGTGCAACTGGCCCTGCGCCACGCCTCGGGCGCCGCCGGCACCGCCGTGCTCAGCCTGGGCGCGCCGCACGCGGCCGCCGGGGTGGGGCTGGAGCTGCGCGGGGCCGAGGGGATCTTCGACCTGCCCGAGTGGAGCGACGTCCCCGGCGCCTACGGCCGGGCACTCGACGCGCTGCTCACGGCGGCCCGCACGGGCGAGCCGGACGCGCGGGACGCGCGGTTCGGGCTCCGGCTGACGGAGATCCTGGCCGAGGCGGAGCGCCAGTTGGACGCATGAGAAGGGGGCGTGGTGGCGGGGCGGGGCGATGCCGCGCCCGCCCCGCTACTGGCCCTCGCCTCGCTTTGGCTCGCCCGGCTCCTGCTCGCCGAGTGCCGCCCGGGCGGCCGTGAGGAAGCGGCGGACGGCCTCCCGCTCGGTCGGGTCGAGGGTGCCCTGTACCGCCAACAGCCGGTCGATCAGCGGGCCGAAGAACGCCCGGCCCAGCCGCACGGCCTCCGGCTCGACCCGCAACAGCACCCGGCGGCGGTCGGCCCCGTCGCGCACCCGGGCCACGTGGCCCAGCCGCTCCAGACGGTCGATCACCGCCGTGGTGCCGGCCGAGTTGAGACCGAGGCGGGCGCCCAGCAGACCCGCCGTGGCCGCCTCGCCGGCGCGCTCCGCGTCCAGCAGACAGATCAGGGCCCGCACGTCGGTGGGGTGCATGCCGTGGTGGGCCGCGAACTCCGCCTGGTGCAGGCCGAATTCGACGGACACCGCCCGCAGCAGGTGTACGAGTTCAAGGTTGTCGTCCACAACGCCTCCGCCTACCATCTCTCGCCGAGCGAGATTATCGCCCAGCGAGAGAGTGGTGCCGGATGTCTTTTCGGACGGCCTACGAAGAAGTCCTCGGCCGGTGGCCCGGCCCCGTCGAGGGCCGCGAGCTGCCCACGCCGTACGGAACCACCCACGTCAACAGCGCCGGTCCCGCCGACGCCCCACCGCTCGTGCTGCTGCCCGGCGGCGGGGCCACCTCCACCGTCTGGGGAGCGGTCGCCGCCGGGGCGTCCCGCACTCACCGGGTGCACGCCGTGGACCTGGTCGGGGAGCCCGGACTCAGCGTCCCCGCCGAGGGACGGCCCGTACGGACTCCGGACGACCTGGCCGGATGGCTCGACGCGGTCCTGGACGGGCTGGGCGCCGAGCCCGTCATCCTGGCCGGGCACTCGTACGGCGCCTGGATCGCCGCCCACCACGCCGCCCGCCACCCGGGGCGGTCGGCCCGACTCGTCCTGCTGGACCCGACGCAGATCTTCGGCGGGCTCCGCCCCGGCTACGTGCTGCGCGCCCTGCCCATGCTGCTGCGGCCCACCCCCGCCCGGATCCGGGGCTTCCTCGCCTGGGAGAGCGGCGGCGCCGCCCTCGACCCGACCTGGCTGCGCCTCCAGGACGAGACGGCCGGCTTCCCCACCGTCCGCCCCGTCACCGGACCCCGCCCCGACCCGGCGCCGCTGCGGCGGCTGCCCGTGCGGGTGGCGTTCGCCGGCGGCGCCCGGTGCCACGACCCCGCCCGGATGGCCGAGGCCGCGCGGGCGGCGCTGCCGGACGCCCGCGTCGACGTGCTCCCCGGGGTCACGCACCACGCGATGCCGCTGACGGCGGCCGACGCGATCACCCGCCTCCTGACGGAGACCTGAGCCGGCCCGTCGGATCGCGCCGGCCGGCCGACTCAGGCCTTGCGGGACAGCGCCTCGCGCACGGCCTCGTCGGTACGCGCGATCACGGCCGTGCCGTCCTCGGCGGTGATGATCGGGCGCTGGATCAGCTTCGGGTGCGCCGCCAGGTGGGCGATCCAGCGGCCCCGCGCCGCGTCCGTCCCCTCGCGCGGCAGTTCCCGTACCCCGCTCTCACGGGCCAGCGGGTCGGAGGTGCGCGTGATGTCCCAGGGCTCCAGCCCGAGGCGGTCCAGCACCTCGCGGATCTCGGCCTCGGACGGCACGTCCTCCAGGTACCGGCGCACCGTGTAGTCGGCGCCCTCCGCGTCCAGCAGGGTCAGCGCGGCACGGCACTTGGAACAGGCGGGATTGATCCAGATCTCCATGCGCGCAAGCCTAACGAGGCGTCGTGCCGAGCCGGTCTGGCCAGGGGCTTTTGTCAGTGCCCCCCGGTAAAATCGAAGGAGAACGACAGGAAGCCAACTACCGTTTGGGAGGCTGTAGATGGCCGCTGCCGCGATCATTTCGATGCCCAAGAAGAAGCCGCTGCCGGCGGGGCTGCCCCGCGAGTGGTACGAGAGCCACAACCGCCGTCTGAAGGCGATGCGGCTGGCGATATCACTGCTCGACACCGGGACCTACGACGCTCGACGCGCCACCAACCGCAAGATCCGGACGATGGCGGTGCGGGTGGGGATCCACCGCCCGTCCAACGTGACCTGCAAGATGGTGCGCGCCTTCATCCGCGACGTCGGCTGACGGTTCGACACCGGCTCCGGTGGCCGCGGCGCAGCGCCGCCGCGGCCCCTCAGCCACCCGAGCCGCCCGCGGCCGGCCGCACCCTCGGCAGGCCGGCCCGGCGACGGTCGATCCCGGCCACGGAACGCCCGGCGATGGAGCGCCCGGTCACGTCACGGTTCCATGGCCGGCAGGGACAGGAGCAGGAGCGCCACGTCGTCGCGCGGGCCGCCCGCGGTGAAGGCCTCCAGGTCCCGCCACACCGCCCGCACGAGGCCCTCGGAGTCGTTCGCCAGCACCGGGATGCGGGAGGAGAGGGGGTAGAAACCGCCGTCCGCGTCGCGGGCCTCGGTCACGCCGTCCGTGTGCGCGAGCAGCCGGTCGCCCGGCAGCAGCGGAACCTCGGCCACCTTCGGCAGCGCCGGCACGGTGAGGCCCAGGCCCAGCGGGGGCCCCGGTTCCACGTCCAGTTCCGAGGTCGTGAAGCCGCGGAGCAGGAGCACGGGCGGATGCCCGCACGACACGATCCGTACGAGGTCCAGTCCGGGCGGGAACTCCAGCAGGACCGCCGTCGCGAACAGCTCCGGATGCCGGATCGAGGCGGCCGCCGCGTCGGCGACCAGCCGCCGGTCCAGCCGGGCCGCGACCGCCGCCAGCTCGGGATCGTCCAGGACCGCCTCCCGGAAGGAGCCGAGCAGCGCGGCCACCGTCCCGACCGCCGCCAGACCGTGCCCCTGGACGTCGGCCACCACCGCCCGAACGCCGTACGGCCCGGCCCGCACGTCGTACAGGTCGCCGCCGACCAGCGTGCCGCGCTGCGCCGCCCGGTAGAGACCGGAGCAGTGCACCGGGCCCACCTGGTCCGGTACCGGTGGCAGCACCGCGAGCTGCGCCGCCTCGGCGACGGTCCGGACGCTGACCAGCTGGTCGTCGCGGCGCCGTCGCACGAAGGAGATCACCACGCTGAGCAGGCCCACGAAGGCCACGGTGGCCAGGTCCGTGCCGCGGGCGTGGGCCACGCCGAGCTGGGGGACGCCGAGCAGCACGAGGACCAGTGCGGCGAACGCGCAGGTTCCCACGGGGCCGTAGGAGAACGCGGCCACCGCGGGCAGGGCCGCGAGGAAGTAGCCCAGCTCCGCGCCAGGGGTCAGCCACTGCGCGCAGCACAGCACCACCACGGCCACGGCCGGCGCGAGTCGCGCCCAGCGGGGCGGGGGCGTCCCGTGCAATCGGCCGGAGTCCTCGGGTCCGCGTCTCACTCCTCCACCCTGATCCCGGGGGGCCGGGGGCGCACCCCGGGTGGCCCCGTGCGGTGCGCCCCGCGACAGTGGTGCGGTGACCGAATCGGCGGGCGCGCGCAGCGCGGAGATCAGCACCCGGCTCAACTGGCTCCGGGCCGGCGTGCTGGGCGCCAACGACGGGATCATCTCCACGGCGGGCCTGGTGGTGGGCGTCGCCGGGGCGACGACCTCGCGCACGGCGATCCTGACGGCGGGGGTGGCCGGGCTGCTGGCGGGGGCGTTGTCGATGGCGGCGGGGGAGTACGTGTCGGTCAGCTCGCAGCGGGACTCGGAACGCGCCGCCCTGGCCGTGGAGCGACGGGAGCTGGCGGACGAGCCGGAGGAGGAGCTCGCCGAGCTGACGGACATGCTGGCGGCGCGCGGCCTGAGCCGGGAACTCGCCCGGGAGGCCGCCGAACAGCTGACGGAACGCGACGCCCTGCGGGCCCACGCCCAGGTGGAACTGGGGATCAACCCGGACGAGCTGGTGAACCCCTGGCACGCGGCCCTCGCGAGCCTGCTCTCCTTCACGGTGGGGGCGCTGCTCCCGCTCCTGGCGATCGTCCTGCCCCAGCCGTCGGGACGGGTGCCGGTGACGGTGGCGGCCGTGCTGGCGGCGCTGACCCTGTGCGGGCTGGTCAGCGCCCGTCTGGGCGGCGCCCCCGCGGCGCGGGCGGTGCTGCGGAACGTGGCGGGCGGCGCGGTCGCGATGGCCGTCACCTACGCCGTGGGCACCTGGATCGGCGGCACCTGACCCGCCCCGGGACCGCCGCGCCCGGCCCGCCCGGTGGATCCACGGGCGCCACGCCCCGGGCCGCCCGTGCGCGGGCGCGACATTCGGGCAGACTGGCGCCATGCGCATCGCGGTCACCGGAGCATCCGGCCTCATCGGCAAGGTCCTCGTACGGTCCCTCCAGGCGGACGGCCACGAGGTGGTGCGCTTCGTGCGCCGCCCCGCCGCCGCCCCGGACGAGGCGACCTGGGACCCGCGGCGCGGGTACGTGGACCCCGCCGGACTGGTCGGCTGCGGCGCCGTCCTCCACCTGGCCGGGGCCGGGGTCGGCGACCACCGCTGGACGGCCGCGTACAAGAAGGAGATCCGCGACAGCCGCGTCCTCGGCACCGCCGCCATCGCCCGGGCCCTGGCGGACATGGCCGAGCCGCCGCCGGTCCTCGTCTGCGGCAGCGCCGTCGGCTACTACGGCGACACCGGCGACCGCCTCGTCGACGAGGACGCGCCGGCGGGGGAGGGCTTCCTGCCCTCCGTCTGCGTCGAGTGGGAGGCGGCCGCCGCACCGGCCCGCGAGGCCGGGATCCGTACCGTCTTCGCCCGCACGGGCCTGGTCGTCGCCGCCGACGGCGGTGCGTGGGGCCGGCTGTTCCCCGTCTTCCGGGCCGGCGTCGGCGGGCGGTTGGGCAACGGCCGCCAGTACTGGTCGCACATCTCGATGCACGACGAGGTCGCCGCCCTGCGCCACCTCGTCACCGCGTCCGGGCTGTCCGGTCCGGTGAACCTGACGGCACCCGAGGCGCGGACCAACCGCGAGGTCACAGCGGCGATGGGGCGGGTGCTGCACCGCCCGACGGTGTGCGCCGTGCCGGCGCCCGTCATGCGCGTGGTCCTCGGCGAGTTCGCCGAGGACGTGCTGGGAAGCCAGCGGGTGCGTCCCACGAAGCTGCTGGAGTCCGGCTTCGTCTTCCGGTACCCGGGGATCGACGAGTCGATCAGGGCCGCACTGGCCTAGGCCCTGTCGTCGAAGTGGCGCCTGGCCCGCGGCGCCCGGCCGGCCCCTGCCGCCGGCTGGGCGACCGGCGGCCCGGGGGAGCACCGTTCGCTCACGTGCGACCGTTTGTGACCCGAATGCGACCGCTGTGCGACCGGAGTTGTGCGCAATACCGCACCGGACTCGGGTTCTCCCGGAGTCCGTTGGGGGAAGGAGGAACCCCACACAGCCGCGCCGACCTCGGGGAGGGGCACGTGCTCAGCAGCGCACACCATGCAGACGTCGTCATCGTGGGAGCCGGAGTCTCAGGACTCGCGGCGGCACACCATCTGATCGCAGCGGGGGTCACGGTCACCGTCCTGGAGGCCGCGGACGATCCCGGCGGGCGGATGGCCACCGAGTCGGTCGACGGTTTCCGGCTCGACCGGACCGGCCAGCTCCTCAACACCTCGTACACCGAACCGTCCCGCACCCCGGGCCTGGAGGCGCTCGTCCTGCGCCCCTTCGCGCCCGGGGTCCTCATCCGGGGAGCCGACGGCAAACAGCAGCGCGCCGGGGCCCTCACCCCCGCCCGCGCCCTGGCCGGCGGCTCCCTCGACCAGGCCCGGCTCAGCGCCGCGCTCGGCCGGCTCGCGGCCCTGCCCGTGGAGCGCCTGCTCGCCCGGCCCGAACGCACCGCGAGCGCCGCCCTGCGCACCCGCGGACTGCCGCCGCGCACGGTCAACGGCGTACTGCGCCCCCTGCTCGCCACCCTGCTCCGGGACCCCGGACTCACCACCTCCAGCCGGGTCGCCGACCTGGCCCTGCGCGGATTCGCCCGAGGCCGGCTCGCCGTGCCCGAGGGCGGCGCCGCGCGCCTGCCCGACCTGCTCGCCGCCGCCCTGCCACCCGGCACCGTACGGACCGGGGTACGGGTTCGCACGGTGGCGACGAACCTCGTCACCACCGAGGGGCACGGCGACTTCAGCTGCCGTTCCGTCGTGCTCGCCACCGGGGCCCGGGCCGCCGCCGACCTGCTGCCGGGGCTGCGGGTGCCGAACTTCCACGAGGTCACCGTCATCCACCACGCCACCGTCGGCCCGCTGCCGTGGGACGGTTCCCTGCTCCTGGACGCCGACCCGAGGTGGCCGCTCGCCCACACCACCGTGATGAGCGCGGTCGACCCGACGCGGGCCCCCGCCGGACGGAGCCTGGTCACCACCACCGTGCACGGACCGCCGCCGCCCACCCGCACGGTCGCGTCCCGCCTCGCCCGGCTCTACGAGACCTCCACCCGGGACTGGGACCTGCTCGCCGTCCACCACACCCCGGAGGCCGTCCCGGCCATGCCCCCGCCGCACGACCTGCGGCGCCCGGTACGGGTCGTGGCGGGGCTGTACGTGTGCGGCGACCACCGGGACTCCAACACCGTCCAGGGGGCCCTGAGCTCCGCCCGGCGCGCGAGCACGGCCGTGCTGCGCGACTTCGGCATCCCGGTGCCGGCCGCCCCCGAACGATCCGTTCCGGTGGCGGCCTGAGCCGGCCCCGCCCCGCCGCGTCCGGTCGTGTCCGGGCAGGTCGCGTCCCGTCCGGCCGCGCGTCCCGGGTGGAGGCCCGATCCCGATCCCGGGGCCGGGCCTTCCCCGCGCGGGCCCGGGCGCGGCCGGCCCCGGTGCGGGAGCCCGGGCGGGGAAGGCCCCGGCTCAGGCCAGTGCGGCGACCCGGTCCCGGTAGGTCCGCACCGCCGAGGCCTCCCGGTACGGCTCCAGCCGCCGCTCGAAGTCCCGTACGTACTCCACCGCGCGCGCCGACCGCATCTCCATCGCCTGCTGCGCCGCCTCCGCGCCCAGCGCGCACGCCTGGTCCAGCTCGCCGAGCCCGAGGCGGGCCGTGGCCAGCACCACCTTGCAGAACAGCCGCGAGCGCGCGTGGCCGGGCGCCCGCAACTGGAGCGAGCGCTCCGCGTGCTGCGCCGAGGCCCGGTACTGCTGGAGGTCCCGGTGGCAGTGGCCGAACTCGTCCGCCAACTGCGCCTCGTCGTAGAAGCGGGCCCAGTGCGGCACGTCGTCCCCCGGCCGGGCGGCGCCGAGCGCCCGCTCCGCCCGCACCAGCGACGCCGTCGAGGCCCGCACCTCGCCCAGCACCGCGTGCCCCCGCGCCTCCGCCGAGTGCAGCAACGCCTGCACCACCGGCGGCGGGCCGGAGCCCACGCCCTGCTGGGCGACCCGGGCGAGCTGCACCGCCTCCCGCCCGTGCCCGAGGTAGACGGCCTGTCGGCTCATCGTGACCAGCACGTACGACCCGTACGGCCGGTCCGCCGCGGCCTGCGCGAGCCGCAGCGCCTGCACGAAGTACCGCTGGGCCAGCCCGTGCGCGGCGATGTCGTACGAGGTCCAGCCCGCGAGCCGGGTCAGGTCGGCGGCGGCCGCGAACAGCCTGCGCCCGGTGCTCTCGCCGTAGGTGCCCCGGAGCATCGGCTCCGCCTCGTGCTCCAGGTACCGCACCAGCGCCTGCCGGGCGTGCCCGCCGCCGTAGGTGTCGTCCAGGGTCCGGAACAGGTCGCCCACCGACCGCAGCGCCGCGATGTCCCCGCCCGTCACCCGCTGGCCCGGCCCCCGGTCGATCTGCCGCTGGCGCGGCATCGCGGTCCGGCCCTGCGGCGGGACCCGGGAGCCCGCGGGCTCCGCGCCCCGCCCGACCCGCTCGTCGGCGCGGCCGATCAGCCAGTCCCGGCTGGGCACCACCAGACCGGCCGGGGTGAAGGCGATCTTCCGCAGCTCGGCGTGCGAGCCGGAGTCCTTGCGCCACAGCCCGCTCGCGATGTCCACGGCCTCCTCGGGGGTGGCCGCGAACTCCAGCCCCGCGTAGACGGGCGCGCACGCGTCGAGCCCCAGGTCCTGCGCCGACAGCCGCCGCCCGAGGCGTCGGGTGAAGACCTCCGCGATCAGCGCGGGGGTCGTTCCGCGCGGTTGTTGGCCGCGCAGCCACCGGGTCACGGACGTCTTGTCGTACCGCAGATCGAGACCGTGCTCCAGGCCGAGCTGGTCGACGCGGCGGGCGAGACCGGCGTTGGAGAACCCGGCTTCCGCGATCAGGGCCGAGAGCTGCCGGTTGGGGACGCGCTGGGCTGGTCGTTCCGTCATCGGCTCCACGGTTTCCTGACGTGAAAGACCGGAGTCCCGGCCCTGTGAACGGCGTGAATGTAGCGGCGAACTTCGCCCGCACCGCCCCCTCTGTCCCACATTCATCCGATCGTGTGCAGAACCGGCGGGACCCTTTACGGATTGGCCCCCTCCGCCCGCATAGGCTGCCGCTCATGACCCGCCGGCCCACCGGGGCGCACCGCCCCGACGATCACCGCCGTCCCGACGACCACCCGGAGTCCATCGCTCCGCTTCCCGCGCCCGAGCTGACGGAGGCGGAATGCCGACGCTGCGGCACGCACATCGCGGGGCTGGACGGGCGGTACGCGTGCGGGGTGTGCGGCTGGGTCAACGACCACTCGGAGGGCCATCGGCGCCTGCCGAGGGCGGACGAGGACCCCGACCGACCCGCCGGGAACCGGCAGCGGCGGAAGCGGCGACCGGGGCCCTGAGGGGCCGCATTCGGCCGGCCGTACCCTTGGCTGGTGCGATGCGTGCACACAGCAGGTTCAACGAGGAGGCGCTGCGGTGACTGAGCTTCGGTTTGTCCATCTGGGCTTCGGGCCGGAATTCGTCGAGTACACCGAGGCCTGGGACGAGCAGCGCCGGGTGCACGCCGCCCGCTTCGCGGACGAGATCGAGGACACCTGCCTGCTGCTGGAGCACCGGCCCGTCTACACGGCCGGCCGGCGCACCGCCGACAACGAGCGGCCGCTGGACGGCACGCCGGTCGTGGACGTGGACCGGGGCGGAAAGATCACCTGGCACGGCCCGGGTCAGCTCGTCGGCTACCCGATCATGAAGCTGCCGCGTCCCGTGGACGTGGTCGCCCACGTCCGCCGGCTGGAGGACGCGCTGATCAGGACCGCCGCCGAGTTCGGGCTGGAGACCACCCGGATCGAGGGGCGCAGCGGTGTCTGGGTGCTCGGCGACCCCGTCGAGGACCGGCCGAGCATCGGCGGACTCTCGCTGGACCTCGACCCCCGGATGCACGACGACGAGTTCGACGCCCGGCTGAACGGCCCCGAGTACGCCCCGTCCAACGCGGGCCAGCGCCGCGAGGACCGCAAGCTCGCCGCCATCGGCATCCGGGTCGCCAAGGGCGTCACCATGCACGGGTTCGCGATCAACGTGAATCCGGACAACACCTGGTTCGACCGGATCGTCCCCTGCGGCATCCGGGACGCCGGTGTGACCTCGCTCTCGTACGAACTGGGCCGGGAGATCACCATCGCCCAGGTCGTGCCCGTGATCGAGCGGCACCTCAAGGACGTCCTGGAGCAGGCGGACCTCCGGCCGCGGGAGATCGAGCCCGTCGCCGGCTGAGGGCCCGGGGAATGCGTCCGGCCGCCCCCAGGTTGGCGGACGTAAGAACGTATGAAATTACGGGCGTACCCTGGTGGGCGCCGAAGAATCGAAGTCACAGGGAGCCGGTCGTGTCCGCAGTCGCACCCGACGGACGCAAGATGCTGCGCCTCGAAGTCCGCAACGCCCAGACCCCCATCGAGCGCAAGCCCGAGTGGATCAAGACGCGGGCGAAGATGGGCCCCGAGTACACCAAGATGCAGGCCCTGGTGAAGGGCGAAGGACTGCACACGGTGTGCCAGGAAGCCGGCTGTCCGAACATCTACGAATGCTGGGAAGACCGCGAGGCCACCTTCCTCATCGGTGGCGACCAGTGCACCCGGCGCTGTGACTTCTGCCAGATCGACACGGGCAAGCCCGAGGCCCTCGACCGGGACGAGCCGCGTCGTGTCGGCGAGTCCGTGGTCACCATGGACCTGAACTACGCGACGATCACCGGCGTGGCCCGCGACGACCTGCCCGACGGCGGCGCCTGGCTGTACGCGGAGACCGTCCGCCAGATCCACCAGCAGACGGCGGGCCGTGAGACCGGCCACACCAAGGTCGAGCTGTTGGCCCCCGACTTCAACGCGGTGCCGGAACTCCTGGAGGAGGTCTTCGCCTCCCGCCCCGAGGTCTTCGCGCACAACGTCGAGACGGTCCCCCGGATCTTCAAGCGGATCCGCCCCGGCTTCCGCTACGAGCGCTCCCTCGACGTGATCACCAAGGCGCGCGCCTACGGCCTGATCACGAAGTCGAACCTGATCCTCGGCATGGGCGAGGAGCGCGAGGAGGTCACGCAGGCCCTCAAGGACCTGCACGAGGCCGGCTGCGAGCTCATCACCATCACCCAGTACCTGCGTCCCTCGCCGCGGCACCACCCCGTCGAGCGGTGGGTCAAGCCGGCCGAGTTCGTCGAGCTGGCGAAGGAGGCCGAGGAGATCGGTTTCTCCGGTGTGATGTCCGGTCCGCTGGTGCGCTCCTCGTACCGCGCCGGGCGCCTCTACCAGCAGGCGATGCAGAAGCGCGCCACCGTCTGACGCGGCCGTGTGAAGTCCCGCACAAAACCTTACTGAACAGTAACACCGCGCCGACGCGGCCCCTAGGCTCATTCCAGGATGAGTCGGGTGGGCCGCGTCAGTGTTTTCGCGCCCAACATGTTCATCGCATTTGACCGACCGGTCACGCCCTGGTAACACCAGTCAGTGACGATTGCGGCACGCACCGCACATCACGCAGCGCGCACCACCGCTTCGCTCCACGTACCACCGCTTCACTCCCCAGCCGTCGTGAGCACCGTGAGAGGGATCGACATCATGCAGGCCGCGCCCGTACGCGCCATCGCCATCCCGTCCTTCACAGACGCCTTCCGGGGCATCGAGTCGCTGCTCATGAGCGGCGCCCGCCGCAACGCCTGGAGCGCGGTCCTGGAGGACCGCCGCAGGGCCAAGGATCGGGTCGAAACCGAGCACGTACTCGAGGCCGCGGCGACCCGCCGTCCGCAGGCCACGTAAACTCGCCTTATGGCGAGGAAGTCAAACGCAGAGACTGCTGCGAACCCCGGGCGACTGAAGCAGATCGCCCTGACGTACAAGATGACGCGCAAGGCCGACCCGAAGGTCGGTCTGATCGTCGCGGGCGTGGGAATCGTCACCTTCGGTGTCTTTCTTGCGATCGGCTTCCTGATCGGGCACCCGGTCTACCTGGGCATCCTGGGTTTCCTGGTGGCGTTCCTCGCGATGGCGATCGTCTTCGGGCGACGGGCCGAGCGGGCTGCCTTCGGGCAGATGGAGGGACAGCCGGGCGCGGCCGCGGCCGTACTGGACAACGTGGGACGGGGTTGGACCACCACCCCGGCCGTCGCGATGAACCGGAACCAGGACATCGTCCACCGGGCCGTCGGCAAGGCGGGCGTCGTCCTGATCGCGGAGGGCAACCCGAACCGGGTCAAGGTCCTGCTCGCCGCCGAGAAGAAGAAGCTGGCCCGGATCATGCCCGACGTCCCGGTGCACGACTTCATCGTGGGCACGGGCGAGGGTGAGGTCCCGCTCAAGAAGGTGCGTACGACGCTGCTCAAGCTGCCGCGCGTGCTGGCCGGCCCGCAGATCACGCAGGTGAACGACAAGCTCCGGGCCATGGGCGACCTCATGAGCAACATGCCGGTCCCGAAGGGCCCCATGCCGAAGGGCACGCGCATGCCGCGCGGCGGCAAGATGCGCTGATGATGCGCTGACCTGCTTTTCGTATACGAGACGGGGGTGCGCCCCCCGCCGACGCGCCCGGGGGACCCCCGGCG
>NZ_JAPNLK010000024.1:0-63515 GCF_026627505.1 Streptomyces sp. H27-H5 | reverse complement strand
GGGGCCCCGCCCCCGGGGGGCCCACCCCCGTCTCGTGCGTCGCGCCGTTCCTCAGATGCGGACCTGGACGGCGCCGGCGAGCCGGTCGTGCAGGCCCCGGCCGTCCCGGTCCGAGATCAGGGCGGGGACGAAGAGGGCCAGCAGCAGGGTGCGCAGCGCCACCCGACCGAGGCCCAGGCGCGAGCCGTCCAGCGCGATGACCCGGAGTCCCAGGATCCGCTTGCCGGGGGTGAAGCCCACGGTGCCCACCGTCAGGAACGTGAGGCTCAGGAAGAGCGCCAGCGTCCAAGGACTGGAAGCGTCCAGGTCACCGCCCGTGATCAGGGCGTAGGCGATCAGCTGACAACCGACCCAGTCGATGACGACGGCGCCGAGTCGACGCCCGAAACGGGCCACCGAGCCGGGCCCCGAACGGGGAAGGCCCAGGCGCTCGCCCGGATGGCCGAAGTCGACGCCCATCTCCTCGGCGGCCGCGCGGGGGCCGGAAAGCCAGGATCCGATTGCTTGCCTGTTGTCCACCCGACCACGGTACCGGTGCGCTCTCCGGCGCCCCGGACGGGACCCTGGTTAACTTGTGCGAAACAAATGGGTCATGCTTGAGAAATCCCGTCTGCTTATGGTCGGGTCAGCGTGCGGCACCGCACTGACGCACCACGAGCTATAAAGCCCGCCCCTGCCCCGGGGTCGGGAGTAGGAGGAGTTGGATGTTCCAGAACGCCGACGAAGTGAAGCAGTACATCGAGGAGAACGACGTCAAGTTCGTCGACGTCCGCTTCTGTGACCTGCCTGGTGTGATGCAGCACTTCACCATCCCGGCGCGGGCGTTCGACCCGGCGGAGGAGCTCGCCTTCGACGGATCCTCCATCCGCGGCTTCCAGGCGATCCACGAGTCCGACATGGCGCTGCGCGCCGACATCACCACCGCGCGCCTGGACCCGTTCCGCAAGGACAAGACGCTCAACATCAACTTCTTCATCCACGACCCGATCACGGGCGAGGCCTACAGCCGCGACCCGCGCAACATCGCGAAGAAGGCCGAGGCGTACCTCGCCTCCACCGGCATCGCCGACACCGCGTACTTCGGCCCCGAGGCCGAGTTCTACGTGTTCGACAGCGTGCGCTTCGCGACGACCGCGAACGAGAGCTTCTACCACATCGACTCCGAGGCCGGCGCCTGGAACACCGGCTCCGAGGAGAACAACCGCGGCTACAAGGTCCGCTACAAGGGCGGTTACTTCCCCGTCGCCCCGGTCGACCACTTCGCCGACCTGCGCGCCGAGATCTCGCTGGAACTGGACGCCCAGGGCCTCCAGGTCGAGCGCCAGCACCACGAGGTCGGCACCGGTGGCCAGGCCGAGATCAACTACAAGTTCAACACGCTGCTCGCCGCCGCCGACGACCTGATGCTCTTCAAGTACATCGTGAAGAACGTCGCCTGGCGCAACGGCAAGACCGCGACCTTCATGCCGAAGCCGATCTTCGGTGACAACGGCTCGGGCATGCACGTTCACCAGTCGCTGTGGGCGAACGGCGACCCGCTGTTCTACGACGAGGCCGGCTACGCGGGCCTCTCGGACACCGCCCGCTACTACATCGGCGGCATCCTCAAGCACGCCCCGTCGCTGCTGGCCTTCACCAACCCGACGGTGAACTCCTACCACCGCCTGGTGCCGGGCTTCGAGGCGCCGGTCAACATGGTGTACTCGCAGCGCAACCGCTCCGCCGCGATGCGCATCCCGATCACCGGCTCGAACCCGAAGGCCAAGCGCGTCGAGTTCCGCGCCCCGGACCCGTCGTCCAACCCGTACCTCGCCTTCGCGGCGCTGCTGCTCGCGGGCCTCGACGGTGTCAAGAACAAGATCGAGCCGATGGAGCCGATCGACAAGGACCTCTACGAGCTCTCTCCCGACGAGCACGCGAGCGTCCCGCAGGTCCCGACCAGCCTGGAGGACGTCCTCAAGGCCCTGGAGGAGGACCACGAGTACCTCCTCGCCGGCGGTGTCTTCACCCCGGACCTGATCGAGACCTGGATCGACTACAAGCGCACCAACGAGATCGCCCCGATCGCGCTGCGCCCGCACCCGCACGAGTTCGAGATGTACTTCGACATCTAGTCGCCCCGAGCGCCCCCGACGGAACCCGCACGACGGGCCGCCGGGACGGGCGCTCCGCGACCTCGCCGCAGACGCCTGCGGCCGTGCCGCCCCCACTCCTCACGGAGCGGAGGGCGGCACTTCGTCGTTTCGGGGGCCGCGTCGCTGTCTCCGGCCCGCGGGCCCTCAGGTCGGGCGGTGGAGCAGGGGCATCGCGCCCGTCAGGTCGCGCAGGCAGCGGACCGCGAGTTCGGCGGGGGAGCCGGGGCCGGCGACCGGGGCGTCGGTGGCCGACCAGAGTTCCAGGGCGATGCGGATCGCGTCCGTGGCGGCCGCCGCCAGGAGGCGGACGCCGAGGGCGTCGGCGTCGGGGCCGGCGAGCCGGGCGATCACCGGGACCAGGCGTTCCTCGGAGTCCTGGTTCACGCGGTACCAGACGGCCCGCAGGGCCTCGTCGCCGGTGGCCGCCCGCAGCAGCCCGCGGGTCACCTTCAGGCCCTCCTCGACGGCCTGGGAGTCGCCGAGGGAGCGGGTGACGGCGCGCTCCAGCGCCTCGGCCAGGGGGGTGCCCGGGTCCTCCTCGGCGAGCAGCGCGCGCCACGCGTCACCGCCGCCGGCGAGCAGGGGGGCCACGGCCTCCTGCTTGTTGCGGAAGTAACGGTAGAACGTGCGCAGGGCCACGCCGGCGCGGTGGGCGATGTCCTCGGCGGTGGTGCCGTCGGGGCCGTGCTCGGCGAAGAGTTCGCAGGCGGCGCGGGCGATGTCGAGCTGGGTGGCGGCCTTGCGGCGCTCGGTCAGCGACTGGGCTCCGGGGCCGGCCTGGGGAGAGTACGGACGAGGGGATCTCACGTCTGAAGCCTACCGCCCGACCGGCTCGGCGATTGCATGCATTGACGCACTGGCAAAACGTGTCACTTGGTCGTACGCTCGCCCCCATGAATCGATACGAAGGACGTCGCGTCCTCATCACCGGCGGCGGCTCCGGCATCGGCCGGGCCACCGTCCACCGCATCCTCGCCGAGGGCGGCCGCGTACACACCGTGGACGTCGACGAAGCCGGGCTCAAGAACACGGCCGACCAGGCCGGCGCCGACGGCCACGGGGACCGCCTCACCACCGCTGGCCTCGACATATCCGACGAGGCCGCCGTACGGGCCAAGATCGCCGGCGCCGTCGCCAGCCTCGGCGGGCTCGACGTGCTGGTCAACGCCGCCGGCATCCTGCGCTCCTCGCACACCCACCAGACCACGCTCGACTTCTGGAACAAGGTCATCGCGGTCAACCTCACCGGCACCTTCCTGGTGATCCGCGAGTCGATCCCGGCGCTGCTGGCGGGCGACCAGCCGGTCGTCGTGAACTTCAGCTCCACCTCGGCGTCCTTCGCGCACCCCTACATGTCCGCCTACGCGGCCAGCAAGGGCGGCATCCAGTCCATGACCCACGCGCTGGCCGCCGAGTACAGCAAGCAGGGCCTGCGCTTCGTCGCCGTGGCCCCCGGCTCCATCGAGAGCGGCATGACCACCGGCAACGGCCCGGGCCTGCCCGAGGACACCGACTGGAGCCTGTTCACCAAGCTGGCACCGGCCCTCGGCCAGGGCTTCGCGGGTCCGGAGACGGTGGCCGGCGTCGTCGCGATGCTCGGCTCCGAGGACGGCGCGTTCATCACCGGCACGGAGATCCGCATCGACGGCGGCACGCACTACTGAGGCGCGCCCGCCCGCAACCGACCCGCGCCGCCCGCAACCGACCCGCGCCACCGACCGCGTCCGGTGCCGTACGCGCCACCGACCGGCGTCAGGCCCTGAACCGGTCCCAGAGCCGGGGGAAGCGCTCCGCGAGCACGGCTTCGTTCTCGAAGTCCAGGGGAGCGCCCTCCGGCTCGGCCGCCTGCAACGGAACCCCGAGGTCCGGCGCCACCGCCCCGGTCAGCTGCTCGTACGCCTCGTCCGCCGCGTACCCCAGCTCCTCGCCGTCGCCGTCGATCTCCTCGTCGAAGTCGCCCAGCAGTTCCGCCAGGTGGTCGGGGTCGTGCACCCCGCCCTCGAAGACCTCCCGCCCCTGGCCGATCAGCCAGCACCGGAAGTAGTCGAACGCGTCGTCGCTCGCCCCGTCGAGCAGCACCCAGGCCGCCCCCCAGAGGTCCCAGGTGTACGCCCGGTTGTACCGCGACTCGAAGTGCCGGGCGAAGTCCAGCACGGAGTCCGGGTCGAGCTGAGCCAGCCGCTCCACGAGCAGCTCGGCGTGCTCCTCGGGGTCGCCCTCGGCGGCCTCGCGGGTACGGTCGACGATCTCCCAGAACTCCGTCTCGTCCATCACCGCTCCAGCATCACGGGTCCACCCCCGTGCCGCCACCGCTCATACGGCCAAAGGCCGGTGTCCGACCCCCATTGGCGGGGCGGACACCGGCCTTCGGCCGTACGGTGGCGCATCGGACTCGGCGCGACGGGCGCCCGGGTCCTACAGGCCGTAGCGCTCGCGGGCCTCCTTGATGGCGGACGCCGGCACCTCGCCGCGGCGGGCGAGCTGGGCCAGCGCGGCCACCACGATGGACTGGGCGTCGACACCGAAGTGCCGGCGGGCGCCCTCGCGGGTGTCGGAGAGGCCGAAGCCGTCCGTGCCGAGCGAGGTGTAGTCCTGCTCGACCCACTGGCTGATCTGGTCCGGGACCTGACGCATCCAGTCGGACACGGCCAGCACCGGGCTCGTGACGCCCTCCAGCGCGCGGGTGACGTACGGGGTGCGCACCTCGCCGCGCAGCAGCGCCTCGTCGCACTCCAGCGCGTCGCGGCGCAGCTCGCCCCAGGAGGTGGCGGACCAGACGTCGGCGGCCACGTTCCAGTCGGCGGCGAGCAGCTTCTGGGCGTCCAGGGCCCAGTGGATCGCCGTGCCGGAGGCCATGAGCTGGACCTTCGGGGCGTCGGCGGCCGGGGCCGCCTCGGCCAGGTCGGCCGCCGTGTTGAAGCGGTACAGGCCCTTGAGGATGCCTTCCTCGACGCCCTCCGGGATGGCGGGCTGGACCTTCGGCTCGTTGTAGACCGTCAGGTAGTAGAAGACGTCTTCCGGCTTCTCGCCGTACATGCGGCGCAGACCGTCCTTGACGATCACCGCGATCTCGTACGCGAAGGCCGGGTCGTAGTTGAGCGACGCCGGGTTCGTGGACGCGATCAGGTGCGAGTGGTCGTCGGCGTGCTGGAGGCCCTCACCGGTCAGCGTGGTGCGACCGGCCGTGGCGCCGACGATGAAGCCCTTGCCGAGCTGGTCGGCGAGCTGCCACATCTGGTCGGCGGTGCGCTGCCAGCCGAACATCGAGTAGAAGATGTAGAACGGGATCATCGGCTCGCCGTGCGTCGCGTACGACGTGCAGGCGGCGATGAAGTCGGCCATGGCGCCGGCCTCGGTGATCCCCTCGTTGAGGATCTGGCCGTCCTTGGCTTCCTTGTAGTACATGAGCTGGTCGCGGTCGACCGGCTCGTACGTCTGGCCCAGCGGCGAGTAGATGCCGGCCGACGGGAAGAGGGACTCCATGCCGAAGGTGCGAGCCTCGTCGGGGACGATCGGAACCCAGCGCTTCCCGGTCTCCTTGTCCCGCATCAGGTCCTTGACGAGCCGGACGAAGGCCATGGTGGTGGCCATCTCCTGCTTGCCGGAGCCCTTGAGGAGCGGGGCGAAGGAGCGGTCGGCCGGGGCCGGCAGGGCCACGGGCTTGACCTTGCGGGCCGGGGCCGGGCCGCCGAGGGCCGTGCGGCGCTCGTTCAGGTACCGGACCTCGGGGCTGTCCGCGCCCGGGTGGCCGTAGGGGACCTGGCCGTCGACGAAGGCGCTGTCCGGGATCGGGAGGTCGAGCTTGTCGCGCATGCTCTTGAACTCGTCGATCGTGAGCTTCTTCATCTGGTGGTTCGCGTTCTTCGACTCGAACCCGGCACCCAGCGTGTAGCCCTTGACGGTCTGCGCGAGGATGACCGTCGGCGCGCCCTTGTGCTCCAGGGCGGCCTTGTACGCGGCGTACACCTTGCGGGGCTCGTGGCCGCCGCGGGAGGTGTGGAAGCACTCGGCGATCTTCGCGTCGGACAGCACGGCCGCGAGCTGCACGAGTTCGGCGTTGGCGCCGAAGAAGTGCTCGCGGATGTAGGCCGCGTCGCGCGTCGCGTACGTCTGGAACTGCGCGTCCGGCACCTCGCGCAGGCGGCGCACGAGGGCGCCCGTGGTGTCGAGCTGGAACAGCTCGTCCCAGGCGGAGCCCCACAGGGACTTGATGACGTTCCAGCCGGCGCCGCGGAACTGGGCCTCCAGCTCCTGGACCACGCGGAAGTTGGCGCGGACCGGACCGTCGAGACGCTGCAGGTTGCAGTTGATGACGAAGGTCAGGTTGTCGAGCTGCTCGCGGGAGGCGAGGGCCAGGGCGGCGGTCGACTCGGGCTCGTCCATCTCGCCGTCGCCCAGGAAGGCCCAGACGTGCGAGTTCGCGGTGTCCTTGATGCTGCGGTTGTGCAGGTAGCGGTTGAACCGCGCCTGGTAGATCGCTGACAGCGGGCCGAGGCCCATGGACACCGTGGGGAACTCCCACAGCCACGGCAGGCGCCGCGGGTGCGGGTAGGACGGCAGGCCGTTGCCGCCGGACTCCTGGCGGAAGTTGTCGAGCTGCTGCTCGGAGACGCGGCCGTCGAGGAAGGCGCGCGCGTAGATGCCGGGGGAGGCGTGGCCCTGGATGTAGAGCTGGTCGCCCGATCCGTCGGCCTCCTTCCCGCGGAAGAAGTGCTGGAAGCCGGTCTCGTAGAGCCAGGCCGCCGAGGCGAAGGTGGCGATGTGGCCGCCGACGCCGTACTTGGAGCCGCGGGTCACCATGGCGGCCGCGTTCCAGCGGTTCCACGCGGTGATCCTGGCTTCCATCGCCTCGTCGCCGGGGAACTCCGGCTCCGCGGCGGTGGGGATGGTGTTGACGTAGTCCGTCTCAAGAAGCTTCGGCAGCGCGAGACCGGCGGCCTCGGCGTGCTGGAGGGTACGACGGAGCAGGTACTCGGCGCGGCGCGTACCGGCGGCCTTGGCGACGGCGTCGAGGGAGGCCGCCCATTCGGCGGTCTCCTCGGTGTCGCGGTCCGGGAGCTGGTCGAGCTCGCTCGGAAGCTTTCCTACGGGGTCGGACATCGGTGTGCGCCGCCTTCCGGACAAAGGAGAGGTGGTGAAGAAAATCCCTGACGGGCAGGACAGGGTCGATGGACCCGGGTGGGGTCCGCGTTGACTGTAAAGCGCTGATCGATGATCGATCAAATAAAAGTGACAATTAAATGTCCACGGGGCGAAAGTCGGCACCGGGTGCCATGGCTCAAGGCACCCGGTGCCGGTGGTCTCGCGTCGTGGAACCAGTACAGGTCGCCGCGCCAGCGGCTCCCTGGAGAGCCGCTCGAAACCCCAGGTCGGAAGGGGTTTCAGCGGTCTTGCCGGGCGACGCGGGGACGTTCGTCAGGCGCGCGGCGCGCAGCCCAGGACATGCCGCTTCACGAGCAGCCCGATGTCCGGATCCTGACCCCGGAACGCCGCCACGAGCGCCTCGTGCTCCTCCGCGTACGACTTCTGGACGGTACCGAGCCAGCGGATGGACAGCGCCGTGAACACCTCGATGCCCAGGCTCTCCCAGGTGTGCAGCAGCACGCTGTTCCCGGCCGCCCGCACCATCTCGCGGTGGAAGCCCACCGTGTGCCGCACCTGCGCCGTGCCGTCCTCGGTGCGGTCCGCCTCCCACAGGGCCGCCACGTGCGGCTCCAGCGCCGTGCAGTCGGCCGCCAGCCGGGGCGCGGCCAGCTCGGCGGCGATCTGCTCCAGACCGGCCCGGACCGGGTAGATCTCCTCCAGGTCGGCCGCGGAGAGGTTCCGTACGCGGACGCCCTTGTTCGGCGCGGACTCGATCAGCCGCAGCGTCTCCAGCTCGCGCAGCGCCTCCCGCACCGGCGTCTGGCTGACCTCCAGCTCGACGGCGATCCGGCGCTCCACGATGCGCTCGCCGGGCTTCCAGCGGCCGCTGACGATCCCCTCCACGATGTGCTCGCGGATCTGCTCGCGCAGCGAGTGCACGACGGGTGGGGTGATCATCGGCGCTTCATCTCCTGAGGGGCACGCAGGGCTCTGATGCGTAGACAATACGGCGGTGTCGGCCCGCCGGTACGCGTTGGTGCCCGGGGACCGGGGGTGAGGCTGGTTACAAGACCCGTCCCGGCCGGCTCGCCGTACCCGGCCGGACACCTCGACCCGCACCCGGACACGACGACGGCGCCCCCGCCCGGAGTGTTCCGGACGGGGGCGCCGTATCGAGCGGCTGCCGCGGGGGCGTAAGCCTTACAGGCCGAGCTCGACCTCGAACTCGCCGGCTTCCAGGATCGCCTTGACGGCCGAGAGGTACCGGGCCGCGTCCGCGCCGTCCACCAGGCGGTGGTCGTAGGACAGGGTCAGGTACGTCATGTCACGGATGCCGATGTTCGTGCCCTCGGCGGTCTCGATGACCACCGGGCGCTTCACCGTGGCACCGATGCCCAGGATGGCGACCTGGTTCGGCGGCACGATGACCGTGTCGAACAGGGCACCGCGCGATCCGGTGTTGCTGATGGTGAAGGTCGCGCCCGACAGCTCGTCCGGCGTGATCTTGTTGCCGCGGACCTTGGCGGCCAGGTCGGCGGTCGCCTTGGAGATGCCCGCCAGGTTGAGGTCACCGGCACCCTTGATGACCGGGGTCATCAGGCCCTTCTCGGAGTCCACGGCGATGCCGATGTTCTCCGAGTCGAAGTAGGTGATGGTGCCCTCGTCCTCGTTGATCCGGGCGTTGACGACCGCGTGGGCCTTCAGCGCCTGGGCCGCGGCCTTGACGAAGAACGGCATCGGCGAGAGCTTGACGCCCTCGCGGGCCAGGAACGCGCCCTTGGCCTTCTCGCGCAGCTTCATGATCTTGGTGATGTCCACCTCGACCACGGAGCTGAGCTGGGCCTGCGAGTGCAGGGCCTTCATCATGTTGTCGCCGATGACCTTGCGCATGCGGGTCATCTTGACGGTCTGACCACGCAGCTCGGACACCGCGGCCGGAGCCTTGGCGGCCGGAGCGGCAGCGGCGGCTGCCGGCGCCGGAGCGGCGGCGGCGGCCTTGGCGGCCTCGGCGGCGGCCAGGACGTCCTGCTTGCGGATACGGCCACCGACACCGGAGCCCGAGACCGAGGACAGGTCGACGCCGGACTCCGAGGCGAGCTTGCGCACCAGCGGGGTCACGTACGCGCCCTCGTCACCGGCCGGGGCCGGGGCGGCGGGAGCGGCCGGAGCCACGGGAGCCGCGGCGGCCGGAGCCTGAGCGGCCGGAGCGGCCTGCGCCGGAGCGGCGGCCGGAGCCGCCACGGGAGCCGGAGCGGCAGCCGCGGGAGCGGCCTGGACCGGAGCCGGGGCGGCGGCCGGAGCGGCAGCCTCCACCGGAGCCGGGGCTGCGGCGGGAGCGGCGGCCTCGGCCGGAGCCGGGGCTGCGGCGGCCGGAGCCGCCGCAGGGGCCGCGCCGGCGACACCGATGACGGCCAGGCGAGCGCCGACCTCGGCGGTCTCGTCCTCGCCGACCAGGATCTCCAGCAGGGTGCCGGCGACCGGGGCGGGGATCTCGGTGTCGACCTTGTCGGTCGAGACCTCCAGCAGCGGCTCGTCGGCCTCGACCGACTCGCCGACCTGCTTCAGCCAACGGGTGACGGTGCCCTCGGTGACGCTCTCGCCCAGGGCGGGGAGAGTGACGTCCGTGCCGGACGCGGCGGCGGGTGCCTCGGCGGCCGGAGCCTCGGCAGCAGGTGCCTCGGCGGCGGGAGCCGCGGGTGCCTCGGCGGCCGGAGCCGGCTCGGCGGGGGTCTCGGCGGCGACCGTCTCGGCCTCGGCCGGGGCCGGGGCGCCCGAGCCGTCGTCGATGACGGCCAGCTCGGCGCCGACCTCGACGGTCTCGTCCTCGGCGACCTTGATGGAGGCCAGGATGCCGGAGACGGGCGACGGGATCTCGGTGTCGACCTTGTCGGTCGATACCTCGAGCAACGGCTCGTCGGCCTCGACGCGCTCGCCCTCGGCCTTCAGCCAACGGGTGACAGTGCCCTCGGTGACGCTCTCACCGAGCGCCGGAAGGGTTACGGAAACCGGCATGGTTTCAGTTGCTCCTAACGGTGGGGTCTCCCCCAGCTCGAGCGGAGTCGAGAGCTTGGGGAAGTACGGAAGTGGTCGTCGCGCCCGTGACGATTAGTCGTGGGAGTGAAGCGGCTTGCCGGCAAGGGCCAGGTGGGCCTCGCCGAGCGCTTCGTTCTGGGTCGGGTGCGCGTGGATGAGCTGCGCGACCTCGGCCGGCAGAGCTTCCCAGTTGTAGATCAACTGGGCTTCGCCGACCTGCTCGCCCATCCGGTCACCGACCATGTGGACGCCGACCACGGCACCATCCTTGACCTGGACGAGCTTGATCTCGCCCGCGGTCTTGAGGATCTTGCTCTTGCCGTTGCCCGCCAGGTTGTACTTCAGGGCCACGACCTTGTCGGCCCCGTAGATCTCCTTGGCCTTGGCCTCGGTGATGCCGACGGAGGCGACCTCGGGGTGGCAGTACGTGACGCGCGGCACACCGTCGTAGTCGATCGGGACGGCCTTGAGGCCGGCCAGACGCTCGGCGACGAGGATGCCCTCGGCGAATCCGACGTGTGCGAGCTGCAGGGTCGGGACGAGGTCACCGACGGCCGAGATGCTCGGCACGTTGGTCTGCATGTACTCGTCGACCAGGACGTAGCCGCGGTCCATCGCGACGCCCTGCTCCTCGTAACCCAGACCCTGCGAGACCGGGCCGCGGCCGATCGCGACCAGCAGCACCTCCGCCTCGAAGGTCTTGCCGTCGGCGAGGGTGACGCGGACACCGTTCTCGGTGTACTCGGCCTTCTCGAAGAAGGTGCCGAGGTTGAACTTGATGCCGCGCTTGCGGAACGCGCGCTCAAGAAGCTTGGAGCTGTTCTCGTCCTCGACCGGCACGAGGTGCTTGAGGCCCTCGATGACGGTGACGTCGGTGCCGAAGGACTTCCACGCCGAGGCGAACTCGACGCCGATGACGCCGCCGCCCAGGATGATCGCGGACTCGGGCACGCGGTCCAGGACGAGCGCGTGGTCCGAGGAGATGATGCGGTTTCCGTCGATGTCCAGGCCCGGCAGCGACTTCGGCACGGAGCCGGTCGCCAGCAGGACGTGGCGGCCCTGGATGGTGCGGCCGTCGACGTCGACGGAGGTCGGCGAGGAGAGGCGGCCCTCACCCTCGATGTAGGTCACCTTGCGCGAGGCGACGAGACCCTGGAGACCCTTGTACAGGCCCGAGATGACGTCGTCCTTGTACTTGTGCACACCCGCGATGTCGATGCCCTCGAAGGAGGCCTTGACACCGAACTGGGCCGCTTCGCGCGCCTGGTCCGCGATCTCACCGGCGTGCAGCAGTGCCTTCGTGGGGATGCAGCCGTTGTGCAGGCAGGTGCCGCCGAGCTTGTTCTTCTCGATCAGCGCAACGTCGAGACCCAGCTGGGATGCGCGCAGCGCCGCGGCGTAACCGCCACTGCCACCGCCGAGGATCACTAGGTCGAAAACGGTGCTGGCGTCGTTCGCCACGTCACGTCCTCCATGCATGTGCGCCGGGCACCGGTCCTCTGTGACCGGGGCGGCGGCTGGTAATCGGCCGCTTGTTTCTTCGGCCCTGTGGTGGGGGCCCTGTCCTGCCGAGAACCCATCTTCGCATTTGTCGGGGGAACGCGGGACGCCGGGCCCCGGCTCTGGACCGTCGTTCTGCCCGAACCGGGGGTTACCACTGCGTAGAAACCTACTGATCTTCGAGGTTTCATCGAGAGCGAACGTGCCCCGCGACCCCGACGGGGGTCCCGGGGCACGTTCGCGGCCCACCCGGCGAGACGGATCGCCGGTCGTGTCAGCCCAGGTCGCCCGTGGCGGTGCGCTCGGCCAGCCGCACCAGGGTGCGCACGGCGGAGCCGGTGCCGCCCTTGGGGGTGTAGCCGTACGGGGCGCCCTCGTGGAAGGCGGGGCCCGCGATGTCGAGGTGGGCCCAGGTGATGCCCTCGCCGACGAACTCCTGGAGGAAGAGGCCGGCCACCAGGCCGCCGCCCATGCGGACACCCATGTTGGCGATGTCGGCGGTGGGGGAGTCCATGGTCTTGCGCAGGTCCGCGGGGAGCGGCATCGGCCAGGACGCCTCGCCGACCTCCTCGGCGATCTCGTGGATCGAGGTGCGGAAGGCGTCGTCGTTGGCCATCACGCCGAAGGTCCGGTCGCCCAGGGCCAGCACCATGGCGCCGGTCAGGGTGGCGACGTCGACGATCGCGTCCGGGTTCTCCTCGGAGGCCCTGGTCAACGCGTCGCCCAGGACCAGCCGGCCCTCGGCGTCGGTGTTGAGGACCTCGACGGTCTTGCCGCTGTACATGCGCAGCACGTCGCCGGGCTTGGTGGCGGATCCGGACGGCATGTTCTCGGCGAGTGCGAGCCAGCCGGTGACGTTGACCTGGAGGCCCAGCTTGGCGGCCGCGACGACGGCGGCGAACACGGCGGCGGCGCCGGCCATGTCGCACTTCATCGTCTCGTTGTGGCCGGCCGGCTTCAGGGAGATGCCGCCCGAGTCGTAGGTGATGCCCTTGCCGACGAAGGCGAGGGTCTTCTCCGCCTTGGAGTGGGTGTAGGTGAGCTTCACCAGGCGCGGCGGGTTCTCGGAGCCCTTGCCGACGCCCATGATGCCGCCGTAGCCACCCTTGACGAGCGCCTTCTCGTCCAGCACCTGGACCTTGATGCCGTTCTCCTTCGCGGCCGCGGACGCGACGGCGGCGAAGGCCTCGGGGGTGAGGTCGTTCGGCGGGGTGTTGATCAGGTCGCGCGCGATGTTGACCTCGGTCGCGACGACGATGGCGCGCTCGGCCGCGGCCTTGTGCTCCTTGTCGCGCGGCTTGGCGCCGAGCAGGGCGATCTCGGCGAGGGGCTGCTTGGGGCCCTCGCCCTTGGCGGCCTTCTTCTCGCCGCCCTGGTAGACGGTGAAGGCGTACGCGCCGAGCAGCGCGCCCTCGGCGACCGCGGTGACGGCGGAGGCGTCGTCGAGGGGAAGCGCGAAGGCCGCCTTCTTGACGCCGTGCAGGGCGCGGGCGGCGGAGCCGGCGGCGCGGCGCAGCGCCTCCTCGTCGTAGGACTCGTCCTGCTCGGGTACGGAGCCCAGACCGACCGCGAGGACGACCGGGACCTTGAGGCCGGACGGCGCGGGCAGCTTGGTGATCTCGCCTTCCGCGCCCGAGGCGCCGAGCGCGTCCAGCACGGAGGCGAGCTTTCCGTCGAACGCCTTGTCCACGGCCTCGGCGCCTGCGGCGACCACGGGGCCCTTGGCGCCCTTCGCCACGCCGACCACGAGGGCGTCGGCGCGCAACGTCGCGGCGCCGGCAGTGCTGAGAGTCAGAGCAGTCACGGTGGTGAAGTCTCGCTTCCGTTTGTGTGTGTGGGCGCTGCGGTCGCGTCGGGGTCGCCGGCCGCTCCGCAGCGATCGTATTCCGGCTCGACGGCTGCCGGAAACGAGCCTACGCCGACGTACTCGTCCGTACGCCACTCGAAGGTTTGGCAAGTTGTTCGATCAGGACGCCGACAGGTTCACCCATCTGTGGTCTCTGTTCCAGGTTTGCCCTTTAGAGCTGACGAGGTCCGAGAGAGTGATGCCGCTCTCGCAAGGGGACGCGGGGTCCCTTTGCATGATTTCCACAGAGCCTCCCCGGCGCGGCCGAACGCCATGCGGCCGAAGTCGTCGGGAGGACTGCGGGGGGAAGGCCGAAATGGTCAACAAGAACCGGATGAACAGGGTCGCCGCGGCGATGGCCGCCGCGACCCTGATGTCCGTGGCAGTACCCGCGGCGTCCGCCGAGGCGGCCGCCGCGACACCGCGCATCGACCTCAGGGTGCTGGTCGTCGACGACGGCGGCAGCTCGGTCGAGGCGATCACCGCCGAACTCCGCGACACCGGAGTTCCGTACACCCGCGTGGACCTGGGCAGCGCCGGCCGTCCGGTGATCAACGCCGCCTACCTGAGCGACACGGTCGACGGCCGTCCGCGCGCCAAGTTCCAGGGGGTGGTGCTGCCCAACGAGAATCCCTTCGGCGCGGGTTCGGCCGAGATGACGGCGCTCGCCGCCTACGAGACGACGTACGGGATCCGCCAGGTCGACGCCTACACCTGGTCACACCCGGGCGTCGGACTGGAGTACACCGACAACGGCGGCTACAGCGGCACCCTCGACGGCACCCAGGCCGCCGTCACCGCCGCCGGCAAGGCGGGCCCCTTCGGCTACCTCGGCGGTCAGGTCACCTTCGAGGACAACTCGCCGCTGGTACCAGAGAGCTACGGGTTCATGGGCAAGCCGCGCACCGGCTACACCAGCTACCTCGACGCGCCCGTCGGCTCCGGCCGCGCCTCGCTCGTCGGCGAGTACGCCCACGACGGGCGCGGCGAACTGGTCGTCACCTTCGGCTACAACCAGTACCAGCAGCAGTTCCGGCTGCTGGCCCGGGGCATCGTCGAATGGCTCACCCAGGGCGTCCACCTCGGCCAGGAGCGCAACTACTTCGCGGTCCACGTCGACGACGTCTTCGCCCCGGACGCCCGCTGGAGCAAGGAGCTCGACTGCACGCCCGGCGACTACGCCTGCGCGGGCGGCGAGGGCCAGGAGAGCACCATCCGGATGACCGCCGCCGACGCCCAGTACGCGGCGCAGTGGCAGACCTCCAAGAACTTCAAGCTCGACATGCTCTTCAACGCGGGCGCGGGCGAGGAGTGGAAGGCCGAACACGGCGGCGTCGACGCCATGACCGCCCAACTGGTGGCGGACCGGGCCAAGTACCGCTGGATGAACCACACGTACACGCACCCGTTCCTCGGCTGCGTGCAGGACACCACGACCTCCCCCTGGACCTGCAAGAAGAACGCCCAGGGCGCGATCCAGTACATGAGCCGCGCCGAGATCTCGGCGCAGATCCGCGACAACAACAACTGGGCGGCCGCCAAGGGCGTCACCACCGACCGCACCGAGCTCGTCACCGGCGAGCACTCCGGCCTCAAGACGGCCCCGCAGCAGCCCGTGGACAACCCCAACCTGGCGGGCGCGCTCGCCGACAACGGGGTCAAGTGGGCGGGCAGCGACAACTCCCGCGAGCCGGCGCAGCGCGCGGTCGGCGCCGCCCTGACCGTCCCGCGCCACCCGATGAACGTGTACTACAACACGGGCACCAACGCGGAGATGGCCGACGAGTACAACTGGATCTACACCAGTCGTGCCGACGGCGGCAGCGGCGCCTGCGAGGACAACCCGGCGACCTCCACCTGTCTGCCGGCCCCGCTCGACGTCAACACCGGCTACACGGACTACATCGTCCCGCAGGAGGCCCGTACCGCCCTGCGCCACGTGCTGGCCAACGACCCCCGGCCGCACTACGTCCACCAGTCCAACCTGGCCGAGGACCGCACCCTGTACCCGGTGCTCAACCAGGTCCTCGACACCTACCGCACGCTGTACGCGCCCAGCGCGCCCATCGTGAACCAGACCATGAAGGACACCGGCGTCGAGCTGACCCGTCGCGCCGCCTGGGACAAGGCGATCGCGAACAACCAGGTCACCGCCTACCGCATCGGCAAGGACGTCACCGTCAAGGCGCCCTCCGGAGTGGTCGCCCCGATCACCGCGCCCAACGGGACCAAGAAGCAGCTGCTGCTCGGCACCGCCGACTTCGGCACCGCGTACGCCGGCACCCGCTCGGCATGGACCGGCCCGGAGCTGCTCCAGTCCGCGGTCACGCTGAAGCTGCTCTGACCTCCCCCCCGGCCTCCGTCAGGCCGGTCGTTCCACCGCACGCGCACCCGCATCACCCAGCGCCGGCGCTCCGCGAACCACGGGCGCCGGCCCCTTTTCCGTCCTGGGGGGACACACCGCATGAGCCATGGGCGTCATGTCACCATGCTCACCGAAGGCACCTATCCACACGTCCACGGGGGCGTCAGCACCTGGTGCGACCAACTGGTCCGCGGCATGCCGGAGGTCGACTTCAACGTCATAGCCCTGACCGGCTCCGGACGCGAGCCGGTCACCTGGGAACTGCCGCGCAACGTCTACCGGCACACCGCCGTACCGCTCTGGGGGCCTCCGTCGGCCCGGCGCATGCGGTCGACACTGCGCGGCAGGGCCCTCCGAGGTTTCACCGAGACGTACGAGACGTTCCTGCTCTCCATGCTCGACCCGCGACACGGCGGATTCTCGCAGTCCCTGCGCGAACTGGCCCTGCTGGCCCGGGCCGGCAAGCTCGCGCCGACCCTGCGCTCCGAGTCCGTGCTGCGCCTGCTGATGACCGTCTGGACCCGCCCCGGCCTGGTCACCGCCGAGGCCGCGCCCACCATCCACGACGCGCTCACCGCCACCGACCTGCTGGAACACGCGCTGCGCCCGCTCTCCGTGCGGATCCCGCCCGACAGCGTCGCCCACGCCGTCAGCAGCGGCCTCGCCACCCTTCCGGCCCTCGCCGCCAAATACCTCGACCAGGTGCCCTTCCTCCTCACCGAGCACGGCATCTACCTGCGCGAGCGCTACCTGGGCTACCGCACCGCCGAACAGCGCTGGCCGGTGAAGGCGCTGATGCTCGGCTTCTACCGCGAGCTCAACACCGAGGGCTACCGGCAGGCCGACCTGATCACCCCCTGCAACCAGTACAACCGGCGGTGGGAGGAGCGCGGCGGAGCCGCCTCCGACCGGATCCGCACCGTCTACAACGGCGTCGACCCGCACGCCTTCCCCGAGGCCGGCCCCGAACCCGAGGTGCCCACCCTCAGCTGGTGCGGGCGCATCGACCCGATCAAGGACCTCGAAACCCTCGTCCGCGCCTACGCGTTCATGCGCGAGGAGCTGCCCGCCCTGCGGCTGCGCCTCTTCGGGCCGGTCCCGGCCGGCTGCGAGGACTACAAGCTCCGCCTGGAGAAGCTCGCCGCCGAACTCGGCGTCAGCGACGGCATCACCTACGAGGGCCGGATCGACCAGGTCGCCAAGGCCTACGCCGCCGGCAGCGTCGTGATGCTCTCCTCCATCAGCGAGGGCTTCCCCTTCAGCATCATCGAAGCCATGTCCTGCGGCCGCACCACGGTCTCCACCGACGTGGGCGGCGTGCGCGAGGCCGTCGGGGACACCGGGCTCGTCGTCCCGCCCCGCGAGCCCGAGACCATGGCCCGCGCCACCCTCGCCCTGCTCCGCGACGACGAACGGCGGGCCGAACTCGGCCGGATGTCGCGCAAGCGGGTGGTCGAGAAGTTCACCCTCCACCAGTCCGTCGACGGCTTCCGGCACATCTACCGGGAACTCGCCGGACAGCCCCTGCTGCCCGTCCACCCGGGCGACGACTGGACCCAGCGGCTCGCGGACCCCTGGTACAAGGAGCTCGCCGCCGACGGGAGCCTGTGGTGAGCGGTTCCCTCTGGCTGAAGGTCCCGGGCGGCAACACGCTGCCCGCCGTCCCGCGACCCCGGCGGACGGTCCCCCCGGCCGCCGACCCGATGGACGAACTCGCCCGGCGGCTCGACGTGTTCATCGCCGCCGCCGTCCACCCCGACGAGATAGCGGCCATCCTGGAATCCGACGGGATGACCGACGAGTACATCCGGCTCACCTACGGCCGCCACGACTCCTTCGCGCTCGCCGAGGAGCTGTACGCCCGGGTGCCCCGCTCCTTCCCGGAGCCCGAGGGCGCCCCCGACCCCTGGAAGGTCTCCCTCACCGCCTGCCTGCTCCGCGGGGTGATCTTCGCCCTGCCCGGCCTGGCCTACCTGCTCGGCGCACCCCTGCTGGAAGGTCCCCAGGACCGGCTGGGGCTGCCCGCCGGGACGCTGACCCTCCTCGCCGGGGCACTGATCGGGTGGGTCTGGGACCAGACCCTGTCCCACCGGGCCTACTCCTGGCTCGGTCTCGGCGACCGGGCCGCCGCCGGGCGGACCCTGCTCGCCGGGGCCCCCGCCGGGGCGCTGCTGGGCACCGCCGCCGCGCTGGCGGTGCCCGGCGGGCCGCCGTTCTCGTACGCGTTCGCCGCCGGACAGGCCCTGTACGTCGGCGCCGCCACCGTCCTGCTGGTCCTCGGCCGGGAGCGGATGCTGATCGCCGCGCTCGCGCCGATGGCCGCGGGCGCGGTGCTGTCCCTCTTCGTGGACCTGCCCGTACCCGTGCGCGTCACCCTGCTCGTGGTGTCGCTGCTGGCCGCCTGCGTCCTCGCCGTCCGGGAACTCCCGCTGGCCGAGGGCGTGCGGGCCACGGTGCGCCGCGTCCGGGGCTGGTCCCGGCGCGGCCCGGGGGAGGGACCGGTGCGCTGGCGGATGCTGCGCGGGGCCGAGGAGGAGTACCGGCCGCACCGACCCCGGCTCGGGGACTCCGTGCCGTACGGGGTGTTCGGCCTCGGCACCGGCCTGCTCGTGCTGTACGCCGCCCTCGGCGAGGTGCTGGCCGGAGGACCCGCCGAGGCCGTCGCCGCCCCCTCCGCGGTGGCCCTCACCCTCAGCATGGGCCCCGCCGAATGGCTGCTCCACCGGTTCCGCAGCGGCAGCCTCGCCGGGCTGCGGGCCGCCCGCTCGCCCCGGGCGTTCCGACACCGGATGCTCGGCACGCTGACCCGGTGCCTCGCCTCCTACCTGGTGGTGCTGCTCGCCCTGGGCGTCGTCGGGACCCTGTTGTGGCCCGGAGCCCCCGCACCGACCGGCCTGCGCGTCGCGACGCTGCTGCTGCTCGGCGCCGTGATGTGGACCGGGCTGCTGCTCCAGTCGTTCGGCGCGGTCCGCCCCGCCGCGGTGGTCTGCGCCTCGGCCGCCGTCGCCCAGAGCCTGGCCCTGCTCCTGGGGACCGGGCAGCCGCGGCTGGTCCAACTGGTCGTGGCGGCCACGGCGGCCGCCGCCCTGGCCACCATGGTCTGCCTGTTCCTGGGGCGGGCCACGGCCCACCGCTGACGCACGTGCCCCCGTACCCGACGGACATGAAGAAGGACCACATGCTGCTGGTGCCCCTCTACGAGCACCCCGCCGACCAGCCCGAGGCCTGGGAGCTGCTGATCCGCTCCGCGGGTCGCCTGCACTCGGTGGTGCTCAACCCCGACAGCGGGCCGGGCGACGCCCCCGACGAACGGTTCGCCGCCGTCGCCGCGCGCCTGCGCGAAGCCGGGGTGCCCGTCCTGGGCTACGCCGACACCGACTACGGGCGGCGCCCGCACGCGGCCGTCGTCCAGGACCTGTTGCGCCACCGCGACTGGTACGACACCGACGGGGCCTTCCTCGACCAGGCCTCCGCCGACCCCGAACTCCTGGCCCACTACGGTCGGCTCGGGGTCGCCGCGCGGGCCGCGGGCGCCCGCACGGTCGTCCTGAACCACGGCGTCCACCCGCACCCCGGATACGCCGAACTCGCCGACCTGCTGGTCACCTTCGAGGGGCCCTGGGACGCCTACCGGGACGCGGCGGCCGTGCCCGCCTGGACCGCCGACCACCCCGCGGGACGGTTCTGCCACCTGGTGTACGCCGTCCCGCCGGGGGCGCCCACCGCCGAACTCGCCCGGGAACGGGGGGCCGCCGTGCACTGCGCCGTCCCCGGAACCGGCGCGCACCCGTGGGGCACCCTCCCGTACGCCCTGGAGGCCACCGCGTGAACCGCCGTCCGCCGCGGTGGTCCCTGCCGGTCCTCGTCCCGCTGCTGCTGCTCGCCGCGTGCACCACCGTGCCCGAGCCGGACGACGTCTCGCCCGACCCGGCGCCGGGGCAACGCTGGCAGCCCGAGCCGGGGGTCAGCTGGCAGTGGCAGCTCTCGGGCAGGCTCGACACCTCGGTGAAGGCGGCCGTGTACGACGTCGACGGGTTCACCACGACCAAGGAGCAGGTCGCCGACCTGAAGAAGGCCGGACGCAAGACGATCTGCTACCTCTCCACCGGGGCCTGGGAGGACTTCCGCCCGGACGCCGACGACTTCCCGAAGCCGATGCTCGGCAAGGGCAACGGCTGGGAGGGCGAACGCTGGTTGGACATCCGGCGCCTCAAGGAGCTGGAACCGCTGATGGCCAAGCGCGTCGACATGTGCCGCCAGAAGGGCTTCGACGCGGTGGAGCCCGACAACATGGACGGCTACGCCAACACCTCCGGCTTCCCGCTCACCGGCGACGACCAACTGCGGTACAACCGGCTGATCGCCCGGCTCGCCCACGACCGGGGTCTGTCGGTCGGCCTGAAGAACGACCTGGACCAGATCCCCCAACTCGTCGGGAACTTCGACTTCGCGGTCAACGAGCAGTGCATGGAACACGACGAGTGCGACCGGTACGCGCCGTTCACCGACGCGGGCAAGGCCGTCTTCCACGTCGAGTACGAGGGCCGGGTGGGCGACTGGTGCGCCCGCTCGCAGGAGGCGAAGCTCAGCTCGCTCCAGAAGAAGTACGAGCTGGGCACCTGGCGCAGGGTCTGCCCCCGCTCCGGCACCCCCTGAGGGAGCTAGGAGACGGGCAGGATGGCGTGCACCCGGTACCCGCCGCCGTACCGGGGGCCCGCGAAGCAGGACCCGCCCAGCGCGCCGGCCCGCTCGCGCATCCCCAGCAGCCCGTGGCCGCCACCCGGATCGGCCGGTTCCGGGGCCGGGTCGGCGGAGGTGCCCCCGTCGTCGAGGACGGTCACCTCCACCGAGGCGCCGACCCGGACCACGCTGACCTCGGCGCTGGCTCCCGGTCCCGCGTGCTTGCGCACGTTGGTCAGCGCCTCCTGGATCACCCGGTACGCGGCCAGGTCCACGGCGGCCGGCAGCGCGGACGCGTCCCGCCCCAACTGCACGATGACCTCGACCGGCAGCCCGGCGTGCCGGAAGGTGTCCGTCAGTTCGTCCAGCACGGCCAGCCCCGGAGCGGGCTCGGTCGGCGCCTCCGGGTCGCCGGACTGGCGCAGCAGCCCGACCGTGGCGCGCAGCTCGTTCAGCGCCGAGCGGCTGGCGTCCCGTACGTGGGCCAGCGCCTCCTTGGCCTGGTCGGGGCGCTTGTCCATCACATGGGCGGCCACCCCCGCCTGCACGTTGACCAGGGCGATGTGGTGGGCGACCACGTCGTGCAGGTCCCGGGCGATCCGCAACCGCTCCTCGGCGACCCGGCGCCTGGCCTCCTCCTCACGGGTCCGCTCGGCACGCTCGGCCCGTTCCCGGATGGCGTCGATGAAGGCCCGTCGACTGCGCACGGCGTCCCCGGCGGCGGCGGCCATGCCGGTCCAGGCGAAGATCCCGAGGTTCTCCTGCGCGTACCAGGGCAGTGGTCCCGCCAGCATGGCGACGCCGGTCAGCCCCGTCATGGTGAGCAGCCCGATCCGCCACGTGGTGGGCCGGTCGGTGCGGGCGGCCAGCGTGTACAGGGCGATCACCGCGCACATCACGACGGGCGCCCGGGGCCCCCCGGTGGCCAGTTCCAGCAGGGACAGCGCGCAGGTCACGGCGAGCACGGCGCGGGTGTGCCGGCGCCGGAACACGAGGGCGGTGGCGCCCAGCAGCATCAGCAGGAGCGAGAACGGGTCGGGGGTGCGGGTGCCGAAGGTGGGCCCGTGCGGCCCGTGGGGATCGGCGAAGGATCCGACGACCATGGAGACGAGCGCCCCGAGCGCGAGCACGGCGTCGGTGGCGAGCGGATGGGCCCGCATCCACTGCCGGGTGGGGGCGAAGGGCCCGAGGTGTGTCGTCACCCCGTTACGGTACGGCCTGCCCGCGGGGCGCCGGACGGAGACGGACGCGTCACGCCCCCGGCGGTGCGCTCGATGCGGGCGGCGGGCTGTGCCCCAGGGGGGCTCGGGAGCGCCGCGGCCCCCACGTGGCGCGCACCACGCACAGCACCATGACGGCGGCGATGGCGGCCAGGTGCTCCTTGCCCGCCAGGTTGTCCTTGATCAGCACCTCGCCGATCATCACCAGGATCACCAGCGCCCCGGTGAGGTAGGCCCGGTACCGCCAGCAGACGTAGATCGCGAGTCCCACGACCGCCGCCGACGGACCGGTGTCGTTGACGACGCGGTCGGACACCGGCAGACCGAAGGGGTGGTCGGGGCCCAGCGAGAGACCGATCCGGGCGTACGTGGTGCCGGCGAGGGTGGCCACGTAGCCGACCACCAGGGTGCGCCACCAGCCGACGCAGATCTCCGAGATCCCGAAGACCAGCAGGATCTGCGCGAGCGCCCCCCACACCGGCAGGTCGAGCGCCGGGACGAAGAGGGACAGGGGCGTGCGCAACAGCGCCAGCCAGAGCGGGTCGACGGCCTTGACCGAACCGAGGTCCTGCACCGGCTGGAAGCCCCAAGAGGTGTTCTGGACGATCTGGAAGACCGAGGTCAGACAGACCGCGCCGAGGGTCATCGGGATCGCCCGCCACTTGTCGCGGGCGAGCGAGTCCCGGATCGTCCAGAACAGGGGCCCCCACTCGCGGCGGGCGAACCGCCGCAGTGAGGAGTTCGTCAACGCTTGGTCTCCAGGTGTCTGCGGTGCATCCACTTCGGCAGGCCGGGAGCTTCGAGGAAGCCCTCCGCCCGGCCCGCCGCGACGCCGATCCGCAGCAGGTCCGAACTCTTCTCGAAGAGCATGAACCGCGGTTCCCAGATCGGCCGGTATTTGGCGTTGGCCCGGTAGAGGGACTCGATCTGCCACCAGCGGGAGAAGAAGCTCAGCAGCGAGCGCCACATGCGCAGCACCGGACCCGCGCCGAGCTTCGATCCCCGCTCGAAGACGGAGCGGAACATCGCGAAGTTCAGTGAGACCTGTGTGACGCCGATCTCCTTTGACCGCTCCAGGAGTTCGATGACCATGAACTCCATCAGACCGTTCTCGGAGTCCCGGTCGCGGCGCATCAGGTCGAGCGACAGACCCTTGGGTCCCCACGGCACGAAGGACAGCACGGCACGCAGTTCACCGTTGCCGTCGAAGCACTCCAGCATCACGCACTGGCCGTCGTCGGGATCGCCCAACCGGCCCAGTGCCATTGAGAAGCCGCGCTCGGTCGCACCGTCGCGCCAGTCGTCGGCGCGGACGAGGAGTACGTCCATCTCCTCGGTCGGGATGTCGGAGTGCCGGCGGATGCGCACCGTGTACCCGGCGCGCTTGACCCGGTTGTAGGCCTGCCGGACGGTCCGCATGGCGCGACCCTCCAGCGTGAACTCGGCGGTCTCGACGATCGCCTCGTCGCCCAGTTCCAGCGCGTCCAGGCCGTGCCGGGCGTAGATCTGCCCGGCCTCCTCGCCGGCGCCCATGACGGCCGGCACCCAGCCGTGCTCGCGGGCCTCGGCCAACCAGGGCTCGATGGCGCCGGGCCAGGCCTCGGGGTCTCCGATCGGGTCGCCGGAGGCCAGGGACACGCCGCCGACGACGCGGTAGGTGACGGCGGCCTTGCCGGTGGGGGACCAGATGACGGACTTCTCGCGGCGCAGCGCGAAGTAGCCGAGGGAATCCCGGTCGCCCTGCTTGGCGAGCAGGGCCCGCAGCCGGTCCTCGTCCTCAGGGGTGAGCGGGTCCACGGCGCGGCGCGAGCGGAACGCGGCGAACAGCACGGCGAGGAGCAGCAGCATCGACATGACGTTGACGAAGACGTCCACCCACGCCGGCGTGGCGATCCCGTCGTAGGCCCGGTCGTTCGGCTCCAGGGTGATCAGCCGCATCGCGCCGTACTTCCAGCGGGCGAGGAAGGTGGCGTCGGCCCGTTCCGGGTCGGTGTTGGTGGCGCCGACGAGCAGGGCGGCGACCAGCGAGGTCAGCAGCAGGCCGACGGCGGCCACGGCGGTGGCCAGCTTGGGGTTGGAGCGGTCGCCCTTGGCGTAGAACTCGTGGCGGCCCAGCAGCAGGGCGCCGACGAAGGCCGCGGTGAGGACGAGCGAGACCCAGTTCTGCGCGTGGTCGCGGAACTCCGGGTAGCAGAAGTCGTAGTCCCCGCCGACGCACGGCGCGAAGGCGGCCGTGGCGAAGGCGAACAGCAGCATGCCGCTGATCACCAGGTTCAGGATCCAGGCGGCCCGTTTGCGGCGGCCCATGGTGACGGCGAGGATCAGCGAGAACAGCCCCGAGGCGAAGCCCGCCGTGAGCAGGTAAGGCGTGTAGAAGTCGGCGGTGTTGTGCCGGCGCAGGTCCTGCCCCAGCGAAAGCCACACCGCGCTGAGGAAGTTCACGAAGGTGACGACGCGCAGGTACCAGATGGCGAAGGCGGCGCCGCGCCGTGACGGTTTGCTGCCCCTGCGGGCCTCGGCCTTGGCCGCGGGATCTCCCTTGCCCGTTTCCCCCCTGCCGGCGGGATTGCCGCCGGACTCTTTTCTTCCGTTTACTGCCGTGGTGGTATCTGCGCTGGTCAAGCGGACCTCTCCCATGAAAAGCGATGATATGGGGCGTCACCGTCCACGGGCGGATCGAGCGCCCCGGACTGGTCAGGCCCGTGGCGCCCGGTGAATTCAGTCCGTCGGCTCCTCCACCGCTCGTTCCGGCAGCTCCGCAGCGAGTGCGGCGGCCGCCTGGACGAGGGGGAGGGCCAGCAAGGCCCCTGTTCCCTCTCCCACAGTGACGCCGTGGTCGAGCACGGGGTTGAGTGCCATCCTGTCCAAGGCCTTCGCCTGGCCCGGCTCGCCGCTCGCCTGGCCGGCCAACCACCAGTCCGGGGCCCGGAACGCGGCCCTCTGGGCCACCAACCCGCAGGCCGCCGAGACGAGCCCGTCGAGGATGACCGGTGTACGGCGCACCGCGCACTGGAGCAGGAAGCCGGTGATCGCGGCGACGTCCGTGCCGCCGACCTTCGCCAGCAGGGCCACCTGGTCGCCCAGCACCGGACGGGCCCGGCGCAACGCGTCGCGGATCGCCGCGCACTTGCGCATCCAGGCCAGGTCGTCGATCGGGGCGCCGCCGCGACCGGTGACGACCGAGGCGTCCGTCCCGCACAGCGCGGCGACCAGCGTCGCGGCCACCGTGGTGCCGCCGACACTGAGGTCCCCGAGCACGACGAGATCGGTTCCCGAGTCGGCCTCCTCGTCGGCGACCCGCATCCCGAGCCGCAGCGCGGCCTGTGCCTCCTCGACCGTCAACGCGTCCTCGACGTCGATCCGGCCGCTGCCGCGCCGCACCCGGTGCCGCACGACCTCCTCGGGGAGCAGCCCCGGATCGCAGTCCAGGCCGGTGTCCACGATCCGTACGCCGGCGCCGAACCGCGCCGCCAGGACGGCCACCGGACTCGTCCCGTCGAGCACGCCCCGCACCAGCTCGTGCGCGGTGCCCGCGGCGCGCGCGGAGACCCCCTCGGCGGCGATCCCGTGGTCGGCCGCGAACAGCACGACGCGGGGCCGCTCGATCTGTCGGACCGGAACCCGCCCCTGCGCGGCCGCGAGCCACTCGCCGAGTTCGTCGAGCCGGCCCAGCGCGCCGGGCGGCACGGCCAGCCGCTCACGGCGATCCTCGGCATCACGCCGGACGCCCCCGTCGGGGCGTTCGATCAGATCGGAGAAGTCGTCGAGATTCAGCATGGTCATCTGCCAGAGCGTACAGCCGGTGAGGCCCTCCCCAAGCCCCTCCCGCAGCCTTCCGGCCGGTGCGCCGGGGGCGATTTCGGCGCCGCGGCGACCGGCGCCGGCGACGTCAGACCTTCAGTACCACCGCCTGCCCGGCCACGACCAGCAGGACGTGCTCGCACTCCGCCGCCACCGCGTTGTTGAGCCGCCCCAACTCGTCACGGAAACGTCGGCCGGAGGACGTCGCGGGGACCACTCCCGAGCCGACCTCGTTGCTGACGAGCACCACCGGACGACGGGTCGCGCGGACCGCCGCCACCAACTCCGCGGTCGACTCGCGCAGTTTCTTCTGCCCGCCGCCCGCCCACACGTCGTCGTCCCAGGCCCCGGCCCGGTCCATCGCGTCGGTCAGCCACAGCGCCAGGCAGTCGATCAGCAGCGGCGGACCCCCGGCGTTCTCCAACAGCGGGACCAGCGCACAGGTTTCCACCGTCCGCCAGGTCGACGGCCGCCGCTCCCGGTGCAGACCCACCCGCTGCGCCCACTCCGTGTCCCCGTCGCGGGAACCGCCCGTGGCCACGTAGACCACCTCGGGGAAGCCGGCCAGCCGGCGTTCCGCCTCGTGCGACTTGCCGGACCGCGCGCCGCCCAGGACCAGGGTGCGGCGCGGCAGCTCCGGCGTCGCGTGGTACTCGCCGACCGCCACCGTCGTGCCGTCCGGCACCACCCGCGCCCCGGCCGCCGCGCACCGCCGCTCCGACTCCCGCCCGGGCGGGGTGTCGTGGTCCAGGTGCACGGCGATCAGATCCGTCGCCGGCCCCAGCGCGCCGCTCGCCCGCAGCCGCGCCACCGCCTCCGGCCGGCCGACCACGTCCGCGAGCACCACGTCGTAGGGACGCTGCCCGGCCGAGCCGGGCTCCGGGCGCGCGGACCCCAGGCCGGCCGGCGCCCCGCCCGGCGGCAGGTACAGCAGCCGGCCGCCGTCCGGCCCGGTCACCTCGTACCCGGTGCCCGGGGTGTCCATCGGCACCGCCCGCACCCGGTGACCACTGATCACCGACAGCTCCTGCCCGTCCGGCACCCGCCCCGCCGCCGGCAGACCCGGCGGCAGGTCGACGGGGGGCCCGTCGTGCGGATGGGTGAGCAGCACCTGCCGCACACCGGCCAACGAATGGCCCGCGCGAGCCCCGGCCAACACCGCCCCGGGGGTCAGGTCGAGCAGCAGCGCACCGTCCACGAGCACGGCCGTCGCCGCCCTGGAGAGGGGGCCGACGGAGACCGCGCAGGCGGCGCAGGGACAGCCGGGTCGGGGCAGTCCTTCAGGGGTACCTGTACCGAGCAGAGTGAGTTCCACCCGATGATCCTCCCGCGTCCGCGGGAGTGGTGCTCGCCCGGCTACTCTGCGGGCAGACTCAAGGCGAACAACGCAGGTGCGCGAAGGACGATCGACGCGCGAACAGCGGACGAGCAACGGAGGCGGACATGGCGTGGACGTGGCGGTTCGAGACGGCCGAGGGCAGCGAGACGACCCCGTCGGTGGTGCCGGAGGAGTTCACCACGCAGGGGGACGCGGAGTCCTGGATCGGTGAGTACTGGAAGGACCTGCTGGAGGGCGGCACCGAGAAGGTGAAGCTGTCCGACGACACGGGCACCGAGCTGTACACGATGAGCCTGCGCGAGGCCCTGGACGCCTGACCGGCTCCCGCCGCCGCGGTGTGCGGACTCAGCCCCGCACACCGCACAGGTGCAACAGCGCCGCCACCGCGCGGTACGGGTCGGTGCGCCCGGCCCGGTCCTCGGCGGCGAGCAGCCGTTCCAGCTCCGCCTCCCGAGGCAGGTGGTTCCCGGCCTCCGTGCCGTCGGTGAAGACCCGCACCCCGTACCAGGCCTGGAGCGGAGCCCCGATCCCCGAGAGCGTGGCCGTCAGACCCGCCAGCCGGTCGGCCCGTACGTCCAGACCCAACCGGTTCGTGTAGTCGACGGTGTCGAACGCCTTCAGGGCGGCGCTCCAGTCCCCGCCGAGCCCCGGTCGCATGGCGAGCGCGTCGCCGTTGCGCACCAACAGGGACAACAGCCCGCCCGGGGCGAGCATCCGGGCCAGCCCCGCCAGCATGGCGTCCGCTTCCGGCACGTACATCAGGACGCCGTGGCACAGCACGACGTCGAAGCTGCCCGGCACGAAGTGCGCGCCGGTTTCCCGGCCGTCGCCCTCCATCAGCCGGACCCGGTCGCGGATGCCGGCAGGCTCGCCGGCCAGCGCCTCGCGGGCCACCGCCAGCATGTCGGGGTCCTGTTCCAGGCCGGTCACCTTGTGTCCGGCGCGCGCCAGGCGCAGGGCCTGGGTGCCCTGGCCCATGCCCACGTCGAGGACGCGTAGTCGCTGCCCGACCGGGAAGCGGTGCGCGATCTGTTCGTCGACCTGGCGGCCCACGAGTTCCTGCCGGACCGCGTTACGCAGTCCGCCCAGGCCCTCCAGCCACAGTCGGGATCCCCCGGAGAAGTCGGCCACGTCGCCCCCCGACGCCCCGGATGCGGGCGTCGCTGCGCTCAGGGCCGTTCCCCACGCTTGACCTGCGGCTTCGGCAGGCGCAGCCGGCGCATCTGCAGGGTGCGCATCAGGCCGTACGCGACGGCGCCGCGCTTGGGCTCGTCCGGGAAGCGCTCGTTGACGGCCTTGCGCAGGCGGATGAACATGCCGATGGAGTCGAGGAGGATCAGCGCGATCACACCCATCCACAGCACCAGCGCGATGCTCTGGAGCCGCTCGACCCGCACCATGCTCAGCACGAGGATGATCACCGCCAGCGGCAGGAACATCTCGGCGACCGAGAAGCGCGAGTCCACGAAGTCGCGGACGAAGCGGCGGACGGGGCCCTTGTCGCGGGCGGGCAGGTAGCGCTCGTCGCCGTTGGCGAGGGCCTCGCGCTGCTTCGCCATCTCCACGCGACGGCGCTCACGGGCCCGCTTGGCGTCCTCCTTCCGGTTGCCGGTCGAGGCCACCACTGCCTTGCGCTGCGACTGGGCCACAGCACGCTTCGGCGTCGGGCGGCCCTTCGGGGCCTGGGGGTCACGGGGCTGCGAAAGGTCGGCGCTCACCTTGTCGGTGGCGGGGGCCTTTTCTTCCTTGGAGGAACGGCTACCAAACACGCAACCAAGCCTACGTGGTCAAGGGCACGCTCCCCACCTCGGCGGGGAACGATCCGGCAACGGCGGGCGTCTTCCCTTGTGCAGGGTTCTAGTGACGGGCGGGCCCCTCCGGGGATCTCCTGGGACCACCTACTCCTCACGCCTGACACGGCGGTGGCGTAGTCGTCCTGGAGGAGGAGCGCATTCGTTCTCGAACAGTGCGGTAATGGAGACAGGGCCCGTACTGTGGGTTCTGTTGGTGACCTGGAGTGAAGTCCTTCTAGAAGGGGGCGCGCGAAGCCCATGAGCGGTGTCATGAAGCGTATGGGGATGATCTTCCGCGCGAAGGCGAACAAGGCCCTTGACCGGGCCGAGGACCCGCGCGAAACCCTCGACTACTCGTACCAGAAGCAGCTGGAGCTGCTGCAGAAGGTGCGCCGCGGGGTCGCCGACGTCGCGACCTCCCGCAAGCGCCTGGAACTGCAGCTGAACCAGCTCCAGGGCCAGTCCACCAAGCTGGAGGACCAGGGCCGCAAGGCGCTCGCCCTCGGCCGCGAGGACCTGGCCCGCGAGGCCCTGTCCCGGCGCGCGTCGCTCCAGCAGCAGGTCAGCGACCTGGAGGTGCAGCACCAGACCCTCCAAGGCGAGGAGGAGAAGCTGACGCTCGCCGCGCAGCGCCTCCAGGCCAAGGTGGACGCCTTCCGCACGAAGAAGGAGACCATCAAGGCCACCTACACCGCGGCCCAGGCGCAGACCCGGATCGCGGAGTCCTTCTCCGGCATCTCCGAGGAGATGAGCGACGTCGGCCTCGCCATCCAGCGGGCCGAGGACAAGACGGCCCAGCTCCAGGCCCGCGCCGGCGCGATCGACGAGCTGCTGGCCTCCGGCGCCCTGGACGACCGCAGCGGCCTCGGCTCCAAGGACGACATCCAGGCCGAGCTGGACCGCCTCTCCGGCGGCTCGGACGTGGAACTGGAACTCCAGCGGATGAAGGCCGAACTGGCGGGCGGCCCGGCCGACCGACAGCAGGCCATCGAGGGCGGCGCCCCGGGCGCCGGTCAGCCCACCCAGACCCCGCACCGGTTCGACAAGCAGTAGGGACGGGGCCCGTCATGATTGTCCGCATCATGGGGGAGGGCCAGTGGGAACTGGCCGACAGCCACTTCGTCGAGCTGAACAAGCTCGACGACGAACTGCTCGCCGAGATGGAGTCCGGTGACGGCGAGGGGTTCCGGCGCACGCTGGCCGCGCTCCTCGACGCGGTCCGCAGACTCGGCGAGCCCCTGCCGGACGACGCGCTGGAGCCGTCCGAGCTGATCCTCCCGGCGCCCGGCGCGAGCCTGGACGAGGTCCGCGAGATGCTCAGCGACGACGGCCTGATCCCGGGCTGATCCCCCGGGGCACCGGCATGCACGCGACGGCACGCACCAAGGCACGCGGCACGCACGCACCCAGGCACACCGACACCGCAGGACGACGGGCCCGCCCCCACATTCGGGGCGGGCCCGTCGTCCGGCCGTACGCCCGTCAGTCCGGGCCCTTCTCCAGCGAGACCCGCTCCGGGTCCGGGGTCCCGCCGATGAAGTTCTCGAACCTGCGGCGCGGCGAGGCCCAGCGCCGGTCGTGGTGGAAGGCGCGCAGCCCCGCCCTGGCCCGCGCCTTCGGACGGTTCGCGTAGAAGCGCTTCGCGTAAGGGGAACCGGGGCGGGCGAGGCGGACCGCGCCGATCAGCGCCACGAACGGCACGACCGTGCCGAAGATCGCGGTGCGCGGCTTGCCCTTCCACAGCGCGACCAGCGCCAGGAAGAAGTTGCCGGCCATGTTCATCATGACCACCCCGCGGCTCTGCCGTTCCTCGGGGGTGAGGTCGTTGACCCCGAACGGCAGGAACCCTCCGAGCATCAGTGCCACCAGCGCCGCAGTCAGGACCACGATCTCCACGCTCTTGCGGCCGTCCTCGCTCCAATACACGTCGTCCAGGTGCAGGATCAGCGCGAACTCGTCCAGCACCAGCCCGGCGCCGATTCCGAAGATCACGGCCGAGAGCAGCGATCCGAAGCCCTGCCGGCCACTGCTGATCGCACCGAAACCGCCGATGATCACCAGGATCACGCCCGGCACGGCGTGATGGATGTGCATGCCGCCCGGCGTGACGTTCTTGAAGGGCCCCCGCCCCGCCCGGATCAGGCGGGTGATCACCCTGGTGATCAGGAAGGACAGGACGAACGACAGCAGGGCGAGCAGCAGCGGGAGCTTGCCCGGCTCCAGGATGTTGCGGTACCACCAGTGACCCATGACACCACCTTCCACCGTGGCGGGTAATGCGCAATTCAACGCCGAGCGCGGCGGGGTAGCGTTCGCGCCGATGAAAGATTCGTTCGAAGATCCGCCGCAGTCGCCGCCGCCCGAGCGCGCCCCGTTCCTCGACGGGGTCCGCTTCGCGTTCGGCACCCTCACCGTGCTGCCCGCCCGCATCACCCGATGGGACCGGCCGGCCGCCCGTACCGGGATGGCCTGCGCGCCGCTCGCCGGCCTCGCCGTGGGTCTGATCGCGGCCGTCCCCGGGGTGCTCCTGCTGGTCCTCGGCGGCGGGCCGCTGCTGGCCGCCGCCGTCACCGTCGCCGTGCCGGCCGCGCTGACCCGGGGCCTGCACCTCGACGGACTCGCCGACACGGTCGACGGGCTGGGGAGCGCCAAGCCCGCCGAAGAGGCGCTGCGGATCATGAAGCAGTCCGACATCGGCCCCTTCGGGGTGATCGCCCTGCTGGTGGTCTTCCTGGTGCAGGTGGCGGCGCTGGCGAACGTGTACGCCGACGGTTGGGCACGGGGCGCCCTGGCCGCCGTGCTCGCCGCCGTCACCGCGCGCCTCGCGATGACCCTGGCCGCCCGCGACGGTGTCCCGGCGGCCCGCCCCGGAGGCCTGGGCGCGGCGGTGGCGAGCGTGGTCCCCATCCGCTCGGCCGTCCTCGTCACCGTCCTCTCCGCGGTGGCCTGCACGGCCGCGGCCCTCCCGCTGGGGCTGCCCGCCGCTGCCCAACACGCGGCGGCGGTACTCGTCGCCCTGCCGGTCGCCGAACTGCTCCTGCGCCGGTGCGTGCGCCGCTTCGACGGGGTCACCGGGGACGTCTTCGGCGCCCTGTCCGAGGTCGCGGCCACCGTGGTCCTGGTGGTCCTGGCCCTGGGCTGACCGCCGCGGACCCCGGGGCGCCGGCATCGCGGCGCCGCCCGGTGACCGGGCCGGGATCATGGGGGTCGTACCCTCGGGGGGTGGACGACACGGTGACAGGGATGCCGGGCGGCGGGCCCATCAGGGTGCTGCTCGCCGACGATCAGGCGCTGCTGCGCAGCGCGTTCAAGGTGCTCGTCGACTCCGAGGCCGACATGGAGGTCGTCGGCGAGGCCTCCGACGGGGCCCAGGCCTACGCCCTCGCGGGCGAACGACGGGCCGACGTGGTCCTCATGGACATCCGGATGCCGGGCACCGACGGGCTCGCCGCCACCCGCATGATCAGCTCCGATCCGGAACTGCGCGACGTCCGCGTCGTCATGCTGACCACCTTCGAGGTGGACGAGTACGTGGTCCAGGCCCTGCGCGCCGGCGCCTCCGGCTTCCTCGGCAAGGGCGCCGAACCGGACGAGCTGCTCACCGCGATCCGGGTCGCCGCCGCCGGCGAGGCCCTGCTGTCCCCGGCCGCCACCAAGGGGCTCATCGCCACCTTCCTCGCGCAGGGCGGCCACCCGGACGTCCCCGCCGACGGCTCCGCGCACGCCGCCCGCCTCGCCACGCTGACCGTGCGCGAGCGCGAGGTCCTCGTACTCGTCGCGGCGGGCCTGTCCAACGACGGCATCGCCGGCCGCCTGGAGGTCAGCCCGCTCACCGTCAAGACCCACGTCAACCGGGCCATGGCCAAGCTGGGCGCCCGCGACCGGGCCCAACTGGTGGTCATCGCCTACGAATCGGGCCTGGTGCGGCCCCGGGCCGACGGCGCGCGGTAGTCCCGCGGGGCGGCGCAGTAGTACGGCGTACTGCGGGCGCGGTATGCCGCGCGTAAGGACGGGACCTGGGGGCGACGAAGCGGCGCCCCCGGGTACGAAAGGCTGAGGGGCCCTCGCTTGCCCCCGACGGTGTCACCTCGCCGCCGTCACCGAATGAGAGATCCTCCACCATGTCGTGGCTGTCCCGCTTCAGCCTGGCCCAGAGAGCACTGATCGGCCTCGTGTCGATCATCGCGCTCCTCTTCGGCGCCATAGCCGTCCCGCAGCTCAAGCAGCAACTGCTGCCGTCCATCGAACTGCCGATGGTGTCCGTGCTCGCGCCCTACCAGGGCGCCTCGCCCGACGTGGTGGAGAAGCAGGTCATCGAGCCGATCGAGGCCACCCTCAAAGGCGTCGACGGCATCACCGGCATCACCTCCACCGCCAGTGAGGGCAACGCCCTCGTCATGGCGACCTTCGACTACGGCGACAGCGGCACCAAGCAGCTCGTCGCCGATGTCCAGCAGGCCGTCAACCGGGCCCGCGTCCGGCTGCCCGCCGACGTGGACCCGCAGGTGGTGGCCGGTTCCACCGACGACATCCCGACCGTCATCCTCGCCGTCACCTCGGACAAGGACCAGCAGGCCCTCGCGGACCAGCTGGAGTCCTCGGTGGTCCCCGTCCTCTCGGACATCGAAGGCGTCGGCCAGGTCACCGTGGACGGGGTCCGGGACCTCCAGGTCACCGTCACCCCCGACAACGCGAAGCTCGCGGCCGCCGGCCTCGACGCCGGCGCGCTGAACAAGGGCCTCCAGGCCGGCGGCGCCACCATGCCGGCCGGCTCCTTCGACGAGGAGGGCAAGAACCGCACCGTCCGCGTGGGCGCCGGCTACACCTCCCTCGCCCAGCTGGAGGACCTGCGGCTGAGCCCCGGCCCCGGCAAGCCGGCCGTCCGCCTCGGCGACGTGGCCGCGGTGAAGCAGGAGCCGGCCCAGGCCGTCTCCCTCACCCGTACCAACGGCAAGCCCAGCCTCGCCCTCGTCCTGACCATGGACAAGGACGGCAGCGCCGTCGCGATCTCCGACGCCGTCAAGGACAAGCTGCCCGAGCTGCGTTCCACCCTCGGCTCCGGCGCCGACCTGGCCGTGGTCACCGACCAGGGCCCGGCCGTCGCCAAGTCCATCTCCAGCCTCACCACCGAGGGCCTGCTCGGCCTGGTCTTCGCGGTGATCGTGATCCTGGTCTTCCTCGGCTCCCTGCGCTCGACCCTGGTCACCGCGGTCTCGATCCCGCTGTCCGTGGTCCTCGCGCTGATCGTGCTGTGGACCCGCGACCTGTCGCTCAACATGCTGACCCTGGGCGCCCTCACCATCGCCATCGGCCGCGTCGTCGACGACTCGATCGTGGTCCTGGAGAACATCAAGCGGCACCTCGGCTACGGCGAGGAGCGCGAGGCCGCGATCATCACCGCCGTCAAGGAAGTGGCCGGCGCGGTCACCTCGTCCACGCTGACCACCGTCGCCGTCTTCCTGCCCATCGGCCTCGTCGGCGGAATGATCGGCGAGCTCTTCGGCTCCTTCTCGCTCACCGTCACCGCGGCCCTGCTGGCCTCGCTGCTCGTCTCCCTGACGGTGGTCCCGGTCCTGTCGTACTGGTTCCTGCGCGCCCCCAAGGGCACCTCGCAGGACCCGGACAAGGCCCGCCGCGACGCGGAGGAGAAGGAGGCGCGCAGCCGGCTCCAGCGCCTGTACGTGCGCGTCCTGGGCTTCGCGACCCGCCGCCGGTTGACCAGCGTGGCCATCGCCGTCGTGGTCCTCGTCGCCACCATCGGGATGTCCCCGCTGCTGAAGACCAACTTCTTCGACCAGGGCGAGCAGGACACCCTGACGGTCAAGCAGGAGCTGGCCCCCGGCACCTCGCTGGCCGCCGCGGACGCGTCGAGCCGCAAGGTCGAGCAGGTCCTGGCCTCGGTCGACGGCGTCAAGGACTACCAGGTCACCGTCGGCTCCTCCGGCTTCATGGCCGCCTTCGGCGGCGGCACGGGCTCCAACCAGGCCTCGTACCAGATCACGCTGGAGGACTCCGGCAAGGCCGAGTCCGTCAAGAAGAGCATCGAGACCAGGCTGGCGACGCTCGACGGCGTCGGCGACACCCGCATCATCGCGGGCGGCGGCTTCGGCAGCTCCAACCTGAGCGTGGTCGTCAAGGCCGGCGACGCCGACGTGCTGGCCAAGGCCGCCGCCCAGGTCCAGGCCGAGGTGGCGAAGCTCAAGGACGTCACCGACGTACAGAGCGACCTCTCCCAGTCGGTGCCCCGGATCTCGGTGGTCGCCGGCCCCAAGGCCGCCGAGGCGGGCCTGGACCAGGCCGCGTTGGGCGCGATCGTCGCCCAGTCCGTCCGGGGCATCCCGGCCGGCAAGGCCGTACTGGACGACACCGAGCGGGACATCCTCGTGCGGTCGGCGCAGCCGGCCACCACCCTGGCCCAGCTCCGGGCGCTCCCCGTCGGCCCGGTCGAGCTCGGTGACATCGCCGAGGTCAAGGTGGTCCCCGGCCCGGTCGCGATGACCCGGATCGACGGCGCCCGCGCCGCCACCATCACGGCCAGGCCGGTCGGCGACAACACCGGCGCGGTCGGCACGGAACTCCAGAGCCGGATCAAGGCGCTGGACCTGCCCGCGGGCGCCACCGCTTCGATCGGCGGGGTCTCCGAGGACCAGGACGACGCGTTCGCCTCCCTCGCCCTGGCCATGCTCGCCGCCATCGCGATCGTCTTCATGCTGCTGGTCGCGACCTTCCGTTCGCTGGTCCAGCCGCTGATCCTGCTGGTGTCCGTGCCGTTCGCGGCGACCGGCGCGCTCGGCCTGCTCATCGTCACCGGCACCCCCATGGGCGTCCCGGCGATGATCGGCATGCTGATGCTCATCGGCATCGTGGTGACCAACGCGATCGTCCTGATCGACCTGGTCAACCAGTACCGCGCCCAGGGCCTCGGCGTCGTCGAGGCGGTCATCGAGGGCGGCCGGCACCGGCTCCGCCCGATCCTGATGACCGCCCTCGCGACGATCTTCGCGCTGCTCCCGATGGCGCTCGGCGTCACCGGCGAGGGCGGCTTCATCTCGCAGCCGCTCGCGGTCGTGGTCATCGGCGGCCTGATCAGCTCGACGCTGCTGACCCTGCTGCTCGTGCCGACCCTCTACACGATGGTCGAGCTGTTCAAGGAGCGCCGCCGGGCGAAGAAGCGGGCCCGCCTGACGGTGGTCCCGAGCCCCGCCCCGACCGAGGACGAGACCCCGGTCAAGGTCTGACGCCACCGGCACCCCAGGGCCCCGGCCCCCGCTACGCGTACGGGGGGGCCGGGGCCCTTCCCGTTGACGTACGAGGACCGCGACCACCCCCGGGAACGGCGAAGGGGCACCCGGCGGCAAGCCGGGCGCCCCTTCCTGGTGCACGCACGACGCGTACGCACGACGTGCACGAACGACGTGCACGAACGACGTGCACGGAACGACCCGTGTTCGAGGAGTCCGCTAGGGAAGCGCGAGCATGCGCTCCAGGGCGAGCTTCGCGAAGCTCTCGGTCTCCTTGTCGACCTCGATCCGGTTGACCAGGTTGCCCTCGGCTAGGGATTCCAGGGTCCAGACCAGGTGCGGCAGGTCGATGCGGTTCATCGTCGAGCAGAAGCAGACCGTCTTGTCGAGGAAGACGACCTCCTTGTCCTCGGCGGCGAATCGGTTCGCCAGCCGGCGGACCAGGTTCAGCTCGGTGCCGATGGCCCACTTGGAACCGGCCGGGGCCGCCTCCAGCGCCTTGATGATGTACTCGGTGGAACCGACGTAGTCCGCGGCCGCCACCACCTCGTGCTTGCACTCGGGGTGGACCAGGACGTTCACGCCGGGGATGCGGGCGCGGACGTCGTTGACGGAGTCCACCGAGAACCGGCCGTGCACCGAGCAGTGCCCGCGCCACAGGATCATCTTGGCGTCGCGCAGCTGCTCGACGGTCAGGCCGCCGTTCGGCTTGTGCGGGTTGTAGAGCACGCAGTCGTCCAACGACATGCCCATGTCGCGGACCGCGGTGTTGCGGCCGAGGTGCTGGTCGGGCAGGAAGAGCACCTTCTCGCCCTGCTCGAAGGCCCAGTCCAGGGCCTTCTTGGCGTTGGACGACGTGCAGATCGTGCCGCCGTGCTTGCCGGTGAAGGCCTTGATGTCGGCCGAGGAGTTCATGTAGGAGACCGGCACGGTGTCGCCCGCGATCCCGGCCTCGGTCAGCACGTCCCAGCACTCCGCGACCTGCTCGGCGGTGGCCATGTCGGCCATCGAGCAGCCGGCCGCGAGGTCGGGGAGGACGACCTTCTGGTCGTCGGACGTGAGGATGTCCGCGGACTCGGCCATGAAGTGGACGCCGCAGAAGACGATGTACTCGGCCTCCGGCTTGGCGGCCGCGTCCCTGGCCAGCTTGAACGAGTCGCCGGTGACGTCCGCGAACTCGATGACCTCGTCGCGCTGGTAGTGGTGGCCGAGGATGAAGACCTTGTCCCCGAGCTTCTCCTTGGCCGCGCGGGCGCGCGCCACCAGGTTCGGGTCCGACGGCGAGGGCAGGTCGCCGGGGCACTCCACCCCGCGCTCGCTCTTGGGGTCGGCTTCGCGGCCGAGCAGCAGCAGGGCAAGGGGCGTCGGCTGGACGTCCAAAGGCTGGGCGGTGGTCACGACACGCACCCTTTCTGTTCTGCGACTAGGTACTTCCGAGGAAGCGCTTCGACTTCTCGTCTATTTGACGTTATCTATCATAACCGCTTCACGTCAGTTTGACGATGCCCGATAGCGTCGATGTGACGAATTCGCTCGCCCCGGAACTCGCTCGTCCGTCGGGTTCGTCCCCCCGTGCCGGTGTGCGAGCATGAATATCGAGACAAGGTGCGGGACCCGGAATGAATCCGCGATCGCGCTGGTTGCCACCGACGGCAAGAGTCCGACGTTTCCCCAGCCTCCGGCGGGGAGCCGCCCACTTCGGGAGTGAATGCAGATGTCCGTACAGGACGACAAGACCACTGTGAGCGACGGCATCCTCCTGTCCGACGCCGCCGCCGTGAAGGTCAAGACCCTGCTGGAGCAGGAAGGCCGTGAGGACCTGGCGCTGCGCGTGGCCGTCCAGCCCGGTGGCTGCTCGGGCCTGCGCTACCAGCTCTTCTTCGACGAGCGCTCCCTCGACGGCGACGTCGTCAAGGACTTCGACGGCGTCAAGGTCGTCACGGACCGGATGAGCTCGCCCTACCTCCACGGTGCCTCCATCGACTTCGTCGACACCATCGAGAAGCAGGGCTTCACCATCGACAACCCGAACGCCACCGGCTCCTGCGCCTGCGGCGACTCGTTCAGCTAAGCCTGTACGACGAGGGCCCGCGCACCGGTCGAGTACGACTGGTGCGCGGGCCCTCTCGCATGTCGGGCACCTCGCGGCTCGCATGTCGGCAATCGCTGCCCGGGGCCCCGTCGCGACGGGGCCCCTCCCGGCTCACCCGCGGGGGAGCGGCTTGCCCGTGGTCGCGTCGACCACCTTCCGGTCGCCGAGCGGCTCCTTGAGGGTCACCGTCCGGGACATCTCCTCCGCGATCATGATGCAGTTCTGACCCGGCTTGTTCGGGGTGTCGGTGATCTTCACCAGTACGGACGCGCCCTCCTCGCGCGCCTCGACGGCGTAGGCGCTGCACACCCCGCCCCAGAAGTTCACGGTCAGCTTCCGGTCGGCCTCGGCGTACGAGAACCCGGGCACGGTGCGTCCCCCCGTCGGCGGCACCGGCGCCGGAGCGGTGCTCTCCTCGGCCGAGGCCGGCTGGACCACCGTGTGGCCCGCCGCGCCGTCCTTGCCGGCCACCTCGAAGTGCCAGGCCGGAACCAGACCCCGCGCGCCGTTCACCGTCCCGGGCGCCAGCCCGAGCACGGCGCCCCGCACGGTCTCCGTCCGCGGCGGCTTCATCGGGCGCGGCTCCGGGTTGCAGGGCAGCGTGTCGGTCGCCCCGACCGGGGTGTCCGGAGTCAGCGGAACCGAGGTCGCGCAGCCGCTCGGGCCCGTACCCGTGCCGTTCGACCCCGATTTCCCGGCGTTCAGCCGGGCCAGCGCCTCGACGGCCCCGACCACCGACTGCTCGGCGGCCCGGACCGGCGCCTTCAGCTCGCCGCTCGCCGTCACCACCCGGGAGTCCGGACCCACGCTCACCTTGCTCGACCAGCCCTGCGTGGGCAGGTCACCGACGACGGGGTCCGCCGTCACCACCCGGGCCGAGCCCTGCGCCAGGCGGGCGTCCAGCTTCGCGCCGGCCTGACCCGCGGCGGCCAGCACCGGGGCCGCGGCGGCCTTGGCGGCCTCCTCGGAGACCGGAGTGGCGCCGGCGGAGCCCTGCGGCTCCTTCGGGAGGGTGGCCGGGCCGCAGGTGTCCTGACCGCGCTTGCAGGAGTCCCCGCCCCCGCCGTTGTCACCGGCCGGCTGGAAACGGTTGAACGTCCAGGTGCCGGGAGCCTTGAGGGCGACCGTCAGCCGGGGCCCGGAACCGTCGGCGCCCTCGCCGGCCAGCCACTGCCCGCCCGACAGCCGGGGCGCGCCGGTGACGCCCAACGCGCTCGCCAGCCGCGCCACTTCCTCGGAGGTCACCTCGCCCGAAGCGGCGAACGTCGGCGCCTTCGCCGGGGCCTCGGGCAGCTTCACGTCCGCGCGGTACGTCACCCCGCCGCCGGACGGGTCCGGCTCGCCGGGGGCGATCCCCGGCCCCGAGGGGGTCCCGGCCTCGCGGGCCGCGGCGGCCGTGCGCTCGTTCGTCCGCCCGGCGCCGGAACCGTCGCCGTGGGCCGTCGACGCCCAGTAGGCCGTACCGCCACCCGCGAGCAGGACGGCGGCCGCGATCGAGCCGATGGCCCAGGCCGGCCGCCGTCGTGTGGCGCGTGCTGTGTCGGGTTCTTCGCTGGTCACCGAATCGCTCCTTCACTCGTCCCGTCGTACGTGATGCGGGTGTGACGGACCAGGGGCGCAACCGGTTCCCCCGGGGAGCGGCCGGGGCCGGATCGATCCCGAAGAGACGACCTAGTCGCCGTACTCCGCGGTCGACGCGATCAGGCGGGCCGAGGAGGGCGGGACGCTGATGCCGTGGATCTGGGACGGTGCCACCCGGTCCGGACGCGGGCCCGCCGGGACCGCCCAGTGCGGGGCCATCCGGGCGCAGTCGCCCAGCAGTCGTGCGAAACCGGGACGGATCTCGGCGTTGTGGTCGGCGTACCCGAAGCCATCGCTGTAGGTCATGAGGGCACCGTAGGCCCGGCCCGGCGGGCGAAGAAAGGGCTACTACGGGGTAGTTTCGTACGGTCGGCCGGACGCCGAGGACCGGGTAGTTTTGAATGTCCCCCTTGCCGCCCTCCGCAGGAGCATCCACGCCGTGCGCATCGCAGTCACCGGCTCCATCGCCACCGACCACCTCATGACCTTCCCCGGCCGTTTCGCCGATCAGCTGGTCGCGGACCAGCTGCACACGGTCTCCCTCTCCTTCCTCGTGGACAACCTCGACGTGCGGCGGGGCGGTGTCGGCCCGAACATCTGCTTCGGAATGGGTCAGCTCGGCTCGCGTCCCGTCCTGGTCGGCGCGGCCGGCTCGGACTTCGACGAGTACCGCGCGTGGCTGGACCGCAACGGGGTCGACACCGAGTCCGTGCGGATCTCCGAGGTGCTGCACACCGCGCGCTTCGTCTGCACGACGGACGCCGACCACAACCAGATCGGCTCCTTCTACACGGGCGCGATGAGCGAGGCCCGGCTGATCGAGCTGAAGGCCGTCGCCGACCGGGTGGGCGGGTTGGACCTCGTCCTCATCGGAGCCGACGACCCCGAGGCGATGCTGCGCCACACCGAGGAGTGCCGCACGCGCGGGATCCCCTTCGCCGCCGACTTCTCGCAGCAGATCGCCCGCATGGACGGCGACAACATCCGCACCCTGATGGAGGGCGCGACGTACCTCTTCTCCAACGAGTACGAGAAGGGCCTCATCGAGTCGAAGTCCGGCTGGACCGACCAGGAGATCCTGGCCAAGGTCGGCACCCGGGTGACGACGCTGGGCTCCCAGGGCGTGCGGATCGACCGGGTCGGCGAGGAGCCGATCGTCGTCGGCTGCCCCGAGGAGACCGCGAAGGTGGACCCGACGGGCGTCGGCGACGCCTTCCGCGCCGGCTTCCTGACCGGCCTGGGCTGGGGCGTCGGCCTGGAGCGGGCGGCGCAGGTGGGCTGCATGCTCGCCACGCTGGTGATCGAGACGTTGGGCACGCAGGAGTACACCCTGGCGCGGGCCCACTTCATGGAGCGCTTCACCAAGGCGTACGGGGACGAGGCCGCGGCCGAGGTCCGGTCCCACCTCGCGGCGTAAGGCCGCCCCACCGCGCGGCGGGAGCCCTCCCGCCGCGCATCCGGCCGGGCTCGCGCCGCGCGCCCGGCCGTACGCGTGTCAGTGCAGCCGGCGGACCGCGTACGCCACGCCCACCTCGGCCGCCGTCTCGCCCAGGTAGGCGTGGCCGCGCATCGCGCACCAGGCCGGGATGTCCAGGCGGGCGACCTCGTCGTCCGACACGACCGTCACCGTGCCGCCCACCGGGACGGTCACGATCGCCCGGGCCAGTTCGATCACCGGCTGGGGGCAGCGCAGCCCCAGGGCGTCGAGGCGCACCGCGTCCGCGACCGGCGCGCACGGCTGCGGCTCCGTCACCCCGAGCCGCTCCCGGACGTCGGCCACCGCGCGCGGCAGGACCTCCAGGAAGCCGTTCACGTCGTCGGCGGTGGTCCCGGCCGGCAGGGACACCCGTACGTTCCCCTCCGACAGCACGCCCATCGCCCGCAGCACGTGCGACGGCGTCAGGGTCGAACTGGTGCAGGACGAGCCCGAGGACACCGAGTAGCCCGCCCGGTCCAGCTCGTGCAGCAGGGTCTCCCCGTCGACGTACAGGCAGGAGAACGTGACCAGGTGCGGCAGCCGCCGGTCCGGGTCGCCGACCACCTCCACGTCCGGCACCAGCCGGGCCACCCGCCGCCGGATCCGGTCCACCAGCACCCGCAGTCGGGCCGCCTCCACGTCTGCCTCGGCGCGCACCGCCCGCAGCGAGGCGGCCGCCGCCACGATCGCGGGCAGGTTGGCGAAACCGGGGGAGCGGCCCGACTCCCTTTCGTCCGACGGGCCTTGGGGGGAGAAGCGGACGCCCTTGCGGACCGCCAACAGGCCGACCCCGGGCGGGCCGCCCCACTTGTGGGCGCTCGCGGTCAGCAGCGACCAACCTCCCCCCACCCGGCCCCACGCCAGCGACTGCGCCGCGTCCACCAGCAACGGCACCCCGGCCGCGCCGCACACCTCGGCCACCTCCGCCACCGGCTGGACGGTGCCCACCTCGTGATTGGCCGACTGGAGACAGGCCAGCGCCGTGGTCGGGCCGAGCACGGCGGCGTACCCCGCCGGGTCGACCGCGCCGAAGCGGTCGACCGGCACCTCGGTGACGGTGCCGCCGCCGGCCGCGTGCACCTCGGCGGCGTGCAGTACCGAACTGTGTTCGACCGCCGACACCACCAGCCGGCCGCCGACCCGCCGGCGTCCCGCCAGGGCTCCGGCGAGCCCCGTGTGAACCGCGTGCGTCCCCGAAGGAGTGAACACCAGCTCGTCGGGGCGACAGCCCACCGCCTCGGCCGCGGCCTCGCGCGCCGCGTCCAACAGCACCCGGGCGCGGCGTCCCTCCCGGTACAGCCGGGCCGGGTCGGCCCAGCCCTCGTCCAGGGCGGCCTGCAGCGCCTGACGGGCCACAGGGTGCAGCGGGGCGGCTGAGGCGGTGTCGAAGTACGGCATCGGGCCACGCTAACCGCAGGCCCGGGGCGCCCGAGGTCAGGGGTCGTCAGTTGTCCGCCGGAGTGCGCCATTCAGGGCCGGATGGCCCGTCCCCCGGACGGCGGATCCACCCCTTCGGGGTCAGTAGCGGCGCGTTGGGCACCCTCCCCGCGCGACCCCAAATAGCGTCCAGTAGGGTTTGGTCCGCATAAACATCCAAACCCCTGCCTGCGTCAGGGCCGGCGACCGACCCGAATACGGCCGCGGCCAGCCACGCGGGCCGAGACTCTCGGGAAGGCGCTACGTGAGTCCCTACGGCTCCGACCGCTCGCCGCGGCGCCCGATGCGGCGGAAGCTGCTCCAGGCGCTGACTGCGGGCGTGGTCCTGGCGACCGCCACTGGTTGCTCGTATACATGGAAAGACTTCCCTCGCCTCGGAATGCCGACTCCGGTAACTGAGGAGGCGCCGCGCATTCTCTCCCTCTGGCAGGGATCCTGGGCTGCCGCGCTGATCACGGGCATCCTGGTGTGGGGCCTGATCCTGTGGAGCGTCATCTTCCACCGGCGCAGCCGCACGAAGATCGAGGTTCCGGCGCAGACCCGGTACAACATGCCCATCGAGGCGCTGTACACCGTGGTCCCGCTCATCATCGTCTCGGTGCTCTTCTACTTCACCGCGCGTGACGAGTCGAAGTTGCTCGCCCTCTCCAAGCCGGCCCACACCATCAACGTGGTCGGCTACCAGTGGAGCTGGGGCTTCAACTACATCGAGGACGTCGACGGCGACCCCGCGACCCCGAAGCTGCCGGCCCCGTCGGTCGGCGAGGAGAAGAAGGAGGGGGCCGTTTCGGTCCCCAAGGAGCTCGCCTCCATCCCGGACCGCTTCGCCAAGGACTTCCCCAAGGGCGCCGAAGGCGTCTACACCCAGGGCGTCCCCGGTGACCGGAACCCGCAGACGGGCAACCCGGGTCCGACCCTCTGGCTCCCCAAGGGCGAGAAGGTCCGCTTCATCCTCTCGTCCAACGACGTCATCCACTCGTTCTGGGTGGTGCCCTTCCTGTTCAAGCAGGACGTCATCCCCGGCCACACCAACGTCTTCGAGGTGACCCCCTCCCAGGAGGGCACCTTCATGGGCAAGTGCGCCGAGCTCTGCGGCGTGGACCACTCCCGGATGCTCTTCAACGTGAAGGTCGTCTCGCCGGAGAAGTACCAGGCGCACCTGAAGGAACTGGCCGAGAAGGGGCAGACCGGCTTCCTGCCGGCCGGCATCAAGCAGACCGACCCGGCCCGGAACTCGGAGACGAACAAACTGTGAGCATCCTCAACGAATCTCAGGGTGCCGCCGCCGACTCGTATGAGAACGAGCTGCCGGTACGGCGCAAGCAGCCGGGCAATGTCGTCGTGAAGTGGTTGACCACCACCGACCACAAGACCATCGGCACGATGTACCTGATCACGTCGTTCGTGTTCTTCATCATCGGCGGGATCATGGCGCTCTTCATGCGCGCCGAGCTGGCCCGTCCGGGCACGCAGATCATGTCGAACGAACAGTTCAACCAGGCGTTCACCATGCATGGCACGATCATGCTGCTGATGTTCGCCACCCCGCTCTTCGCGGGCTTCGCGAACTGGATCATGCCGCTGCAGATCGGCGCGCCCGACGTGGCGTTCCCGCGGCTGAACATGTTCGCGTACTGGCTGTACCTCTTCGGCTCGACCATCGCGGTCGCCGGCTTCGTGACGCCGAACGGCGCGGCCGACTTCGGTTGGTTCGCCTACTCGCCCCTGTCGGACGCGGTGCGTTCGCCGGGCATCGGCGCCGACATGTGGATCATGGGTCTGGCCTTCTCCGGCTTCGGCACGATCCTCGGCTCGGTCAACTTCATCACCACGATCATCTGCATGCGCGCCCCCGGCATGACGATGTTCCGCATGCCGATCTTCACCTGGAACGTGCTGCTGACCGGTGTCCTGGTCCTGCTCGCCTTCCCGGTCCTCGCCGCCGCGCTCTTCGCGCTGGAGGCGGACCGGAAGTTCGGTGCGCACGTCTTCGACGCGGCCAACGGCGGCGCCTTGCTGTGGCAACACCTCTTCTGGTTCTTCGGACACCCAGAGGTGTACATCATCGCCTTGCCCTTCTTCGGCATCATCTCCGAGGTCATCCCGGTCTTCTCGCGCAAGCCGATGTTCGGTTACATCGGTCTGATCGCCGCGACGATCGCGATCGCCGGCCTCTCGGTGACGGTGTGGGCCCACCACATGTACGTCACCGGCGGTGTGCTGCTGCCGTTCTTCTCCTTCATGACCTTCCTGATCGCGGTACCGACCGGTGTGAAGTTCTTCAACTGGATCGGCACCATGTGGAAGGGCTCGTTGTCCTTCGAGACCCCGATGCTCTGGGCCGTCGGCTTCCTGATCACCTTCACCTTCGGTGGTCTGACCGGCGTCATCCTGGCCTCGCCCCCGATGGACTTCCACGTCTCCGACTCGTACTTCGTCGTCGCGCACTTCCACTACGTCATCTTCGGCACCGTGGTGTTCGCGATGTTCTCCGGCTTCCACTTCTGGTGGCCGAAGTTCACGGGCAAGATGCTGGACGAGCGCCTCGGCAAGATCACCTTCTGGACGCTGTTCGTCGGCTTCCACGGCACCTTCCTGGTGCAGCACTGGCTGGGCGCCGAGGGCATGGCGCGTCGTTACGCCGACTACCTCGAGGCCGACGGCTTCACCGCGCTGAACACGATCTCCACGATCAGCTCGTTCCTGCTCGGCCTGTCGATGCTGCCCTTCATGTACAACGTCTGGAAGACGGCGAAGTACGGGAAGAAGATCGAGGTCGACGACCCGTGGGGCTACGGCCGTTCGCTCGAATGGGCGACGTCCTGCCCGCCGCCGCGGCACAACTTCCTCACCCTCCCGCGGATTCGTTCCGAGTCCCCGGCGTTCGACCTGCACCACCCGGAGATCGCGGCCCTCGACCACCTTGAGGACCACGGCGCCGGCACCAAGGCCGTCACCGGTGGCAAGGAGGCCGGCAAGTGAAGATCCAGGGCAAGATGTTCCTCTGGCTCTCCTTCTTCATCCTGATCATGGCCGTCGTGTACGGCGTGTGGTCGAAGGAGCCCGTGGGCACCACCGCGCTCTTCCTGGCCTTCGGCCTGAGCGTCATGATCGGCTACTACCTGGCCTTCACGGCCAAGCGCGTCGACGAGATGGCCCAGGACAACCTGGAGGCCGACGTTGCCGACGAGGCGGGCGAGCTGGGGTTCTTCTCCCCGCACAGCTGGCAGCCGCTCTCGCTGGCCATCGGTGGCGCGCTCGCCTTCATGGGCGTCATCTTCGGCTGGTGGCTCATGTACTTCTCGGCCCCGATCATCGTGATCGGCCTGTGGGGCTGGGTGTACGAGTACTACCGCGGTGAGAACCAGAACCAGTAACAAAAGCGGCACCCACGCACGACACCAGGGGCCCGGACACCTCGAGCAGAGGAGTCCGGGCCCCTCGTTTGCAGTCACCCCGCGCGCCGTAATTGTCATATCTTCATAGCGTTAGCCCCATGAACCACTCACCGCGTCTTTGGACGGTAATCGGCTGCTCCCTGCTGGTCGCGTCCCTCGGGGCCGGCGCCACCGCCTGTGGGTCCGAAGAGGAGAACCCGCTGTCCGCCCGCCCGTTTGACGCGGGCGAGCAGGTCGCCTTCAACCAGAAGGCCGGCGGACGCCCCGTGGACCACAACCGGCCACTGGAGATCACCGCGAAGAGCGGCGGCGGCCGGATCACCGACGTCACCGTCGTCGACACCCACGGCCGCCGCCTGGCCGGCGAACTCACCGCCACCGGCGAACGGTGGCACAGCACGGTCCCGCTGGCCGCCGGCGTCCGCTACACCGTCACCGTCAACACGGAGGACGAGAGGGGCGCTCCGGGGCAGCGCACGATGGCGTTCGACACCACGCCCTCCAAAGGGGTCCTCCAGGTCGAGTTCGGGCCCGAGGAGGGCAAGTACGGCGTCGGACAGCCCATCACGGCCGAACTCAACGAACCCGTCAAGGACAAGGCCGCCCGCGCGCTGGTCGAGCGCGGCCTGGTCGTCGACACACCGGAGGGCGTCGAGGGCGCCTGGCACTGGGTCGACGACAAGAACCTGCACTTCCGGCCCAAGGAGTACTGGCCGGCCAACACCACCGTGTCCGTACGGAGCAACCTGGAGGGCGTCAGGATCACCGACGACCTCTACGGCGCCGCGGCCAAGCCGCTGAAGCTGGAGATCGGCGACCGCGTCGAGGTCACCACCGACGCCTCCTCGCACTACCTCACCTTCCGCCGCAACGGAGAAGTGATCAACACCATTCCGGTGACCACCGGAAAGCCGGGCTTCTCCACCCGAAACGGGATCAAGGTGGTCCTCGGCAAGCAGTACTTCGTCCAGATGCGCGGCGACACCGTGGGCATCGGCGGCAGCGAGTACTACAACCTGCCCGTCTACTACGCGACGCGCGTCACCTGGAGTGGTGAATACGTGCACGCCGCCCCGTGGTCCGTCGGCTCCCAGGGCTACGAGAACGTCAGCCACGGCTGCACCGGCATGAGCACGGGCAACGCCGCCTGGTTCTACGAGAACATCACCGAGGGCGACGTCGTCAAGGTGATCAACAGCATCGGCGACGACATGGACACCTTCGGGAACGGCTTCGGCGACTGGAACATGGAGTGGAAGGAGTGGCGCGAGGGCAGCGCCCTCCTCAAGGGCACGCAGGACGGCCGCAGCCCCGTCGACCAGGCCCGACTCCGCCCGCAGGTCTGAACCGGCGCGCGCGGGCGCGCAGAACCCCCCGAAAGAGGCCCTCGATCGGCCCACGGGGGCCCGTACGGGCCCCCGTGGGCCGTTTGCACGCGGCGCCGCGCCGTTTACGCGTCCAGGGCCAGCCGGGGCCGCAGCAGGCCCGCCAGGACCTCCGGGAAGTCCACCGGGTCCACCGGAAGGGTCACCGCCGCGTCCGCGCGGCTCCAGGTGGCCAGCCAGGCATCCTGGGGGCGCCCCATGAGCAGCAGGACCGGCGGGCAGCGGAAGATCTCGTCCTTGATCTGCCGGCACACCCCCATGCCCCCGACGGGGGTGGCCTCCCCGTCCAGCACGCACACGTCGATGCCGCCCGCGTCCAGCGCGGACAGGACCGCCGGAAGGGTCGCGCACTCCAGGAACTCCACCGGCGGCAGGTCCGCGGCCGGCCTGCGTCCGGCGGCCAGCCGCACCTGCTCCCGGGTGCCCGCGTCGTCGCTGTAGACCAGAACTCGCGCAGTCGCCCGCATTTCGTTCCTCCACGTGTCCCGTGAATCACGTTGATGTTGCGCGGGATGCTACTCCGTCCGACCCGGTGTCAACATCGGTTCGCACAGCCTCGCGAGTACCCGTCCGGGACCCGATCTGATGGGCCGTTCGGGCCTTGCACACGCCCCTGACACTCCGAACGGCACCCCCCGGGGTGAGGGCGGGATAAGCGACCGACATAATGTCGGTCGTGGCGACAGCAACGACAGTAGATACCGGGCACGCGCACCCGACGGTCAACCGGCCGAACCTCGTCAGCGTCGGAACCATCATCTGGTTGAGTTCCGAGCTGATGTTCTTCGCGGCCCTCTTCGCGATGTACTTCACCCTGCGATCAGTGACGGGTGCCGAGTACTGGACAGAACAGGCCTCGGCCTTGAATCTGCCCTTCTCGGCGACGAACACGACGATCCTGGTGCTCTCCTCGCTCACCTGCCAGCTCGGCGTGTTCGCCGCCGAGCGCGGTGACGTGAAGAAGCTCCGGACGTGGTTCATCATCACGTTCGTCATGGGGGCGATCTTCATTGGCGGCCAGGTGTTCGAGTACACCGAGCTGGTCAAGCACGAGGGCATGTCTCTCTCGTCCGGCCCGTACGGATCGGTGTTCTACCTGACCACCGGCTTCCACGGCATGCACGTGACGGGCGGTCTCATCGCCTTCCTGCTGGTCCTCGGCCGGACGTACGCGGCCAAGAGGTTCACCCACGAACAGGCCACGTCGGCCATCGTCGTGTCCTACTACTGGCACTTCGTCGATGTCGTCTGGATCGGCCTCTTCGCGACGATCTACCTGATCAAGTAGCGAACACGTCGCCGGGCCCGACCCGGCACTCCATCCAGAAACACCGACGCAGAAGATCCTGACACCGGGGTAATCCGTGAAAAAGCTCTCCGCACGACGACGCCATCCGCTGGCGGCGGTCGTCGTTCTACTCTTCGCGCTGGCGGCCACTGGGGGGCTTTACGCCGCCTTTGCCCCCGCGGGCAAGGCGCAGGCCGATGAAACCGCCCAGTCCCTCGCCATCGAGGAGGGCAAGAAGCTCTACGCCGTGGGCTGCGCAAGCTGCCACGGAACCGGCGGTCAGGGTTCCTCTGACGGCCCGAGCCTGGTCGGCGTCGGCTCCGCCGCCGTCGACTTCCAGGTGAGCACGGGCCGCATGCCCGCCCAGCAGCCCGGCGCCCAGGTGCCGAAGAAGCCCGTGATCTACTCGCAGGCCCAGATCGACCAGCTGGCCGCGTACATCTCGTCTCTCGGCGCCGGCCCGATCACGCCGACCGAGAAGCAGTACGACCCGGCAGGAGCCGACATCGCCAAGGGTGGTGAGCTGTTCCGCAACAACTGCGCGCAGTGCCACAACTTCACCGGCGAGGGCGGCGCCCTGACGCACGGCAAGTACGCCCCCAACCTTGAGGGCGTCGAGCCGAAGCACATCTACGAGGCCATGCTCACCGGCCCGCAGAACATGCCCTCCTTCCCGGACAGCACCATGCCGGAGAAGCAGAAGAAGGACATCATCGCGTACCTCCAGAACGTGAACGGCGAGAAGTCGAACAGCCCCGGTGGTCTCAAGCTCGGTGGCCTCGGCCCCGTGTCCGAGGGTCTGTTCGGCTGGATCTTCGGTCTGGGTGCGCTGATCGCTGTCGCCGTCTGGGTCGCGGCCCACACCGCTAAGGCCAAGAAGTCATGAGTAGCCAAGACATTCCCGAAGAGAAGCACCTGCCGAGCGAGCAGGGCGACGCGCACCACGGTGGCGTAGCGGTCGCGGACGATCCGTTCGCCGACCCGGGCCTTCCGGTCCACAAGCCGCGCATCCAGGACATCGACGAGCGGGCCGCCAAGCGGTCCGAGCGTACGGTCGCGATGCTGTTCACGCTGTCGATGCTGGCCACGATCGGCTTCATCGCCTCGTACGTGGCCATCCCGATCGACAAGATCGTCTACATCTTCCCCGTCGGGAAGGTGAGCGGCCTGAACTTCGCCCTGGGTCTGACCCTGGGCGTGGCCCTCTTCTGCATCGGCGCGGGCGCGGTCCACTGGGCCCGCACCCTGATGTCCGACGTCGAGGTCGCCGACGAGCGGCACGCCATCGCCTCCCCGCCGGAGGTCAAGGCGAAGGTCCTCGCGGACTTCGCCGACGGCGCGCGCGAGTCCGACATCGGTCGACGCAAGCTGATCCGCAACACGATGTTCGGCGCGCTGGCCCTGCTGCCGCTCTCCGGTGTCATCCTGATGCGCGACCTGGGCCCGCTGCCCGAGGACAAGCTCCGCAAGACCATGTGGGCCAAGGGCAAGCTGCTCATCAACGACAACACGAACGAGCCGCTGCGTCCCGAGGACGTCATCGTCGGCTCGCTCACCTTCGCCCGGCCGGAAGGCCTGGAGGAGGAGCAGCACGACTTCCAGACACAGATCGCCAAGGCTGCCCTGATGATCGTCCGCATCCAGCCGGACGACATCAAGGACAAGCAGGAGCTGGAGTGGTCCCACGACGGGATCGTCGCCTACTCCAAGATCTGCACCCACGTCGGCTGCCCGATCAGCCTGTACGAGCAGCAGACGCACCATGTGCTCTGCCCGTGCCACCAGTCCACCTTCGACCTCTCCGACGGCGCCCGAGTCATCTTCGGCCCGGCTGGTCACGCGCTTCCGCAGCTGCGGATCGGCGTCAATGACGAAGGTTTCCTCGAGGCGCTCGGCGACTTCGAAGAGCCCGTCGGTCCTGCTTTCTGGGAGCGCGGATGAGCACTGCCACCACTGACACCAGCGCGCGCAAAGCGCCCGCCGGCGAGCGCGTAGCGGACTGGGCGGACGGTCGCCTGGGCATCTACGGCCTCGCCAAGGCGAACATGCGCAAGATCTTCCCGGACCACTGGTCCTTCATGCTGGGTGAGATCTGCCTCTACGCCTTCGTCATCATCATCCTCACGGGTGTGTACCTGACGCTGTTCTTCCACCCGAGCATGAACGAGGTCGTGTACCACGGCTCGTACGTGCCGATGCAGGGCGTCCAGATGTCCGAGGCCTTCGCCTCGACCCTGGACATCAGCTTCGACGTCCGCGGCGGTCTGCTCATCCGGCAGATCCACCACTGGGCGGCGCTGATCTTCGTCGCGGCCATGGTCGTGCACATGATGCGCGTCTTCTTCACGGGTGCGTTCCGCAAGCCCCGCGAGGTCAACTGGATCTTCGGCTTCCTGCTGCTGGTCCTCGGCATGTTCACCGGTTTCACCGGTTACTCGCTGCCGGACGACCTGCTCTCGGGCACCGGTGTCCGCTTCATGCAGGGCGCCATCCTGTCGGTCCCGGTCGTGGGCACCTACCTGTCGATGTTCCTCTTCGGCGGGGAGTTCCCGGGCGGCGACTTCGTCGCGCGGTTCTACTCGGTCCACATCCTGCTGCTGCCCGGCATCATGATGGGCCTGCTGGTGGCCCACCTGATCCTGGTCGTGTTCCACAAGCACACCCAGTACGCCGGCCCCGGCAAGACGAACAAGAACGTCGTCGGCATGCCGCTGCTGCCGGTCTACATGGCCAAGGCCGGAGGCTTCTTCTTCCTGGTCTTCGGTGTCATCGCGGCCATCGCGGCGATCGCCTCGATCAACCCGATCTGGGCGCTCGGCCCGTACCGCCCGGACCACGTGTCCACCGGCGCGCAGCCCGACTGGTACATGGGCATGCCGGAAGGCCTGATCCGAGCCATGCCGGGCTGGGAGATCAACCTGTGGGGCCACACCCTCGTCCTGGGCGTGTTCATCCCGCTGCTGCTCTTCCCGCTGGTGCTGGGCGCGATCGCCGTCTGGCCGTTCATCGAGTCCTGGGTCACCGGGGACAAGCGCGAGCACCACATCCTGGACCGCCCGCGCAACGTCCCGACCCGTACGGGCTTCGGTGTCGCCTGGATCGCGGAGTACATCGTGCTCCTCATCGGCGGCGGCAACGACATGTTCGCCCAGTACTTCCACCTGTCGATCAACTCGATCACCTGGTTCGTCCGGATCGGCTTCTTCGTCGTCCCGGTCCTCGCCTTCATCGTCACCAAGCGGATCTGCCTCGGCCTTCAGCGCCGGGACCACGACAAGGTGCTGCACGGTCGCGAGACCGGTGTCATCAAGCGCCTGCCGCACGGTGAGTTCGTCGAGGTCCACGAGCCGCTCCCGCAGTCCCAGCTGCACACGCTCACCGCGCACGAGCAGTACCGGCCGATCGAGCTGGGCCCGACGGTCGACGAGAACGGCGTCGAGCGCAAGCTCACGGCCGCGGAGAAGCTCCGCGCGAAGCTCAGCAAGGGCTTCTACGCGGAGAACAACCAGATTCCGAAGCCCACGGTGGAGGAGTACAAGGAGATCCAGAGTGGCCACGGCCACCACTGATCCCGCGTGACCGTTTGACCGCACCCGCATGAGGGATTGATTCCGGTCAATCCTGGTGTCGCCACGGCGAGAGCCCCGTCCAGACCCTGGACGGGGCTCTTTGCCGTCCTGCGCGGCTGGATAGGCTGAAGCCCTTCCCATCAGACGTGGGCGGCGAGCACAGGGCGGCCCACTAGCGCAGGAGCGGACCATGGACGTTGTGACCCCGGCAGGCGGCGACAGCGTGGCGGCCCGCGGTTGGCCGGGCGTGCTCGACGCCCTGCTGACCGGCCGGGACCTGCGCGCCGAGGACACCGCCTGGGCCATGGACACGATCATGCGCGGCGAGGCCACCGACGCCCAGATCGCCGGCTTCGTGGTGGCGCTGCGGGCCAAGGGCGAGACGGTCGAGGAGATCGCCGGGCTCGTCGGGAGCATGTACGAGCACGCGAACCTGATCGAGGTGCCCGGCCGGACCGTGGACATCGTCGGAACCGGCGGCGACGGGGCCAAGACGGTGAACATCTCCACGATGTCGGCGATCGTGGTGGCCGGTACCGGCGCCAAGGTCGTCAAGCACGGGAACCGGGCCGCCTCCTCCGCGAGCGGCTCCTCGGACGTCCTGGAGAAGCTCGGCGTCAACCTCGACCTCACCCCCGCGCGGGTGGCGCAGGTCGCCGAGGAAGCCGGCATCACCTTCTGCTTCGCCGTGAAGTTCCACCCCGCGCTGCGGCACGTGGCGGCGGCGCGCAAGGAGCTGGGCATCCGGACCCTGTTCAACTTCCTCGGCCCGCTGACCAACCCGGCCCGCGTCCGCGCCCAGGCGACCGGCGTGGCCGACCCCCGGGTGGCGCCCATCGTCGCGGGCGTCCTTGCCGAACGCGGTTCCTCGGCGCTCGTGTTCCGGGGCGACGACGGCCTCGACGAGCTGACCACCACGGGCACCTCCCGGGTGTGGTGGGTACGGGACGGATCGGTCACCGAACTGCCCTTCGACCCGCGCGACATCGGGATCGACGTGGTCGACGTGTCCGCGCTGCGGGGCGAGGACGCCTCGTACAACGCGGACGTCGCCCGGCGCCTGCTCGCGGGCGAGACCGGCCCGGTGCGCGACGCCGTCCTGCTGAACGCGGCCGCCGCCCTGGTGGCGCTGGACCCGGGCAGCGGCTCGCTGGAGGAGCAGATCGCGGCCGGCATCACCCGGGCGGCGCAGTCCATCGACTCGGGATCCGCGCGGGCCTCGTTGGAGCGCTGGGTGAACGCCAGCAACGCGTAGGCCGGCTCGTCCGAACGGCGTGAAACAGCCGACCCCGGTCCACGATGCGGACCGGGGTCTTGCGCACGACGGATCGTGTGGCAGGATTCTGCCCAGGTCACGAGTGACAGCGTTTAGGCCCCGGCTTGCTGTCCGGCAACCCTCCTTCCGTGGCGGGGTGCCCCGGGTGATGACCAGGCCGTAGGCAGTGAGGTCTACGGCAAGCGCGGATCCCTCGACACCAGGGATCCTGGTCTCTCGAGGAGTGTTTTCCGTGAGCAAGCGAATGCGATAGGGCGACTCCGCCCCTTCTTCACCCCTCGGAACAGGGTCCTCTTCGCGTACCCGTGTACGCCCTCCCGTGCTCCGAGGTCATCCCCGTGCCCCTCCGGTCGGCCGCCGAGCCGCACCCGCGTACGGGCACACCGAAGCCATTCAGCCCTGCCTGCCGGGAGATTCCGCCATGTCCGCATCCCTGAACACCGCCGTCACCACCGCCGACGTCGCCGCCGACCCCGCCTGTGTCGAGCCGCTGCCCGTGCTCGGCCGTGACGTCACCGTGCCGCTCGTCACCGGCGGCGAGGTCACCTACGCCGCCCTCGACTACGCGGCCAGCGCCCCCGCCCTGCAGCGGGTCTGGGACGACGTGGCGGCCTACGCCCCGTACTACGGCAGCGTGCACCGGGGCGCCGGGTACCTCTCACAGCTCTCCACCGACCTGTTCGAGCAGAGCCGGGTCACCGTCGCGGAGTTCCTCGACTGCCGCGCCGAGGACCAGGTGATCTTCACGCGGTCCACCACCGACTCCCTGAACCTGCTCGCCGCCGCGCTCCCGGCCGACTGCCAGGTCTTCGTCTTCGAGACCGAGCACCACGCCTCCCTGCTGCCCTGGGGGGACGCGCAGGTCACCTACCTCAACGCGCCGCGCACCCCGGCCCAGGCCGTCGAGACCCTGGAGCGGGCGCTGGCCGGGCGCGATCCGTACGGTCCCGCGCTGGTGTGCGTGACCGGGGCGTCCAACGTCACCGGGGAACTGTGGCCCGTACGGGAACTCGCCACGGCGGCGCACGCCCACGGCGCGCGGATCGTGCTGGACGCCGCCCAGTTGGCCCCGCACCACCCCGTGTCCGTCCAAGAGCTGGACGTGGACTGGGTCGCCTTCTCCGGACACAAGCTGTACGCGCCCTTCGGCTCGGGCGTGCTCGCCGGCCGCGCGGACTGGCTCCAGGCCGCCGAGCCGTATCTGGCCGGCGGTGGCGCCTCCCGCAAGGTGGCCCGCCGCGAGGACGGCGGCGTGGACGTCGAGTGGCACACCACGGCCGCCCGCCACGAGGCCGGTTCCCCGAACGTCATCGGCGTCTACTCCATCGCCTCCGCCTGCCGCGCCCTGAAGGAGGCCGGGTTCGAGAACCTGGTCGCCCGCGAGAACCACTTCATCGCGAAGGTCCGCGAGGGCCTGGCCGACGTCCCGGCGGTCCGCGTGCTGTCCCTCTTCGGGGACGACGCCCCGCGCGTCGGCGTCATCTCCTTCGTCGTCGACGGCTGGAACAGCTCGCACTTCGCCGCCGCCCTCTCCGCGGAGTACGGCATCGGCGTCCGCGACGGCCTGTTCTGCGCCCACCCGCTGGTCCGCACCCTGCTCGGCAGCGAGCCGCAGGAGCCGGGGGAGTGCGGGGCGCCGGAGGCCGGTCCGGGGGAGCGCTCGCTCAACGCGATCCGCGTCAGCTTCGGCGCCGGCACCCCCGACGAGCACGTCGAGCGGTTCGTCGGCGCGGTCAAGGAACTCGTCGCCGACGGGGCCAAGTGGCGGTACCGCACCGAAGAGGGCCGCTGCGTCCCGGCCGTCTGAGCCGTCCCGGCCGTCTGAGCCGTCCCGGCCGTCAGACCCGGTGTGGCCGTCAGACCCGGTGTGGTCGACCGCCCGACCCCGTGCCCACCGCCCGAACCCCGTGCCGACCGTCCGCGTCGGCCCTGAACGCCGCGCGCCCCGGTCGGGAGGATTCCCGCCGGGGCTTTCGGCCGTCGCGAGGGCTGCCGGCCGTCGACACGCCCGGCCGGAAACTACGCGTCGAGGCCGATCGCGAAGGCGGCTTCCAGGTCGTGCTGGGAGTACGTGCGGAACGCCACGTGCGTGTCCGTGGCCTCGACGCCCGGGATCTTGCTGATGCTGCCCGGGATGATGTCCGCGAGGTTCTCGTGGCGGGCCACCCGGACCAGGGCGATCAGGTCGTAGGTACCGGTGACCGAGTAGACCTCGCTGACGCTGTCCAGCGCGGCGATGGACTCGGCGATCTCGGGGATGCGGTCCACGCTGGTCTTGATGAGCACGATCGCGGTGATCACGGTTGGCTTTCTCCCTCGCCGGCAGTCACTGGTCGCCTCACTCTAGTCGCACGCCGGTAACGCACCCACGCGTAGCCGAAGCCCAGGGAGAAGCCCACCACGTGGGCCAGATAGGCGACTCCCGGACCGCTCTCCGCCCGGTGCGCGGCCACCCACTGCAACGCGAACCAGAACACCAGCACGATCCAGGCGGGGAAGCGCAGCGGCAGGAAGAACAGGAACGGGAACAGGCTGGTGACCCGGGCGCGCGGGAACAGGCACAGGAACGCCCCGAGCACCGCCGAGATCGCGCCGGACGCCCCGACCAGGGTCTGGTCGGAGGAGGCGTTGGCCGCCGCGTAGGCGCCCAGGGCGAGGTAGCCCGTACAGACGTAGAAGACGAGGAAGGCCGGGCGGCCCATCCGGGCCTCCGTCATCGCGCCGAAGACGTACAGGAAGAGCATGTTGCCCAGCAGGTGCAGCCAGCTGCCGTGGACGAACAGCGCGGTCAGCGGGGTGAGCAGCGCCCGGGCCGATCCGGACAGGAGCTGGTCGGGAACCACGCCCCAGCGCCGGAAGTAGTCGGTGCCCCGCGCGAGCAGCTCGTCGCCGGTCCCGTAGACCGGATTCATGCCCGACGCCGGACCGAGGACGAACACCACGCAGCAGCCGGCGATCAGCGCGTGGGTGATCACCGGGCCCCTGGAGGCCTCGCGGACGGCCTGCCACCTTACGATCATGCGACCGAGCATGACCCAACCGGACCCCCTCGGGGCGGTGGCAGGCCGTAGGGTTACGAGCTGCGGTCCGCCGTACGGCTCAGCGGGCCGCTTTAATTGAAACTGAAAGAGCCACGAAGGAGAGAGCGGCCTGATGACGGTTCCCCAGCCGACCGACACCACCCGGTGGCGCTGCACCCTGTGCGGCAACCTCACGCGTTTCGACGTGACCCGTTCGTCGAAGGTCGTGGAGTACATCCACCTGGACCTCGCCGGGGAGCCCAAGGTCGAGGAGCGAGAGGTGGTCAATGAGACCATCGAGTCGGTTCGCTGTCGCTGGTGCAACGCGGTGGACCAGATCGAGCTCGTGGACAGGCCGGGCGCGGACTCCTGAGGGAGCCGGGCCCACAGGTAGATCACGGTAGGGGTGACGGATTGTGGAGCCAGCAAGCGGCGCTGAGCCGGCCGACGCGGCCGGCGACGCCGCCGAGGTGCTCGACCGCCCGCTGCCGGAAGGCGTGCGGCGCAGGGTCGTCGCACTCGTCTCGGACGCCTTCGGCGGACTGACGGTCGGGGACCTCCCGGCGCAGCTGCGCCAGTACGCCAGGTTCACCCCGACCCGGCGTGCCAAGTTCGCGGGCAACGCCATGGCCGCGGCCGTGGAGACGGACGCCGTCTTCCGCGGCCGGGTCGCCGAGAAGCTCCGCGAGGCGCAGACCGAGCTGGCCGGTGCCCTGGAGTCCGGGGCACCGCCGGCCGCCGCCGACCCGCTGGACGTGGCGGCCGCCGCGTACGTGCTGCGGCCGGCCGGCTGGGTCAAGCTGGTGGCCGCCGCGGGCGAGGAGGCGCAGCGCGCCGACGCCGAGCGGGTCGGCGACGAGACCCGGCGCGAACTGGAGCGGCTCCGCGAGGAGCTGGCGCACGTACGCGAACTGCAGCGCAGCGGCGGTGAACAGGTGCGCGGCGAGCTGGACGCGGCGCGCAAGGAAGCGGAATCGCTTCAGCGCAAGCTGCGCAGCGCCCTCAGCGACGTCAAGCGGGGCGAGGCGGCCCTGCGCAAGGTCAACGCCGAGATCGACGGGATCCGCGGTGAGGCGGCGGCGCAGGTGACGGCCGCCGAGAGCGAGACGCGGCGGCTCAAGTCCCGTCTCGCGGAGGTGGAATCGGCGCTGGAGACCTCGCGCCGGGCCACCCGCGAGGGACGCAGCATCGAGGACATGCGGCTGCGGCTGCTCCTGGACACCGTGTTGGACGCGGCGGCCGGACTGCGCCGCGAGCTGGCGCTGCCGCCCGTGTCCACCCGGCCCGCGGACACCGTGGAGGCGGTGGAGCCGGGCCGGATGACCCCGAAGGACATCGCGGCGCGGGCCCTGTCGGAGACCGATCCGGCGCTGCTGGACCAGTTGTTGGCGCTGCCCCAGGCGCATCTGGTGATCGACGGCTACAACGTGACCAAGACCGGCTATCCGACGATGCCGCTGGAGAAGCAGCGGCTTCGCCTGCTGGGTGGGCTCTCGATGCTGGCCGCGCAGACGGGCGCGGAGATGACCTGTGTCTTCGACGGTGCGGAGCTGGCGGCCCCGGTGCTGCTCGCCCCGCCGCGCGGGGTGCGGGTGCTGTTCTCCAAGGCGGGGGTGACGGCGGACGAGCTGATCCGCCAGTTGGTGCGGGCCGAGCCCGCCGGCCGGCCCGTGGTCGTGGTCTCCACGGACCGCGAGGTGGCCGACGGGGTGGCGAAGGCGGGTGCCCGGCCGGTGGCGTCCGCGCTGCTGCTGAAGCGGCTCGCCCGGGTTTCGTAGTACCTGCGGCTTCTGTCCCTTCCTGCAACGGCTGTGCGCAATGCCGGTATTGGCGGGGCGGTGGAGGGAACGTACCGTCAACTGACCGGTACGGAGCGTGCGAAGACGGTAAAGAAGCCGGTCGGCGACCGGAATTTTGCCTTCGAGGATTTGAACTGATCACAGCCGGGTCACTAGGGTCTGTTCAAACCTTCGTACGGTCGTTCACTCATTCGGGGTGTCGGCGGAGGCGTGCTGCCGAGTGTGTGACCGTCTTCGGCGGCTCCAGGAAGAAGGAGCTCGCGTTCGTGGCGTCCCACCGTCGACCCAAGCCGCCGACCCGCACGCGCGTGAGCGTCCTCACCGCCCTCGCCACCGCGGCCGTCGCCCTCTCCGCCCAGTCGGCCCACGCCGCCCCGGACAAGCCGAAGAAGGATGAGGTCAAGGAGCAGGTCGACGCCCTCTACGAGGAGTCCGAGCAGGCCGGCGAGAAGGCCAACGCGGCCAAGGACCGCCAGGACAAGCTGGAGAAGGAGATCGGCCGGCTCCAGGACCAGGTCGCGCGCGGCCAGGCGGACCTCAACGACCTGCGCAACACGCTCGGTTCGATGGCCACGGCCCAGTACCGCGGCGGCGGCCTCGACCAGTCCATGGAACTGCTCCTCGCCGAGAACCCGCAGGACTACCTCGACAAGTCCTCCATGCTCCAGCAGATGAGCGGCAAGCAGGTCGAGGCGATATCCCAGATCCAGACCAAGCAGCGGACCCTGGCGCAGCAGCGCGCGGAGGCCGGTGCCAAGCTCGCCGACCTCGACGCCACCCGCAAGGAGCTGGCCGAGAAGAAGGCCACCGCCCAGCGCAAGCTCGCCGAAGCCCAGGCCCACCTCAACTCGCTGACCGCGGAAGAGCGCAGCCAGCTGAAGAACGCGGAGGCCAAGGCGGGCGAGGAGGCTGCCAAGGCCGCCGGCGGGGGCGCCAAGCCCGGTGCGGTGAAGGGCTCCGGGCGGGCCGCGCAGGCACTCGCCGCCGCCCTGACCCAGGAGGGCAAGGGCTACAACCTGGGCTCCACCGGCATGGCGTACTGGGACTGCTCCAGCCTGGCGCAGTGGGCCTACGGACAGGCCGGCGTCCAGATCAGCCGCACCACCTACACGCAGGTCAACGACGGCACGCGCATCGGCATGAGCCAGCTCCAGCCCGGTGACCTGGTGTTCTTCTACGACGACCTGCACCACGTCGGCCTCTACGCGGGCAACGGCCAGGTCTTCCACGCCTCCAACCCCCGGGGCGGCGTCAAGTACGAAGCCATGAGGAACATGCCCTTCCAGTTCGGCGTCCGCGTCGGCTGACCCCGCGCCTCCCCGGACCGGGGAGGCGCGCCACGCACCGCCCATCCGGGCGAATTGCGCGGCCCCGCTCTGACCTCGCGCCCCGCCGGTGACCTGCGTCTCCGGCGGGGCGCCGGTGTACCCGGCCCCCGACGGTCGTTGGTCGGCGCCCCGTCGCGCCGCTACTGTCTGCCAGCGCGGAACCCGGCACACGGCCGTCCACGGAGGGCGGACCCGGGCCCCGCGCAAGCGGAAGGGAGCGGTTCCACGTGGCGTCCCATCGCCGGCCCGGCCTCACCGGCCTCGACCGGAACACGAAGATCACCGTCCTCACCGCCGCAGCGGCCACCGCCGCGGTCGCCATGACGGGAGCACCCGCCGGCGCGGCCCCCGGTCTCCCGCAGGACCCCTCGGCGGGCGCCCGAGCCCAAGTCGACCGGCTCTTCGAGGAAGCCGAGCAGGCCACCGAACGCTTCAACGAGGCCGGTGAGAAGGCCGGCCGGCTCCGCGCCGAGATCAGCCGCGCCCAGGACTCGGTCGCCCGGGGCCAGGACCGCATCAACACCATGCGCGGGGTCCTCGGCGCCTTCGCCGGAGCCCAGTACCGCTCGGACGGCATGGACCCCACCCTCTCGCTGATGCTGTCGGACAATCCCGACGACTACCTCGACAAGGCGGCCGTCCTGGGCCGGCTCGGCGACCGCCAGGCCTCCCAACTCGACGAACTCCGCGAGGAGCAGCGCCGGATCGCCCTGCAACGCCGCGAGGCCTCCCACAAGCTCGCCGAACTGGACGCCCTGCGCACGGACGTCGCCCGGCACAAGCGGTCCGTCACCGCGAAGCTCGCCGCCGCCCGCCGGCTGCTGAACGCGATGCCCTCGCAGGAACGGGCCGACTTCGAACACGCCTCCCGCTCGGGCGACCGGCCCGGCTCGCTCCCCGAGATCCCCTCCGCCGGCGCGTCCTCGGGCCGGGCCGCGACCGCCGTGATGGCGGCCCGGGCCGCCGTGGGTCGCCCGTACGTGTGGGGTTCCACCGGCCCCTCCGGCTTCGACTGCTCCGGGCTGATGGTGTGGTCCTACCGCCAGGCCGGTGTCTCGCTGCCGCGCACCTCGCAGGCGCAGCGGCACGCGGGCCGGCAGGTGCCGCTGTCGCAGGCCCGGCCCGGCGACCTGGTGACGTACCGCTCGGACGCCAGCCACGTAGGCATGTACGTCGGCAACGGTCAGGTGGTCCACGCCCCCTACCCGGGCGCGCGGGTGCGCTACGACCCCGTCGGCATGATGCCGGTGTCCTCGGTGACCCGGCCCTGAGGCGGACGCTGCGTACGATCGACTGATGCTCCCGCGTCATCGGCCGGTCGTACGAGTCCTGCCCCTGCTGCTGTGCGCGCTCCTGGTCGGATGCGGCCTGTCCGGCGCCGCCCCCCTGGACCCCGGCGTCCGGCGCGCCGTGGCCGACTGGTCCGCGGCCCCGCCCGCGCGGCTCGCCGGGATCCCGCTGGAGGGCTGGTCGTACGAGGTCGCCTCGGTCCGGCGGGACGGCGACCGGGCGCTCGCGCGGGCCCGGCTCCACTACCGGCTGACCGGCCACGACGCGGCCCCCGCCGAATCGGCCCGCGAGGTCGACCTGACCCGGGACGACGGGACCTGGCGGGTGACCGGCGACCGACCCGCCCCGGGAGCCCCGCCGCAACTGTGGGACCAGGGCGACCCGACGGTGGTCCGGGGCGCGCACGCGCTGGTGCTCGGCGTCGGACAGACCCGGCAGACCCTGTCCGGGATCGCCGCCGAGGCCGACCGGGCGGTGCCCGCGGTCGACGCCGCCTGGCCGGGGCCCTGGGCGGGGCGGGTGGTGGTGCTGGTCCCGGGCACGCTGGACGCCATGGCCGCGCTGCTGGGGCAGCCCGCCGCCGCGTACCGGGGCATGGGGGCCGTCACCACCGGCAAGGCGGGGGCCGGGCCCGCGCCGGCCGACCGGGTGGTCGTCAACCCCGAGGGGTACGCCCAGCTGTCGGGGGCGGGCCGCCGGATCGTGCTGACCCACGAGGTCACCCACGTGGCCACCCGCGCCGCGACCACCGCCGAGACCCCGCTGTGGCTCTCCGAGGGCTTCGCGGACCGGGTGGCCTACCGGGACACCGCGAGCACGCCGGCCGAGGCGGCCCCCGCGCTGGGCCGGGCCGTGCGGCGCGGTGAACTGCCGGCCGCGCTGCCCTCGAACGAGGCCTTCGCGTTCGGCGGGGACCCGGACGCGCTGGCCCGCGCGTACGAGGGCTCCTGGCTGGCTTGCCGGCTGATCGCGGCCAAGTGGGGCGACGCCACGCTCGTCCGGCTCTACGAGTCGGCGGGCCGCGAGCCGCTGCCGACGGCGCTGGCGGAGACGATCGGCGGCGACCTGGCGGGCCTGACGACGGCCTGGCAGGCGGCCCTGAGCGGGGAACTGGGAGCCCCGTAGCCCCTGGCCCGGGCACCCGCCCGCCCGGCCTCCCGCCGGGCCTCCGGCGGGGGCGTGCCGCCGAGGGCGGGGGAGGGCCGGCGGGGACCGCGCGGGTGCGCGCCGGACCGTCCGGTACTTTGGCTGACGATGCACAAGACGCTGATCGTGACCAACGACTTCCCGCCGCGACCGGGCGGCATCCAGGCCTTCCTGCACAACATGGCGCTGCGCCTGGATCCCGACCGGATCGTCGTCTACGCCTCCACCTGGAAGCACGGCGCCGAGGGCCGCGAGGCCACCGAGGCCTTCGACGCGGAGCAGCCCTTCCAGGTGGTGCGCGACCGCACGACGATGCTGCTGCCGACCCCGCGGGTGACCCGGCGGGCCGTCGGCCTGCTGCGCGAACACGGCTGCGAGTCGGTGTGGTTCGGCGCGGCCGCCCCGCTCGGCCTGATGGGGCCCGCGCTGCGCCGGGCGGGGGCGCGGCGGCTGGTCGCGACCACGCACGGGCACGAGGCCGGCTGGGCCCAGTTGCCGGCCGCGCGGCAGTTGCTGCGACGGATCGGCGAGGGCACCGACACCCTGACCTACCTCGGGGAGTACACGCGCGCCCGGATCGCCTCGGCGATCACGGACCGGGCGGCCGCCCGGATGGTCCAACTCCCGCCCGGCGTCGACGAGAAGACCTTCCACCCCGAGTCGGGCGGCGCGGAGGTCCGGGCGCGGCTCGGGCTCGCCGAGCGGCCCGTGGTGGTCTGCGTGTCCCGGCTGGTCCCGCGCAAGGGACAGGACACCCTCATCGAGGCCATGCCCCGGATCCTGGCCGCGGTGCCCGACGCCGTGTTGCTGATCGTGGGCGGCGGCCCGTACGAGGCCGACCTGCGCCGGCTCGCCGCCGAGACGGGCGTGGCCGACTCCGTGGTCTTCACCGGGGCGGTCCCGTGGTCGGAGCTGCCCGCGCACTACGGCGCCGGGGACGTCTTCGCGATGCCGTGCCGGACCCGGCGCGGGGGACTGGACGTCGAGGGGCTCGGGATCGTGTACCTGGAGGCCTCCGCGACGGGGCTCCCGGTGGTCGCGGGCGACTCGGGCGGCGCCCCCGACGCGGTGCTGGACGGGGAGACCGGCTGGGTGGTCCGGGGCGGCTCCCCGGAGGAGGCGGCCGACCGGATCGCCACCCTGCTGCTGGACCCGGAGCTGCGCCGCCGCATGGGCGAGCGGGGCCGCGCGTGGGTCGAGGAGAAGTGGCGCTGGGACCTGCTGGCCGAACGCCTGCGCGAGCTGCTTTGAGGGTCCGCCCCCAGGGCTCTGTCCCGTAATCGGTGGTAGCGGTGCGTTGCCTCCTGTCATGCTGAGGCGTGCTTGAAGTCAACGCCCTTGTGGGTGTGGTGTTTTCGGGACTTTCCGCCTTGGTCATCGAGAGTGTGGCG
>NZ_JAPNLK010000249.1 GCF_026627505.1 Streptomyces sp. H27-H5 | reverse complement strand
TCGGCCGCCGCCCCCGACCACCCGAGATACCCCAGAAAGCCTGGATCAACGACCCGGCCAAGCGGCGCGAAACCGCACCACAAACCTCATAGCGTCACGACCGTCTCACTGGACTTGAAATCTTCCGACCGGGCCCGGTGACTGCCGGAGCGGCGGGCCCAACCACGGTGCACCGCTCCGGCAGTTCGGGGACTGCGCGCCGATACGCGGCGCGCACCCGGGGGGGTATCCGGCTCGGGGCGGACACCGGCAGGCCCGTTCGGTCAGGGACCGGCGGAGGGTGTCGGGGTTTGTGGCGCGTGGATCTTTCGCCGGGCGCCGCTTTGCTCGGGGGGTTGTGGCAGCAGGCCGAGGTCGGCTGCTGTGCCGGTGGCGTCCATGACGCGGGCGACGACGGGCTGGGCGGGCCCGCTCAGGTGGAAGCCGGTTCCGGCCCGGCCCGCTTCGGCCTTCGCCCACAGCAGGGCGGCGATCCCGGAGCAGTCGCAGAAGGACACCCCGCTGATGTCGATGCGCAGGAGGGCGGGGCGGTTGTCGAGGCATCTGCGGACCGCGTCGCGGATGGCGGACCCGGTTTCCAGGTCGAGTTCACCGGCCAGGCGCAGGAGGCCGTAGCGGCCGGCGAGGACCACCGTGGGGGTGTGGGGGCGGGGGGCCCGCCGAGGAGCGGGGATCATGCCCGGCCTCTGCGGGCGGGCTGCTCCAAGAGGCATCGGCTCCAATCCTCCTCAGGCCGCGGCCGATGGATTCGCCGATCCGGCGCCGCGGCCGGCGGCGGCGTTGACGCGCCGGGCTTCTTCGAGCTGATCTTCAAGGACGATGATCCGGCAGGCCGCCTCGATCGGCGTGCCCTGGTCGACGAGCTCGCGGGCACGGGCCGCGATCCGCAGCTGGTAGCGGGAGTAGCGGCGGTGCCCGCCCGCGGAGCGGAGCGGGGTGATCAGGCGGTGCTCGCCGATCGCGCGGAGGAAACCTTGGGTGGTGCCGAGCATCTCGGCGGCACGGCCCATCGTGTAGGCGGGGTAGTCGTCGTCATCGAGACGACCGAACGAATCGTCTGCTGTCACCGCACCTCACTGCGAAACAGATGGGGGAGAACCGGCTCTGGATGTACGGAGGGGCCCGGGCGCCGTGTGGCACCCGGGCCCCGAAGGAACTGCTACACCATCTACCGGCCCTGGTACTGCGCCGGCCTACTGTGTCCGCCTGCCCGACCTGAGCTCTGTCGGGGATGCGGGGATCGCGGTTGCTTGACCGGAGACCACCTCACTCACGATGTCCTGCGGTACCCGGGCTCAACACTCCACCCGGGCGATCCTGATGGCGCCAACTCCTCCGTTCATCCCTCGGGATCAACTACTTACCAAATGGGGACTACACACTGCTGAACTGCTGTTACTGCTCCACTCGGTACTGCTGATACTGCGCACTGCGTGTACCGCTCGTGGCCTGACCAAGCGCCACACTCCGGCAGCCAGCCCCGTCGCCCAACCTGCGTCCGCTCTGGCTTGGAACCCCACTGCCGAACCTCCCGATGCGCGCGCCCGCAGCCGACGCCTTCACCGAGGTACCACTCCACTGACTTCACTGCTGAGGTACTGCGAACTGCACTCACTACGGGTACTGCAACCACTGCTTTGACTGCGGTACTTCCGATGGCGGCCCCTGATCACCGCGGGCCACCCGGTCCGGTCGTCAGCCCCGTCGCCGTCCTGCAACCGCTCTGGCTTCGAAACTCCACCACCGCACCGTCCAACACACTGCAACTACGGGTACTGCGACTACTGCTGCCCGGCAGTTCGTATCTGCCAGGCCCTGCTGTCTCTCTGCATTACGAGAGAAACCATAACCACACCGACGTCCGATGTCTACTCTGACTGGCACAGATTTCTGCGTGCCGAATGAGGTAGATATTCGAAGCCCACCAGGATTGAAGAGTGGCGGTCCGGGGCACAAACGGCCCGGCAGGCACGGCTGGACGCCGGACACGACAACAGAGACCGGAGCGCGAGATGACCACGACGAGCACCGAGCGCACAGCCCTTCAGTCCCTGTCCGCCGTCGCCGAGGCACGCCACACCGCACGGACGTTCCTGGACACCCTCGTGCCGGCCGTCGACCCGGAGCACGCCGACACCGTGGTCCTGGTCGTCTCCGAACTCGTCACCAACGCCCTGCGCCACGGCGGCGGCACCCACACGCTCCGCCTGACCGCCCACCCCGGCACGATCGAGGTCGCCGTCGACGACTCCAGCCCTCGCATGCCGCGCCTGCGCACCCCCGACCTCGTCCACGGCACGGGAGGGTTCGGCTGGCACATGGTCAACGACCTCGCCCACGCCACCGTCGTCACGCCCAAGCCCGAAGGCGGCAAGACCGTCCGCGCCCTCCTCCCCCGCTAGTGCTGCACCGCGAAAGTTCGTGGAGGGGTGTTGGTCAGGTCGGCTGGTCGCCGAGGTAGAGGTAGCAGGCGCAGTCGAGGCAGTCCTCGGGACTGCCGAAGGGCAGGCCTGAGGGCAGGAA
>NZ_JAPNLK010000248.1 GCF_026627505.1 Streptomyces sp. H27-H5 | reverse complement strand
CTCGACAGCTACATCATCAACCGCAACGAGAACGCCAAGCCCTTCCGCTGGACCTACAAGGGCACCCCACTCAAGGAAGCAGCCTGACCAACACCCCTCCACGAACTTTCGCGGTGCAGCACTAGGCTACGTAGTGGGAATCTCCACCACTCTCTCGGCCCAGCCCGGGCACGCGGTTCCCGTGGCCGATCCCTACTCCGGGACCGGACGCCCACCGGTGGCGAAGTACCCCGACAAGCCACAGTCGGTGAAACAGCTGGTCATCGCCGCGGGCCGGAAAGCCGCAAAACCGGTGCAATGGCGTGAAGGCTCCCGGCCCGGCACCGGCCGCAGCGGCTTGAAGCGCATGTACTCGCGGTTCGTGACCTTGCGGATCCGGCCTGCCGGACGCGAAGTCCGCCAGGCCGCCGACGGCCCGGAACTGCCCGAGTGCTGGCTCCTGGCCGAGTGGCCGGCTGACCAGAGCGAACCCGTTCAGTTCTGGCTCTCCGACCTGCCCGCCGACACCCCGCTGACCACCCTGGTCCGCATCGCCAAGCTCCGCTGGCGCATCGAGCACGACTACCGGGAGATGAAACAGGCCCTGGGCCTCGCCCACTTCGAGGGCCGCACCTGGAACGGCTGGCACCACCACGTCACCCTCGTCTCCGTCGCGCACGCCTTCTGCACCCTGCAACGACTGGCCAGAGCCCCAAAAGACACGGCGCCGGCCTGAGCCTCTACCGCGTCGTCCGCGAGCTGCAGACCCTCCTCGCGACATGGACCGGCGTCTGCCCCACCTGTCACCGCGGCATACCCACACCAGCCCCGACCTGACCAAGCCCTACTAGTTCCGGGGAGGCTCGTACGGAGGGACGCCCGGGCCCGGCTGGTAGTGCGGGCCCTGGTGGATGTGGTGCACCACCACCGCCAGGTCCACACCCGCGAGCAGGACGATCACCCCACAGGCCGCCGCCCACCCGGGACGACCGACCAGCGAGAACGCGGCCGTCCCGGCGACGGCCCAGATCAGCCCCCACAGACTCAACCAGAACCGCAGCCGCAGCGGGCTGCGGGCGGTCACCGGCTCGTTACCGGAACGCATGGTCATCGCCTCGAATCGTCGGAGGCCTCACCTCCATGGTCCCACCACCGGCCGGTCAGGGGTTGAGCTTGTTGACCGCCGTGGTGGTCGTCTTCTTGAACGCGGGCACGGGCGCGTCGCCCAGGTTCCCCATCTGGCCCCACTTCACGACGGTCACGGTCACGCCGTCCCGGCCGATCCCGTACAGGTGCACGCCGGGCTCGGAGTCCGGGACGGAGGTGTGCACCCCGTAGACGTGCGCGCCCTCCTCGACGGGCAGCTTCCCGTAGTCCTGCCAGGAGGCCGTCCCGCCCGGGGTGGTCCGCAGCCAGTCGGCGGCGCAGGCCGCGACCTTGCGCTCCAGGGCGGTCGCGAGCTTGGCGGCCGCGGCGTTCGAGGCGGTCCGCACGGAGATCTGCGTCGCGCCGGTGTCGTAGTCGGTGCCGAAGTCGCGGTGCCAACCGCCCGCCGCGGGCAGAACCCCATCCAGGCAGAACGGGGCGAACTCGGGCAGGCCCTTGGTGACCTTGCCGGCGTACCAGGGGGACGAGGGGTGCGGTGGCAGGTCGGCGCCGCCCAGGAATCCGGGTGCCGAGGCGGCCGCGGTGGCGGTGGCCGAGGTGGCGAGGAGGAGCGCGGCGGCCGCGGTGGCGGTGGTCGCGAAGGCGGTGCTGAAGCGTCGGAGCATGGTGGTCGGGTCCCCGTTTCCGGTCGGTGTGGCTGTTCGGTGAAGAGCCTCTACCCGGGGCGGCACGTCACGCCACGGATTGGGGCGGTTTCGGGACGCTGGAACGCCCTTACGGCCTTCCACCTGGGGGAAGATGCTGGGGTGGAACGGATTCACGGGACGGGGGGACGTCGTGGGCGAGGCGCAACGGTCGGCGGAGGCGGAGAACTTCGCACGGCTGATGCGGGAACTGAAGGAGCGCGAGGGGCTCAGCTACGGCGTCCTGGCGCGCCGGCTGCACACCAGCACGTCGACCCTGCACCGGTACTGCAAGGGGGAGGCGGTTCCCGCCGAGTTCGCGGTGGTGGACCGCTTCGCCCGTGCCTGCGGGGCCGGCCGGGAGGAGGCGGTGGAGCTGCACCGGGCGTGGCTGCTGGCCGACGCGCGACGCCGGGCGCCGGCGGAGGCGGTAACGGAGACGGTGCCTTCGCCGGCGGTGGCGCTGCCTTCGTCACCGGTGGCGGTGTCTTCGCCGGCCGTCGCACCTGAGCCGGAGCCCGAACCCGAGCACGAGCCGGCTCCGGCTCCGGCTCCGGTGGGCGCGAGGGGGCCGGGGGCGCCGGCGCCCTGGTACCGGCGGCGGGCGGTGGCGGTCGCCGGCGCGGGACTCGCGGTGAGTGCGATGGCGGTGGCGGTCCTCGCGGCGGCCGGGCCCGAGCGGGGCACGGCCGGGGCGCCTAGTGCTGCTCCGCGAAAGTTCGTGGAGGGGGGTTCAGGCTTCCTGGAGGGGGCTGGCGGCGTAGGTCCACTTGAAGGGGCGGGCGGTCTCGTTCCGTTTGATCATGTAGTCGTCCATCTTG
>NZ_JAPNLK010000247.1 GCF_026627505.1 Streptomyces sp. H27-H5 | reverse complement strand
CTTCCTGCCCTCAGGCCTGCCCTTCGGCAGTCCCGAGGACTGCCTCGACTGCGCCTGCTACCTCTACCTCGGCGACCAGCCGACCTGACCAACACCCCTCCACGAACTTTCGCGGTGCAGCACTAGGTACCTACTTTACTGGGGATGCTAGCTTCCCGAAAGCCACCAGAGAGCGCCGGTGTTGCAGGCCGACGCCCCTCCCGCCGTCCCCGTTTTCCCTCCCCCGTTCTCATCCCGCTTCGAGGAGTGGCATGTCGATCCAAGAGTCCCTGCGCACCACCACAACGCCGGAGGCCGGGCCCGCCCGGCGTCCCGGCCTCATCCTGGCGTTCCTCTGCCTGGCCGGCTTCATGACCTTCCTCGACGTGTCGATCGTGAACGTCGCGCTGCCGACCATCGAGGACGAACTCCACATCTCCCAGACGGCACTCCAGTACGTCGTCACCACCTACGGCATGGTCCTCGGCGGCTTCCTGCTGCTGACCGGCCGCCTCGCCGACACCCTCGGCCGCCGTCGGATGCTCCAGACCGGCCTGCTCCTGTTCGCCGCCTCCTCGCTGCTCGCGGGCCTGGCCCAGAACTCCTCCATGCTGATCGGCGCCCGCGGCGCCCAGGGCCTGGGCGCGGCCTTCATCGCCACCGCCGCCCTGAGCCTGCTGACCAACAACTTCGAGGAAGGCCCGGCGCGCAACAAGGCGCTCGGCGCGTGGGGCGCCCTCAGCGGCGTCGCCGCCGTCGCCGGCGTCACCCTCGGCGGTCTGCTCACCGACGGCCCCGGCTGGCGCTGGATCTTCTTCCTCAACGTGCCCATCGGCATCGTCGGCGCCCTGATCGCCCCGCTCGTCGTCGGCGAGAGCCGCGCCGCCGAGCGCACCCGCAGCTTCGACTTCGCCGGCGCCGTCGTCCTCACCGCCGGTCTGATCCTGCTCATCTTCACCCTCGGCCAGACCATCGACGACTCCGACGTCCCGGCCGCCCGCATCTACGGTGGCTTCGCACTGGCCGCCGTCCTGCTGATCGCCTTCCTCTTCATCGAACGCCGCGCCAAGGCCCCGCTGATGCCGCTCGGCATCTTCCGCCGCCCCTCGCTGCGCGCCGCCAACGTCATCGCGATCCTGCTGCTGGGCACCTGCGTCAGCCTGTTCTTCTTCGCCAGCCTCTTCATGCAGCAGGTGCTGGAGTGGTCCGCCATCAGGACCGGTCTCGCCTACGTGCCCCTCGCGCTGACCACCGCGGTCGGCGCGGGCGTCGCCTCCCAGATCGTCACCAAGGTCGCCGCCAAGCCCGTCCTGATGGTCGGTCTGACACTGGTCAGCGGCGGCATGCTGCTCCTGTGGAACGCCCCCTCCGACGCCGCCTACCTCACCGACCTGCTCCCCGCGTTCATCATCTGCGGCCTGGGTCTGGGCGCCTCCTTCGTCCCGCTCCAGATCTCCGCCTTCGCCGGCTCCGAGGAGCAGGAGGCGGGCCTGGCCGCCGGCCTCATCAACACCGCGCAGGAGATCGGCGGAGCCCTCGGCCTCGCCGTCGCCGCCACCTTCGCCTTCCGCCGGATCCCCGAGCTGACCGCCAAGGCGCACGGGGTCCCGGACCTGGTCCGCGAGGCCCGCACCACCGTCTTCCACGACGCCTTCCTCATCAGCGCCGGATTCGCCGCGCTCGCCTTCCTGGTGACCCTGGTGCTGCTGCCCCTGACCAAGGCCAAGGACCAGCCGGCCGGCACGCCGGTCCACTGAGAACGGAACCCCTCCATGGCACCCACACGCACACCGGCACTGCGGCTCTCCGCGGAGGCCGAGGCCTTCCTCGCCGAGAACCACCTGTGCACCTTCACCACGCTGCGACCCGACGGCAGCCCCCACACCGCGCCGGTGCGCTTCACCTGGGACGGTGACGCCGGCCTCGCCAGGGTCATGACCACGGCGACCCGGCGCAAGGCCAGCAACCTGCTGGCCAACCCGGGCGGGCGGGTGTCGGTCTGCCAGATGGCGGGCTGGCAGTGGCTCACCCTGGAGGGGACGGCCACCGTCTCCACGGACCCCTCCCGGGTCGCGGAGGGAGTACGCCGCTACACCGAGCGGTACTGGTCGGCGCCGCCGCAACCGCCGGGTCTGGCCGTCGTCGAGATCCGGGTCGACCGGGTGCTCGGCGGCTGAGAGGACACCGCGGACAGCGGTACGCGCGTCACGAGGGTGCCGGAAGCAGTGCTTCCGGCACCCTCGCGCGTCCGCCCGCACCCCCTCTCACCTCCCCGGAGCGGTCCCCTGACACTGCTGCCGGGGATCTGACGAACTTGTCAGAGCCCTGTATCGGAGACCGTTCAGCTTCCCGCGGCCCCTCGGAATACTGGAGAAAACGCCAGCGGGAGAGGGAAGATGGAAAGCTTGAACGCCGATGTCATCGTTGCCGGAGCGGGCCCTGCGGGACTCATGCTCGCAGGAGAACTGCGCCTTTCCGGTCTCTCCGTGATCGTCCTCGACCGTCTCACCGAACCGATGCGCCAATCCCGCGCACTCGGATTCTCGGCCCGCACCATCGAGGAATTCGGACAGCGCGGTCTCCTCGCGGAATTCGGGGAACTCGACACCATTCCGGGAGGCCACTTCGGCGTAAGCATTCAGCCTCGATCCACCGTGTAACGGCCGGGCTGTGGACAGGGAAACGGGAGGAGGTGCCCGCTGACCTGGGATGATGGGAGTTCTCACGCTTCCACCAGCACCAACCGGCAAGGCACCTCTCAAGTGAA
>NZ_JAPNLK010000246.1:1405-2963 GCF_026627505.1 Streptomyces sp. H27-H5 | reverse complement strand
AGCGGAGAGAGCCGGGAACGGATCTCCGGGGAGATGCTGACGCCGCCGGTCTCCAACTCCTTCACGGCGGCGTCGATGTAGAGGCTGTTCCAGAAAATTACTGCGTTCAGGGCCATGCCCAGGGCGCCAAGCTGGTTTTCCATCCCGTCCTTGTAGGCGTGGCGTATCTCGCCCAGGCGGCCGAAGAACATCGCGCGGCCCAGCGCGTGGCGGCCCTCGCCGATGTTCAGCTGCACGCCGATCATCCTGCGGTACGCCTCGGAGTCGATGAACTGCAGCAGGTGGAGCGTCTTGAAGATCCGGCCGTAGGCGGCGAACGCGTCCCCGAGACCGGTCATCCGATCGCCGTTGTTCATCATCCGCAGCAGGTCGTACGCGCGCACCGTGCCCGTCGTCAGAGAGCCGGCGACGCGGAGCATATCTTCCCAATGGCTCGCAATCCTGGCCACCTGGATCCGCTGGCGCGAGAGGGGCTCCAGCGGCCCGTAGTTGGCGGACATCTCGAAGCGCCACAGCCGGGCGTCGGAGATGTCGGCGATGCGCGGGGAGAACTGGTAGCCGCAGATCGCGAACAGCCCGAACACCAGGTCGCTGACCGACCCGGTATCGGTGATGATCATCTCCGGGCGGACCGGCCCGTCCAGGTTGAAGACCGCGTCCAGGATGCCCAGCGAGTCGCGCAGGGTGCCCGGCATGACGATGCCGCCCAGACCCATGAAACGGTCCGAGACCACGTTCAACCAGGTCAGTCCCCTGCCTGTCGAGAAATATTTTGGGTTGGGCCTGGTGTGGATCGAGCGCACCGGCACGGTGAAGCGCATCCCGTCCGCCGAGGCGACGTGACCGCCGCCCCAGTCCTCGGTGAGCCCGATCCCGGACTGCGCGCCGACCAGCAGCCCCGAGGCCGCGCGCAGTCCGGACAGGTGGAAGTAGCCGTGGTCAGCGGCGGTCAGCCGGCTGCGGGTCAGCGCCCGCTCACCGGGCTTGATCACCGGCTCCATCCCGATGTTCGTCGACTTTTGCACCAACAGCGCGGTCAGCGTCAGGTCGAGGTCCTCGGGGCGGGCGACCTGGCCACTCACGTGCTCGATCGCGTCGTACATCCCCGTCCTGGCGTGGACCTCCAACAGCAGCTCGGGGTAGTCCACGCGCGGCATCATCGCCTGGACCGCGTCGTGTACCACCTGGTAGCCGGCCGGGAGTGGGTCGGCGTCCAGGCGGTCCAGGCTGATCCTGCCGTTCACGATGTCGACGGCCGCGTTGCCCGGCAGACTCTCAGCGACGTGCCGGTACATCTCCTCCAGCAGCACCTCCAGCTCGCCCAGGTGCTCCTCGGCGGTGCCGGGCAGCTCCAGCGCGGTCAGCACCTTGGGCCGGGTGACGGCCCAGGCCGGACCGGACAGCAGCCGGGCCCGGGGGTCACCCCACACATCGGCACCCAACGCGAAGACGTCCCGGCGCTTGAGCGCGGTCAACAAAGCGTCCAGGACGCAGAACGTCCAGGCGTGCTTGTCGATCAACCCGTTCACCGCCAGCAACGGGTTGCCCAGCACCAGCC
>NZ_JAPNLK010000246.1:0-1308 GCF_026627505.1 Streptomyces sp. H27-H5 | reverse complement strand
GGCGTCCTCCTCGGTGCCCTCCGGCAGGACCGCCTCCAGGTCCGCCAGGGCCTTTGCCAGCTCCTCGCGGGTGACGACCTTCTCGATCCGCTCCCACGCCTGGGCCACGCTCACCGGCACCGCCGGGTCCAGCTCCTCCACCGGAGTGTCCATCAGCACGGTGACCGCGCACGCCACCGTCGCCGCCGCTTTGCGCAGTCTCGGCATCGTCTTGAGCTTGGCCTTGTCGTCGGCGCGGGCCGCGCGGGCCAGCAGCTTGGTGGACATCAGCACCTCGAACAGGGTGAGCGCGTCGTCCACCGAGGCGTTCTCCAGATGCCGCACCGTCGCCAGCACCGTGGCGGTGCGGCGCGGCTCGGCCAGTCGTCGCAGCCGAGGGGCGTGGGTGCTGACCCCGAAGCGGGCCAGCTCCGCCAGCTTCACAGGCGGCACCCGCCACAGGTCCAGCTCGCCGGCGTGCAGCCCGCGCACATCCCGCGCCCGCTCCAACGCGCCCTTCTGGCCCCGGCCGTTGACCTCGCGCGGGGTGGTACGCCACCGCTCCAGCACCGAGACGGAGTTCCCCTCGGGAACTACCAGCAGTCCCATCAGGTCACGCCGCAGATCCGGGGTGACCGGGGCGTCGACCACCGAGTAGATCAGGGCCTGCTCAGCGGTGCGGACCTCGGTGACCAGATAGGCCGCGGGGTGATCCCCGGCAACAGGCACCGGTTGCGCCGCAGCCACGTCACCGCCCGGTCGAACAGCGCCCGCGGCCCCTCGTTGGATACCCACACCCGGCCCGCGACGTGCTGCCGCAGCTCCAACTCTCCGTCCTCGAAATCCCGGACCCCCAGCAGGGACCGGATCTCCTTGGCGTGCTCGTACTGGGTGGTCTGCCGATCCGGGTAGCCCTCCAGACACGACGGGTCGTCAATCCCCAACTGGTCCGCGACGAACGCCGCCACCCCCGGCGGCACCTTCGCCGGCTGGGACAGGAACGTGCCCAGCATCCGCACCGTGCCCCATTGCACCGCCCACCCGAGACGGTTGTGAGGACGCCGTTTGGTCCTCGCCATCTCCAGCGCCAGCTCGTCCAGCCGGAAGAACGCCTCCAGCTCCTGCGGCGACGGCTCCTGCGCGAACCGACCGAACCGGGCAATCTGATCACCTGACAGGTACTCAACGCTCATGATCAGGAACGCTAGGCCCCTGACGCCCCACCCGTCCCGCCAGTGACCCAATCGAGACGCGACAGGCCCATCGCCGCAGATCAAGGGGCTGAGACGGCCTTAACGCGTAATCCTGGGCCAATATCGGCCCTACCCC
>NZ_JAPNLK010000245.1 GCF_026627505.1 Streptomyces sp. H27-H5 | reverse complement strand
CGGCCTGGACGTCCTGCGGCACGACGGGCTGCCGAAGCTGTTCGGCGGGGTCCGGGCACCCTCCACGCTGGGCACCTTCCTGCGCGCCTTCACCTGGGGGCACGTACGCCAACTGGAGTCGGCCACACGCACGTTCACCTGCAACCTGGCCGCCCACACCGGCCTCGTCCCGAAGGACGACGAAGTGGTCTTCGTCGACCTCGACTCCAAGGTCAAGCAGGTCTACGGCCCGGCCAAGCAGGGCGCCTCGTTCGGCTATACGAAGGTCCGCGGCCTCCACTTCCAGATCGTCACCGTCAAGACGAAGACCTGTGCGCCGGTCATCGTCGCCACCCGGCTGCGCAAGGGCTCGGCGGGCTCCGGGAAGGGCGCCGCCAGTCTCCTGGGCGAGGCCCTGGCCACGGTGCGGGCGATGGGGATCACCGCCCGGATCGTCGTGCGCGCGGACTCCGCGTACTTCTCCCACAAGGTCGTCGCCGCCTGCCGCCGGGCCGGCGTCCACTTCTCGTTGGCCGTCGCGGTCACCAAGACGATCCGGACGGCGATCGAGGCGATTCCCGCCGACGCCTGGACACCGATCAAGTACACCGACGCGATCTGGGACGACGAGGAGCAACGCTGGATCTCCGACACCGAGATCGCCGAGACCGGCTTCACCGCGTTCACCAGCAAGAAGAAGGCGTTCCACACCACCGCCCGGCTCATCGTCCGCCGCGTGAGACGGCTCAACGCGAAGACGGTGCCTGACGGGCAGAGCGAGCTGTTCGCCGTCTGGCGCCACCACGCGATCTTCACCGACAGCCGCTTCGTCCTCACCGACGCCGAACCCATGCACCGCGATCACGCCGCGGTGGAACAGGTCTTCGCCGACCTGGAGGACTCCGACCTCGCACACCTGCCCTCGGGCATGTTCACCGCGAACGCCGCCTGGCTCATCCTGGCCGCAGCCGCCTACAACCTCACCCGCGCCGCCGGCCACCTCGCCTCGGTCTTCCACGCCCGGGCTCGGACCGGCACGATCCGCCGTCATCTGATCCACATCCCGGCAAGGATCGCGATCAGAGCGCGGACGATCACCCTGCACCTGCCCCAACACTGGCGCTGGGCCGACGACTTCAGCGACCTGTGGTCCGCCACCGGTCAGCGCGTAGAGACCTGAGCCACCGGCCCACCGACCACCCACGACCAGGAACACCTCGGAGAACCCGCCACCGGAACGGCATCCGGAAAACCGCCCTGCCCGAAACACAGAAACCCACCCCGAAATCATCACACCGCGTGATCTTTGATCACGCGGTGGATCGAGGCTCAGGGGGAGGCCCCAACAAGCGGTACGGGGAAAGCTGCCATACCGCCCCCGCCTCGCTGATCAACCACCTGGATGCCGCCAGCGACGCCCGCGATATGGAAGCACTGCGCCAGGCCCTGGGCGAGGAGAAGCTGAACTACTACGGGGCGTCTTACGGCACCCTGCGCGGGCAGACCTACGCAACCCTCTTTCCCCAGCACTGAGGTGCCAGGGCTGATTCATAGTCCTGGCTGCTTGGAGAATTAGCAGGTCACAGGCATGTGACGGACCTTCGCTATGGCAGTTCCGTACGCAACGAAGCTCCGATGATCAAGGGGACCTACCAAGTCACCCGATCACCGGAGCTCCGATGTGCCGCCAGTCTGCCACCGTCTGTCTGGTCAAGTCGCCCTCGCGTGAACACCGTGAACTTCCCGGCACGGCGGCGCGGCTGGCCTGTCTGCCGGATCCACGCGCCCGGCGGGGCCGGCGTCATGGCCTCGTCTCGGTGTTACTGACCGCCGCGTGCGCGGTGCTGGCCGGCGCCCGCTCCTATATGGCGATCGGGCAGTGGGCCCGCCACGCACCCCAGGACACCCTGGCCCGCCTGGGGTTTCATCCGCGCGGTCCCCTCGGGCTCCGTCGCGCGGCCTCTGTGTCGACTGTGCGCCGGGTGCTGGCTGGGGTATGTCCCGGCGGCCTCGCCGACCTCCTCGGAGACAGCTTGGCCCGCACTGAATCAGTCGCGGTGGACGGCAAGGCCGCCCGTGGTTCACGCACCGACGTGGCTCCGGCCGCCCACCTTCTGTCCGCCGTCACGGCCGCGGGCCGCACCGTCAGTCAGCTGAGGGTGCCGGACAAAACCAATGAAATAACTGCGTTCGCCTCGCTGTTGGACCCTTTCGACCTGACCGGCACCGTGGTCACCGCCGATGCTCTCCACACCCAGCGTGAGCACGCGAAATGGCTGGTCGAGGCCAAGAACGCGCACTACCTCCTGGTGGTCAAGGGCAATCAGCCCAGGAGGCTTATTCACGGGGGGTTCGCAGCCTGGTTTCCTTGATCATGGAGGCGGCCCCGCTCGGTAGCCTGATGTTTGCGACCACATCAGATGACTACCGGGGCGGGGCCGTTGAGCTGGGACGTTACGACAGGATTGAACAAGGAGCAACTGGGTGGGCTGGTGGAACAGGTCCATCGGGTGCTCGTGCGGGACCCGGACCCGCCGGTGGTCCCGGGACGGATGTGGGCACTGGGGCTGTTCAAGTCGGTGGTGCTCGTCCTGTTCATGTTGCGGCAGAACCCCGTCCAGGAGGCGGCCGCCGAGTTGTTCGGTGTCTCCCAGGCCACGGTCTCCAGGCGGTGGACGGCGCTGCTGCCGGTGGTGGAGAAGGTCCTGGCCGGGCATGTCCCGGATCCGTCGGAGGCGTCGGCCGGCCGGGTCGTCCTGATCGACGGCACACTGGTGACCACCTGGGACTGGGCGAGTGAGGGCACCTCGATGTTCTCCGGAAAGCACCGGGACACCGGCTTCAACCTCCAGGTCGCGTCCACGCTCTCCGGGGACCTCCTCGCGGTCTCGATGCCCGTTCCGGGTTCACGCCACGACATGTACGCCTGGCGCCAGTCCGGCTTCCCCGAGGCGTTCGCCGACCGGGAGGACATGGCGGACCTGGGCTACGTCGGTTCCGGCATGCTCACCGCGAGGCGCAAACCCCCAGGTCGGGAACGGCCGGCCGAAGACAAGGTCTACAACCGGAGCATCGGTGAACTCCGGGCCGCCGTCGAGCGGACGATCGCGCATCTGAAGGACTGGAAGATCCT
>NZ_JAPNLK010000244.1 GCF_026627505.1 Streptomyces sp. H27-H5 | reverse complement strand
GTCGCCCTCAACCTGATCCGACTCCACGCCTGGTGGAACGGCCACCCCATCGACCGGACCAGAACCACCCACCTCGCCCGCCTCGAACTCGCCCTGACAGCCTGACCGAATTAACCATCAGGGTCGGTAATCAGGAGGGTGGTCGGCCACGGGTCGCGGCGAGGGTGACGCAGCTCCAGCGCCGAGGTGATGCGCAGGCCGTTACGCGCGAGGTGTGCGCCCCAGCGCCGGGCATCGAACTCCCATCGGGCGATGGGTAGCCGGGTGCGGTCGGGCATGGTGACGTAGTCCTCGCGCGGACGGTCGTCCGTGGATGGATGTCTTCCGGCCCGTGCCGGGTGCGGGACGGAGAAAGCCAGGACTCCAGCCGGCTTGAGGCGGCGGGAGATCGCGGCGAGTAGGAGCTCGGGGGCGACGAGGCCGACTGCGCCGAATACGGAGTAGATCGCGTCGAAGGTCTGGCCGGTGGCTTGCAGGTGGTGCAGTGCGTGGCCGGCGGCGAAGGTGGCGCCGTCGAGGTGGCCGTAGTGGGACCGGGCGCGGCGTATCTGGAGTCCGACGAGGTCCACGCCGGTGATGCGGGCCTGGTGGTGCTTGGCGAGGTGGGCCACGTTGTGGCCGGGGCCGCAGCCCAGCTCCAGGAGGCGCTTGCCGCGCAGGTCCCGTCCCAGAATCTCAGCTCCGGGACCGAGGCCCGCGTGGGTGCTCCACTCCATCCGGGCCGGTGCGGTGAGCGCGTGGGCGGGGGAAGCGGCTATGCGCTGGGCTGCGTGGGCGTACCAGGGGGAGACCTGGGCGAGCACCTAGACCTCCAGGAGTTGGACCACGTCGTTCAGGTGGCGCCGGACGACGGGGATGTACGCGGGGTCCTTGGCCGGGTCGTTGATCCAGCGGATGGCCTGCTCCATGAACCATTCGACGGCCCACATGCGGTGCCAGCCAAGGGCCCATGCCTCGGCGGCCAGGCCGCCCCGGGCGGCGAGGGCGTCTTCGTGGCCGCCTGCAGTGACGTACTGCTCCAGGAACACGTGCAGCCGGAGGGGGCTGGGTACGTCGGTGGTGCCGTGGTAGGAGGCGAGGTCGATCAGGCCAGGTCCGGTGAAGGCGCGGGCGAAGTCGAGGAGGTGCCAGCCGTTCTCCCCGATGTGGACGCTCGTGGGGTGGAACTCGGAGTGGACCCAGCCGAACGGGTCGAGCGTCGCTCCCTGGACGCGGGCGTCGGCCGCAGCGGAGATCTTCCCGAGTGCGGTCTCGATGTCGTCGCAGTCCGTCCAGCGGTCGGCCTTCCGCAGCCGCTGGAGGTGATCGAGGGCCCGGCCCGGCAGGGCCGCGAGGCCCGCGCCGTCGAGGAGGGGCAGACCGCCGGCCGGGCGGGCGGCGTGGAGCATCACGGCGGCGGCGACGCCTCAAGCAACCCCAGCACTGCGTCGACCTCGTCGAAGGCGCCCTCACCCGCGGCCTCGGCCACGTGGACGGCCAGACCGAAGCCCTCCTCCCCATCACCCACGCCCGCGCCTACGCCGCCACCGGCGAGAACCCCTCGGCCGCCCGTGCCCTCCTCGCCGCCGAAGACGCTCTCCTCCGGGACGATGGCCCACAGCCCAGCTTCTCCCGCGTCAGCGGCCCAGCTGCCGGCACCGTGGCCAGCCACACCGCCCGTACCCTGACCGACCTCGCCGACCACATCGGCACCGAACAGCAGCACCGCGACGCCCTCACCCGCTGGGACCCGGAGAAGTACAAGCGCGTCCACGCCCTCACCCATGCCGACCTCGGCGACAGCCTCGCCGCCCAGGCCCGCGCCGACGAAGCTGTCGCCGCCTGGACCCAGGCCCTGGTCCTCATGGAGGGCATGACCTCCGACCGCACCCGTAAGGCGATCACTTCGATCCGCTCCACGCTCGCGGTCTACCAGAGCCGCCGCGTTCCCGGCGCCGCCGATCTCGCCCGCCGCGCCCGCGAGGCCCTCGCCTAACATGCCCAACAACCCGCCCGACGAAGGGAACCCCGTGGCTCAGCAGACCGACGACCGCTCTCAAGCCCTCAAGCCGGCGCTCGAATCGATGACCCTGCTGGTCGCGGCCGTCATCGTCCACGACAAGGCCACCGACCGCGTCGTCCTCCTCCAGCGCAGCGAGAACGCCAAGTTCGCCCAGGGCCTGTGGGACCTCCCCGTCGGCAAGAGCGAACCGGGCGAGCCCATCACGGAGACCGCAGTCCGCGAGCTCTACGAGGAGACGGGCCTCACCGTGAAGCCCGAGTCCCTCAAGGTCGCCCACATCATCCACGGAGCCTGGGGCGTCGAAGCCCCCAACGGCTTCCTCACGGTGGTCTTCGCCGCCCACGACTGGACCGGCGAACCCGAAAACCGCGAACCCCGCAAGCACTCCCAGGTCCGCTGGGTCGATGCCGACGCCATTCCAGAGGCGTTTGTGTCGACGACGGGCAGTGCCCTCAACCGCTACCTTGATGGAGGCCCTGAGGTATCAACCGATGGGTGGACTTAACTCGTGTCCAAGACGCCGCCGGGTCCAGAGTCCGTCTGAGTTGCGGTCCTCGACGTAGTAGCGTTCGCCATGCGACGCGTGGTGTTCGACTCGAATGCAATCGATCCGGTGGCAGACACGCCCGGTGCCTACGAAGTGCTAGAGAACGCGATTGAAACCGGCCGCCTAGAAATTCTCTATACCCACGTCACGGTTGATGAGCTGGTGGCGATACCGGACTTGGAGCGACGGGCCTGGTTGGTCTTGCTGATGGCTTCCCTCGGCCGTGTAGTGCCTACCGGTGATACCGCAGTCGACTTCTCGCGGGTCAACTTCTGCCGAGTGGGGGCAGACGAGGACGAAGACGTACTAGAAGCGCTTCGGTCCGGCAACATCGATCACACTCGTGATGCACTTATCGCGGCCACTGCCCGATTCGAGGCATGTCCGCTTGTGACCAACGAGCGTCGACTGGCGAATCGATCGAGTAATAGTCAAGACCTGTGGATCGGTGAACCTATCGCTGGATGCTCTGCCTCCATTGATCGAGGGCTACGAAGTCCTGGTCAGTTACGGCAGCTGTAGATAGCCGCTGGTGTGCTGGCTGGTCATGGTGTGGTGTCGGCGTAGGTGTGCCAACGGCGGTGGCAGAGGCGGGCGCGGTGTTGATGGCGGCGGCGCCAGGTGGACCA
>NZ_JAPNLK010000243.1 GCF_026627505.1 Streptomyces sp. H27-H5 | reverse complement strand
CCTGCACACCGGCACCGACATCGGCCACCCCAACGACGCCTTCGACACCGCCGCCATCGTCCACCTCGCCGACCACGAGGCGTGACCGCACCCAACCCGCCCAACCGGAAAAGGACCTGCAACGCGCAGCACTAGGTCAGTTGCCGACGCCATCCGGTGGGCGGAGACCGAGGCCCGCGAAGGTGGAAACATGTGGTTCCAAGCGTGTTTGGCGTTCGCTGCGAGGGTCCACGGATGGGGCTACTCGGGCGTTAATTTCGCGATAGACCATTACCGAGAAATGCCCGCGAGCATGAGACACGACAGGGACAGGAATCCTCCGCCGGGTGCTTTGATGTACTGGGACACCGGAAAAAGAGCTGGACATGTGGCCGTCTATCTCGGAGATGGAAAAATTGCGAGCAACGATATTCGGCGCCCGGGATATATTGACATCGTACCGGCAACTGAAATTGAAACACGCTGGGGCGCCACCTATCTAGGATGGGCACCGCCCTATTTCCCCAAGGGTGGATAAGGCGGAGAAAGTAGAACGATGACCATGAACCCCGATCAGGTTCCCCCGACCCCGATCTTCACCATCACCGTCAGTGCCCACGGCGCAGCCTCGGTTGATGGCGAGGAGATCACTGCCCCCGGGCTAACATCCGCCGAGGCGCGCGTCGCGGCCCTCGCCGAGATCAGGATCAAGGCGGCCTACCACGGCCGTCCTGTCCGAGTCCTCGCCAAAGAAGCGGACGGGACGGCGTGGCCTCTCATCGTGGGGGTGGACGGGGCCGTGACCACAGTCAGCGGACCTCACCCCACGGCGCCAGCCGAGCACAGTAGAGCGCCCAAGGCGCCCGATGTCACTGCTCCCGCGCCGAGCCCGCAGGATTCTGATCGGGAGCAGCCAAGCACACCCCCAACCCCCGGCCCCGTGGGCGCGTGGATTCCTGGGCCGCACCGGCCGCTGTGGGAGACCCTCGTCGCGCAAGAAACGAGCGGCGCCCTGGTCGAGGCCATCATCACCGCGGACCGCCTAGAAAGTGAGCTAAGCCAGCAGTACGGGCCGCAACACCGCTACACACTCCACGCCCTCAGCATCCGAGCGTGGCTCACCCTGCGCCACACCACCGAATGGGCCGAGACCACCGAGCTCCTCATCGAGGCGGGGGAGCGACTACTCGCAGCCGGCACACCCGCCCTCGCGGACAGCATTAAGGTCGTCCGCAATGCGCACGGCGCATGGCGAACCCTGCGCGACGAGGACTCGGAGACGGCCCGCGAGTTCGCTCCCACACTCCTTGCGCTATTCGACACGCTCGGAACTCTGACCGGCCGACCGGCCGAAGGGAATGCCCGCGCCCACGATGTCCTGGACTGGGCACAAAACTCCGGAGCACGATCAGGCGCAGCGTAACCCCACAACCCACGAGAGCCCCCTACCGGAATCGGTAGGGGGCTTTTGTGTTTCCTGCCCGCGCCGGGCACAGCGAGGCGCAGCGAAGGCATTGGAGGGGCCCTACGGGCCATTTCTTCCGGGGCGTGGCCCAGGGTGCCACACGGCACGCCGCGCACCGCCCTGCGGGCCCTGGCGGGCCCTCCGGGCGAATTGCCGGGCGCCTTCGGCGCGTTCACCGGCAATTCGGTCCACTTCGCGGACCGCCCTTTTGCCTGCGCCTTCGGCGCGCACCGGCAAAAGGGTTTTCGGCCCTGCGCCTTCGGCGCGCACCGGGCCAAAAAGCACACGCCGAGCCGTGCGGCCTCCTGGGCAACGCCCCGGAAGCACACGACGAAAGGCACCTTCCGTGACCCCGATTAACTGCCAGCAGTGCGGCGGACTGACCCAGTTCCGTATTCAGCCGGACGGCCTGTTCAAGTGCCACGAATGCGGCGACCTCCTCCACCGGCGCGACATCGACCTAGCCGGCGCCGAGGTCTGGACGGTCAATGCCGAGGGAATGCTCGGATACGTCGCCAGCCCGGACGCATCCCTCACAGAAATGGCCGAGGCCGTCGAGGAGTACCTCAACTCCCCGGACAGCACGTACGGGCAACTTGCAGCCCTCGAAAGGCACCGTACGGCACTGATTGCCTTCCTTGAGGCAACGGCCGCCGGAGTCAAGGCCCTGCCTACCTATACAGAGATGCAGGTTCACGACGCCGTAAATGAGGGCGCCGACATCGTGAACGGGTATCTCGACCTCGGAGAGCCGGAATCTGACGCAATCAATCTCGTGGTTAACGCGGCGATTGCCTGCCTCGAAAAGCCGGGAACCTCATTCGAGGAAATGGTCCAGAGTAGCTATATGGTTGAAAGCCCCGAAGAAATTCGTTCGTGGTGGGGATGGTGAGACGGACAGCAAGAGTAAAGATTAGGTAGAGAACCAAAGGGCGACGAGTTACTCGTCGCCCTTTGGCATGCCCCAGTATGGGCGGGGCAATCGACAGCCCTTCGGGCTGGTCCGCCCCTGAAGTGGCCTTCGGCCACGGGCGGACGTGACCCCGCTTCGCGGGCCCATAGGTGAAACCCGCCCCCTTGAATGGCCTACGGCCATGGGGCGGGAAAGACCCTGCCCTATCGGGCAGCCGCTAGCGCGGCGGACCCCCTTAAAGGCGCTTCGCGCCTGGGGTCCACCCCTACGGGGTAATAGGAATACGGCCTACGGCCGCCAAAATAAAAGAGGTTTCGTGCAACACGGTAAAACGGTTAAGGTAATTCAATAAAGAGGCGACCACCACCCTTGATAAAGAAAGCCGGATGCTGTATGTTGGGCACACAAAAGAAAAGGGAAACGAGTGAAGGGGTTGAATCGATACCACGTTCGAGTGGAAACGGAATCAACCAGCTCGTCCCCCACCCTCATAGCCAGCCAAGCCGCGCAGCGGCTAGGTTTGGCCGCGAAGCGGCAAAACCCCAGTTCAGAGGCCGTGAAACGGCCCCAGCACCACCCGCCGGCACTCGCGAAGCGAGTGTCAGGCTCCGCGAAGCGGAGCCCGGGGACGGCGTGAAACGCCGTCAGGTGATCGGCGAAGCCGATCACTGGGCATAGGATGCGAAGCATCCTATGGACCCGCGCCGCTCCTGGCATGGGCCGAACGGTCCCCGACGACGGGCCACGCAGTCCCTTGAATGGGTTCCGATGCCGAGTGGCCTCGCCGGCCCACGGGGCGGGGGCAATTTCCTTGCCTCCGCCCCTGCCGGT
>NZ_JAPNLK010000242.1 GCF_026627505.1 Streptomyces sp. H27-H5 | reverse complement strand
GAGGTCCGCGAGTTCACGAAAACTGAAGGGTCTTCAGCGGGAACCCGCGGGTCTGTCGCTGTGCTGTGCGGGGGTGGACCCGTGGGTTCGTGGTGAAGCCACGGTATCGGCTTCGGATGACTGCTCCAGGAGTTGGCGGGCGGAGTTCGCGTAGCGGATGGCGGTCTTCTCGTCGAGGCCGAAGACCTCGGCGAGGTGGAGCGGGTCGGGGCCGTGGGTGAGGGCTTCTTCGAGCTGGCGGTCGACGCGGAGCTTTTCGAGGGTGGCGGCCTGGCCGCGCAGTGCCGCTGCGGCGGAGTCGCCGGTGATCGGGCCGGTCTCCAGCGCGGTCTGCTTGTTGATCAGCAGGTGCGGGTTGGCGGTGTCGGGCCAGCGGCGGCGCCGGTGTTCCAGCCAGGCCAGGGCGAGCCGCAGCGTCAGTGCGTCCAGGGGGCGGACGCGGCCGTCAACAGTCAGACGGCGGTTGCCGATGTCGAGGTCGTCGAGCTGGAGTCGGCGTATCGCGCCAGTGCGTGCGGCGTGGACGGCCGCGAGGGCGAGGATCAGTCGGTCCGCCGGTTTGGTGACCGCGACGACTGAACTCTGGACGTGCTCGGGTTCGAGCGGCTGGATGATCCCTGACTCCTGCTGGCCGACGCGGATGCGGCTGGTCGGGTTCTTGAAGACGGTGCCGTTCTTCTTCGCCCGTCCGAACAGCGACCGCAGCGCGACGAGGCTGGACCTGCGCTGCTGGCCGTGGACAGTGTCGAGGTGGGCGAGTACATCGTCACGGGTGACCTCGCGCAGATGGTCATAGCGGTTCGACCATTCCAACAGCACGGGTCGGAGCCGGTTGACGTAGTTCCAGACCGTGGTCGCGTCCCGGGGCTGGGACCGCGGTCCGCCCTCATGCAGGATTCGGGCCCAGTTGGCGACGTCGTGGTGGATGCCGACGGCGAGTCCGTCGAGCTTGCGCTCCAGCCACCGCTCGAACGATGCCGGCCGGTCGTCCAGAAAGACGCCGATGGCGTCGAGCACCTCGGTGGTGCGCACGGTACTCAAGCCGCGCGACCGCAGCACCGGGAAGATCTCCGAGTACCGGACCACGTCACCTTCGGCATGGCCGGACAGCACGATGACCAGGGCCTGGTCGACGTTCAGTCGCGTCTTGCGGGGCCAGCCCCGGGCCTCGCCGAGCCGGTGGGCGCTATGGCGGGCCCAGGCCAGCCACGGATCGTCTGTCCGTGCGTGCTCCTGGTCGGGCCTCCATCGAGTGAGGTCCCGGCGGGCCTCGAACAGTTCCGCCTGGAACCAGCCGCGTGCGGGAGGCAGAGCGGGTTCGGGGTCGGGCCTGCGGGGCCGGCCCCGGCGCTCCTGCTTGACAGCTGGCGGCCGGTGCCGCCGGTCCCGGACCGCGGTCATGCCGGAGAAGAAGAGTTGCTGGTGCTGCAGCCGGGGCAGGAAAAGTTCCGCCCTGGTCTGCGTCGGCGCCGCTTCCGCTCGTGCCTGGACCCAGCACAGGCGGCAGTGGCCCTTCCTGAGCGGCAGTCGGCCCGAGCAACTGCCGCAGGGGCCCACGTCACGGCCGGTCCCGAACGAAGAGCACGCTCCGCAGCGCGGGCCACGCAGCAAACCCCAGGACAGGCACTGCGGGCAGGACCTCGCGTGCACGACGGCCGGTCAGACGGGAGGAAGGGAGCGGCCGTCGTGCCGCCGGGGCACCACGGTGGTCCCCGCGCCGACGGCGGTCTGCTGGACCGTTTCCTGGCCGGGGCGGGCGACCGTCTCCGGCTGCGGGATCAACAGGTCGCCAATCTCGCAGCCCAGGACGACGCAGATGACGTCGAGGTCGTCGAGCTTGAGGGAGACCGGCTGTCCGGACCACAGCCCGGACATCTTGCCCGCCGAGATAACCAGCCCGTGCTCGGCCAGGCTCCGCTGCAGGTCGGATGCCTTCCAGATGCCCTTGCTCGCGGCCGTCAGCCGCAGGTTCCACTTCATCGGACCAGTCCTCCCAGCCGCTTCGCGGCCCGCTCTTGCCCGGCCTCCCAGGCGTCCTCGACCCGCGTGCCGTGCACGTGGACGTACCGCATCGTCGTCGCGATCCAGGAATGTCCCAAAACCTCCTGGATCGCAATCAAATCCATGCCGTTCAGATAGAGCTCCGACGCGCAGTAGTGCCGCAACACGTGCGGCGTCAACTTCTCAGCCCAGCCCGGTAGATGGGCCTTCGCCGCCTCCTTCAGGCCGGTGCGGAGCGCGTCGTCGCCGACCCGGCGCGAGGAGCCGTCCGTGTTCTTGCGCTCGGAGGGGAAGAGCGGGGCGCCAGGTCGGGTGTGGTCGTCGTCGAACTGGCCCCACACGTCCTCGATGAACCACCGAAGGGTCCGCCCGACGTCGTTGATCAGCGGCACCATCCGCTCGCGCGGCCCCGACCCCCGCGAGCCCTTGCCCTGGCGGACGTGCAGCTTGCCGAACCGGCCCAGGTCCCACTTGATGTCCGCCAGGTCCAGCCGGCACGCCTCGTTCACCCGCAGCCCTACCCCCGCCATCAGCCGCGCGGCGGTGTAGTTCCGGGCGGTAGGGCCGAACTTGCGGCAGGTCGCCAGCTCCCCAGCCCAGCCCTCGAACAGGGCGCCGACCTCGGGCGAGGTCGGCGGGATCCGCAACTGCGCGTCCTTCGAGCCGCGCGGGCGGTTCATCTCGTCGATCGGGCAGTCCACCACCCGGCCGGTCAGCTGGTGGATCTCGACCTTGTGCCGCAGCTCCAGGAACGCGAAGTACGTCGTCAGCGCCTGGGACCGGGCCAGCCGGGTACCGCTGGGCGAGCCCCGCATCACCCGCCCGAAGTACGCGTCGGCGTCGGCGGGCTCCATGTCCCACAGCGGACGGCCGAACCACGTCCGCATCTGCTCCAGGTTGCCGACGTCCCCGCGGATGGTGCCGTCCGCCAGTCCCGCCGAGGCCCGCGCCAGCACGAACCCGGCCAGCACGTCCGTCTCGAACGCCTCCAACTCCTCGGTCGAGGTCGGCGCCCGGAACTCGCGCAGATCCCGTACAGCGGCCAGCGCCAACCCGAGCCCCCTCAGCTTCATCCAGAAAGTGGAACCATCGTGAAAGCTGAGACTACTTCACAAATCCTGAAGTTCCTTCACTGGGCGCCGAACTGCGGAGTGAGGGGCAAACCCCCTGGCCAGCAGGCTCGACACCCCCAGGGCCTCAGAGGAACTCACGGGATGTCGCACAC
>NZ_JAPNLK010000241.1 GCF_026627505.1 Streptomyces sp. H27-H5 | reverse complement strand
TCTCGTTCTGATGTTGTGTCATACCACATCATGATCAAGGCGGCCGCCCTCATGCCCGCAGCCACCCCCATCAAGCCGCTGACCAGCACCGACGAGCATCAGCAGATCTATCTACAGCTGCCGTATCTGAGGGAATTGAGTGCAGGCGTTACCGACACTCCATCCGTGAAGTACCCGGGAATGATCGGTACTTATATGCAGAGTGCGCTCGTTAAAATTCTCTTGGGAGCCGGAATTATTGCCACTCCGAACAATGACAGCACGGATTCAGATCGTGTCCTTGTGTTCGCACGATTCTCCGACCTTCCGACTGCGCTGCAGCCCTCGTGACGCTGCTTCTGGGCGGCGGTGTCGTGTACGTGCTGCACCGGCATCCGGCCGCCACCGCTCCGGTGATGGGCGCCGGGATGGTCGTCGCCCTGGTCACCAGGTGCGTCGCGAGCATCATCGGCGTTCGCTGATCCGCCGGCCCGCGAGGTGGCTCCGCAGGCGTTCGGCCCGCGCGTCACGCTCGGCGGTGCGCCGGCTCGGCCGCGGCTAGGGTCGTACGCAGTCCGCGCCGACATGGGTGCGCGGGTCAGGACCGGTGCCCAGCGCGTTCTGGGGCAGTACGACCGGACCGAACTCCGGCCCCGGCACACCGAACACGGTGTGCCGGGGCCGCGTCGTGCGCGCGCGATGCAGGGAGCCCATTGGCTCGTTGGATGTGAGGTCGTGGACCACGACGGCAGTGATGGTGGCATCGACTCTATGGAGTCGACATCGTCACCATTAGGTGCCGGACTTCTGGTACCCGAAGCGCTGCTTTGGCTACCCTCCCCGGCCCTCGTCCTTGGCAGGACAGCAGAGACGCCCCGGCAGCCGCCGCGCTGGTCAGTTGCGTGATGTGCGGGGGTATAGCGCTGAATGCGCAGGTCAGGTGTTCGGCTCGGAGTGCGACACGTGGAGCTATGTAAATCCACCACAACCCAAGATCTAGTGGTTGGATCCCTCTCCGAGACCAGAAGTTGTGGTCCCCGGACGGTGATGGCACCCAACTGCTCGTAGACTGGGGTCACTTGCAGGCGTTCCCTCCCGTTTGCTTCGCCGATTAGTGGTGAAGGCCCAGCTCATGGGCACTTGGGAGCACCTGGAGGTATGGATGGCGAACGCGCTGGAGAACAAGGAGCGGGACGAGAGGCGGCTGTCGTTTCGGCAGGCGTTGATCGACTGGTCCACGGTCGTACCGGTGCTCGTCAAGCTGGTGGAGTGGGTGGTGCAGAACGTCTGACGACGCTGTGGATCCGGACGTACGGCAGGAACTCAGCAATGAGCCCGGCCGAGAAGTAGACGGCCGGGCCCAGTAGCTGCGCCACCTTCGAGGGGGCCTGATCTGGCTGCAACCAGGTCGGGCCCTCTCGTGCTTCAGGCGATGCCTGATGTGGAGATGACACATGACAGCGTACGCGAGGGAACTTCGCATCCCCACTCCTCTGCGCATGGGTCACCGGGTCGGGAAGGCGGCTTCCAGAAGGAACAGCCCAGGCGCTCCGCCCTCGACTCGGCCCCCGGGTGCGAAGCGCCGGTTTCGTGTCAGTGGGGTGGTGTCAGTGACAGCCCGTCAGTCCTGTGGTGTTCCCGCTGCTGGTGGGCTGGGTGGGCGTACCTGCCGCTGACGCGGTGGTGGTGTCCTGGCGGTACACGCTGACATGAGGGCATAGGTACGCAGGTCCGTCACTGTCACGGAAGCGGCACTTCTCACGCGGGCCGGCGCGGTCTTGGTCCTTCCCGAGTCCGTCGGGGCGTCGGATGTTCGTCAGCCACTGCCCCACGGCCTTGTCCAGGTGGTCGCGTGCCGCGCGGCGCGTTCAGGGTCCCGTGGAGCTCGAAGTAGGCCCGCGCGGAGGCGAGGTGCCCTCACACCCGCCACGGGTGTGCGTTTTGCACACGCCATATGCGGAATACGCATGCTTCTCGGGTAGGGTGGATTTCATGGTGATGAGTACCGAGGAGACGTTGCGGGTGACGGTGATCGCGGTCACCCATCGCACGGGGGAGCAGCAGGCGGACGTGGCGGCCGCTTTGGGGCTGACGCAGAGTCAGATCAGCCGTAGGCAGCGGGGTCTGGCCTCTTGGACCCTGGCCGATTGCGATCGTCTCGCCGCGCACTGGGGGATGCCCGTCCTCGACCTCCTGGCAGGCCCCACGCATGCTTTGACCCGCCTGCCCGCCGACCGGGTGGCCGCCGGCGGCACCCAGACCCTCCTGCCGCTCGACATTCCGGCCCCGGCTCCGGTCGAGCCCGGCCCGGTCGAGCCGGCTCCGGCCGAGGCCGCCCGCAGTGTCCCGGGCCGGTGCGCTCCCGCCGCCGAGCCGGCTCCGGCCACGACCGCCACCACCCCGCCTCGGCGCGCCCCCGTCGCCGAGCCGGCCCCGGCCTCCTCCGCGCCCAAGCGCGTTGCCGCGCCGGCTGGTCCGCCGGCGGATCGTGTCCGTGTCCGCGTCGGCCACGAGTTGTCCGTCCATGGCGGTGACCGGGACGCGGCGCGGGCCGCGCTCCTGAAGGCGGCCGTCCCGGACGTGATGGAGTTGTTCGCCGCGTCTCGGGTCGGTGGCCGATACGAGCACTCCGAGTTCCCGCCCACGGCCGGCATCCTCAAGAAGGCGTCGCAGAAGGGCGCGGACCAGATTTGGGAGGGCCGCCCCAAGTGGCGGGCGGAGGAGCTGCACCGGGCCGCGCGCGCCGGCCACGTCCGCCTCGACGTCACCGCGCTCGACATGAACGCCGCCTACCTCGCCGCGCTCAAGACGTGGTTGCCGATCGGCAAGCTCGTCCACTCCGAGGGCGCCGACCACAACCCGAAGCGCTCGGGTGTCCACCGGGTCACGCCGGCCGTGTGGGAGATGCCTGATCTGCCGTCCCCGCTGGGTGCCCGGAAAGAGCCGGGGGACCTGTGGATTACCGAACCCACCCTGCGACTCCTGCTGAGGTGCGCGAAGTTGGGGTTCTGCGAGACGCCGGTCATTCACGAGTCGTGGACGTCCGGAGCGTCCGAGGGCCTGTTGGAGAAAATGCGCCGCACTCTCACGGAGGTCCGGAAAGAAGCCATCGCCAATGGCGATGACGTGACAAATGAGCCTCGATCCACCGCGTGATCTCTGGTCACGCGGTGTGATTGTTTTCGGGGCGGGTTTCCGGTTTTGGGCAGGGTGGGTTTCCGGCTGGCCGCTGCCGGTGGCGGGTTCTCCAAGGTCTTCC
>NZ_JAPNLK010000240.1 GCF_026627505.1 Streptomyces sp. H27-H5 | reverse complement strand
TGAGACTACTTCACAAATCCTGAAGTTCCTTCACTGGGCGCCGAACTGCGGAGTGAGGGGCAAACCCCCTGGCCAGCAGGCTCGACACCCCCAGGGCCTCAGAGGAACTCACGGGATGTCGCACACCAGCTCACCCTGAACTGCCCGGTCCGCAGCCCGGAAACCGCCGGGACGTGGATCGACGACGGCATCCCCATGCAGATCACCAAGGTCGAGCCCGGGAAGCTGTGGTTCCAGGGCGACATCGGACCACTCACCGTCCCCCGCAAGGCCAGCGAACTGGCTCAGACCGGCTGGCGGGTCACAGTGGTGCTGGCCTTCGCCCAAAACCGGTGGTGGCTGGTCGAGGTTGGCAACGTCTACCCGTAGCATCCCAAGCCAGAAGGCCAACCGGAACATCTCAAAGAGGTGCCGCAGAGGTTCCGGTCGAGAGCTTCGAGACGGATCAAAACGGGGGCTCCGCAGCGGAGTCGCCTGTGCCGTCGACGGGCGCTGCCGGCCGCGCAGGGCTGGCTGTGGCCCACGGGTCGTCCGGCGCGATCTCACGCGGCGGGACCGGGCGAGTGGTACGGGTGATCGTGACGGTCGCGAACGTCATCGAGGCGCCCACATCGTCGACATCCAGCACCATACGGGAGCGCTTCTCCCCCTCGGGGGTCTCCCACCGGTCGGTCCGCAGACGGCCCGCCGCTACCACCCTGGCCCCTTTCGTCAGCGACCCGGCCAGGTTTTCCGCCAGCTGCCTCCAGGCGCTGCGGTCCAGGAACGTCGGTTCCCCATCGCGCCAGGTGTTCGAATCACGGTCGAACGTACGCGGGGTCGAGGCCACCGTGAAGCGAGCAACAGGGACCCCCGCAGGCGTGAACCGCAACTCCGGATCGTCTACAAGGTTCCCGATCACCGTCAGCGGAAGCTCATTTCGCATGCAGGAAGCCTCCCACACACCAGTGACAACGCCCCCGGCATTTCCTTGTCGGCCGCGGAACGCCCTCCATCCCACGCAGCCTTCCCCTCGGAGCGCCCCTGACTCACTGGTTCGGTAACGATCGTTCGCGTTACACGAAGATCGACATGACGTTCCCGCAGGTCACGAATGTAACGCTTCCCGCGTACGCGCCTATGCCATGCGTTACCCCGTTTACGTTACGCTCGGACGATGAGAATCGGCGTCGCACGCGTGTCGAAACGGGACCAACACCCCGAAGCACAACAAGACGCCCTAAGAGCCGCAGGGTGCGAACGGATCTTCACCGACAAGGTCAGCGGCAAGCTCGCCCGCCGCCCCGAACTCGACAAGGCCCTCCTCGTCGCCCGCGAAGGCGACCAGTTGGTGGTGACCAAGCTCGACCGGCTCGGCCGCTCGCTGGAGAACCTGATCGACCTCGCCAAGGAGCTCCAGGCGCGCGGCGTGGACCTGGTCGTGCTCGACCAGGGCATCGACACCTCCACCGCCGTCGGCCGGATGTTCTTCCAGATCCTGGGCGCGGTCGCCGAGTTCGAGCACGCCCTCATGTCAGAGCGGACGATGGACGGCCTGGAGGCCGCCCGCGCCCGGGGCCGCACCGGCGGCCAGAAACCCAAGCTCGGCCCCCGCCAGGTCCAGCTGGCACGCGAGATGTACGACTCCGGCAAACTGACCGTCCAGCAGATCGCCGACGAGTTCGGCGTCACCCGCCCCACCATCTACCGCCACCTCGGCAAGACCGCCGCACCATGATCAATCCTTAACGCGCAATCCTGGAGCGATACCGGCGTGACCCCGGAACCCACTGCCGGCACCCGATCAGCGCATGGCCCACGCCTTCCCGCACATACGACAGGTGCACGGTGTTGATCCCGTTGGCGACCCCGTCGGCGCAGCCCATGTGCTGGCGTTTCACACCCGCGGTGGCCCGGCCCTTCTTCTCCTGACCGGTCTCGTCCAGAGCTCCGACCGTCATACTGCGGGCCGGCGCTGCCGCGTCCAGGCCCTCCACGACGTAGCCGCGGACGGCTCTCATCACCTCGGCGGTGTCCCAACAGGCCCGGTTCAACAGCCGTTGGACCTTGTCCGGACCGCGGTGCCCGATCCACTCCGCGATGGTCCAGCCGTTACGTTTGGGCAGGTCGGAGAGAACTGCCCGGACGTAGCAGGCTGCGGTCAGCCACGGCTGGATCCGGGCGAAGGCGCCACGGATCCGTTCCATCAGAAGGTTGATGCCCTCATCGGCCCGCCGGGCCTCTACCATCAACGCAGCGGCCGTTCTTGGATGTTGACTTCTCACAGAGCAACGATCCCGGAGCGGCCGCCTCACTGTCCGCCGAACCGGTCACAACAACACGTCGATCAACAGCGTCCCCGCAGCTCACCACACGAAGTGCGGCTGCCGTACCAGGAGCCTTTTTCACGTGTCACCCGCGAGGGTGACGGCAGTTCACGGCCTCGCGAGCGATTGTCGCAGGTCATGTGCGCGTGACTGTTTTGGACGGCCGGTGAGCTGCGGCGATGTGGTGCGAGGTGGTCCTGCGGGGCCGGTAGATTGACCTTGTGACCGATGCCCCGCCGCAGCTGCCCTCGTACGAGGAGTTGGCCGCGCTGGTGGTGGAGTTGAGATTGCTGGTGTCCGCCCAGGCAGCGACGATCGCAGAGCTGACCGCGAGGAGCATCGCGCAGGCGGAGCGGGTCGCGGAGTTGGAGCGACAGGTCGCGGCCAACTCGCACAATTCCTCGAAGCCGCCGTCGAGTGACGGGCTCGGCAAGAAGCCCGCGCCGAAGTCGTTGCGGCAGCGTTCGGGGCGCAAGCCGGGCCGGGCGAAGGGGGATCCGGGCGGGCAGCTGGAGCGGGTGGCCGATCCGGACGCGATAGTCGATCACCGGCCGGATGCCTGTGGCGGCTGCGGGGCCGGGCTTGGCGATGTGGCCGGTGCGGGGTACCGCGTCCGGCAGGTCTTCGATCTGCCGGCGGTGAAGGCGCACGTCACCGAGCACCGGCTGCACCGGATGGTGTGCGGGTGCGGGCAGGTCACCACCGCTTCGGCGCCCGATGATGTGAGTGCTTCCGCGGTGTACGGGCCGGGAGTTCGTGCGGCGATCTGCTACCTGTCGGCGTATCAGCATCTGCCGGCCAAGCGCCTGACCGAGGCGATGGACTGAGGGGCCTCGCGTTTTCCGGACAGGGATCTGACCGATTAATTCATGCGGCGAGTCGCAGATTCTCAAACTCGGCATGGACTTCCCGCGGAGGCCGGTAACCAACTGCCGAGTGGAGACGCTTGA
>NZ_JAPNLK010000023.1 GCF_026627505.1 Streptomyces sp. H27-H5 | reverse complement strand
CGCCAAGATGGACGACTACATGATCAAACGGAACGAGACCGCCCGCCCCTTCAAGTGGACCTACGCCGCCAGCCCCCTCCAGGAAGCCTGAACCCCCCTCCACGAACTTTCGCGGAGCAGCACTAGCGGAGGGGGAACCGGGCCTGTCCAGCTGGCGACGCGTGTGGGAAGGTGGCCACCCCGCGCTCAGGGTGGCCCAAAGCCGCTCGGTGGATCTCCCCAGGCGGCGTGCGGCTCGTTACGCCTCGCGTTGCGGGGCGGGCAGTCCGGTCGTGCTGCCGTCGGCGAAGGGTCGCTCGATGCCGAGGAGCCGGTCGCAGTGGACTCGGGCATCGGCAATGCGGTCCTCTCCAGGCAGATAGACGACGAGGTCGACATGGCTGGCGTAGCGATTCCGGGAGACGGCAACCACGTGGTGGCCTTCGCCGCAGCCCGAGATCGTGTACCGGTCGCCCGGCTCCAGCAGCCACGCCCGCTCTTCGAAGGCGCCGTGCACATCGACCGCCCATGCGGCGGTCTGCACGCGCATTTCGGGCAGGGTGTACATCTGGCGGAAGGTCTCCTCCTCGGCCCACAGGCGCAGGCAGGCAGGGCACTCGTGTGCCCCGGGGTTCGGAACGGTGGGCTGCCGTTCACCGCAGTAGGTCTGGCCGGTGGCGCTGTTGCGGCGGTGACCGAAGGTGAGGGGACCGGCGCCGGGTGGAGTCCACAGCAGGCTGTCGTCGCTGTGACACGACTCGCCCGCGGGGAGGATGAGTTCTCCCGCGCGCCCCCGCAGCGCCTCCAGCGTCTTGGTTAGGTGGGCGCAGTTGGCGCAGGCCCGCTTGCCGGTGGCGCGGCGGAGGTCGAGAGGCTTGCCGCAGTAGCCGAGCAGGTGGCCGGGGATCGGGCGGTGGGCGGCTGCGCTCCTTCCCGCACCGGCTGCGGGCCGGGCTTCGAGCTCGCCAGCGTGGGGCGGGGTCGTCAGCACCAGGAGAGCCCGAGTACAGCTCTGGCAGGTGTGGTGAGCTGTACGCTCGCCGATCGGCTCGAGTTCGGGTGAGTGCGTGGCGCACGCCGTCAGGGGCTCGTCGTTTTCGAGCAGCACGCCGTAGTGAGCGACGCCGCGCGCAGGACGCCCTGGACATGCTCGCCGCATTGGCCGGAGTCCCCGAGCACTGGGGCGAGCAGATCGTGTTGAACAACTTCAGGCCCGACACCTCCCCCTCCGTACCGACCTACCGCCAACACGCAGCCGACTAGATCTATTTCCGGTATGCAGCAGGATGCCCGGGAGCCCAGCCACGACCGTCGCCGTACGTAGTCGGACCCAAGTCCGTGACCCCGGGCCGGGTTGGAGCCTCGCCAAGTACGACGGGCGCGAAAAAGCCGCCTTCCACACCAGGACTTCACCCTGGTACGGAAGGCGGCTTTTTCATGCTGACGCCACATCAGAAAGGACGCCGGGCGTGCGTCAAACGTGCGTCACGAGCGTCAAATCTGCGTCAAGATATCGCCCGTAACGCCCACAGCGCACATAACGCACACTGCCCTAACCTGCAGGTCAGAGGCCCTTTCCAACGGGCTCAAGGATCGCGACACACTCGACATGATGGGTCATCGACACCAAGTCGAGGCGAGCCCTCACGGCGACACGTTCACGCCATTTGGTACCGGGCGCGACCACAGCAGCCGACCTGCACTCGACGCCACACAAGGGCTCAGCGCGCCAGGGCGTCAGCTGCGGCTGCAAGAGAAGCCCCCGTGGCCACAGTCGCGGCAAAGGCCGTTGCCGCGCGAGTGAGTGCAGCTGGGTAGGTAGCCCCGTCTCGACGGGCTAGGTAGCCGGCGCCCGCTGCGGCCACAAGAGCCCACACGAGCAGCGTCAGCACGGCGAACAAGATCAGGGCTAGGCGATTCGACATAGCGAGAACTTCCCCTCAGGAGCTGTGGAGCCGCGTATTCGCGCTGGCCTCGAATCTGTCGGCTTCGGTGTCCGCCTGGGTTCGCGGTGAACGATGATGAACACGGCCGAACAGTCTGATGGACACATGAGGGTGATCAGTTGAGCCGGGGGTCTCTGGAAGGGCGTTCTGCGTCACTGAGTGAGCTTCAGCGCTGCCTGGAGGAGGGTCGCGCGAAGGCTGGTCTCGATCAGAGCCAGGTCGCCAAACGGGCGGGCTTGGGGCGAACAACCGTCAACGGCGCCCTGCGTGCGGATCGCGTGCCTTCTGCTGACACCGTGGCGGCCATCGCAAAGGTCCTCCGGCTCGAGGTGGACATGATGCTGCGCTTGCGTCAGGAAGCTGCCACCGAATCCGTTGCTGAAGGGGAGATGGACGAGGGCCCGGGCGGTGTGGGACGGCCAGTAGGCGAGTGGGACCCGTACGACCTGGAGGTGCATCCTGCCGGGAGTCTGGCCGCCACCTCTGCACAGCGGACAGACGACGCAGGCATGTCGCCCTCTCCGGCTCCGAGCGTTGACCTGCCCGGATATGTGCGACGTGGGCATGACACGACGCTAGCTGGTGTGGTGGAGGCGGCTGCCAGTGGACGGAGCGGGCTGCTGGTCTTGGTTGGCCCATCGTCGACAGGTAAGACGAGGGCATGCTGGGAGGCCGTCCAAATCTTGTCGGACCGCGGCTGGCGACTGTGGCACCCCTTCGACCCGAGCCGGGCGAAAGCGGCTCTGGCCGGCCTTCAACAGGTGGGACCCCGCACGGTGGTGTGGCTTAACGAGGCTCAGCACTACCTTGGCGATACACACGATGGCGAAACTCTTGCTGCCGCCCTCCGCGCACTGCTGACTGACCGGGATCGCGGGCCCGTCCTTGTCTTGGGCACGCTCTGGCCTGAGTACGAACGCGAATACAGCGCCCTTCCCCAGCCAGGCAGGCCAGACTCTTACGGCCAGGTGCGCGAGCTCCTCGCTGGGCGCACGGCGTCCGTTCCTGACACGTTCGACCAAGCCGCACTCGAAGCTGCACGGCTCATCGCCGACGGCGGCGACACTCTCCTTGCTGCCGCCTTGCAACGTGCTCCGGACGGACGAGTGGCTCAAGATCTTGCAGGAGCACCCGAACTGCTGCGCCGTTACCGCAACGCCAGCGCACCGGCACGATGCCTTCTCCATGCGGCCATGGATGCCCGGCGCCTCGGTGTCGGCCTTCACCTACCAATCGAGTTCCTCGCCGACGCCGCCGCTGACTACTTCAGCGATCACGAGTACGACCTCCTCGCGAATGACTGGGTTGAGCGGGCCTTGGACGAGCTCACCAAACCTGTGCATGGCCACCTCGCTCCTCTCCGCCGGTCCAGCCCACGTCGCACAAGCCGTGCCCCACGGACGGCCAGCAGCCATACAGTCACACCCGCTCAAGCCGCCCGATATCGACTAGCGGACTATCTAGAAGAGCACGGCCGCAAGCGCCGTTCGCTGTACCCACCCGCCAGCTTTTGGCAGGCCGCACACGACCACATCACCGACATCGACGATCTGGAACGCCTGGGGAGCGCGGCATTCGAACGCCATCGGCTGCAATGGGCCTACTACCTCTACGCACTCGTCCCAGCGCCTCGATCGCTAGCCATGCTCGCGCTCATTCGCCAGATAGTCGGCGACCTTGAGGAATCCGAAAGACTACTGGTCCAAGCCTGCGCTGCTGGTGATCAGCAAGCTCTTCTCTCGCTCGCCCACCTCCGCGAGGAGGACAACGACCAGCAAGGCGCCGAGCACCTCTTTACGCAAGCCGCGACTGCAGGCAACGACCAGGCGCTCAAGGAACTCGCACGGCTCCGACTCGATGCCGGCGACACGGATGGCGCCACGCAGTTCCTCACGCGAGCTGCCGAAAGCGGCGACGTCGGCGCTCTCAAGCAGCTCGCGTGGCTGCGAGAGAAGGCAGGGGATAAGGGTGGAGCTGAACATCTTCTCGCCGGAAAGCCCGCTACGACCCCCTTCCTGCTGATGGAGCTCGCTCGGCTCCGCGCGGAAGGAGGTGACCAGGAGGGCGCCGAACGCCTCCTCGCCGAAGTGGCCGAGGCGGGGAGACCGTACGTGCTGATACAGCTGGCTGGCATCAGGCTGGAGAGTGGAGATCTGGCTGAGTCCGAGCGGCTACTCACTGCGGCTGCCGATGGAGGCCCGCCGGAGGCGACCAGGATGCTCGCCCACTTTCGTAAACACTTCGGCCACCCCGAAGAGGCAATGCAGCTTCTTCTCCAAGCCGCTTATGCGGGCAGCACCCACGCCATGCTGGAACTTCTCGACCACTACCATGAATCAGGTGAGCAGGCCAAGGTTTACGAGCTCCTAGCCGAGTTTTCCGAGTCTAGCGATCCCTTCACGCTGATCGAACTGGCAATATTCTGTCAGGAAGCTCGCGAGCTTACCGCAGCCGATTCGCTTCTGACCCAGGCATGCGTAAGCAACGATGGATACGCCCTGCTGAAGGCCAGCTCGTTGAGGATGGAATGGGGAAACGAGGAGCTCTCCGAACAGCTTTTGCGGCGTGCCGCAGATATAGGCGATTGGGGTGACGAAATACCGGACGAGTTCGCTGCAATGTGGCCGTTCGGCCTCGATGTTGACGGAACCCCGACTCCTCCCTGGTGAAATCGGAGCGTGGCTTACCCCCAATCGTTCTGCAGGGTAGGGGGCTCGTCCGTGCCCGGGAGTCCTACCCGCCCCAACACGCGATACTCTGGTCAACGAATGCCCTAAGCAGCTGGCGTGGCAAACTCCCCGGCGCTCCTATCTGAGCGCAGGCAGGATCGGTGCCAGGTCAAGCTCCCTGGCGACGGCCCGCAGGAACTGCTTTCGCGGCTTGCCGTTCACCATCTCGTCGAAGGCACGGCCGGCCCAGAGCACGCACATGGCTGCGGTCACCGCCACGGTGGAAGCAGGCGTTCTCGGAGTGCTGCGAAGGCTGACCGGTTCGGTGGACGGTTCGATGAAGGCGAATGCGCCAACTGTGCTGGGATGCGCATAGCCGCACAGGTGCCTATAGACAGAGTAGAGCTCCCTCCTGGGGTCGATCTCGTCGCACTGGGCCTGGAACCTGCGGAAGATCTCGCTCTCGTCGGTCTTGCCGAAGGGCTGATTCTTGATCATGTCGATGAGATCCTGGGGTGGGGAGAATGCCGTCTCCAGGTCTACCGCTGAGGCCCGGTTCGCCCTCTCGCCCTCGGCGAAGACCCCCAGTGCTCCGGCATCACCCTTCTGAGACAGCCAGTGGAGACTGATCGTGGTTTCGAACATGGTGCGGAGCAAAATATGCGCCTCGTGGGCGTAGCCGGCATCGGCGAGTTGGAAGGCGGACGCGGCGAGGCGGTGTACTTCCGCGCACCACCCGTGTCCTATGAGCACGGGACGGTATCTCCGTTGCTTCGTCTCGATCGGTCCGGCTGCTTGGTAGTGGGTGATCATCTTCTCGGTCATCTCGCGGTACCGCTGCGGACTGACGTTGCTCACGTGCCGACCCCCTCCGGAGGAGGGCACCCTATCCGGCCGCATAGCCCCGATGGGATGGTCTTCCAGAAACGAGAAGGGCCTGCACAAACAGGCCACGGTGCACTAGCGTCCAGCCATGTCGTTTCGTTCACGGCGCCTGGAGGCGCTTTTCGGCGGCCCGCTCAGTGAGTCGACCTACGAGCAGATCGCCAGCCTGGTCGGTGTGGAAGAAGCAGCTGAGGCCGAGGACCTCGACTACAAGCAACAACTTGCCGCTGCCGATCCCAAAGGCAAGGAAGAACTGGCCAAGGACGTATGCGCCTTCGCAAACCACATCGGTGGTGTCCTAGTGGTCGGTCTCGCGGAGGCTCGGGGAGTTCCCTCGAAGGCAATGGACATCGATCTCTCAGACGCCCACCTGCGCCACTTGGAGCAAGTCGTTGGGAGCAGCACGGCCCCCGCCGTTCGCTACGAGACCTATCAGCTCCACAATCCAGCAGACCATGGCCGCGGCTTCCTCATCATCGCAGTGCCGCGGAGCCCCCAAGGTCCTCATGCCGTCATCACGCCGCCGACGAAGCCGACCGAGAAGGCACTGCGCTACCCCCGCCGTTCCGGAAGTCGGACCAACTGGCTGACTGAGACCGACATCGCCACCGCTTACCACCAACGCTTCACCGCGTCCGCCAGCCGCGCTAGCCGGCTCCAAGACGTCGAGCGAGAGGGGCTCGCAGCGCTGCCGGCCAGCAACCAACCCCAACTCCTCGTCACAGTCACGCCCGAGGTGCCCGGAGACATGACGATTACCCGGGAGACCTACAACCGCTACCAGCGGGACCTGATTGCGGCCTCCCCCTACCTCGGTGACGGCGACTCTTTCTTCTCTCGCGTTCTGGTCGGGTCACGCCGCCTGATCGCTACGAGCGGCCAGCCCGACGGTTACGGCTACCAGCACTGCGAACTGCACCGGGACGGCTCCGGCATATGGGCTTACGGCATCGGTGCCGGCGCCGCCACAGCCGACAACGAGGAGTTCCATTTCGCCAACCTCGACGCAGTCGTCTACGAACTGCTCTCAGCGCTGGCGTTCCTGGGAGCACACGCCCGAGATCGGTCCGGCGCCACCGGCACCGCCCTGGTGAAGGCAGCACTCGTGGAAGCACCTCATACGCACCCCTACGGGCCGCCCCGACCCCAACTCGCACCGCTGCTGCCTTTTCGTATCGACCAGACGGACATCCATGCTTCGCGGCGCTCCCAGTTGAGCATCCGAATGTGCCCGTACGCCGACGCTGAGGCCGTCGCCCTGGTGGACGATCTTGCCGACGCCGGTGTCCCACTCGTCCAGACCGCGGCCCACATCGCAAACGAACTCGTCCAGGCATTCGGCATCGTCGAGGCCGCACCCATCACGCACGACGGAAGCGTCAACGCAGCTGCCTGGACGACGTACTACAAAGCCAGAATCGGATCTTGGGCCGAAGCACGCCAGATTCGATTCATCCCCCAGGAGGGGGAAACGTCTTCCCGCAGCTGAAAGGGTCCGAGCGGCGCGGTACACAACGGCTGCCCTGTTATCAGCCAGCCCGCCGGGTGAAGGCACGCGGTTCGAAGCCCATTGGCGGCAGACGGTGTCCACTGGGGGGCAGTCGGCCACCGTCACGGGGTGCCACGCCAAGGCCCTGCCGGTGCAGCCGGCGGTGCCCGCTGTCCACCCAGCCCCCATGACATCCGACGTCGGCCACGTCCCTCCACGCCCACCATCACCGCAGCCGGCTCCGACTGGGCAGCGCCCTCGACGCCTAGCGCTACCTCGCCGCCCTGCGACAACAGCGCGGACGTCGACACATGCAGGTCAACACCTGCGAGGCTGGCCCCCACCTCCGGGTGGGGGCCAGCGTTCAACGTTTCCACCGACGTCCTGCCCAGTCTCTTCCACGTGGCCTCCCACCACCCTGAACCGTAAAGCCGATGGCCGGTCGGGGGAGGCACCCAGCAGGACTGGACCTCGGCGCCGTCACTCGATCGGCGAAAGCTGCGCCGTGGCGCTCGGGCGTACGACAGGCTGGTGCGGTACGCATTCGGCATCCCGAGGCAGGAGATCACGAGCGTGTCCGCGAGTGTTACAGCACATGACCAGGTACCCCTTCCCACGGCACACGACGTGCCATTGGGCCCTCTGGCGGGAATGGACGTACCGCTGTGGCAGACGGCGAGCGGCTCGGTGCTCCATCTGTCGGCAGAGTGCGGGGCGTTCCGCGTTCCTCCGCAGCGGGCTGCCGTCAGCCTGCGGGTGCCGGATCGTGGAAGCATGGCCGACGTTCCGGAGCCTGGGGGGTGCCGGCGTTGCCCCAACCCGTTCCCCGATTACTACACGCAAGCCCGTCGTCTGATCTCAGGCATGGAAGAACTGGCGACGCTGGCCGGCCGGCTCGCCTCCGGGCATGACCTGGAGGCGTATTGCAACGTCCTCACTTTCGGGATGTTCGGACCGGGAGGGAGCAATGCGGGGGACGTCCACCGCCTCCTTCGGAAGCCGCAGTCGGCACTGGGCGGCGCTCGTGATCGGCTGGCGGAGCGCCATGCCGACGCCTACCGCGGTGGGAATGCCCAAGAAGAGCTGCTCCTGATCGGGGCTGCCGCGCTCCTCGACTCCGACTTCCGGCGCCGTCGGCCCGGGAAGTTCCGGCTGCCCTGGCAGGAGACCTGGGAAGAGATCTGCGAGGAAGCCCTGGACGCACAGGAAGGGAAGGACACCTTCTCGGGCACGGCACGGTATGACTACCAGTCCGGCTTCGACCGGTGGTGCGAGAGGTGGCTCCATGCCCTGATGCATCTCACTCCTGCCGAGCAGAACCGCCACGCCTCTCCGGTAGCGGCACGATGGGCGCGCGCATACGACGCCCTGGAGCGGGCGATCAAGCGCGACCTGCAGGATGAACCGTGGGTGGTCAGGCTGGCCGATCAACTGCACCACGCGGGGCGCGGGCTGGTGACCGGCATCGCTGCTTCCCTGGCCGAGCCGGTGGTGGTGGCCTACGACGGACGCGAGGTAATCGATCTTCCGTGGCCGGCCCAGTACCTCCTCTGGGCCCAATATCCAGGCAGTGCCCGCCAAGCCGGCCCCAGCCGACACCGCCTGACGGCAGTCCCCCGGCTCTTCACTCTCCTCGACAGTCTCTCGCGCCGCTCCCTGCGAGTGATCGGCGACACCGAATGGCACGACTCGCCCGCCGTATACCAAGAAGCCATCGACAACGTCCCCAAGGCCGCGTTCTCGCCCGACGCCCACTGCTGGTGGAACACCCAAGCAGCTGGGCGGCTCCCCCACCTCCTGTCCATGGCACGCGCAGACGCCGCCTCCGCACAACAGCAGGCACAGCGCGCCCAGGCACCTTGGCGGTAGGGCGACCACAGCCTCGGGCCCAGCTGGCGAGTGCAAGACATGGATCACTCCCAGAACTTCCCATCACGCCAGCTTCTCCGCCTGGGGACCACCAGGACCAAGATCCGGACCAGTTCCGGACCAGCCCCCGCCGTGGAGCTGCACCAACTACCTCCCCCTGGACAGCGTGGGTGCAGCTGCGGTACCACCAGCGGACGAAGAACCTGTTGATGAGTCAATCGCCTGAAGGGCGGCCTGGCCCGTTCAACGAATAGGCGCGGCAGCTGGTGGGCCGAGCTGCCGTCAACGGCCACATCTGGACCTCCCCAAACCGCACCCGCGAGCACCCGCTGAACACGTCCCAAGGCATGGAGCCCTGCCGACGCGACCGCGGCGGCTCCAGCACGGCGTCTTGTTGACTGCCTACAACCTCGCAGGCCGACCTCCGCCGCGGGCCAACTGCGGCCTTCGACCCTGAAGGGAGGAGTCGAACCGGCCCTGTCCGGGGCAGCCGAACGGTTCGCGACCGGCACCTCTGCGTGAGGCACCTCTGCCACGAGGACCGTCCGACTCTCCCTCCCGACATCTAACTACTCGTCAGTAGAGTCAGCAAAGTGTCAGCATTCGTTCGACTAGACCTGACCACACCCTGATCCACATGAGACTCGACGCCAAGATCAAAATGCCACTGCCGAGATCATGTCGACTCCCGCCGGGCCCTCAGAAGCGGAACGATGCGAGCCGCCACGTGCAGCCCGCACCCTTGATGACATTAGCGCTGTTCAGCGCGTTCTACCCCTGGGCTTCAAGCGAGTTGGGGGAAGTTTCGGAGCAGGAATCGGAGCGCCGTCGTAGCCCTTCACTTCGCCGAAGCGACTGCCGTTCATCCAGTCCTCGCGGGCCTGTGCGATATCCTCTTGGGACCGTCCGATCCAGTTCCAGAACATGACGATCTCCTCCTCGAACGGCTCGCCACCCAGCAGCATCAAGCCCGCGTCCGAGGTCGCCCGCAGGGGGAGTTCCGTGCGGCCGCAGCCCAGGTAGAGCATCGCGCCTGGCAGGACCGGGACGCCGTCGACGGTGGCCTCTCCCGACATCGACAGGACCGCGTACTCGAAGTCCGGGTCGAGCGGGAGCCGGGTCTCGGTGCCGGCCGCCAGGGCGAGGTCGGCGCCGACGATCGGGCTGTAGGTGCTGCCGGGCGAGGTGGCCCCGTCCAGGGTGCCGAGGATCACGGTCGCGGTCAGGCCGGGGGCGGTGACCTGCGGGAGTTCGGCGTGGTGCTGGAAGTGCGGGGCGACGTCGCGGTGGGCGTCGGGGAGGGCCACCCACAGTTGCGCGCCGTGCAGGAGGCGGGCGTGCGGGCGCGGGCTCTCCTCGGAGTGGCTGATGCCCCGGCCGGAGGTCATCAGGCCGAGCTCGCGCGGGCGGATGGTCTCCAGGCTGCCGACGCTGTCGCGGTGCAGTACCTCGCCCTCGTGGAGCCAGCTCACGGTCTGGAGCCCCGAGTGCGGGTGGGGCGCCACCTGCATGCCGGGCTCGTCCGCGATGTCGTCCGGGCCGTAGTGGTCGACGAAGCACCAGGCGCCCACCATGCGGCGGCCCAGATTGGGCAGCAGGCGGCGGACCTCGGTGGACTCCCCGAGCTTGACGGTGCGCGGGCTGAGGAGCTCGCGCACGGGCTCGGCCACGACGAAACCGCGGCCGCCGCAGGCGGAGAGAGCGGGCTGGCGATCGAGATTGCTCATGGGGCACAACTTAGCCCCGCGCCGCGTCCGGCGTTCCATGGAATGTTCGGTGGGTCCCCCGTGTTGGGGAGACCGGACAGAGCATCGGAACGGCGGAAGGAACGCGATGAACACGCCGGTGGAGTACCTGGAGCACGGGACGCCGGCCGAGCGCTGGGCGCGCGCCGGTCTCTTCTTCGAGGCGAAGGAGTACGCCACCGCCGCCCGCGTCCTGGGCTCGCTGACGGCCGAGGCCCCCGAGCAGCTGGCTGCCCGGCTGCTGCTGGCCCGCGCCTACTACCACTCCGCACAGCTGTCCCGCGCCGAACTGGAGCTGCGCGCCATCCTGGAGCGCTGGCCGGTGGAGGACTACGCGCGGCTGCTCCTCGGGCGGACGCTGGAGCGCCAGGGCAGGGCCGCCGAGGCGGGCCCCCACCTGCGGATCGCCGCCGCGATGGCGGGCGAGTTTCCCGAGTAGCGCGCCGCCCGGCCCCGCCCATGCGGGGCCGGGCGGTCGTCTCGGATAGCCTGGGTCGAATATGAACCGTCTGACCACGCCTTTCGGCTCCTACGAACTCACCCGCTTCCCCCAGGACCCGCGCGATCGCCTCCGCGCCTGGGATGCCGCCGATGAGTACCTGCTGCGGCACCTCGAATCCGGTACCGGGGAACGCGGCCCGGTGGATCTCACCGGCGATCGGCAGATCACCGTGATCGGGGACCGTTGGGGCACGCTGACGACGGCCCTGGCCGCGTTCCACCCGACGCAGATCACCGACTCCTCGCTGACCCGCTCGGCCACCATGGCGAACCTGGATCGTGCCGGGATCGGGACCGCCAAGGACACGGTGCGGCTGCTGACCACGCAGGACGCGCCGCCGGAGCGGATCGACGTGCTCCTCGTCCGGGTCCCGAAGAGCCTGGCGCTGCTGGAGGACCAGCTGCACCGGCTGGCTCCGCACGTGCACGCGGGCACGGTCGTGGTGGGCACGGGCATGGTCAAGGAGATCCACACCTCCACGCTGCGGCTCTTCGAGCGGATCCTCGGGCCGACGAAGACCTCGCTCGCGGAGAAGAAGGCCCGACTGATCTTCTGTACGCCGGGCACCCCCGGGGCCACGCACGCCGTGACCCCCGGCCCGTGGCCGCTGACGTACGTCGTGGACGAGGACGGGGGCTCGGGCGCCGGGCTGACCGTGGTCAACCACGCCGGCATCTTCTGCGCCGACCGGCTCGACGTCGGCACCCGTTTCTTCCTCCAGAGCATCCCGACCAACACGGACGGGGCCCGCGTCGTGGACCTCGGCTGCGGCAACGGGGTCGTCGGCACGGCGGTCGCGGTCGCGGACCCGCGGGCCGAGATCGTGTTCACGGACGAGTCGTACCAGGCGGTGGCCTCCGCGAAGGCCACGTTCCGCGCCAACGTGACGCACGAGCGGGAGCGGGCCGACTTCCTCGTCGGTGACGGGGTCGCGATGCTGGACCCGGGTTCGGTGGACCTGATCCTGTGCAATCCGCCGTTCCACTCCCACCAGGCGACGACGGACGCCACGGCGCTGCGCATGTTCGCGCAGTCGCGCAAGGCGCTGCGGCCGGGTGGCGAGCTGTGGGTCGTCGCCAATCGCCACATGGGCTACCACACGCACCTGAAGCGGCTGTTCGGCAACAGCGAGGTCACCGCGAGCGAGCCGAAGTTCGTCGTGTTGCGGGCGGTCAAGCGGATGGAGCGCGACCAACGCCCGTAAGGCCCATGTGACCTGCCAGTACGTCCTACACTCTGCCGCGTGGACAGCCAGGGGGAACAGGACGGACGCGCCGGCGGGCGCTATCGCCGGGAGGACGTGGCCCGGGCGGCGGGCGTCAAGGTGCGCAACCTGCGCTACTACCAGGAGCGCGGGTTGCTGCCGCCGCCGCGCCGTGAGGGCCGGGTCGCCTGGTACTCCGACGACCACCTGACCCGGCTGCGTCTGATCAACGACCTGCTGGGGCGCGGCTACACCGTGAACGGCATCTCCGAGCTGCTCGACGCGTGGGACCGCGGTGGCGGACTGTCCCAACTCCTGGGTCTGGAGCGGGCGATGACTCGCGACTGGGTCCAAGAGGTGCCCGTCACGATGACGTTGGCGGAGCTGCGCGCGCTGTTCGGGCCGACCGCGACCGCCGAAGACACCCGGCGTGCGGCCGAGTTGGGGTACGTACGGATCGACGGGGACCGGGTCACGCACCTGAGCGGGCGGTTGCTGGAGGCGACGCTGACGCTGGTGCGGCAGGGGGTGCCGCTGGCGGAGATCCTGGACGCGGCCGACTTCGTGCAGACACAGGCGGCCGCGCTCGCGGACCGGTTCGTCGGACTGTTCCGCCGGCATGTGATCGGCCCGGACGGGCTGGAGCGCCTTTCGGCCGGCCAACTGGATCACGTGTCCGAGGCGGTGTCCGCGTTGCGCCCGGTGGCGGGTGAGGTCGTGGCCTCGGAATTCGCCCGGGCCATGGAGCGGAGGGTGGCCGCGGAGGTCGCCGAACTCCTGCGCGCGGAGCAGTGACCGGCCAGTAGGAGTCGGCCGAAACGGTACGCTCCGGCAACCTTGCCAACCTCCATTGGCACTCTTACATTCAACTCGTCGGTAACAAAGGTGCACAGCCGAGATAAGGGACGATCTCATGGCAGTCTCACCGAACTTGCCCGAACCGCCCGGCACCGAGGGCGACGACGGCGGCGGCGGCGCCGGCAGAGGCGACGGCCGCGTCCGCTGGCGCAAGTTCGCACTTCTGACCGTGCCCGCCATCGCCGTGACCGCGGGACTCGGAATAGCCCTTGCACAGGGGGCGCTCGCCGCCTCCTTCGCCGTGTCCGGGCAGCAGTTCAAGGTGTCGGCGGCGAGTCTGGAGGGCGAGGGATTCGCCCAGTACGGCAGCGTCGACGTGAACGCGCGCAACGAGCTCATCCCGGTGGCGGTCACCGCCATCAAGGAGGCCAAGTTGCACAGCCTCTGCCAGTCGGTGGTCACCACCCTCCCGATGATCGGGGACATCTCGCTCAACCTCACCGCGGGCAAGAAGAACCCCGTCGAGGCGAGCAACCTCTTCGTCGACGCGACACAGCTCTCCGGCGACGCGGTCTTCAGCAACATCGAGATCGGGCGCGACGCGTCCACCCTCGACAAGGGTCCGGCGGAGGCGATCGGCATGCAGGACCTGTTCGCCCAGCAGGCGGACACGGTCAACATCACCGATCTGCACCAGACGGCGTGGGCCACCAACGCCGGGACCTTCAAGCTCTCCGGGCTGAGCATGAACATCAGCAAGGGGAAGAAGGAATGCTTCTGAGCCGCTGGCGGCGGTGGCGACGCAGCAGGCCCTTCTGGGGCGGCCTCTTTGCCATCCTCACCGGGGTGTGGATCAGCGTCCTGCCACTGGCTCCGTTGAAGATCATGCTCCAGCAGGGAGTGGCGGGCATCCCGTCCGTCCTGATGGGGATCATCTTGATCGTGCTCGGGCTCACCGCCTGGTACTCGCCCCAACAGCGCACCCTGGCAGGGATCCTCACCACCCTGATCGCGACCGCCACGCTGGTCCTGTCGAACCTCGGCGGGTTCCTGATCGGCACCCTGCTGGGCATCGTCGGCGGCGGGATGATCTTCGCCTGGCAGCCGAACACCACACCACGTGCCGGGGGCTCCGCCGCCCCCGGTGCGGAGCCGAAGGCCGGCCCGGAACCGGAGCCGGAGGCAGGCACGGAAGCGGACCCCGATCCCCACGGGGCCCGCAGTCACTCCCCCACCCCGCACCACGATCCCCAAGGAGCACAGCCATGAGCCGCAAGCGCACCGCTCTCGCCCTCGGGATGGCCGCGGCCGCCGCGCTGACGGTGGCCTCCGCCACCGCCACCGCCGCGCCCTTACCGCTGGCGGGTTCGACCACCGTCACCCCGGCCGGGCACGCCTTCAAGGCCACCCTCAGCGGGAAGGCCACGCTCAAGGCCGGTTCGGTCACCGTGACCTGCACGGTCTCGGTCTCCACCGGTACGGTCCCGGCCGCGCCGGGCAACAACAACCCGGCGGGTGCGGTCACTTCGCCGATCACCCCGCCGACGTACTCCTCCTGTTCCTCCAGCATGCCGGGCGTGACTCCGACGGTCACCACCAGCGGCGCCTGGACGGTGTCGATGCAGAACGGCTCGCCGATCACCGCCACCTTGAAGATGCCGGTCGGCGGGCTCGTCGTGACGACGTCCGGCCTGGCCAACTGCACGGTCACGGCCGCTCCGAGCGCTCCGGCGAACGTCGGCGGCACCTGGACCAACGGCGCCCCGCCCAGCCTGACCTTCACCAACGCCTCGGTGCCGGTCACGGTCACCGGCGGGTTCGGTTGCCCGACGAGCGCGACGTCGTCGACCTTCAACGCGGTCTACAAGGTCACCGACACGACCAACCCGGCGCAGCAGATCACCGTCGGCCCCTGAACCACCCGCGCGTGCACCATCCGCGTGTGCAGCATCCGCTTGTCACCTGCCGCATGAGAACCACCCGTATGAGAACCACCCGCGTGAGAACCACCCGCAGGTGAACCACCCGTGCGAGCGGGCCCGCCGGCACCGGAGCCATTCCGGCGTCGGCGGGCCTTCGACGCGTCCGGGCCCGCCCACCCGAAGCGGGGCGTCGGCGGCCGGCCCCGGCGGAAATCCCGTTGCCCGGGGGCTCCTTGCCGGGTGATGCTGCCCGGCATGTCACACACCACCGCACCACTGCCACACACCGAACAACCCCCCCGCACCCCCCGAGGCGTCTCGGACCTCTTCTCCGACGGCCGCCTCATCGCGATCCCCCGCAAGGTCGCCCGCCGCGAACAACTGCTGGCCCACCTCACGGAGACCCTGTTCACCCCGGACCGGGACTACACCGAGCCCGAGGTGAACGACGCGCTGCGCATCGTGCACGAGGACTGCTCCGCCCTGCGGAGGTACCTGATCACCTCGGGTCGCCTCACGCGCGCCCGCGACGGCAGCAGCTACCGGGTGACGACCACCCGGTAGTGGGTGGTCAGCCGGCCGTCGTCACCGATCACGTGGAAGGCGACGACCGGCGGCTCGTCGAGGTGGACGTACTCGTTCTCCCCGCTGCGGGCCTCCCAGGGAAGCCGGGTGGTGGACACCACGCCCGGCGCCACCAGCAGCGGCCGGCCCGCGAAGGTGGTCGCGGCCCCCGTGTGGGCGTGCCCGCACAGGAAGGCCGTGAGGTGCGGGTGCCGCTCGGCGAGGTCCGCCAACCGGTCCTCGCCGAACTGCCGGATCCCGTCGACGTAGGGGATGTGCAGGGACACGGGCGGGTGGTGGAAGGCCACCAGCACGGGGACCTCGCGCGGGGTCCCGTCCAGTACGCCGTCCAGCCAGGCCACCGTGGAGTCCTCCAGGAAGCCCTGATGCTCGCCGGGCACCGACGAATCGCAGACCGCGAGCACGAACCCCTCGCCGCGCAGGACCTGGTCGACGGGCGCCGCGGTCGGCTCCGCCTCGCCGAGGAGGTCCCGCCGGAAGGCCACGCGTTCGTCGTGGTTGCCGGGGCAGACCACCAGGGGATGGCGGGAGACCAGGGCCTTGCGGGCCTCCGCGTACTCGGTGGGGCTGCCGTGGTCGGCGATGTCGCCGCTCACCAGGACCGCGTCCAGGTCGTACGGCAGCTCTTCCAGGTACCTCATGACGGCGCGGGTACGATCCGCGGCGCGCGCGCCGCCGTCGAGGTGGATGTCGCTGAGGTGGGCGATGACTGTCACGGACGGTCGCTCCTTCACTCGGGTGCCACCATTCAACAGGCCCGTCCCTGCGGCGGATCAGCCTGGTTCGACCGTCCCCCGGCGGATCCCGACGAGCACCCGACCGGCGGCCACCAGAGCGGCGGCGGTTCCCGTGAGGACGAGTGCGGCGCCCGCGGCGGCGGCCGGCGAGCCGTGCGCCCGGGCGCCGGGCGGCGGCGCCCCGGACCCGTCGGCGGGCGGACCCCCGTCACCCGGGGCGGGCCCGCCGAGCGGCGCGGCCGCAGGCCCGGAGGTGCCCGGCGCGGGCGAGAGGGGCGATCGCGAAGGCGACACGGGCGGTCGGGAGGCGCCCTACGAGGAAGCCGGGGGCGGGGCCCTCGAAGGCCGCGGGTCAGCCCCGGTAGGTCTCCAGCAGGCGGAGCCAGATCTCGCTGATGGTCGGGAACGCCGGGACCGCGTGCCACAGGCGGTCGATCGGGACCTCGCCCGCGACCGCGATGGTGGCCGCGTGCAACAGTTCGGCCGCGCCGGGACCCACGAACGTGGCGCCGACCAGGACGTCCCGGTCGAGGTCCACGACCATCCGGGCCCGTCCCCGGTATCCGTCGGCGTACAGGCCGGCGCCGGAGACCTTGCCGAGGTCGTAGTCCACGGCGCGGACCCGCAGTCCGGCGCGTTCCGCCTCGGCCAGGGTCGGCCCGACCGACGCCGCCTCGGGCTCGGTGAACACCGCCTGCGGCAGGGCCCGCGTGTCGGCGGTGGCCGTGTGCGCGCCCCACGGCTCGGTGTCGAGCGGGCCGTTTCCGGCCGCTCGGGCCGCGATGGCCGCGCCCGCGATCCGGGCCTGGTACTTGCCCTGGTGGGTCAGCAGCGCACGGTGGTTGACGTCGCCGACGGCGTACAGCCAGTCGTGGCCCGGGACCCGGCAGCCGTCGTCCACCGCGATCCAGTCGCCGGGGGTCAGGCCGACGGTGTCGAGGCCGATGTCCTCGGTGCGCGGCGCGCGACCGGTCGCGATCAGCAGCTCGTCGCCCTCCAGAGTCTCGCCGCCCTCCAACACCACCGTGACCGGTCCGGTGGGACCGTCACGGACGACCGCCTCCACGGTCACGCCCGTACGGACCACCGCGCCCGCCTCCTCCAGCGCCTGCGCGACCAGCTCCCCGGCGAACGGTTCCATCCTCGGCAGCAGCCGCGAGCCGCGCACCAGCACGGTCACCCGGGAACCCAGCGCCTGCCAGGCGGTGGCCATCTCGGCGGCGACGACGCCGCCGCCGACGATCAGCAAGCGGCCCGGCACCTGGCGGGCGGAGGTCGTCTCACGGCTCGTCCAGGGCCGCGCGCCGGCGATGCCGGGCAGGTCGGGGATCACGGCCCGGGTGCCGGGCGCCACGACCACCGCGTGCCGGGCGGCGAGCACGTGGTGCTCGCCCTCGGGGCTGGTGACGGCGACCTTGCGGATCCCGTAGAGCCGCCCGTGGCCCCGGTAGACGTCCGCCCCGATGGAGTCCAGCCAGTCGACCTGGCCGTCGTCCTTCCAGTTCCCGGTCCAATAGTCGCGGTGCGCGAACACCGCCTCCGCGTCCAGGGGCCCCTGGACGGCCCCCGCCAAGCCCGGAACGCGGCGCGCGTCCGCCCGGGCCAGCGCCGGACGCAGCAGCGCCTTGCTCGGCACGCAGGCCCAGTACGAGCACTCGCCGCCCACCAGCTCGCTCTCCACCACGGCCGTGCTCAACCCGGCGGCGCGAACCCGGTCGGCGATGTTCTCTCCGACCGGGCCCGCGCCCAGCACCACCACGTCGTACTCCACCGCTTCAGTCATACGGACCAGTGTCACGGCAGGCCGGGGGCGGTGGTGACAATCTCAGGCCTCCGGCGTGCCGGAGTCCCCCGTGGCCTTGGCCTGCTCCGCCGCGATCTTCGCCCTGATCTCGTCCATGTCGAGGGCACGGGCCTGCGCGATGAGGTCGGTCAGCGCCGCCTCCGGCAGCGCGCCGGGCTGGGAGAAGATCGCCACCTGGTCGCGGACGATCATCAGCGTCGGGATCGAGGTGATCTCGAAGGCTCCGGCCAGCTCCTGCTGCGCCTCGGTGTCCACCTTGGCGAAGACGAGGTCCGGGTTCGCCTCGGAGGCCTTCTCGTAGACCGGCGCGAACTGGAGGCAGGGTCGGCACCAGCCCGCCCAGAAGTCGATCAGCACGAACGGGTTCTCGCTGACCGTCTGGTCGAAGTTGTCCTTGGTCAGCTCCACGGTTGCCACGGTGTTCAAACCTCCTGATTGGTGCGTGTGCTGCTTGAACGAATGGCCCGCCCCATGAATTCCATCCCGCCCCCGCACCCCGCTGAGCTGCGAGAACGTTCCTCCCTGCACCGGGGCGATCGGCCTCAGAACGGGTGGCTGGCCGGGGTGGCGCGCACCGTGGTCCAGCGGAGTTCGGTGAAGGCGTCCAGGTTCGCCTCCCCGCCGAACCGGGCCCCCGTGCCCGAGACGCCGACCCCTCCGAAGGGGGCCACGGCCTCGTCGTTCACCGTCTGGTCGTTGACGTGCGCGATGCCGGTCGGGATGCGGTCGGCCAGCTCCAGCCCGTGCGCGGCATCACGGGTGACGATCCCCAGGGAGAGCCCGTACGGGCCCGCCGAGGCCAACGCCACCGCCTCCTCCTCCGTCGCGAAGGACCGTACGGGCGCCACCGGACCGAAGACCTCCTCCGCGTAGGCGGGTGTGTCGTCCGCGACGCCCGCCAGTACGGTCGGACGGTAGAAGAGCCCCCGGTGGGTGCCGCCCGCGACGAGCTTGGCGCCCTGGGCGGTGCTCGCCTCGACCAGCGCGTGGACCCGCCGGACCTGGTCTTCGTCGATCAGCGGGCCCAGGTGGACCCGGTCCCGGTACGGGTCCCCGACCGCCAGCTCCTCCGCCCGCGCGGCGAGCCTCTCGACGTACTCGTCGTACAGCGACGCGTGGACGAGATGCCGTCCGGCGGTCATGCAGATCTGGCCCTGGTGGAAGAAGGAGCCCCAGGAGGCCTGCGCGACGGCCGCCTCGACGTCGGCGTCCTCCAGCACGACGAGCGCCGAGTTGCCACCCAACTCCAGGTGAGCGCGCTTGAGGTGACGGCCCGCCAGTTCACCGACGGTGCGACCGGCGGCGGTGGAGCCGGTGAACGACACCACACGGATGCGGGGGTCCTCGACCACCGCGGCGCCCGTCCGGGCGTCCCCGGGCAGCACGTGCAGCAGCCCGGCCGGCAGGCCTGCGGCGGCGAAGACCGCCGCGAGGGCGAGGCCGCCGCAGACGGCGGTCCGGCGGTCCGGCTTGAGCAGCACCGCGTTGCCGAGGGCGAGCGCCGGCGCGACCGAGCGGATCGACAGGATCAGCGGCGCGTTGAACGGGGCGACGACCCCGACCACCCCGGCCGGCACCCGGCGGGTGAAGGAGAGTCGGGGCGCCTCGCTCGGCAGTACCTGCCCGGCCGGTCGCGAGGCCAGCGCGGCGGCCTCGTAGCACTCCTGGGCGGCCACGTGCAGCTCGAACTCCGCCTTGCCGGGAATCGAACCGGACTCGCGCACGAGCCAGTCCCTCAGCTCCGGCGCGTGGGTCGTGAACAGGTCCCCGGCGCGGCGCAGGACCGCCGACCGCTCCAGGTGGGTGGCCCGCGCCCAATCGGACTGCACGGCCCGGGCGCGCACGGCGGCCTCCGCCACGTCGGCGGGCGAGGCGAGGTCCAGCGTGGCGAGGGTACGTCCGGTCGCGGGTTCGACGACCGGGGCGGTTCCGCCGGTCAGGGTGGGTCCGTCCTGCCAGAGCGTCGGGTCGAGGAGCGGCATGGCGCGGGGCCTCCGGGTGGGGAAGGGACGGGGCGGGGGGCGGCAGCACGCGCCATCGTGTCAGACCCGGAGACCCAATTCTGTTCAGTTATTGGGCAGTTGACGCACCGGGTGACCGGAAATGATCGAGACGGCGGTCACCTGCCGGCGCTCCCGGCGACCCGCTCGGAACTACCCGCCCACGGCCGTCGGTTCACGACCGCCTACGCACGACGCCTGCTCACGACCGCCGGTTCACGACCACCGCGCACGACCACCGCTCGCCCGACCACCACTCACGACCCACCACTCACGGCCGCCGGTTCAGCGCTCCAGGACCAGCGCGATGCCCTGCCCGACCCCGATGCACAGCGCCGCCACACCGGTTCCCGAGCCGGCCGCCGCGAGCTGGTGGGCGACCGAACCCGCCAGTCGGGCCCCCGAGGCTCCCAGCGGGTGGCCGATCGCGATGGCTCCGCCGCGCGGGTTGACCTTCGTCGGGTCCAGTTCCGGCCAGGCCGCGAGGCAGCCCAACGCCTGGGCGGCGAAAGCCTCGTTCAGCTCGAAGGCGGTGAGGTCATACAGGTCGCGGCCGGCCTTCGACAGCGCCCGCGCCACCGCGTCCACCGGCCCCAGGCCGAACAGTTGGGGCTCGATGCCGGTGACGGCGGACGCGCTGATCCGGGCCAGCGGCTCCCTGCCGGTGGCCGCCAGCCCTTCCTCGTCGGTCAGCAGCAGCGCGGCGGCGCCGTCGTTCAGGGGGGAGGCGTTCGCGGCGGTGACGGTCCCGGAGCCGTCCGAACGGAACGCCGGCTTGAGGCGGGCGAGCGCCTCGGGCGTGGAGCCCTCCCGGATCGATTCGTCCCGGGTCTGGTCGGCGCCCGGGTACGGGACGACCTCGTCGGCGTAGAGCCCCGAGGCCCATGCGGCGGCGGCCTTGCGGTGGCTGTCCAGGGCGAAGAGGTCCTGTGCCTCGCGCGTGATGCCGTGCTTCTCCGCGATGAGTTCGGCGCCCTCGCCGAGCGAGCCGGTCCACTCGGCCGGCATGCGCGGGTTCGTCATCCGCCAGCCGAGGGTGGTGGACCACATCTGCTGGTGCCCGGCGGGGAAGGCCCGCTCCGGCTTCTGCACCACCCAGGGGGCGCGGCTCATCGACTCCACGCCGCCTGCGATGGCGACGGACGCGTCCCCGAGCGCGATGGCCCGGGCGGCCTGGATCACGGCTTCGAGACCGGAGCCACACAGTCGGTTGACCGTGACACCGGGAACGGTGACGGGCAGCCCGGCGAGGAGCACGGCCATCCGTGCCACGTCCCGGTTGTCCTCGCCCGCGCCGTTGGCGTCGCCGAACACGACGTCGTCGATGCGGGCCGGATCGAGGTCGGGCGTCCGGTCCACCAGCGCGCGCACCACGTGGGCGGCCAGGTCGTCCGGTCGGACCCCGGCCAAGGCCCCGCCGAACTTGCCGATCGGTGTGCGGACGGCGTCGACGACGTACACGTCGCGGACGGTGCGGATGCTCATGGGGGCTCTCCTGGGCGGATCCGTACGGGCGGCGCCGCGACGGCGCCGGTGTCGGCACCGGCCCGCGACGCCGGGTGCGCCCGGTGGGGCGCGCCCGCAGTCTCCGTCCGGCGATCACCGCCTGTCAACGGTTCCCGGGCCCCGCGCGCCCGCTCCGGGGCCGGGGCCGGCCCGATCGGGGTCCGCGGCGCGCCGGGAACCGGGGGCCGGCCGGCCCGCCGCCCACGGGTCCCCGACCGGCGGACCCGTGGGTTCGAGGGGCCGCCGTGTCAGGTGGACTCGCGGTGGACGGCCGTGGCGGCCATCAGGTCGTGACGCTCCGAGATCTCGGCCGGTTCCCGTACCGCCGCGTCCACCAGGGAGGCCAGGTGGTCCCCCGTCGGGAGTTCGAGCGCCACCGTGCTCAGCCTCGGCCGCAGCAGTCGCCCGATCAGCAGGTCGTCGGCGCCCATGACGGCCACGTCCTCGGGGACGCGCAGGCCCGCGTCCTGCAGGGCCCGCATGAGCAACATCGCGTACTCGTCGTTGTACGCGAAGACCGCGTCCAGCCCGAGGGTGCGCCAGCGGGCGGCCAGCGCCCCGGCCGACTCCTCGGTGTAGGCCATCGACAGGGCCTCGACCTCGGCGCCCGCCACCGAGCGGGCCCCGGCCAGCCGGGGCGTGGAGAACAGCTCCAGGCCGCTCTCCTCGGGGACGATCACACCGATCCGGCGGCGGCCCCGCTCGACCAGGTGGGACGCGGCGCGGACGCCGACCTCCGCCTGGTCCATCACCAGCGCGTGGGCTCCGGGCACGCCGACCGGGCCGAGCGTGATCACCGCGCGGGCACCGGCCCGCTTGAGGGTGGCGACGTTGCGCGCGGACAGGGTGATCTCCCCGAGCGAGATCACCGCGACGGGGCGCAGTTCGGCCCAGGCGCGGGCCGCCTCGTCCCCGCCGAGTCCGAGGCTGCCGTATTGCACGACGGTGTAGTCGAGGCGGCGCAGGGCCCACTGGAGTTCGTTGAGGAAGGTGCTGTACAGCGGGCCGATCGGCACGTGGGAGGTGGGCAGCAGGACGATCCGGGTGTGCCCGGCGCGCAGGCTGCGGGCGGCGGCGTGCGGGACGTACCCGAGTTCCTCGGCGGCCGCGCGGACCTTGCGGCGGGTGGGCTCGCTGATGCGCACGGCTTCCGCGTTGTTCAGTACGTACGAGACCGTCGCGCGCGAGACGCCCGCGAGGCGGGCGACGTCGGCGCTGGTCGGCACGGGTTCCGGTACCGGCTCCGGCCCGGGTTCCGGTACGGGCACGAGGGTGGGCGCCGGCGCGGGGGCGGGGGGCGGCGTGGAGGGCGAGGGGGCCGCGGGCGCCGGGTTCGGCGACTTCGGCGACCTCGCCGGCTTCGATGACTGAGACATTGCCGTCGCATCTTTCCAGACCGGTTGCGTCCGAGGTCTAGCGGATGGCCAGAAACGGGTGCTACACAGTGGTTACACGATTCATTGACACGTGTAACCTCCGCTGTCACACCCCGCTCGACGGCGGTGTGGGCCCACGTGTCCAGCCGTGCCGCCGCCCTGCCGCGTCCCGTCGCACCCCGCCACCGCGACAGGGCGGCGCGCACCCCCTCCCCCTCCGCATCTTCCGTCAGCCGCACGCAGACACCGCCCAGGAGGGCACCGTGGCCCTTTCCTCCCCCGGCACCGGCACCGCCGGCGCCACCCCCGACGCGTCCGAGAGACCCGCGAAGTCCGGTCCCGGACGCGGCCTGCTCCCGCTCCTGCTCGTCGGCAACACCGCCATGTACTCCCTGTACATCGGCGTGGCCGGCATCCTGCTCGCCCTCCAGGTCGAGCACATCGACCCCGCGCACAAGGTCGCCAACTTCGGCCTGATCGCGGGGGTCTCGGCCATCCTCGCGACGATCTTCAATCCGGTCGCCGGCGCCCTGTCCGATCGCAGCGGACGGCGCAATCCGTGGATCCTGGGCGGTGGACTCGCCGCGCTCCCGGCCATGTTCCTGCTGGGGTTCGCCGACACGATCCTGTTGATCACGATCGCCTGGTGCCTCGGCCAGGCCGTCATGAACGTCTATCAGGCGGCCATCACCTCCGTGGTCCCCGACCGGGTCCCCGTGACCGCCCGCGGCAAGGCCTCCGCCGCCGTCGGCCTCGGACTGCCCTTCGGATCCACCCTCGGCGCCCTGCTCGGCGCCGCCTTCTCCGAGAACTACCGCACCGGATACCTCGTGTTCGGCGCGATCGTCGCGGGGGCCGCAGTGCTCTTCACGGCCTGCGCCCGGGAGGAACGGCTGCCGGCCCGTGCCCCGCTGCCGCTCCGGGTCCAGCTCGCCGCCTTCGCGAGCGCGCTCGGCAACCACGACTTCCGATGGGCGTTCATCGGACGGGCGCTGCTCGTGCTCGGCTACTTCGCCGTGAGCGGCTACCAGTTGTACATCCTCCAGGACCACACCGTGCTGCCCGAGGGGATGAAGCCGGAGGCGGCGGTGGCCGTGATGATGCCGCTGACCAGCGTGGCCATGGTCGTGTCCACGGTGCTCGGCGGTTGGCTGTCCGACCGGTTCGACCGTCGCAAGCTGTTCGTCGGCGCGTCCGCGCTGCTGTCCGCGCTGGCCCTGGTGATCCCGGCCGTCTCCACCAGTTGGACGGCGATGTTGGCCTTCGCCGTGGTCAACGGGCTCGCCTTCGGCTGCTACATGGCCGTGGACACCGCGCTCGTGACCATGGTGCTCCCCAAGGCCGAGGACGCGGCGCGCGACATGGGCGTGCTCAACATCGCCAACGCGGGACCGCAGATCATCGCGCCCTTCATCGCCTCGGTGATCGTGTCGGTCAGCGGGGGCTACACCGCGCTGTTCGTCGTCGCGGCCGTGCTCGCCGTGGCGGGCGCCCTCGCGGTGAAGCCCATCCGCGGCGTCCGCTGACGACGGCCCGGCCGCACCCGTTCGCCCCCGCTCCCCTCACCTCATCCGTCACCACGTCGAGAAAGGCACCACCGTGCGACTTCACACCCGGCTCGCGGTGGACCTCCGACCCCGCGTGGCACCTCGCCGCCCTCGAGGGCGCCGGGCCCGAGGTGTTCGCCGGATTCAAGGCGACGGCCTCCAGGGAGCGGGTGCGGGCCATGAACCCCCGTTGGGAGGACGCCGACGTGGACATCGAACTGGAGACGTTGGCGGTGTGGGACGAGGCGACGGCCCTGTGCCTGGCCCCGCTGTTCGGCACGGACCTGCTGCCCGCCGCACCCGTGGTCCCGTCGCTGGTGCAGCTCGCCGACCCGAGCTTCCTGATCTCGTCCGAGCGGTCGCTGCTGCTCAAGGAGCGCGGCTTCGAGGTCCGTTCGGTGGCGGGCGCCGGACACACCATCCACCGGGACGATTCGAGGGGTTCATGAGTTCCCTGGAGGGCTGGATCCAGGCCGTCCCCCTTGGATCCTGCCGGGGCCGCGGCGCCCCTAGCGGCTCTCCGTTCCTCCCCGCTACCGTCGTACCTACCGATCGGTAAGGGGGAGGTCCGATGTCGGCGTCATCGCTGGATTCGATTGGCTCGGCCCCGCGGGTCTCCGCGGGGTTGTCGGACACGGCGAGCGCGCTCGCCGAAGGCAGCGTCAGCGCGCGCGTGTTGACGGAGCAGGCCCTGGAGCGGATCGCGGCCGCGCAGCCCGCGCTCAACGCCTTCCGTGTCGTACGGGTCGAGGCCGCGCTCGCGGAGGCCGACGACGCCGACCGGCGACTGGCGGCCGGCGAGCGGCTCCCGCTGCTCGGGGTGCCGATCGCCGTCAAGGACGACATGGACGTCGCCGGGGAGCCGACCGCCTTCGGCAGCGCGGGGACCTTCCCACTGAAGCACGCCGACAGCGAGGCCGTACGCAGACTGCGTGCGGCCGGCGCGATCATCGTCGGCAAGACCCAGACCCCGGAGCTGGGCCAGTGGCCGTTCACCGAGGGGCACGCCTTCGGCGACACCCGCAACCCGTGGAACACCGCCTACACGCCCGGTGGTTCCTCGGGCGGCTCGGCGGCGGCCGTGGCCGCCGGGCTCGTCCCGGCGGCGCTCGGGTCCGACGGGGCGGGCTCGGTCCGCATCCCCTCGGCGTGGACCCACCTGGTCGGCGTGAAGCCACAACGGGGGCGCATCTCCACCTGGCCGGAACCCGAGTCCTTCAACGGGCTCACGGTCAACGGCGTGTTGGCCCGCACCGTGGGCGACGCGGCGTTGTTGCTCGACGCGGCGAGCGGGCAGCACGCCGGGGACCTGCACCATCCCGCGCGCATCTCGGCCGTCGACGCCGCCCGGCGCACGCCGCGCCGCCTTCGAGTCGCCCTGTCGTTCGCCATGGCCTTCACCGCCACGGCGAAGTCCCTGGATCCCGTGGTGCGTTCGGCCGTGGAACGGCTGGCCGCACGGTTGGAGTCACTGGGGCACGAGGTGGTGGAGGAGGACCCCCGCTACGGCCCGATCGGCCTGACCTTCGCGCCGCGCGCGACCAGCGGGGTGCGGGACTTGGCGGCCCGTGTCCCGGATTCCTCGCTGCTGGACCCGCGCACGCACGAGGCCGTCCGAACGGGCCGGATCCTGGGCGGCGTGCCCCTGCGCGCCTCCCGCCGGGCGGAGGCCGTGCTGCAACGCCGGGTCGGGGAGATCTTCCACCGCTTCGACGTCGTGCTCACCCCGACCACGGCCACCCCGCCGCTGCGGATCGGCGCCCTGGCGGGACTGGGGGCCCTGGCGACGGACCGGGCGATGATCGCGGCGTGCCCGTACGCCTGGACGTGGAACGTCCTCGGTTGGCCGGGCGTCAACGTCCCGGCCGGCTTCACCCCGGACGGTCTGCCCCTGGGCGCCCAGCTCCTCGGTCCTGCCCACGCGGAGCCCCTGCTGCTCTCCCTGGCGGCCCAGGTCGAGGCGGCCGAGGACTGGGCCTCGAAGTGGCCGGAACCAGTAACCTCACCGGAATGACGGCACTTTCCCACCAGAGCAACGACCACGACGACGGTCACGTCGAGCAGCCCGGGCGTGACGGCGTCACCGCGACCCGTGAGGCGGATCCGCGCGCCATCGGCCCGGTGCGCACCGAGTACGCGCCGGACAAGGACGGCGATCCGGATCCCGGCGAGATCGTGTGGACCTGGGTCCCGTACGAGGAGAACGACGGTCGGGGCAAGGACCGGCCCGTGTTGGTGGTCGCCCGGGAGGCGGGCGGCAGCACGCTGCTGGCCGTGCAGTTGTTTCCAGCAAGCGGCACGATCACGACCGGGAGTGGGTGCCGATCGGGACCGGGCCGTGGGACGGCGCGGGGCGGGAGTCCTGGGTGGCGGTGGACCGGGTGCTGAGGGTCCACGAGTCGGGGATGCGGCGCGAGGCGTGCGCCTTGGACCGGGGCCGTTTCCAGCTGGTGGTGGATCGGCTGCGCGAGCGCCACGGCTGGCAGTAGTCGCGCGGCATCGGGCCCCGGGTCAGTGCCCGGGGTCGGTGCTCCCCGGCTCCGCACACAGCCCGGCGAACGCTCGTTCGAATGCCTGGCGGGGTTCCGGCGCGCGGTCCAGTACTCCGAAGACGACCCGTTCGAAGACGCCGTCGAAGCGGCCGGTGAGCAGCTCCCGGAAGGCCTCGGCCACGGCCGCCGGCTCGTTCCGGAAGACCCCGCATCCCCAGGCTCCCAGCACCAGCCGCCGGTGGCCGTGCAGCGCCGCCACCTCCAGGACCAGCTCGGCCCGGCGCGCCAAGGCGCCGGGGATCTCGTGGGCGCGCTCCGGTTCCTGGCGGCGGATGGTGCCCGCGTTGGGGGCCGGGGAGGTGAGGAAGGCGACCGGGAAGGGGGTCTCCAGGAGCCCGCCCCGATCGTCGCGGAAAACGGGGACGGCGGGCGAGTGAATCACCCGGTCGGTGTAGGCGACCCGGACCCCTCGCGGAGCGTCCTTCGCGAGCCGGTGGGCGGCGACGGTGCTGCTCTCGCCCGTGACCTCGAAGGCGGTCTTCCCCTCCTTTGTGAGGGGTTCTCCATATGGAATGACCCGGTTTGGTCCATATATTCTGGTTCCTGCCTTGGCTTCCACCAGGGCGGCGGCCAGGGAGATCTGCCGTCCCGTCCGCGTCCGGTACCCCCCGGCCGCAAGGATCGTCGCGTTCTCCCGCGCGATTTCACGCAATCTGCTGCTCACACCGCAATCCTCCGGTCGAGCCCCTCGAACGGCAATGGGATTTGTGGCCCGCAGACGGGTAGGCACGGGTGACATCACGGCCGACGAAAGCGCCGGCCGCCGACAGGAGACGAGGATCCGGTCATGCGCCAGGACTCACCTGCTCCGCCTGTGCACCACCCCCCGCCCGAGCCCCTCACCGTGGACTCGGCGGAGACCATCCTCCACGGCATCTGTTTCAAGACGGGTCCACCTCGTGTGCTCGGCGCCGAACTCGAATGGCTGGTGTTGGACGCCGAGCGTCCCGATCTCGCGCTGTCCGCCGACCGGCTCGCCGCCGCGCACGACGCGGCCGGCGCCCTGCCTCTGCACTCCGGGTTCACCGTCGAACCGGGTGGCCAGTTGGAGCTCAGTTCGGCTCCGGCCGATTCCCTGACGGCCTGCGTGGACGGCCTCCAGGCCGACCTCACGGCCGTACGGGGCGTCCTGCGTCGGCAGGGCCTGGTGCTGCGTGGTCTCGGGCAGGACGCCCGGCGCCCCCTGCGCCGGATGCTGGACAGCCCGCGCTACCAGGCGATGGAGACCTACTTCGACCGCACGGGTCCCGCCGGGCGGGCCATGATGCGTTCCTCCGCGTCCGTACAGGTCTGCGTGGACGCCGGACACGAGGAGCCGGGCCCGCTCGGGTACGGACGGCGTTGGCGGCTCGCGCACCTGCTGGGCGCGGTCCTGGTGGCCGCTTTCGCCAACTCCCCGGCCGCGGAGGGCCCGTACGCCGGCTGGCGGTGCGCCCGCCAGGGCATCTGGAACGACATCGACACGCGGCGCGCCCTGGCCCCGCCGCTGGACGAGGAGCCCCGCGACGCGTGGACCCGGCACGCCTTGGACACCGAGGTGATGTGCGTCCGGTCCGTCGGGGACGGGGCGCCCTGGGTGATCCCGCGCGGCCTGACCTTCCGGGACTGGCTGACGTCCGGCTCGGGCCCGCGGCCTCCCACCGCCGATGACCTGGAGTACCACCTGACCACGCTGTTCCCGCCGATCCGACCGCGCGGCCACCTGGAACTGCGGATGATCGACGCGCAGCCCGGCGAGCACGGCTGGATCGTGCCGGTGGCCGTGGTGCACGCGCTGTTCGACGACCCGGAGGCCGCGGAGACCGCGTACCGGGTGTCGAAGGCGCTGTCGGACGCGTACGGGTCCCGGAGCGCGCCCCGCAACCCCCTGTGGCGGTCCGCCGCCCGCGCGGGGCTCGCCGATCCGGAGCTTCGGTCGGCCGCCGTCGCCTGTTTCCTGGCGGCGGGCGAGGCACTTCCCCGGCTCGGGGCGAGCACGCACGTCCGGGACGAGGTCGGCGCGTTCACCGAGCGTTACGTACTGCGCGGCCGCTGCCCGGCGGACGACGAAGAGGAACAGCGGCAGCCCGCCGGGAAGGACGCACGCCCGTGACCACCGACATACACCCCGAGATACTCCGCGAGCGGGCCGTGGCGGCCCTGACCACCGCGCGGGCCCGTACCGCCGGGCTGACCGAGACCGTGAGCGACCGGGACCTGACCGCGCAGCACTCCCCCCTGATGTCCCCGCTGGTCTGGGACCTGGCGCACATCGGGAACATGGAGGAGCTCTGGCTGCTGCGCAACGTCGCCGGCCGCGAGTCGATGCGTCCGGAGATCGACCCGCTGTACGACGCGTTCGAGCATCCGCGCTCCGAGCGGCCGAAGTTGCCGCTGCTGGGGCCCGAGGAGGCCCGCCGGTACGCGGCGGAGGTCCGCGGACGGGTCTTCGACCTGTTGGAGCGCACCCCGCTGGAGGGTACGGACCTGCTGTCCGGCGGCTACGCCTTCGGGATGATCGCCCAGCACGAACAGCAGCACGACGAAACCATGTTGGTCACACATCAGCTGAGGCGGGGCGCCGCGGTGTTGACCGCCCCGGACCCGGATCCGCCGCAGGGCCCGCCCCTGTCCGCGACTGAAGTACGGGTGCCCGGCGGGCCGTTCACGATGGGCACCTCCGCCGAACCCTGGTCGCTCGACAACGAAAGGCCCGCGCACACCCGGGACACGGCGCCGTACTGGATCGACACGGCGCCGGTGACCAATGCCGACTACCAGGCGTTCATGGCGGACGGCGGATACCGCGAGTCCCGCTGGTGGGCCGCCGAGGGCTGGGAGCAGATCCGCGCGCACGGGATCGAGGCCCCGCTGTTCTGGCACCGGGAGGGCGACGCGTGGTCGCGCCGCCGCTTCGGCGTCACCGAGGCGGTGCCGGGCGACGAGCCCGTGCTGCACGTCAGTTGGTACGAGGCGGACGCGTACGCCCGCTGGGCCGGGCGCCGGCTGCCCACCGAGACCGAGTGGGAGAAGGCCGCCCGGTACGACCCGGGCACGGGCCGCTCCACCCGGTACCCGTGGGGCGACGCGGACCCGACACCGGCGCACGCGAACCTGGGGCAGCGCCACCTGCGCCCGGCCCCCGCGGGCAGCTATCCGGCCGGAGCCTCCCCCCTCGGGGTGCGCCAGCTGATCGGCGACGTGTGGGAGTGGACGGCGTCCGACTTCCTCCCCTACCCGGGGTTCCGCGCGTTCCCCTACCGGGAGTACTCGGAGGTGTTCTTCGGCCCCGAGCACAAGGTGCTCAGGGGCGGGTCGTTCGCGGTGGACCAGGTGGCCTGCCGGGGCACGTTCCGCAACTGGGACCTGCCGGTGCGCCGGCAGATCTTCGCCGGGTTCCGCACCGCTCGGGATGATGTCTGATGTGTCGCCATCTCGCCTATCTCGGGCCGGTGGTGAGCCTCGGGAGGCTGCTGAGCGAACCGGAGCACTCCCTCGTGCGGCAGTCGTGGGCGCCGCGCCGGCAGCGCAACGGCACGGTGAACGCCGACGGCTTCGGCATCGGCTGGTACGCGGAGGGCGACCCGGTGCCGGCCCGCTACCGGCGGGCCGGCCCGATCTGGGGCGACCTCACCTTCGCCGACCTCACCCGCGTGGTGCGCAGCGGCGCCGTGCTGGCCGCCGTACGGGACGCCACGCTCGCGGGGGCCGACGGGGAGGCGGCCGCCGCGCCGTTCTCCGACGGGCGGTGGCTCTTCAGCCACAACGGCTCGGTGCGGGACTGGCCGGAGTCGGCGGCCCCGGTCGCCGCCGGGCTGCCGGTGGAGGAGCTGCTGCAACTCGCCGCGCGCACGGACTCGGCGCTGATCTGGGCGCTGGTCCTGCACCGTCTGCGCGCCGGGGACGACCTCGGCGCCGCCCTTGCCGGTCCCGTCCGGGACCTGGCCTCGGCCGCCCCCGCCTCACGGCTCAACCTGTTGTTGACCGACGGTTCCACCATCGCCGCGACCGCCTGGGGCGATTCCCTCTGGTATCTGGCGGACCCGCACGCCGGGCGCGTGGTCGTGGCCTCCGAGCCGCACGACGACGACTCCCGCTGGTGCGAGGTACCCGACCGGACCCTGCTGACCGCAACCCGTACGAGGGTCGACCTGACCCCGCTCAAGGAGAGCCGACCGTGAGTGATTTCCAGTTGACCCGGACCCTCGACGAGAACACCGCGGAGAAGGCGCTGCGCACCGACGTGCGCGGCGGACTGACCGGCTCCCCCAAGAAGTTGCCGCCGAAGTGGTTCTACGACGCCCGGGGCAGTGAACTCTTCGAGGACATCACCCGGTTGCCCGAGTACTATCCGACCCGCGCCGAGCGGGAGATCCTGCTGGAGCGGGCCCGGGAGATCGCGACGGAGAGCGGCGCCCGCACGCTGGTGGAGTTGGGTTCCGGTTCCTCCGAGAAGACCCGGCACCTGATCGAGGCGATGCCCGCGCTGGAGACGTACATCCCGGTGGACGTCAGCGAGAGCGCCCTGCGGGGTGCGGCGGACACCCTGCTGGCGGAGCATCCCGGCTTGAAGGTGCACGCGCTGGTGGCGGACTTCACGCGGCCGCTGCGGCTGCCGGACTCCCCCGGGCCGCGCCTGGTGGTGTTCCTCGGCGGCACGATCGGGAATCTGTTGCCGCCGGAGCGGGCCGCGTTCCTGGCGTCCGTACGGGCGATGCTGTCGCCGGGTGACGCGCTGCTGATGGGTACCGACCTGGTGAAGGACGAGGCCGTCCTGGTCGCGGCGTACGACGACGCGCAGGGGGTGACGGCGGAGTTCAACAAGAACGTACTGGCCGTGATCGACCGCGAGTTGGGCGCGGACTTCCACAACGCCGAGTTCACGCACGTGGCGGTGTGGAACAAGGAACACGAGTGGATCGAGATGCGGTTGCGGGCCCGTTCGGAGGCGGTGGTGAAGATCCGGGCCCTGGACATGGTGGTGCCCTTCAGGGCGGGTGAGGAGATCCTGACGGAGATCTCCGCGAAGTTCCGTCAGGAGGGTGTTCGCAAGGAACTGGCCTCCGCCGGGCTTGAGTTGACCCAGTGGTGGACGGACGCGGCGGGCCGCTTCGCGCTGTCCCTGTCGGTGGCGGAGGGCCCGGTGGACTGAGTGGGGATGCCCGGCAGCAGGGGTGCGGTCCGGTCGGGCCGTGCCCCCTGTACGGGCTCCGCGGGATGAACGGGCCGCGCGGCCGGCACGGGCCGCGCGGCACGCGCGTGGACGGCCTCCTGCGCCGCCGCCGCGAGGTCCCGCCGGTCCTCGTGCCGGCCCGGCGGGATCCGCGGCAGCAACCACACGTCGGCCCGCACGCCCCGGGCGCGGGCGATGCGCCACAGGGAGGCCGTCAGCGGGTCGTCCCCGACGAAGGCGGGCGCCCCCGCGAGACCCCCGGCAGGGCCCCCGCCTCCCGACAGCCGGTACGCGAGCCGGATCGGCTGTACGGGCACGCCCGCGTCCAGCGCCGACTGGAACGCGGCCCGGCGGAACGGCCCCTGGGCCCGCCCGCACCAGGTGGACCCCTCGGGGAAGACGGTGACCCGGTCCCCGGCGAGCAGCGCGCCGGTGAGGGTCGCGACGGTGTCGGGGAGGGCCCTGATCCGGTCCCGTTCGATGAACAGGGTTCCGGCCCGGGCCGCGAGCCGGCCGAGCACGGGCCAGGCACCGATCTCGCTCTTGGCCAGCATCCGGCAGGGCAGCACGGCGGCCACGAGCGGGATGTCGAGCCAGGAGATGTGGTTGGCGACGATCAGCCGGCCGCCGGCCGCGCCGGGGCTTCCGTGCACCGTGATCCGTATCCCCAGGGAGGCGACCAGCGCCGCCGACCAGCCCCGTACGAGGGCGTGTCGGGGTCGGTCCGGGAGCAGCCGTACGGGCGCGGCGGTCAGGACGGCGAGGAGGACGAGGGCCACGGCGCCGGCGAGGCGGAGCACCGCGTGCGGGACGCTCGCCGTCGGACCCTCGTGGCCGGCGCAGGCCTCGGGGGTGCAGGGCGCGGTGGGCAGCCAGGCGTTCATGCGCCCGGGGCGAGCGCGAGGAAGTGGTTGAGGTAGCGCGGGTTGGTCCGGCGCAGGGAGAGCAGTACGTACAGGTCGGCGCAGCCGAACTCGGCGTCCAGCGCGGGCTCTCCGCAGACCCAGGCACCCAGGCGCAGGTAGCCGCGCAGCAGCGGGGGCAGCTCCTGCCGGCCGGGGACGGTGATGCCCTCGGGACTCCAGGGCAGGTGCGGGGTGACGCGGTACTCCTCGGGGGCGAGGTTGCGTCGCAGGACGGTCTCCCGGGTGGCGGCGGCCAGCACCCCGCCGTCGGCGAGCGGGACGGAGCAGCAGCCGGCGAGCCAGTTGTGGCCGGAACGGTCCATGTAGCGGGCGAGGCCGGCCCAGATCAGGGCGATGACGGCGCCGTTGCGGTGGTCGGGGTGGACGCAGGACCGGCCGACCTCGACGAGGTCGTGGCGGATGGGGGCCAGCGCGCCGAGGTCGAACTCGCCCTCGGAGTAGAGGCGGCCCGCGACGGCGGCGCGTTCCGGGGGAAGCAGTCGGTAGGTGCCGACGACCTGCTCGCTCTCCTCGTCGACGACGAGGAGGTGGTCGCAGTAGGCGTCGAAGGCGTCGACGTCCAGGCCGGGCTCGGCGTGGTCGAGGCGGGCGCCGAGTTCCCCGGCGAAGACCTGGTGGCGCAGCCGCTGGGCGGCCCGTACCTCGTCCTCGTCGCGGGCGAGCCGGACGGCGTACCGGGGGCCCGCGGGCGCGGGGCGGGCGGCGGGGAGCGTCGGGGCGAGGGGGACGGCCGGGGCGGCGGGGAGGGTGGGGGGCGCGAGGGGGGACGGGGACAGGGGTGCGATGGTCATGGCTGCTCCTGATCCGGGCACGGAGAGACAGGCCGGCAGGTTGGTGGCCTGGCTCCTTTACTTCTTCCGTGACCGGCTGGATTCGACATGACCGCTCAGCGGCGGCCGGATGTGCGAACGCTGAACTCGGCGGACGCGCGGGCGGACCCGCGGGAGGGGGCCCTTGTCGCGGTCGGCGTCGCCTCGATCGTGGGGGTCGCCTCAGTGGTCGGAGCCGAGGATCCGGCTGAGGGACTCCGAGGCGGTCTTCGCGGCCCGCTGGGGGTCCTGTCCGGTGAGCACGGCCGTCATGTACGGCTTGATGGGGTTCTCGGCCTCGACCTCGGCCCACCGGGCGGACTGCGGGGTGGCCCGGCCCTGGGCGGCGCCGACGGCCATGGTGGCGGCGCCCTCGTTGCCCTCGACCACGTGGGCGAGGGTGGTCTTGTTGGGGACGTAGCTCATGGTGGTGGCGAGTTCGGTCTGCCACTTCTCGCTGACGAGCGCCGTGATCAGGTCCACGGCGTGCTCACGGTTCCCCGCCTTCTCCGGGATGATCAGGTCGGATCCGCCGGTGAAGACGGCGCCGGGCTTCTCGGTGCTCTTGCCGGGGATGGGGAAGAAGCCGAGCTTGTCCTTCAGGGCCGGGTTGGCGGCCTCTATCGCCGCCGCCTGGCTCGGCGGGCCGATGATCTGGGCGATCCGGCCGCGCGCGAAGACCTCGGACTGCGGGGGTGTCTCCTCGTCGGCGTCCTTGGGGCCGTCGCCGAGTCCCTGGAGTTGCCGGTAGAACTCCATGGCGTTCAGGGCCTTCTCGTCGTCGAGCGCGCCGGCCCACTCACCGTTGGTCTGCACGGCGAGTTCGCCGCCCTCGTCCCAGATGAAGCCGGCGAGGACGTACCAGTTCTGGCCGGGGAGGTAGATGCCCTGCTGTTCGCCCTTGTCGAGCCGCCGGGTGGCCTGGATCCAGTCCTGACGGGTCTTCGGCGGGGTGGTGATCCCGGCGTTCGCGAAGAGTTCCTTGTTGTAGATCACCACCCGGTTGGCGGCGTACCAGGGAACTCCGTACTGGGCGCCGTCGACGCTACCCGGGTCGGAGAGGCCCTTGAGCCAGTGTCTGCTGTCCCAGTCGCGCAGCCCGTCCATGGTGACTTCGGAGATGCCGCCGGTCTCGACGTACTGGGCCACCTGGGTGTTGCCGACCTCGATGACGTCGGCGCTCTCCTTGCTCGTGCCCTTGAGGACGGCGTTGACCTTGTCGCCGATGCCCGTCCATTCCTGCATCTTGACGTCCAGGTCGATGCCGGCGTGCTCCTTCTCGAAGTCGGCGGTGAACTTCGCGATGAAGTCGTCCGAGGCGCTGCCCTTCATCAACCAGAGCGTCACCTTCTCGGGCCCGCCTTCGGATCCGGCCACCGGGCTGCAGCCGGTGAGGGCGGTCGCGGCCGCGAGAACGGTGCACATGGCGAGGAAGCGCATCTTCACGGGGGTCACCTTCTGGGGATGGATCTCAGATGGCTTGAAATTGGCATAGACCAATAGGCTGGTCAAGACCTTTCGCTCGGGATTGTTCACGCAAAGTTCGCGGACCTGGACTTACTGGGGCACCTTGGAACAAGGCAACAGCGACCACTGTCGGGAGACCCCATGTCCCACCACACGTACCGGGTGACCGAGATCGTCGGCACCTCTCCAGAGGGCATCGATCAGGCCATCAAGAACGGAATCGCCCGCGCGGGGCAGACGATCCGCAACCTCGACTGGTTCGAGGTCACGCAGGTGCGCGGACACATCGAGAACGGCGAGATCGGCCACTACCAGGTCGGCCTCAAGGTGGGCTTCCGCATCGACGGCGAGGAGTGACGCGAGGTCTGGGGAGAGACGGGAGGTCTGACGCCTCCCGGTCGAAGGCGAGGGCCGCCGCGCCCCGCCCCGGGCGGCACGCGGGGGCCGCCTCTCAGGTGCGGCCCTCGCCCTCCTGGGCGGACTTGAGCTCCGGCGCGTCCGCCGCCCAGTCCGCGAGCACCACCCGGAAGCCGGCCGTCCGGGCCGCCTGACAGACCAGCTCGTCGTCGTCCACGAGCATCCGCACGTCCCGCCCCCGGGCGAGCCGCCCCAGCACCTCCAGCTTCGTCGTCCGGGCCGGGCGGCGGTCCTGGTTGCCCCGCATCCACAGCCGCCCCTCCGGCAGACCGTGCCGGGTCAGCCACTCGACGGTGTCCGCACGGCACCGTTCGGGGCGCCCGGTGAGGTACACGACCTCACAGTCCGCCGCGCTCTCCACCGCCAGCGCCACCCCGCGCGCGAGCGGCGGATCAGCCGGGGCCGCTCCGAAGAAACCCGCCCAGTCCCGGGGGCGCCGCTCCAGAAAGTGCTGCCGGTGGTCGGTGTCGGCCAGGGTGTTGTCGATGTCGAAGACGGCCAGCGGGCGGCGGTTGTCGGTCTCACGCGTCATACGACCAGCCTAGGTTCCGCCGTCGACGTGGCGCCGGTCAGGCCCGCGCCGACCCGCCGGCGCTCGACCCGCGGTGCAATCCCCCTCGCGCCCTCCCGGACCGGGGAATCCTCCTCGCTCCACGACGTTGACACCGGTGTGATCCGAAAAATCTCGATACTCGACCGGTCCCGGACCCGCGAGGGCCACAGCGCCCCGCAGGCGCTGCGCGACACCGTGGCGCTGGCGCGCGCCGCGGAGGAACTGGGCTACCACCGCTTCTGGGTGTCGGAGCACCACAGCGTGCCCGGCGTCGCCGGTTCCGCGCCGACCGTGCTCGCCGCGGCCGTGGCCGCCTCCACGCACAGGATCCGGGTGGGCACGGGCGGGGTCATGCTGCCCAACCACCAACCGCTGGTGGTCGCCGAACAGTTCGGGGTCCTGGAGTCCCTGTTCCCCGGCCGCGTCGACATGGGCCTCGGCCGCTCGGTCGGCTTCACGGACGGGATCCGGCGGGCACTGGGACGGGACACCAGGGACGCCGACCTGTTCGAGGAGCAACTGACCGAGCTGCTGGGCTGGCTGGACGGAACCCAGCGCGCCCACCCCCAGGTCCACGCCCGTCCGGCGGAGGGACTGCCGATCACGCCCTACGTGCTGGCCACCGGCGAGGGCGCGGGCATCGCGGCGCGGGCCGGGCTGCCGATGGTGGTCGGGGATCTGCGGGGCCGGGCGAAGGTGACCGAGGTCGTGGAGCGCTACCGCGAGGAGTTCCGGGCGTCCGCCTGGGGCGCGGAGCCGTACGTGATGGTCTCCGGAACCGTGGCGGTCGCCGAGACGGAGGAGGCCGCCCGCCGGATCCTGGTACCGGAGGCGTGGTCGCTCGCGTACTCCCGCACCCGGGGCAGCTTCCCGCCGCTCCGGCCGGCCGAGGAGGTCGAGGCGCTGGAGATGAACCCGAAGGAGCGCGAACTGTACGAGGGCGCGCTGGTCGGGCACATCCACGGCACTCCGGAGCAGGTCGCGGCGGAGCTGACCGAGGTCGCGCGGTCGACGGAGGCGGACGAACTGCTGGTCACGACCTCCACCCACGACCGGACGGCCCTGCTGGACTCCTTCGCGGGGCTGGCCCGGCTCGCGGGGCTCTGAGCGGGCGCCGCATGCCGATGTGATCGGGGGGCGGGAGCGGAGGCGACGGTCCCGCCGCACTAAAGTGGGGCGAATGCACCACTCCCCCACCCCGGGCCCGTACGCCCCCGGCCCCCCGAGCCCGAGCCACGACCCCTGTGTACGGGTCCGGGGCGCCCGGGAGCACAATCTGCGCGGGGTCGACGTGGACATCCCGCGCGACGCGCTCACCGTCTTCACCGGCGTCTCCGGATCCGGCAAGAGCTCCCTGGCGTTCGGGACGCTCTACGCCGAGGCCCAACGCCGCTACTTCGAGTCCGTGGCCCCGTACGCCCGCCGGCTGATCCACCAGATCGGCGCCCCGAAGGTGGACTCCGTCACGGGCCTGCCGCCCGCCGTCTCGTTGCAGCAGCGACGTTCCTCGCCCGGCTCGCGTTCCTCGGTGGGCACGGTGACGCTGCTGTCGAACTCCCTGCGGATGCTGTACTCGCGGGCGGGCACCTACCCCGACGGCGCCGAACGGCTCGACTCGGACTCCTTCTCCCCCAACACGGCCGCGGGCGCCTGCCCTTCCTGCCAGGGGCTGGGGCGCGTACACCACACCAGCGAGGAACTCCTCGTACCGGATCCCGACCTGTCGATCCGCCAGGGCGCGATCGCCGCCTGGCCGGGTGCCTGGCAGGGCAAGAACCTGCGGGACGTCCTCGACGCGCTCGGGTACGACGTCGACCGCCCTTGGCGGGAGTTGGCGGCCAAGGACCGCGAGTGGATCCTGTTCACGGAGGAACAGCCCGTGGTGACCGTGCACCCGGTGCGCGACGCGGACCGCATCCAACGGCCTTACCAGGGCACGTACATGAGCGCGCACCGGTACGTGATGCGGACGTTCTCCGACAGCAGGAGCGCCACCCTCAGGGCCCGGGCGGAGCGGTTCCTCACCGACGCGCCCTGCCCGGTGTGCGAGGGGCGTCGTCTTCGCCCCGAGGCCCTGGCGGTGACCTTCGCGGGCCGCACGATCGCCGAGGCGGCGGCGCTCGCGCTGACGGACCTGGACGAGGTGCTGGCGACGGCGCCCTCGGAGGGTGAGGCGGCGCGGGTCCTGGTCGAGGACCTGCGTTCGCGCATCGACCCCGTCACCGAGCTGGGACTCGGCTACCTGAGCCTGGACCGCACCGCACCCACCCTGTCGGCGGGCGAACTGCAACGGCTGCGGCTGGCCACGCAGTTGCGGTCGGGCCTGTTCGGAGTGGTGTACGTCCTGGACGAGCCCTCGGCAGGGCTGCACCCGACGGACACCGAAGCCCTGTTGAGCGTGTTGGACCGGCTGAAGGCGGCCGGGAACACCGTCTTCGTCGTGGAACACCACCTGGACGTGGTGCGCCACGCGGACTGGCTGGTGGACGTCGGGCCGGCGGCCGGCGAGCACGGCGGGCAAGTGCTGCACTGCGGGCCCCCGGCCGCACTGGCCGACGTGGCCGAATCGGCGACCGCGCGGGCCCTGTTCGGGACGGAGGAACCCCTCGCGCCCCGACCGGCGCGCACCGCCGGCGCGACGATCCGGCTCAGCGGGGTACGGCGCCACAACCTGCGCGGTGTCGACGCCGAGTTCCCGCTGGGGGTGTTCACCGCCGTCACCGGCGTGTCCGGGTCCGGGAAGTCCACGCTCGTCGGGCAGGCGCTCGCCGAGGAGGTGTCCGGGCGGCTCACCGATCCGAACTTTCCCGTACGCCGCCTCGTGGAGGTGGACCAGAAGCCAATCGGCCGGACCCCGCGGTCCAACCTGGCCACGTACACGGGGCTGTTCGACGTGGTGCGCAGGCTCTTCACGGCCACCGAGGAGGCGAAGGCGCGCGGCTGGAAGGCCGGCCGGTTCTCCTTCAACGTGCCGGGCGGCCGCTGCGAGACCTGCCAGGGCGAGGGGTTCGTGTCGGTGGAGCTGCTGTTCCTGCCGAGTACGTACGCACCGTGTCCGCAGTGCGCGGGCGCCCGCTACAACTCCGAGACGCTGGAGGTCCGTTATCGGGGCCTGAACATCGCGGAGGTGCTCGGTCTGACGGTGGAGGCCGCGACGGGGTTCTTCGCGGAGGTCCCGGCGGCGGGCCGCAGCCTGCGGGCACTGGAGGAGATCGGGCTGGGCTACCTGCGGTTGGGCCAGCCGGCGACCGAACTGTCCGGCGGGGAGGCGCAGCGCGTCAAACTGGCGTCGGAGCTCCAGCGCTCGCGCCGCGACCACACCCTGTACCTGTTGGACGAGCCGACCACGGGACTGCACCCGGCAGATGTGCGGGTGTTGATGCGGCAGTTGCACGGCCTGGTGGACGCCGGGCACTCGGTGGTGGTCGTGGAGCACGACATGGCGGTGGTGGCCGGCGCGGACTGGGTCCTCGACATGGGCCCGGGCGGTGGTGCGGCGGGCGGCCGCGTGATCGCGTCGGGAACCCCGCGCGAGGTGGCCCGCACGCCCGGCAGCGTCACGGCGGGCTACCTGGCGCGGGCACTCGGGGGCGAGGGCGGGGGCTGACATCCGCCTCCCGGGCAGGCACCGGGAAGGCTCAGGCGTCGCCCGGCAGCAGTTGCTGCGGGAGTTCGCGGAAGCTCCACTCGCCCCGCCGGCGGGTGAAGACCCAGACGAGGTCGTAGCGGTCGGGCCAGATCGCGGGGACCCCGAGGACCTGGTGTGCGCCGAGGGCGCGGACCAGGCGGGGCATGCCGGCGTACTCCCAACAGACGAGCACGGGCATCCGCGCGGCCAGGGCGGCGCGGGCCAGTCCCGCTTCGGCGCCGATGCCGAACTCGGTGCGGACGGGGGTCTTCAGCGCGGCGGCCAGCGCCTCGACGGTCTGCTTGCAGCGGGCCGGGGCGGGCGGCTTGCCGCCGGTGGCGAAGACGGCCGCGGGCCGGGCAGGACGGAACCGCGGCTCGGCGGGAAGAGCCGGTGCAGTTCCTCGGCGCGGCGCCATCCCCGGCCGGCCAGGAAGCCGGGGTCCTCGTTGCCGTCCTCGTCCTCGCCGGTGTCCCCGGCGTACGGCTTCTCCCCGTGCCGGATCACCATCACGACGGCGTCCTTGGCGACGGCCTGGGGGCCGGGCGCCGGACCGGCGGGTTCCTCGGAGGCGCAGCCGGCCACCGCGAGCGGGGCGAGGGCGGCGGCCAACACGGTGCGGCGGCGCGGTCCGGTCCCGGCGGGGGCTTCTGGCATGGGGCTCACTGTCCCCCACGCGCCGCGCGCCGCCGGGGCGCGGCGCGACGTACGGCCCGCACGAGCGCCCGGTCGGCGGATCGGGTCAGCCGATCGGCCCAGGCCGGGGGAACCGGGGCCGGCCGGCCCGGACCCGGCGGAGGACGCTCGTACGGGGCTCACACGGCCCGGTCAGCCCTTGCGGACCGCCCGCAGCCACTCCTTGTTCATCGCGGCGATCGACGGCAGCGGGATGCCCTTCGGGCAGGCCGTGGCGCACTCGCCGGTCAGGGTGCAGCCGCCGAATCCCTCGTCGTCCATCCGGGCCACCATGTCGAGGACGCGGGTCTCGCGTTCGGGCGAGCCCTGCGGCAGGACGTTGAGGTGGTTGACCTTGGCGGAGGTGAACAGCATGGCCGAGCCGTTGGGGCAGGCGGCCACGCACGCACCGCATCCGATGCACTCCGCGTGCTCGAAGGCGTGGTCGGCGGCCGGCTTGGGCACCGCGGTGGCGTGCGCCTCGGGGGCGGCGCCGGTGGGGGCGGTGATGTAGCCGCCGGCCTGGATGATCCGGTCGAAGGCGCTGCGGTCGACGACGAGGTCCTTGACGACCGGGAAGGCCGAGGCCCGCCAGGGCTCGACGTCGATGGTGTCCCCGTCGGCGAAGGAACGCATGTGGAGCTGGCAGGTCGTGGTGCGCTCGGGTCCGTGGGCGTCACCGTTGATGACGAGGCTGCAGGCTCCGCAGATGCCCTCGCGGCAGTCGTGGTCGAAGGCGACCGGGTCCTCGCCGCGCAGGATGAGGTCCTCGTTGAGGGTGTCGAGCATCTCCAGGAACGACATGTCCTGGGAGATGCCGTCGACCTCGTAGGAGGCCATGGCGCCCGGGGTCTCGGGGTTGCGCTGGCGCCAGACGCGCAGGGTGAGCCTCATGCGTAGCTCCGCTGGGTGGGGTGGACGTACTCGAAGACGAGGTCTTCCTTGTGCAGGACGGGTGCGGCGCCGGTGCCCTGGTACTGCCAGGCGGCCACGTACCCGAACTCCTCGTCGCGGCGGGCGGCTTCGCCGTCCGGGGTCTGGGACTCCTCGCGGAAGTGCCCGCCGCAGGACTCGGCGCGGTGGAGGGCGTCGAGACACATCAGCTCGGCGAGTTCCAGGTAGTCGATGATGCGATTGGCCTTCTCCAGCGACTGGTTGAACTCGGCGCCGCTGCCCGGGACCTTGATCCGCTTCCAGAACTCCTCGCGGATCTCCGGAATGCGGGCCAGTGCCTTGCGCAGACCGGCTTCGGTGCGGGCCATGCCGCAGTACTCCCACATGAGTTCACCGATCTCCCGGTGGAAGGAGTCGGGGGTCCGGTCGCCGTCGACGGCGAGGAGTTTGACCAGGCAGTCGCGGGTCTCGCGCAGCACCGCGGCGACCTCGGGGTGGTGGTCGTCCAACGCATCGGCGTCGGCCTCGGCGTGGCGGCGGGCCAGGTAGTCGTTGATGGTGGAGGGGAGGACGAAGTAGCCGTCGCCCAGGCCCTGCATCAGCGCGGAGGCGCCGAGGCGGTTGGCCCCGTGGTCGGAGAAGTTGGCCTCGCCGATCGCGAACAGGCCGGGGACGGTCGTCTGGAGGTCGTAGTCGACCCACAGTCCGCCCATCGTGTAGTGCACGGCGGGGTAGATCCGCATGGGCACCTCGTACGGGTTCTCCGCGGTGATCCGCTCGTACATGTCGAAGAGGTTGCCGTACTTCTCCGCGACCTTGTCCTTGCCCATGCGGCGGATCGCGTCGGCGAAGTCGAGGTACACGCCCTGTCCGCCGGGGCCGACGCCGCGACCCTCGTCGCAGACGTTCTTCGCGGCGCGGGAGGCGATGTCGCGGGGCACGAGGTTGCCGAAGGAGGGGTAGATCCGCTCCAGGTAGTAGTCGCGCTCGTCTTCGGGGATGTCGGCGGCGGGCCGGGTGTCGCCCTCGGCCTTGGGGACCCAGATCCGGCCGTCGTTGCGCAGCGATTCGCTCATCAGGGTGAGCTTCGACTGGTGGTCGCCGGTGCGCGGGACGCAGGTGGGGTGGATCTGTGTGAAGCAGGGGTTCGCGAAGTGCGCGCCGCGTCGGTGCGCCCGCCAGACGGCGGTCGCGTTGGAGTTCATGGCGTTGGTGGAGAGGTAGAAGACGTTGCCGTAGCCGCCACTGGCCAGGACCACCGCGTCGGCGTAGTGGGCCTCGATCGTGCCGGTGATCAGATCGCGGGCCACGATGCCCCGGGCCACTCCGTCGATCGTGATCAGGTCGAGCATCTCGGTGCGGGCGTGCATCTCGACGTTGCCGGCGGCGATCTGTCGGGAGAGCGCCTGGTAGGCGCCGAGCAGCAGTTGCTGTCCGGTCTGACCTCGGGCGTAGAAGGTGCGGGAGACCTGGACGCCGCCGAAGGAGCGGGTGTCGAGGAGGCCGCCGTACTCGCGGGCGAAGGGGACGCCCTGGGCCACGCACTGGTCGATGATCTCGACGGAGATCTGGGCGAGGCGGTGGACGTTGGACTCGCGGGCGCGGAAGTCGCCGCCCTTGACGGTGTCGTAGAAGAGGCGGTGCACGGAGTCGCCGTCGTTGCGGTAGTTCTTGGCGGCGTTGATGCCGCCCTGCGCGGCGATGGAGTGGGCGCGGCGCGGTGAGTCGGAGAAGCAGAACTGGACGACGTGGTAGCCCTGCTCGGCGAGGGTGGCGCCGGCGGCCCCGCCGGCCAGACCGGTGCCGACGACGATGACGGTGTGCTTGCGGCGGTTGGCCGGGTTGACGAGTTTGGCCTCGAAGCGGCGGCGGTCCCAGCGTTCGGCGATCGGGCCGTCGGGGGCCTTGGTGTCGACGATCGGGTCGCCGAGGGTGTAGTCGGCGTAGGGGGTGCTCATGGTCAGCTCACCACTCCGGTCATGACGGCGACGGGGACGGACACGAAGCCCGCGAAGAGGACGAGGGCCAGGGCGTCGGCCAGGATCTTCAGGGCCCGGTCACGCCGGGCGTTGCCGGCGCCGAGGGTCTGGGCGGCGCTCCAGAAGCCGTGGCGGACGTGCAGGCCGAGGGCCGCCATCGCCACGATGTAGATGGTGTTGCCGTACCAGGTGGAGAAGGTGGACAGCACGTTCTCGTACGGGTGGCCGGCCCAGGCGCGCTCGTTGACGGTGAGCGTGGTGAGGTCGAGGAGGTGCCAGACGATGAACAGGGCGAGGATGATCCCGCCCCACCGCATGGTGCGGGTGGCATAGCTCGCGCGCCGCCGCTTGTGGGCGTACTTCACCGGGCGTGCCTTGATGTCGCGGCGGCTGAGCTGGTACGCGCAGACCCCGTGGGCCACGACGGCGGCGACCAGCACGAGGCGGACGATCCACAGGGCCCACTCGTGGTGCAGGAACGGGGAGCCGAGCGTGCGCAGCCAGTGGGCGTAGCCGTTGAATTCGTCCGCGCCGAAGAAGATCTTGAGGTTGCCGAGCATGTGGACGACGAGGTAGCCGAGCATGATCAGGCCGGAGACCGCCATCACGGACTTCTTGCCGACGGTGGAGTCCCAGAGCGTGCGCGAGGTGGACGGCCGTCGATCCGTCCGGGTTGCCAATGCCATGACATCGACGGTAGGGACGAAGGTCCCGAAAGGTCCAAGACATGGTGAAGCTGATGTCGATAGGGATTCCCTATACAAGGGCTACGCTGGCACGATGCAGTTCCAGCAGCTCGTGTACTTCGTGGCCGTTGCCGAGACCCGGCATTTCACCCGCGCGGCAGAGCGTGAACACGTGGCGCAGCCTTCGCTGTCCCAGCAGATCAAAGCGCTCGAAAGGGAGCTGGGCGCGGAACTCTTCAGCCGGGCGCGCGGCAACATCGCGCTCACCGACGCGGGCGAGGCCCTGCTGCCGCTGGCCCGACGCATCCTCGCGGACGCCGACACGGCGCGGCTGGAGGTACAGGAACTGGCGCAGCTGCGGCGCGGGCGGGTGCGACTCGGAGCCACGCCGAGCGTGTGCACGGGGCTGCTGCCGGGCGTGCTGCGGGCCTTCCACTCCGCCCACCCCGGGATCGAGCTGCTGATCGAGGAGAGCGGGTCACTGGACCTCGTGCGGGAGCTGGCGCGGGGGGTCTTGGACCTGGCCCTCGTCTCGCTGCCGCTGCCGCCGTCGGCACCTGCCCTGACCACTGTGGAGTTGTTGACGGAGGACCTGGTGGTGGTCTCCTCGGCCGCCCTTCCGCCGCCGGCGGGAGGCGGCCCGCTGACGATCTCCGCCTTGCGGGACGAACCGATGGTGATGTTCCGACACGGCTACGACCTGCGCGATCTGACGGTGGCGGCCTGCCGGGCGGCGGGCTTCGAGCCGGTGTTCACGGTGGAGGGCGGCGAGATGGACGCGGTGCTCGGCTTCGTCCGCGCCGGCCTGGGCCTCGCGGTGGTCCCGGCCATGGTGGTCGCCCACGGCGGCCCCGGCCTCCGCGCCACCCCGCTGGCCGGCTCCCCCCTGCGCCGCACGATCGCACTGGCCCACCGCACGGACGTCGCCCCGCCCCGCGCGGCTCGGGAACTCAAGCGCATGCTGCTGGTGCACTGACCGGACCGCTGCGGGGGCTGCGGGGGGAGGGGTGGGGCGGATCCGATGCGGGGGCGGCGGGGCTGCGGGGCTGCGGGGCATCCAGTGGGCGGGCGGGCTCGATGCGCGGTGGCGGGCTCGGGGCGATGCGGGTCGCAGGGCGGTGTGGGCTGCGGCTGCGGGGACCGTCCAGCGCACGGGCAAGCTGCGACCGGCGGCCGGGGGCCGGAACCTCGGACCCGGAGCGCCGAACCTGGAACCCGGAGGGCGCGGGCCGCGACCGGCTCGTTCAGGAACGTCTGGACAGGTTCGCGTCGAGCCCTTCGGCCAGCATCCCGAAGGCCTGGTCGGCTTCGGTGACGGCTGCCGCGTAGGCGTCGTCCGCGCTCACGCCCGAGGCGATGCGAGCCCAGTTCGCCCTGCCCAGCCCCTGACGTACCGCCACCAGGTGCGTGGCCGCCATGCGAGCGGCGAGCGGGGCGACGGACTCCGCCTCCAGGACTTCCGCGAGCAGTTCCACCTCACGGGTCGTGTAGTGGGCCATGCGGCCCTCCAGGCTCGCCGTGGAGTACAGCAGCTCCTGGAACGCCAGGACGTTCGGATGATCGCAGAGGCCGGTGATCGGGTCCCGTTTCGCGAGGCCCGCCAGGAAGTGCGCATGGAGCGCACCCCCCGGGGTCTGCCCACTTTCCCGGTCGCGCACGATGCGCGCCGCCTCGTCCTGGTGGTCCGCGAAGCGATCGAGGATCAGATCCTCCTTGCTCGGGAAGTACCGGAACAGGGTGGGTTTGGAGACCTCGGCCGCAGCGGCGACATCCGCCACCGAAACGGCGTCGAAGCCTCGTTCCAGGAAGAGTTCCAGCGCCGTGGCCGCCAGCCGGTGACGCGTTCGTAGTTTCTTGCTCTCACGGAGCCCTGTCGTATTTTCCATGTCACACACCGTACACACAAGACGTGACCGAGTCAAATATTTGACCGGGTTGCATTTTCCTTCCGGATCCGCTTTCCTTGAGTCATCGACGAGAATTGGCGACGAGAGGACATCCGATGACCGACGTTCTGATTGCGGGTTCCGGCCCCACCGGCCTGACGCTCGCCTGCGACCTGGCACGCCGCGGCGTCACCGTGCGCGTCATCGACCAGCGCGCCTCGCCGCACCGCGAGTCCCGCGGCAAGTCCCTGAACCAGGACGGCCTCAAGGTCTTGACGGACCTCGGCGTCGCCGGGCGACTGGCGGCCGTCGGCATCCCGGACCTGACGTTCCGCAAGTACTTCGACGGCGCCCATGTCAATGACACCCCCGTCCCCGACTTCCTGTTCCTGGCCCAGTGGCAGATCGAGGCGGTGCTGCGCGACCGGCTTGCCCAGTTCGGTGTGCACGTCGAGTACGGAGCCACACTCGCGGACGTGCGCCAGGACTCCACCGGGATCGACGCGGAGTTGGCCGATGGCCGGGTCATCCGAGCCGGGTACCTTGCGGGATGCGAAGGCGGACACAGCACGACCCGCACGCTCCTCGGGATCGCCTTCGAGGGGACGAGCGAGGAGGACGAGGCGATGGTGGTCGGGGACGTGACGGCGCCGGGGCTGGGGCGGGACGTCTGGCACCAGTGGTTCACCTCGGACGGCGGGGTCATGTTGCTCTGCCCGATACCAGGGACGGACACCTTCCAACTCCAGGCCTCCCGGGAGCGCGACGAGCACGGCCGGCCACTGCCGCCCTCACTGGAGAGCTTTCAGCGACTGTTCGACCGGCACGCCCGGATGCCGGGGATACGACTCGGGAAAGCCACCTGGCTGTCGACCTGGCGGGTCAACGTCCGCATGGCGGCCCGGATACGCGAGGGCCGGGTCTTCCTCGCGGGAGACGCGGCCCACGTCCAACCGATCGCCGGAGGGCTGGGCATGAACACCGGGATCCAGGACGCGGCGGCCCTGGCGCGAACACTGGCCGCGGCGCTCGGCGAAGAGACCGGGCCCGTCCGGGAGGCGGCTCTCGGCGCGTACGAGGCCGAGCGGCTTCCGGCGGCCGCCGAGGTCTTGACCGAGACCGTCCGACGGCACCGACGGGTGCTGGCCGCGGTGCGCACGGCGGGCAACGGTACAGAGTCCGGACGGGGCTGACCTCCCCCGCGACCCGCCGGGGGCGCCCCCGGCGGTCGTGTCCCGCTCACGCCCGGCCGGCACCCGAACCGGGACGGCGGCCCCGCGGCGCTCATTCGCACCGCACGCCCGACCGGAAACGGCACCCCGGCGACGCTCCCCATACCACCCACCCGAACCGTGACCGCAGCCTCGCAGGTTCGCCGCACCGCCCCCACCGCTGAACACGGGCGACGCGCGCGGCACGGCCGGCACGCCGAACACCGCCCCACACCGCCGCCGGGACACCCGGGCCGGGGCGGCGCCGCGGGCGTCAGGAAGGTGGCGTCAGGGAGTGGGGACCGCGTCCGAGAGGGAGAGCGAGTGGATGCGGTCCGGGGCGCCGGGACGGGCGTAGTACCAGCCCTGCGCGGTGTCGCAGCCGAGGTCGCGCAACTGGGCGGCCTGGACCCCGGTCTCCACGCCCTCGACGGTCACGGCGAGTTCGAGGCTGTGCGCCAGGGCGACGATCCCCTCCACGATCTTGACGTCGACGGGGTTGGCCGGCTGGTGCTGCATCCCCTGGGTGAAGGAGCGGTCCAGCTTCAGGACGCTGACCGGGAGGCGGCGCAGGTTGGCCAGGTTGGAGTAGCCGGTGCCGAAGTCGTCGAGGGCGATGTCCACGCCGAGGGCGGCGAGCCGGCGTAGCGGCTCGAGGAGTTCGTCGTCGGCTCCGATCAAGGCCGACTCGGTGACCTCCAGGCACAGCGCGCCCGGGGCCAGCCCGGAGGCCTCCAGGACCCGCACGGTGTCGGCGACCAGGCCGGGGTGATGGAGCTGGGTCGGCGACAGGTTGACGTTGATCCGCAGGGCCGAGCCGCCGTACTGGCGCTGCCAGTTGCAGGCCTGCCGGACGGACTCCTCCAGGACCCAGCGGCCGAGGGGCACGATCAGTCCGGTCCGCTCGGCCAGCGGGATGAAGCGGTCCGGGCCGAGTACCCCGTACTGCGGGTGCGACCAGCGCACCAGGGCCTCGGCGCCGTGGACGCTGCCGTCGTGCATGTGCACCAGCGGCTGGTACTCGATGAAGAACTCGCCGCGTTCCAGCGCCGCCGGGAGGGCGTTGGTCAGGCCGTGCCGGGTGATGGCGCGGGCGTCGGCCTCCTCGTCGGCGAACTCGAAGCGGTTCCCACCGGCCGCCTTGGCCCGGTACATCGTGATGTCGGCGCTGCGCAGCACCTCGGCCGGGGTGCGTTCGCCCGCCGGGCCCTCGACGATGCCGATGCTGCCCCGGACGGTCAGCTCCCGCCCTTCCAACCGGATCGGGGTGGAGAGCGCGGAGAGGATGCGGACCGCGAGTTCCGTCACCTTCTCCTCGGTGTCGGAGCCGGTGGTCAGCGCGACGAACTCGTCGCCGCCGAGGCGCGCGACGACCTCGCCGGGCCCGGTCGCGCAGCTCTCCAGCCGGTCGGCGACCTCCACGAGCAGTCGGTCGCCCGCCGAGTGTCCGAGGCTGTCGTTGACCGCCTTGAAGCCGTCGAGGTCCAGGTAGCACAGGCCGAATCGGCTGCCGCCGGCCCCGTTGAGGGCCTTTTCCAGGCGTTCGAAGAAGAGCGTCCGGTTGGGCAGGCCGGTCAGGGCGTCGTGGGTGGCCTCGTAGCGCAGCCGCAGGTTCAGCAGCCGGCGTTCGGTGGTGTCCTCCATGAGGGCCAGTTGGTACTGCGGCCGTCCCTCGGCGTCACGCAACAGCGACACCGTCAGGTTGGTCCACAGCACGGTTCCGTCGTGCCGGTAGTACGGCTTCTCCACCCGGTAGTGCTCGCGCTCGCCGCGCACCAGTTCGCCGTACATCCGCCAGACGTGCGGGGTGTCGTCGGGGTGGCCCCAATCGCTGACGTTGCGGCCCCGGACGTGTCCTTCGAGGCCGCCGAACATCTGCAGGAGGGTGTCGTTGACCTCCAGTACGTTGCCCTGGAGGTCCGCGATGCCGATGCCGATCGCGGCGCCCTCGAAGACGGCGCGGAAGCGTGCCTCGCTGGCGTGCAGGGCCTTCTGGGCGTCGATGCGTGCGGTCAGGGCGGAGCGGGCGATGGCCTCCTGCTCCTTGAGGGTGCGTTCGCGCAGCGCCCGGGCGAACCCGGCCGCGATGCCGTGCTGGAGCCGGGCGCAGCGGGCCCGGTACTCCTCGGTGCCCTCCACTCCGGCGCCGTCCGGGCCGCAGTACAGGACGAGGTACGACTCGACCACGCCGAGGGTCCCGGCGAGGGCCTCCGGGTCGGTGCAGTGCACGGCGACGAGTTCGGCTCCGACCCGCTGGGCGATGGTCGCGTCGAAGGGTCGCGCGTGCAGCGCCTCGGTGAGGGTGCGGGTGAGCGGGACGAGGTGTCGTTCGAACTCGGGCCGGGTCAGCGACGTGGCGGTGACCGGGAAGATGGCGCGCCCCCAGATCGTCGCGAAGCGCGCGATCCGGTCCTCCAGTCCGCTGCGCAGTTCTCCCACGGGCGCCCGGCCCGCGCGCGGGCCGGGCGGCGGGTTGTCCTCGCTCGGGGGTTCCTTCGGGTGCTTCCCGACCCCGGCGCCCGACTGGAGGGCCGAGGTCGGGCCGGCGGAGTGCGGGGTCGGAGCCGGGAGTCTCACGCCTTGCGTCCCACGCCGCCGAAGCCCGAGAAGGCGTACGGGTCCTCCGGAGTGTCGCCGTCGGCCGGCGAGTCGGCGCGGTCGGGGTGCCAGTCCGGCATGGAGACGAGGCCCGGTTCGACCCATTCGAAGCCGTCGAAGAAGCGGCTGATCTCCTGGTGGTCGCGCATCACGAGCGGGTTGCGGATGTCCCGGTAGACGCCGACGGCCCCGCCCGCGACCTCCTGGGACAGGGGGATGCCCTCGTACGAGGCGTGGGTGAGGATCAGCAGGCTGCCCGGGCCCAGCGCGTCGCGCAGCTGCGCGACGGCGGTGTACGGGTCGTCGGAGTCCTCGATGAAGTGCAGGACGGCGACGAGCAGCAGTGCGACCGGGCGTTCGAAGTCGATCAGTCGGGTGACCTCGGGGCCGGCGAGGATCTCCTGCGGCTTGCGCAGGTCGGCGGCGACGACTCCGGTGAGTTCGTCGCCGGCCAGGACGGCCTGGCTGTGCGCGACGGCCACCGGGTCGTGGTCGACGTAGACGACGCGCGCCTCGGGGCTGGCGGCCCGGGCGATCTCGTGGACGTTGCCGAAGGTCGGGATGCCGGAGCCGATGTCGAGGAACTGGGTGACGCCCTGGGAGACGGCGTGACGGACGGCGCGCCGCATGAATGCCCGGTTGGCCTGCATGATCTTGGGGAGGCCCGGCAGGAATTCCATGGCGCGCCGGGCGGCCTGGCGGTCGACCTCGAAATTGTGCGAGCCGCCCAGGTAGTAATCGTAGATGCGGGACACGCTCGGCACCGATATGTCGATGCCTGGCGGGGCCCAGGCGGGGCGCTCCATCGGGGTCTCCAAGCGGTAGTCGTGCCGTGGGCCGTCGAGGGTCCGCCCGGGGGTCGGACTCCTGTCCGAGCCGAATGTACTGATCATTGCCCAACGGAGCGAGCAAAAGCGGAAATTGGCGATCCGTTCTTGGTCACACACCAAAGCCAGGAACGGGTCCCTCCGGGGGCTTTGAGCGAAACCGACAAATACCTTTTGGGAATTGACCGGTGGGTAACCTGACACGATCGAAGACTGGCTCAAACCTCTATGGTCCGAACTCCGCCCGTTCAGGCGAACCAGAGCCGACCTTCACGTGCGCGGGCGCGCGCGGGCCCATGCTCCCGGGGTGAACAGAGCCTGTGCCCGGCGCCTGCTGGCGGTCCCGGTCCTGCTGTGGGCGGCCTTGTCCGCCACGCCGGCCGTGGCCGATAGCCGCGCCTACGCGACGATCGACACCGGGGACGGCGCGAGCGCCGTCCGGGTGCTCGCGGCCGCCGGCAAGGGCGGGGGCGGAGCCGGCCGAGGTGGCGTACATCACGAAAACAGCCACGTCGTCGGCCGCGGAAACGACCAGGGGAACAGCGAGGGAGCCGACCGCGGAAACGGCCGTGGCCATGGTCACGGCCACGGCGGGCACCACGGTGGGCACCACGGCGGAGGTCATCACGGCGGGCACCACTGCCCGCCGCCGCCTCCCCCACCGTGCCCACCGAAGCCGACTCCCACGCCGACGCCCACCCCGCCGAAGCCCACCCCGCCACCGAAGCCCAAGCCCACCCCGCCGCCTCCCGCGCCGCCGAAGCCGGCCCCCAAGCCGGCGCCGAAGCCCGCCCCCAAGCCCGTGCCCAAGCCGGCGGCACCCGCGGCGCCGGTCCTCGTGGTCCACAAGCCGCCGGTCGCTGCGCCGAAGCCCGCACCGGAGCCGGCGCCCACCCCCGTGGTGACCCCACCGCCCGCGCCGCCCAAGGTCGTGGCCCGGCCGAGCTACCACGCGGCGACCCGCAAGCCGGTCGAGCACCACATCTCGCCGGTCACCTTCACCCTCATGACCGCGGCTCCCGCGGTGCTCGCGATCGTCGCGCTGCGCCCGCGCTGACCCGCTCTCGATCCTTTCCCTACCCCTCGTCTTGGAGTCTTCTTGTCGGAATGGCTCGTCCTGTCCCTCGCGATGGCAGCGGCCTGTGCCGTGGTGCTGTCCATCGCCTTCTTCAATCACCGGCGGATCGGCGACGACGACGATCCGAACGAGACCCCGGACGTCATCGAGTACATGACGATGATGATCGGGGTGATCTACGCGATCGTCCTGGGCCTGGCGATCGCGGGCGTCTGGGAGGGCCGCGGGGCCGCCCAGGAATACGTGCGCCAGGAATCGCAGGCCCTGCACGAGATCAGCGTCCGATCCGAGGTCTATCCGGCGGACATCCGCAAGAAGATCCGCTCCGACGTCGACGCGTATGTGACGCACGTGGTCGACACGGAGTGGACGCAGATGGCGGAGAAGGGTGAACTCACCGATCAGAGCGCAGAGTTGTTGGAGCGCATCCGCCGGGACGTGACCGACTACGAGCCGCGGACCAACCACGAGGGGCAGGCCTACCAGCCACTGGTCGACCAGGTCGCGCTCGTGGACGACGCCCGCAACGCCCGCGGCCAGAGCGCCGGCGCCACCATGCCCGGAGTGGTGTGGTTCGGGCTGATCGCCGGCGCACTGGTGACGGTCGGGCTGATCTTCACCCTCCAGATCCGGCGCTCGTTCCGCGAGATGCTGCTGGCGGGGCTGTTCAGCGCCCTGATCGCCTTCCTGCTCTTCCTGATCTGGGACTTCGACGCACCGTTCGGGCGGGGGATCGCGGCGACCGCGGAACCGTTCCTCGCCCAGTTCCCGCATCTGGGCCTGGAGAACTGACGGAACACCGCACCCCGACGCCCGTCGGCAAACCGGGGACGGGCCTCCCGTCCCCGGTTCGGCCTACCGGCATGCCCCATTCGCCCGTTCCTGATCGCGGGTCACGGCCCCCGCACCTAGCGTGGCGAGCATCGAGGCGCACGACCCCCCACGTGCGGAAACCGTTCCGCGGCTGCTCCTCGGGGATCCGGAGAAACTCCATGGGTGCGATACGCAGCTCCGCCACAGCCCTGCTGAGCGCCGGTGCCACGGGCGCCGCTCTCGCGCTCGGCGCCTTGGGCGCGCCCGCCGCGACTGCGGCCGAGGCCGCGCCCATCACCTCGTTCGGCTTCACCATCACCCCCTCGACCGTCGCGCCCGGCGGTCAGACGGTGCTCTCCGTCACCGGCTGCGATGCGGCGTTCGCCACCGCCTCCTCCGGGGTCTTCGACACCGTGAGCATCGCGCGCGGCCAGACCGCGCGGGTCACCGTGGACCGGGACGCCCGGGTCGGGGCCCTGTACTCCGTCTCCTTCACCTGCAACGGAGAGACCGGCTCCGCCGACCTGACGATCGCCGGCGGCACGGCCCGGCCGACCACCAGTTCCACCGTGGGCGTCCGCCGCACGCCGGCCCCGATCCCGCCCCCGCCGCCCGTCGTCGTCCCCACCCGGACGCCGACCCGGTCGGCCGGCGTCACGCCCACCCGGTCCGTGTCCCGCCCCGCCTCCAGTGCCCCCGGACTCGGTGTCCGAGGCGGCCTCGGCGGCAGCGTGGCCGGCATGGACCCCGTGGAGTTGGGCCTGGGTGCGGCCCTGGTGCTCGCCGGCGCGGCCGGTACCACGTACGCCTTGCGCCGTCGCCGCTCGGCCCGCGGCCACTGACCCGCCCGCACGCCCGTACCCCGCCCCCCTGGTACACACCACCGGTACCGCCCGACCCGTACGCACCACCAGCAGCGCCCATCCCGCCCGTACGCACCATTCGCCACCCGCCCGACAACCGCCGGTCGCCCCCAGTCCTGGTCAGGACTTCGGGGCGACCGGCGGTTCCGGGACGACCGGGGAGGTCAGCCGGTCAGACCCGGCCGGCGACGGGACGGCGACGGCGCATCACGTGGACGCCGGCCCCGAGGGCGGCGGCACTGATGAGCCCCGCGCCGATCGCGGTCTCGGTGGAGGACGGGCCGAAGGAGCCGCCCAGGCCGCCTTGCGCACCGCGCCCGTCGAGGATCGTGAAGCGGTGCGTGGCCACCAGGCTGTTGTCGTGGCACTTGACGGACAGCGTCTGGTGGCCGGGAGACGCGTGGTTGAAGATGCGGACGGTCGCGAACCCGATGGAGCCGGCCGACAGGTTCGTCTGCGGAAAGTTGCCGTGCGACCAGACCGTGCCACCGTGGCCGCAGCCGGCCGCGCTGACCTGCATCGTGGAGCCCTGGTGGACGGAGTACGGGTTGACCGTGACGTTGCTTGGGCCGTTGCCGCCGCCTGATGGCGGCCCGCCCGCCGGGTTCGCCGAAGCGAACGGAATCCCGAGACCGACGACGGCGAACGCCGCGGCGGTCACGGCAAGAGCGCGAGAAGCACGCATGGTGGAACCTCCAGCGGGAAGCGCCCCGGAGCGGTCGCCCGGGAAGATCGACGAGAACGCCTCCCATCACGAACCCTCGGGGCGGCTCGCAACCAGCGCATTTCCGGCTTTGGGCCGCCCGGTTGAGCGACACGCCGAAGCGCGGGCATCTCATCTGACGGATCCGCAGGTCACGACCCGTCAGTCATTTATGTGACGATTACCTGGATGGCCGCACCCCGTCCGGCGGCACCACCCGTTCGCTCTTCCCCGATCGCCGTCCCGCGCGTGCACCCTTAGCGTGCGTGAAGAAGGGCGTACCGGGGAGGGACTGGAACGCGGGTCGGGACCCCCGCGTCGGGAAGGGAGAGCCATGACCGAGGACGAAAGTGAGCAGCGACCGAGGAGACGCTCCCCCTGGGGTGCGCTCGCGCTGGTCCTGCTCACCGGCCTCGCCATGATGCGCAACGGCGTGGACTTCGAGGGCGGGCCGCCACAGCCCGCCGCCGCGGCGGCGGTCGGGGCGCATACCGACCGGCTGCCGGCGAATCCGCCCGCGCCGCCCGCGGACATGGAGGTGTTGGAGCACTCGTCGGTCCAGCGCATCCGGATCCCCGGGATCAGCGTGGACGCACCGGTGATGACGGTCGGACTGGACGCGACGGGCTGGATCGACGCCCCGCCGCCGGCGGATCCGAACCTCGCCGGCTGGTACCTCAACGGGATCTCGCCGGGCCAGCGCGGGTCCGCCGTGATCGTGGGTCACGTGGACAACGCGCAGGGTCCGGCCGTTTTCTACGGTCTGGGGTCGGTCCGCAAGGGCAGCCGCATCGAGGTGGAGCGCTACGACGGGCGGACGGCCGTGTTCGAGGTGTACGGCGTGGAGGTCTTCTCCAAGGACGCCTTCCCCGGAGCCCGGGTGTACGGGGACACCGGGCACGCGGAACTCCGGGTGATCACCTGTGGCGGCGGCTACTCGAAGGCCCAGGGCTACGACGGCAACGTGGTCGTCTTCGCCCGGATGGTGGAGGCCCGCTGAGCAGTCGATCGACGTCGGTACGTCGCCGCCGCGCCGAGGGAGTGGATCCTCGGCGCGGCGGTTACGCGGGCAGCTTCGGCAGGGTCATCCGGTAGCCCCGTGAAAGGAGTTGGGGCAGGTAGGTGGCGAGTGCCTGGACGCTCTGCGCGCGGTTTCCGCCCGCGTCGTGGTTCAGCACGATCACCCCGGACCCGGCGCCCTTGAGGACGCGGGAGACGATGGTCGTGGTGCCGGGCTCCGTCCAGTCGAGGGAGTCCACGGTCCAGGCGAGCGGCTCCATGCCCAGTTCGGCGCCGATCTCGAAGGCGGCCCGGTTCCACGCCCCGTAGGGCGCCCGGAACCACTTGGGCGCCTCCCCCACCGCCTGGTGGACGACGTCGCTCGTGCGTCCGATCTCGGAGGTCAGGGCGGGGCGGGTGAGTTGGGGGATCAGCGGATGGGTCCAGGTGTGGTTGCCGATGACATGTCCCTCGGCGACCATGCGGCGCAGGAGGTCGCGGTTCTCGGTGGCCATCTCCCCGCAGACGAAGAACATGGCGCGGACCTGGTACCGGGCGAGGGTGTCGAGGATCCCGGGGGTGTAGCGGGGGTCGGGACCGTCGTCGAAGGTGAGCACCATGGCGCCGGCCGTGCTCGGGTCGGCCGGCAGTCCCTCGATGGGTCGGGTGCGGACGGCGGGCTTCGCGACGGCCGGACGCGCGGGGGAGTCGGAGGTCATCGGGGCCAGCCGGTACGAGGTGGGCGGCGGCCCTTGGGGCAGGCGGGCGGGCGGGCCTCCGGCGGGCCCGGGGCCGGCGGCCGGTGCCGGGCCGGCGGTTCTCGGGACCTGTGTGTCGGTCTCGCCCCCGGTCAGCAGCCCGGAGGCGGCGGCGACTCCGAGGAAGACGGCGCTGCGCAGGAGCACGCGTCGCCCTACTGTCGGTTCGTCATTTTTCATTCTTACTACGTATCAACGACATCGTCGAAGATGTCGAGAGGCGCGGGAGCGCTTCCTCCCCCTCACCCGCACGGACCAGCCCGAGGCCGGACGGGCCAGCCGCGGCCGGACCGGTCAGCCGCGGCGCACCAGCGGGAACGGGAGCGTCTCGCGGATCGTCAGGCCCGTGAGAAACATGACGAGTCGGTCGACGCCGATGCCCAGGCCCCCGGTCGGCGGCATCGCGTACTCCAGCGCGTCCAGGAAGTCGTTGTCGAGTTCCATCGCCTCCGGGTCGCCGCCCGCCGCCAACAGCGACTGCGCGGTGAGTCGGCGCCGCTGTTCCACGGGGTCGGTGAGTTCCGAGTAGGCGGTGCCCAGTTCGGTGCCGAAGGCCACCAGGTCCCAGCGTTCGGCGAGCCTGGGGTCCTTGCGGTGCTGTCGGGTCAGCGGGGAGACGTCGGTGGGGAAGTCCTTGTAGAAGGTGGGGAGTTCGGTGCGCTCCTCCACCAGCCGCTCGTACATCTCCAGCACCACGTCGCCCCGGGTGTTCTCGGGGGTGTGCGGGACCGACGCCCGGTCGCACAGTCGGCGCAGCAGGTGTTCCTCGGTGTCGGCGTCGACCTCCTCGCCGAGTGCCTCGCTGATCGCCCCGTACATCGTCTTGACCGGCCAGGTCCCGGAGATGTCGTGGACGACGAGCTTTCCGTCGGCGTCCGCCTTGTGGGCGATTGGCGAGCCGTAGGCGGCGGTGGCGGCGCCCTGGATGAGTTCGCGGGTGAGGTCGAGCATCACGTCGTAGTCGGCGAACGCCTGGTACGCCTCCAGCATCGTGAACTCGGGGTTGTGTTTGTAGGAGACGCCCTCGTTGCGGAAGGTGCGGCCCATCTCGAAGACCTTCTCCATGCCGCCGACGCAGAGCCGCTTCAGATACAGCTCGGGTGCGATGCGCAGGTACAGGTCGAGGTCGTAGGCGTTGATGTGGGTGCGGAACGGCCGGGCGTTCGCCCCGCCGTGGATCTGCTGGAGCATCGGGGTCTCGACCTCCAGGTAGCCGCGATCCAGCAGCCCCTGGCGCAGGGCCTGGACCGCGCTGGAGCGGGCGCGTACGACGTCCCGGGCCTCCGGGCCGGAGATCAGGTCGAGGTAGCGCCGGCGCACGCGCGCCTCGGGGTCGGCGAGACCCTTGCGCTTGTCGGGCAGCGGGCGCAGGCATTTGCCGGTGAGCTGCCAGGAGGTGACCACGACGGACAGCTCGCCGGTCCTGCTGGTGCCGACCTCCCCGGAGACCACGACCTGGTCGCCGAAGTCGACCTGGGAGGTGAAGGTGTCCAGTACCTCCGCGCCGGCCTCGTCCCGCGTGAACATCACCTGGGTGTCGCCGGTCCAGTCGCGCAGCACGGCGAAGACGACGCCGCCGAGGTCGCGTACGACCATGAGGCGGCCGGCGAGGGTCACCTCTTCACCGGTCCGGGCTCCGGGCGGGTAGCCGGGGTGGGCGGCCTTCAGCTGCGCGACGGTGTGGGTGCGCTGTCGGATGCCGACGGGGTAGGGGTCGGTGCCGGCGGCCCGGATCCGGTCCAGCTTGGCGTGGCGGACCCGTACCTGCTCGGGCAGTCGTTCGACCGGGGCGCCCTGGCCGGGCTCCCCCACCGACTCCAGTCCGAGGGAGTGGATGGAGGGCAGGCCCGCGGTGCTGGACGGGGCGGTGAGGCCCTTGGGGTGGCCGTTGCCCCACAGGGTGCGCATGCGCGGTACGGAGACGAAGCCCTCGGCGATGCCGGAGGCGAGGCTGACCCGGGCGAGCGAGCCGGCGTCCTGGTAGCAGAGGAATCGGGGGTACCACTCGGGGCCGTACTTGACGTTCGATCGGTACAGGGCCTCCAGCTGCCACCAGCGGGAGAAGAACAGGAGCAGTTTGCGCCACAGCCGCAGGATCGGGCCGGCGCCGATGCGGCCGCCCTCCTCGAAGGCGGACCGGAAGACGGCGAAGTTCAGGGAGATGCGGCGCACTCCCAGGCCGGGCGCGGCGGCGCACAGTTGGGCGACCATGAACTCCATGACCCCGTTGGGCGCGGAGCGGTCGCGGCGCATCAGGTCGAGGGAGATGCCGTCCCTGCCCCAGGGGACGAAGGACAGCAGGGCGATCAGTTCGCCCTTGTCGTCGAGGGCCTCGACGAGCAGGCAGTCCCCGTCGGCGGCGTCTCCGAGCCGGTCCAGGGCCATCGAGAAGCCGCGTTCGGTCTCGGTGTCACGCCAGGTGTCGGCCCGGTCGACGATCATCTGCATCTCGTCCTCGGAGAGGGCGGAGTGCCGGCGGATGACCGTGGTGGCGCCCGTGCGGCGGACCCGGTTGACGGCCTGTCGGGTGACGCGCATGTCGCGGCCGTCGAGGTCGAAGTGGGCCACTTGCAGGATGGCCTCGTCGCCGAGTTGCAGGGCGCCGAGCCCGGAGCGGGCGTACGCGGTCGCCCCGTCCTCGGAGGCGCCCATGACGGCGGGCTGCCAGCCGTAGCGGCCGGCGACCGCCAGCCAGGCGTTGATGGCCGGGGTCCAGGCCGCGGGGTCGCCGACCGGGTCGCCGCTGGCGAGGCAGACGCCCGCCTCCACGCGGTAGGTCACGGCGGCCTTGCCGCTGGGGGCGAACACGACGGCGTTGTCCCGGCGGGTGGCGAAGTAGCCGAGGGAGTCGGCGCGGCCGTATGCGCCGAGGAGGGCGCGGATGCGGGACTCCTCGTCCCCGTGGAGGGCGGCGGTCAGCCGCTGGGAGCGGAAGAGGGTGGCGGCCGCGTTCAGCAGGGCGAGGGCGCCGAACAGGCCGAGCAGGAAGTAGAGGGGGCGGGGCGGACGGCCGTCGAACTGGCGGGCGGAGAAGAGTCCGCCGAACACCTGCTTGGCTGCCCAGTCGAGCCACTGCCCCTGGGGCAGGGTGCCGGGGAACAGTGCGACCAGGCCCCAGCCGAGGAGGACGGCGGCGAGCAGTCCCAGGCCCAGCACGAGCAGGGCCCGCCACAGGGCGCCGGGGCGGGAGGCGGCGTAGAACTCCTGGCGGGCGGCGATCAGGACGACGAGGGCCGCGACGGAGATGCCCATCGAGACGCCGCCGACCCAGTAGTCCCCGTCCGCGATGATCAGGACGTCGACGAGGATCAGCAGGGCCAGATAGGTGACGACGATCCACCACGCGACCCGCTTGCGCATGCCCAGGGCCGCGGCCAGCAGAAAGAGGAAGACCGCGTAGGCGAGGTTCTCGCTGACGGGCACCACGTACTCGTCGAGGAAGCGCACGACGTGCCGCAGGAGTCTGCGCAGCGTCGGGGAGAGCGCCAGCAGGGCACAGAACAAGCCGAGCGCCCCAAAGAACGCTCCGAACGCGTCGGGAACCCGGTTGAGGAAGCGGTTCCGGGTTCCGCGTGTCTCCTCCACGGTGGCACTCATGGTTCGCACTGTAGGGAGGCCCGTGCCGGTCCGCGCGGCGAGGCGGTTAGCCTCGGAGGCGTGACAGAGCACGTGAACACGGGATTCGAGCGCGGTACGGACGGCCCGAAGGTGATCCTGGCCGGGGTCGACGGGTCGGAGTCCTCGCTCCGGGCGGCGGCTTACGCGGCGGGGCTGGCCCGGCGGCAGAACGCGCTGTTGGCGTTGGTGTACGTCCAGCCGGTGATGCAGGCCGGTGCCTCGTTGGGCGTCCCGGTGGCGGATGCGACCGGGGAGATCGCCGAGGGCATCGTCGCGGAGATCCGCGCGTCGGCGGAACGCCTCAAGGGCATCTTCGAGGTGCGCTGGCAGTTCCACACGTTCCGCGGGGACCCGTACGGGGGCCTGGTGAGCGCGGCGGAGGAGCTGAAGGCGGACGCGGTGGTGGTCGGCGCCTCCGAGCAGGCCGGTCATCGGATCGTCGGCTCGGTGGCGGTCCGGCTGGTCAAGGCGGGCCGCTGGCCCGTCACCGTCGTGCCGTAGCCCCACCGCCTCGCCGCCGTCCGGGCCCGGTCACCGGGTCGCCCCGTCCGGATCGGTCACCGGGTCGGCCGCGGGAGCGGGTCGTGCGCCTCAGCGGGTCGGCCGCGTCACCGCTTTCAGGCCGTCCTTGGCGGCGCCGCGGCTGAGGACGGCCTCGGTGATGGCCTCGTGCGCGGTGCGGTGGTCGTCCCGGTCCGACGATCCGGCCAGGGCGTCGACGAGGTTGACGACCCTGCCCTCGTCGTTGTCCATGAGCTGCGGGATGAACTCGGCCTTCGTGACCTGCCAGCGCTGCCCGGCCGCGGCCGGCGGGGTGAAGGTGAACCGGCCGATGGAGCTGTAGCTGCCGCGCAGGTCGCGGTCGCCCTCGTGGTTGAACATCTCGCCCGCCACCTGGTCGCCCATGCCGTAGACGATCCAGGTCCCGTTGACCTTCTCGTAGGCCTGCGGGATGTGCGCGTGGGTCCCGAGGACCAGGTCGATGTCCGGCCGGCCGGCCGTCTGCGACGCGGTGAGTTCCCTGCCCAGCGACAGTTGCCTCTCGTCGGGTTCGGTCTGCCATTCCGTGCCCCAGTGCGTGCTGACCAGCACCACGTCGGCGCCCGCCTTCCGGGCCGCCCGCGCGTCCGCGACGATCTTCTTGGATTCGAGCAGGTTGACCGCCCACGGCTTGCCCTCGGGCATCGGGTAGCCGTTGGTGTCGAAGGTGTACGCCAGATGGGCGACCTTGGCGGTGCCCGCGGTGTACATCCTGGTCCTGGCGGCCTCGGCGGCGGTGCGGGCCGAACCGGCGTGTCCCAGACCGACCTTGTCGAAGCGGTCGAGGGTGCGTTCCAGCCCCTCCTCCCCGTCGTCCAGGGTGTGGTTCGACGCGGTGGAGCAGCCGTCGTAGCCCGCGTCCTTCAGCGCGTCGGCGATCTGGGGGGGCGACTTGAAGGCGGGGTAGCCGCTGAAGGGCCCGCCCTCCTCGCCGTAGATCGTCTCCATGTGGCAGAGGGCCAGATCGGCCGCCGAGACGACCGGTTTGACGCCCGCGAACAACGGCTTGAAATCGTGCCCGTCGCCGCCCGCGTCCACCGCTCCCTGCCGGATGACGGAGGTGTGGGGCAGTACGTCGCCGGTCGCCACCAGGGTGAATCCCTTCGCGGCGGCGCCGGTCGCGGCCGCGGGGGCGCCGGCCGCTTTGGACGGCGGGGGTTTCCGGGACGGCGCGAGTCGGGCGGGGGCGGAGGGCTCGGAGGTGGAGCAGCCGGCGACGGCGGCCGACAGCAGGACCGCGGACAGCAGCGCGAGGGCCCGGCGGGTGCGCGTGGTCATCTGCCCCAACTCTCATTAGTAGGACTATCCGATGATCTGAATTGATAGAAGAAGACGCCCCGCGTCAAGGAGCGGCGCCGCCCATCGGCCGTCGACTCACCCCGATGGCCGTTCGCCGCGCCGTTCGACCGTTCACCGCCCGGCACGGCCGCCCACCGGACGACCGGGGTGCTTGGGCGCAACGGCGGCACCGGACGGTTCCGGGCCGGCTCGGCGCAGGTCAGGGTGAGTGCGTCGGACCCGAGCGGGCTCCCCAGCGGACGCCGGCGAACCTCGGAAGGAGCCACTCGTGCCCCCCTCCCCCACCCTGCGGCGCACGGATCCCGAGGCGCTGGCCGAACTCCAGCGCGATCACGGACGGGCTCTGTTCGGTTTCCTGCTCGGCCTCACGGCAGGGGACGCGCAACGCGCCGAGGACCTCGTGCAGGAGACCCTCGTACGGGTCTGGCAGCACCCGGAGGTGCTGGCGAGCAGCCACGACTCCATGCGGCCGTGGCTCTTCACCGTCGCCCGGCGACTGGCGATCGACGCGCGCCGGGCCCGGCTGTCGCGGCCGCAGGAGGTGGAGCCGGACGGCCTGGAGCAGGCGCCGGCGCCCGTGGACGCGGTGGCCGGCTCGGTCACGGCGATCGACGTGCGGCGCGCCGTCGGCAGCCTGGGGCCGGAGCACCGCGAGGTCTTGATGCAGGTCTACTTCCAGGACCGGTCGGTGGCCGAGGCCGCGGCGGAACTGGGGATTCCGGCCGGCACCGTCAAATCCCGCACGTACTACGCCCTGCGCGCCCTGCGGAAGGATCTCCAGGGGTACGGACTCGGCGCCTGAGCGACCCCGGCCGGGCGGTGCGCCGTTGAGGGACCGCTCAACGAACGTCTCGAATGCGCACGGAACGGACATGAAGCGCATCGAAATCGGCATCAGAGCGTTCAAGTTGAGTAAACATCCCCCGCTCCGCGAGTTGCTCGGTGAAGGCTCAGTGCTGACGACGGGACGCTCGACACGCGGGAGAGGGTGGAACGGTGCAGCCCGAGGGTTTGAACGGCACCAGTGGCGGTGGACTGGCGGTGCCCATGGCATGGCTCTACGCGGAGTACATCGCGGACGAGCTGCTGCGCACGGGCCGGCTGATCCCGGCCGGCACACAGGAGTTCCGCGCGGGGCGCGACACGCTCGCGCTGACCATCTACCTCTCGGACGCCGCCGGTGAGCTCTCGGGGATCCGGGTGGTGTCCCAGCTCGACGAGTGGATGTCGCTGACGGCGTACGGACACCCGTGGCGCGACTGGGTCGAGACCCGCTTCCTGCAACTCGGCGAGGAGGCCGGGGCGCACGACGACGGCGGGAACGCCGACCTGGAGCTGGCCCGCGCCGCCTGGCGGTGGCTGGACCGCACCGAGCTGTTCGCCACCAACCTCGAACCCGAGCGGCACGAGCCCGAGGAGATCCCCGCGGGGCTGGACGAGAACGCCCGCATCTGGACCCCGGCCTGGGAACTGGGCCTGCCGCTCGGCCACTTGGCGATGCACCTGTTCTGAGGCGCGACGGGGACGGCGCGCCGCGGGGACTACCGCGGGCGGCGTGGCCCGGGGGCTTCCGCGGGGTCGGTGACCAACCCGGTGAAGTCGGCCTCGTTCCGCTCGGCCCGCGTCACGTACCACCGGGCGATCAGCCACATCACCGGGTACACGAGCAGGCCGAGCACCACCCAGACCAGCGGCCCCGATCCCACGCGCGGCAGCAGGAACACCAGCGGCAGCGTCGCCACCAACAGCACGAGCGCGGCCAGCGCACCGAGCCCTGCCCGGAGTTGACTGCGCATCAGGGCGCGCACGTAGGTGGCGCCGAGGGTGGTCTGTTCCGAGATCTCGGAGCGGGCCGGCGTGTGGGGCGGCCTGCGGCGGGTGCCGCGCGGCACCCCCGTGACGGTCTCCCGGCGGGGCGGCGGTTGGTGCTCGGCCATGGTGGCGGATTCTACGCGGCCGGTCGCGGCGGGAGAAGGCTACTTCAGGAGCCGGGACAGCCTCCGGTCCGCGAGGGGTTTGCCGCCCGTCTGGCAGGTGGGGCAGTACTGGAGCGAGGAGTCGGCGAAGGACACCGAGCGCACCGTGTCCCCGCACACCGGACAGGGCTCCCCGGTCCGGCCGTGTACGCGCAGGCCGCTCTTCTTCTCGGCCTTCAGCCGCCCGGCGGCCACCCCGTGGGCCCGGGCCACCGCCTCGCGCAGAGTGCTCTGGACAGCCTCGTACAGGGAGGTCACCTGCGCGTCGTCGAAGGAGGCGGCCAGTTTGAACGGCGAGACGCGGGCCGCGTGGAGGATCTCGTCGCTGTACGCGTTTCCGATGCCGGCGATGACGCCCTGGTCGCGCAGCACCCCCTTGATCTGCCGCCGCTCCCCCGCCAGCAGGGCGGCGAAGGCGTCCCGGTCGAAGTCCTCGGCCAGCGGGTCCGGCCCGAGCCGGGCGACGCCGGGAACCTCCTGCGGATCGCGGACCACGTACACCGCGAGCCGCTTCTGTGTGCCCGCCTCCGTGAGGTCGAAGCCGCCGCCGCCCTCCAGCAGGAGGCGCAAGGCCAGCGGGCCCTTCCCCGGGCGGGGCGGCTGCTCGGGCATGGCGTCCTGCCAGCGCAGCCAGCCGGCCCGGGCCAGGTGGGTGACCAGGTGCAGTTCGCCGATGCTCAGGGCCAGGAACTTGCCGTACCGCGCGGTGCGCCCGATCGGGCGGCCTTCGAGGGCGGTGAGCGGTGGGTCGTACGTCTTGAGCACGCTGACGGCGAGCGGCAGGACGCGTTCGACGACCCGTCCGGTGAGGTGCTCGTCGAGGAACTCCCGCAGAGCCTCGACCTCGGGCAGTTCAGGCATCCTCCCAGCCTGCCGCCGGCTCCCCGCCCGCGCGACTCGACCGGCGCCCCGGCCCCGGCAGGATCCGGAAGAGAGGGGTTAGCCCATGACGAACTCGCACCACACGCACTTGCCGCTCCCGCGCGGCTCCACGCCCCACACGTCCGCCAGCCGGTCCACCAGCATCAGGCCGCGCCCGGACACGCCCGAGTCGCCCGCCTCCCGACGTCTCGGCAGCGCGCTGGAACGGTCCTCCACCTCCACCCGCAGGCGTCGTTGCGAACCGGCGAGGATCCGCAGCGTCACGATGGCCGGCCCGTCCGTGTGCATCAGGGCGTTGACGATGAGTTCGTCCGCGACCAGTTCGATCTCGTCGGACCTGCCGCGGGCCCCCCAGGACCGCACCGCCGCGCCGATCATGTGTCGGGCGGCGACCAGCGCCTCGGGGTCGCCGGGGGCCACGTGCTGCTGGAGGCGGCCGCCGGCCTGGGGGGTCTCGTCCGGTTGGCGGCGCAGCAACAGCAGCGCCATGTCGTCGTCGCCGCCCCGCTCGTCGACGATCTCGCAGAGCCGGTCGGCCAGCTCCCCCAGGTCGGCCGGCCCGTTGCGGACCAGGGTGGTGAGGAGTCGGATGCCGTCGTCGAGGTCGGCGCCGGGTTGTTCGACGAGCCCGTCGGTGCAGAGCAGAAGCGTTTCCCCGGGATCGAGTTCCACCGTCGTGACGCCGTACTCCAGCCTGCCGAACTCCGCCGACAGCCCGAGCGGCATCCCGCCCTCCACCGGCAGCCGCCGGCAGTCCCCGTCGACGGTGCGCAGCAGGGGGTCGATGTGGCCGGCGCGGACCAGTTGGAGCACGCCCGTGGCCAGGTCGGCCTCGACGTACAGGCAGGTGGCGAACCGGTCGGTGTCCAGTTCGTGGAGGAAGACGGACGCCCGGGCCATCACCGTGGCCGGCGAGTGCCCCTCGGCCGCGTACGCGCGCAGCACGATCCGCAGCTGCCCCATGACCGCCGCCGCGTGCGTGTCGTGGCCCTGCACGTCCCCGATGACCGCGCCGACCTTGCCGCCCGGCAGCGGGATGACGTCGTACCAGTCGCCGCCGATGTCCTGGCCCATTCGGGCGGAGCGGTAGCGGACCTTGATGTCGACGCCGGGGACGGACGGGATGCGGCGCGGCAGCATCGCCTGCTGGAGGCCCTCGGCCAAGTCGTGTTCCTGTTCCAGCAGCATGGCCCGCTGGAGGCTCTGCGCGATGCTGCTGCCCAGGGCGACGAGCAGGTTGCGTTCGTCCTGGGTGAAGCCGTCCTTGTCCTGGTACAGCAGTCCGATGGCGCCGATCGGGCGGGCCTGGGCGATCAGCGGCAGGTACGCGGCGGCCGAGATGTCCATGTAGGAGATCTTGGCCCAGAGCTCCGGGTAGCCCTCGGCGAACTCCTCGGCCGAGTCGAGGAAGCGCGGTTCGAGCGAGCGGACGACCTCGCTCATCGGGTACGCCTCGTCGATGCGGGTGTAGCGGGTGCCCGGCACGAAACTGCCCACGGGCCCTTCGGCCACCAGGTGGATGCGGCCGGCCTCGACGAGGCCCATCACCATGCCCATGGAGCCGAGCCGCTCCAGGCCGTGGGCGTCGCCGATGACGTCGATGACGTCCCGAACGGTGCGCGCGTGGGCGAGGGCGGCCGTGGTGCTCTCCACGACGGAGGTCTGGCGTCGGCGCTCCTCGTCCAGACCGAGGCGCTCGGCCGAGTGGCTGAGCTCCTCGGTCGCGTCCCGGACGATCCCGATGATCCGGTGCGGCTTCCCGTCCGTGCCGCGCATGACCCGGCCCTGGGTGTGCGTCCAGCGCAGTCGGCCGTCGCGGCAGCGGATGCGGAAGTAGGCGCCGTAACTGTCGACCCCGCTCTTGAGTGCGCCGGAGACCAGGGCGTCGAGCCGGGTCGCCTCCGCGGCCGGAACGCGGGGCGACAGGGACGCGGGGCGTCCGTCGTACATGGCGGGGTCCGTGTCGAAGACGTCGAGGGCCGCTGCGTCCAGGTGCATGAGCCCGGTGACCAGGTCCCAGTCGAAACTGCCCATGCGGTTCAGCGAGAGCGACCGGTCCGGGTGTGCGGGCCAGTCGTCCGGCAGCGATACGGTGGTCGGCACCGATCCACCATGACACACCGGCGGGTCAGGCGCTCTCCAGTTGCCCGCCCGGGTCCGAGGGCTGCTGCCCGACGTCGGGGACGTTGCCAGGGCCGTACGGATCCCCCTGGTCCGGGACCGCGTCCGGTCCGGTCGGCAACCCCGGGTCACCGTTCGGCAACCCCGGGTCGACGGGCATCGGCTCCGTGAAGAGGTCCGGGGGGATGTCCGACGGCTGACCGGGCGGTACGTCGGAGGGGACATCGGAGGGCACCCCGGCCGGCGGGCCGGACGGGATCTCCTGAGGCCGCCCGCTCGGAACGCCCGGGGGAGGACCGCCGGGAACGTCCGCGGGCGGGCCGGAGGGTCCGTCGGACGGCGCCCCGGAGGGTGCCGACTCCCCGGGGGACGGCTCGGCGGTGGTGGCGGGACCGTTCGGGATGCCGTCCGACGGGTCGTAGGGGGGCGTCACCTGCGGGGTCCTGTCCTGGGCTCCGTCGTCGCCGCTCGTCCGCTCGATCCACGTGTTGTTGGCGATGTTGACGATGGTGAGTCTGCCCAGCACCTGGGCGGTGGGCTCGATGACGATCACCTGGTTCGCCTGGTAGCCGTTCCACGCGTCGCCCTTCATCACCGGGCTCCCCTTGGGGGCGCGCGGGGCTCCCAGGGGATTGCCGCAGGCGCAGCGCACGCGGGGCATGCCGTGGTTGTCCACGAGGACGGCGGTCCCGGCCTGGAGCACGGACTGGAAGCTCTTCTCCCGGCCGTCGCGGAAGCCGTGGCTGGTCACGCGGGCATCGGCCCGCAGCACCACCGGGGTGAGGCCGCGCAGGTGGTCGGGGAGCATCGCCTGTTCGATGCCGGAGGCCCGGGCGAACGCGCCGGCCTTGGCGTCGTCCCCGGTGAGGAAGCCGACCTGCTGTTCGACGTCGCAACTGCCGAGCCGCTGGGTTCCGCCGTACAGGCCCGGGGTGGCGGCGTTGACGGTGCGGATGCCCTGGCCGGACGCGTTGGGCAGCGGCGGCTGGACGGGGGCCGATTCGGCGGTGGCGGAGGAGCTGGTGAACGGGTCGGGGCCGGCCGTGCCGACCGGCTGGAGGTGGACCTCCTGGCTCTCGGGGCCGGCTGCCGCGGCCCGGGGTTCCTCGGTCGTGCCGCAGGCCGTGGCGAGCAGCCCGAGCAGTCCGACGAGCGCGAAGAGGGGCGCTCTGGCGGGGGTGTGACGGCGTGGTGTCTGACGGTGTGGATTCTGACGGTGTGTCGGTGCGTGCACGTCGGGCCCGTCGCTCACGTGTTTCTTCCTTTCGCCCCGGTTGCTCCTCCTTGTCTGCCGCATCTCCCCCGACACCGCATCTTGAACGCGTTCAAGGAATGTGTGGGGTCGGAGCCGTGCCGATTGCGCGTTCACGTCCCCGCGGACCGGCACGGTCCGCCCCGGCGCCTGATACTGGAGACGATGGACTGGTTCACGGCGCCGGACTCCTGGCTGGGCCGGCTGATCTTCCAGCGGGCCCTGGCCGGGGTGTACCTCCTCGCCTTCGTGGGGGCGGCCCTGCAGTTCCGGGCGCTGATCGGGACGCATGGCATGCTGCCCGTGCCGCGCCACGTGCGGCACGTGCCCTTCCGGCGCGCCCCGAGCCTGTTCCAACTGCGCTACTCGGACCGGCTGTTCGCCGGTTGTGCGTGGACCGGGGCGGTGTTCGCGGCCGCGCTCGCCGCCGGCGTCGGGGACCTGGTGCCACTGGGGGCGGCCATGGCGATGTGGGCCGTTCCCTGGCTGTTGTACCTGTCGATCGTGAACGTGGGGCAGACCTGGTACGCCTTCGGCTGGGAGTCGCTGCTGCTGGAGGTGGGCTTCCTCGCGGTCTTCCTCGGCAACGCCCGGATCGGGCCGCCGGTGCTCGTGCTGTGGCTGCTGCGGTGGGTCCTCTTCCGGGTGGAGTTCGGGGCGGGGCTGATCAAGATGCGGGGCGACCCCTGCTGGCGCGAACTGACCTGCCTCTACCACCACCACGAGACGCAGCCGATGCCCGGGCCGCTGAGCTGGTTCTTCCACCACCTGCCGAAGCCGCTGCACCGTGTGGAGTGCGCGGCGAACCACGTGACCCAGCTGGTGGTCCCGGTCCTGCTCTTCACCCCGCAGCCGGTGGCCTCGTACGCCGCCGCGATCATCGTGGCCACCCAGGCGTGGTTGGTCCTGTCGGGCAACTTCGCGTGGCTGAACTGGATCACGATCACGATCGCGCTGTCGGCGATCGACTTCACGGGGCTCGCGGGCCCGCCGCCGGCGGCCGCCTCCCGCGGGGCGCCGCTCTGGTTCGTGGTGCTGGTGTGCGCGGTGAGCGCCCTGGTGCTCTGGCTCAGCCGGCACCCGGTGGCCAACATGGCCTCGCGCCGCCAGGCGATGAACCGCTCCTTCGACTCCCTGCACCTGGTCAACACCTACGGGGCGTTCGGCACGGTGAGCCGTGTCCGGGACGAGGTGGTGGTGGAGGGGACCGCGGACCGGGTGCCGCGGGAGGACGGCGACTGGCGCGCCTACGAGTTCAGGGGCAAGCCGGGCGCGCCGGGCCGGATGCCCCGGCAGTTCGCCCCGTACCACCTGCGCCTGGACTGGCTGATGTGGTTCGCGGCGCTCTCCCCCGGCTACGCGCGGGACTGGTTCGGGCCGTTCGTCGAGCGGCTGCTGGCCGGCGACCGGGACACGCTGCGGCTGCTGCGGCACAACCCGTTCCCGGACGCCCCTCCGGTCCACGTGCGGGCCAGGGTCTACCGCTACCGCTTCACGACCTGGCGGGAGCTCCGCGAGACGGGCGCGTGGTGGCACCGCACCCTGCTGCGCGAGTACCTGCCGCCGACCCGACTCGCGGAGACCTCCTGGTCAGAGCCCGAGTAGGACTGCCTCCTGCTCCGCGGAGATCCCCTTGGCCGAGCGGTCGGGGCGGAGCGGTGCGACCCCGTCGAGGGATCGCAGCCAGGCCCAGGTGTCGGCGGCGGTCTCCGCGATGGGGCGGCACACGAGCCCCGCCTCCACCGCCTTGGTCACGTCGCCGCTCATGTACGCGTGCAGTTCGCCGCCCTCGGGAAGCCAGATCGGCAGGTCGGTCCACGGCTGGACGCCCGCCGCCTCGATCGCGGCCGGGTCGATCCAGCGCAGCTCGGCGTCCCCGCCCGTGGCGGCGAGGCACGCTTCGAGAAGCTCCTCCATCGTGGCGTGACCGACCGGGGAGACCAGGTTGTAGGCGCCGTCGCGCCCCGCCTCGGCGGCGTCCAGCGTCCAGGCCGCGAGGTCGCGCACGTCGATGTACTGGAGCCGGTGCCCACGCGGCCCGGGGGCCGCCATCGGCCCGCCGCGGGCGGCGCGGTTCAGCCACCAGGGCAGTCGGCCGACGTTCTCGTAGGGGCCGATGATCAGGCCGGCGCGCACCAGCAGGGCGCGGTCGCCGAAGGCGTCGAGGGCCGCGAGTTCGCCGCCGCGCTTGTCCTCGGCGTAGGCGAGGGAGACGGCGTCGGCCGAGCCCTCGACCAGCGGGCCGTCCTCGTCGAGGCCGGCCGGGGCCGGGTAGGCGTAGACCGAGCGGCTGGATATGTACACGTACCGACCGACGCGGTCGGCCAGCAGGCGGGCGGTGTCGCGCACGGCGGTGGGCGCGCCGCTCCACGTGTCGACGACGAGGTCCCACTCTCCGTCGGCGAGGCCGGCCAGGCCCTCGGCGGAGGTGCGGTCCCCGTGCACGGCGAGGACGCCGGGCGGGGGCGCGTGGTGACCGCGGTGGAAGACGGTCACCTCCCAGCCCCGGGCGAGGGCGTCCTCGGTGATCGCGCGTCCGACGAATTCGGTGCCACCCAGCATCAGCAGTTTCATGAGATGAGCCTGCCCGGCGGGCGGCCTGCGCGGAACCCGTGATCGCTCTCGGCGATGACGCCCAGGGCGTACGCGAATCGGGAACTCCGGCCGCAGGGACGGGTGTCGCAGTCGCGTCGGGCCCGGTCGGGGGCGAGGGGCGCATGCCTCGCCCCCGTCGCCGTCGTGGCGCGGGGGCGCAGGTAGGGCCCTTTGGGGCCGGTGTGGCCGGTGGCTCTAGTCGATGCCGGGGAGGATGTGCGGCTCGGCCAGGTCGTCTTCGTAACCCGCCAGCCGGATGGGGGCGGAACGCGCCCACACTTCGAGGCTCCCGAGTTCGTCGGACCGGGTCTTCCCCTTCACCGCTCGGACGGTTCGCTCCAGCGATGGGTCGGGCTTGGTCATTTCAGTCACCGCGAACTCCCTTGTGTCGCGTAACCCAGCGGGCTGATCGCGCGCCGGAGATAGGGAAATAAAGGTTTTCCGGACGCGGTGGCGCCTTGGTGGAGCGGGGCCCGGGTGAGGCCTCCATGCCGATCAGAGTACACATATGAGCGGGGTCCCGCTCGATGGAACGGTAAAATCCACTCCGGATCACTCGTTTTCGCCCGGAGTTCCGTACGTCGGACGCCGGCGGTGCGCCGGAATGGGCTGTCGGACCTACGAGAAGGCACGGAGCGGGGGTTCAAATCGGGCCTGCCGGGGCGCCGGTGGCACTCCCGACGGTAGCGTCGGCCCGTGCCACCCGCGCGAGTTCCACCACCGACCCGACGGCCGTGTTCCGGCGGAGCGGGATGGCCGGCGCAGGCCACACAGGGCCGGACGGGAGGTGCCGGGGGTGCGCGGGGCCGGGCCGGGCGTTGGGCCGGGCGGGTGACGGGCCGGGCGGCGCACGCCTCGTCGGGACGGGCCCGGACGCGGCGGCCGGGGGCGGTCACCGCGCCTTCGCGGCCTCACCCGAAAGGAGGACGCGGGGACACCGCGCTCCCACGCACCCCGGGGCCGCGCCACGCGCGGGAAACCCCACTCGCCCGGGCCGGATTCGGCACGGGCGAGCGGATGGAGCGGGAGGGTCAACCAGTTGCGGGAGGGTCTACCAGTTGGCGGGGGCGTAGTCCTTGAGGAAGACGCCGAACAGTTCCTCGCCCGCCTCGCCGCGCACGATCGGGTCGTACACGCGGGCCGCGCCGTCCACCAGGTCGAGCGGGGCGTGGAAGCCCTCCTCGGCGAGCCGGATCTTGTCCGGGTGGGGCCGCTCGTCGGTGATCCAGCCGGTGTCCACCGCGGTCATCAGGATCTGGTCCTTCTGGAACATCTCCTGGGCGCTGGTCCGCGTCAGCATGTTCAGCGCGGCCTTGGCCATGTTGGTGTGCGGGTGGCCGGCGCCCTTGTAACCGCGGCTGAACACGCCTTCCATCGCGGACACGTTGACGACGTACCGGCGGCCGGCCTCGGTGGCGGCCATCGCCGGCCGGAGCTTGCTGATCAGGATGAACGGCGCGGTGGAGTTGCACAGCTGCACTTCGAGCAGCTCGATCGGGTCCACCTCGGACACCGTCTGGATCCAGCTGTTGGTGTCGTGCAGGTCCGGGACCAGGCCGCCGGCGTCGATGGCCGTGCCGGCGGCGATCCGCTCCAGGGAGGCGGAGCCGGAGACCAGGGCCAGCTCGGTGATGTCCTGCGCGCTGAGCTTCTCGCCCTTGCCGGTGGGCAGGGCGGCGACCCGGTCGACGGTGCCGCTGCCGAAGGTGCCGATGACCTCGGAGGTGGGCAGCTCGCCGGCCGGGAGCGGGGCGTTCTCGGCGGCGACGAGTTCGCTGTAGGCGCCCGGGGAGCGGCGCACGGTCTGCGCGGCGTTGTTGATCAGGATGTCGAGCGGGCCCTCGGCGGCGACCGAGTCGGCGAGCGCGACGACCTGGGCCGGGTCGCGCAGGTCGATGCCGACGATCTTCAGGCGGTGCAGCCACTCGGAGCTGTCGGGCATGGCCTTGAAGCGGCGGATCGCGTCGCTGGGGAAGCGGGTGGTGATGGTGGTGTGCGCACCGTCGCGCAGCAGCCGCAGCGCGATGTACATGCCGATCTTGGCGCGGCCGCCGGTGAGCAGGGCGCGGCGGCCGGTCAGGTCGGTGCGGGCGTCGCGGCGGGCGCGGTTGAAGGCGGCGCAGTCCTGGCAGAGCTGGTGGTAGAAGGCGTCGACCTCGACGTAGCGGGTCTTGCAGATGTAGCAGGAGCGCGGACGCTGGAGTATTCCGGCGATCGGACCCTTGGTGGCGGCGGTCAGGGCGTTGCCCTGGGTCTCGTCGTCGATGCGCTCGGCGGAGCCGGTCGCGGTCGCCTCGGTGACGGCCTTGTCGTTGGCGGTCTTGGCGGCGCGGCGGTCCTGGCGGCGGCGCTGCTTGACCGTGCGGTAGAGGCCGGCGGTGGCACGGCGTACGGTGATGGCGTCGGGGTGGTCGACGTCGAGCTTGTCGAGCTCACCGAGCACGTTGAGGACGAGGGCCAGCCGCTCGGGGTCGATGCCCGGCCCGTATGCGTGGTTGTCTTCGGTCACCGTCATGGCCGCTGCCGTTCCTTGATCACTCGTCCGCGTCCGCCTGCTGCGGAGGTTCCAAAAGGGCCACTGTACGGAGGCAACGCGCCCGGGGACAAACCCGTGCCCGGACGCCTCACGCACGGCGAGGGGCCCGTCACGGTGGGGAGGGACGGGGCACTGATCGACGGCGTGGCCGGAATCCGCCCGTCCGAGCGTTCCGTAGTACCACCGGAGTATGCCGAGAGGATGACTCGAAGCCCTGTGGAGGCTCCTCTGGGGGGAGGAATAGGGCGCCTGGGTCGGGCATTGTGGAATTCATGAGTGCCTTCGCGGTGTCCGTTCTGCTCTGCCTGGTGTCCGCCGTCGCGTACGCGGGCGGCGCCATCGTCCAGGAGCAGGTGGCGGCGGGCTCGCCGAACCGGTCCTACGCGCCCCTGCGCCGGGCCGGTTGGTGGTTCGCGGTCGGGCTGAACGCGCTCGGCGCACTGTTGCACGTGGTGGCGTTGGCGTACGGGCCGCTCAGCCTGGTGCAGCCGCTCGGCGCCCTGACCATCGTCTTCGCGCTCCCGATGGCGGCCGTCCTCGTCCATCGCCGGGCGGGCGCCGCGGCCTGGCGCGGGGCGGTGGCGGCGACGGTCGGCCTGGCGGGGCTGTTGGCCCTGACCGGCGGCGAGGGCCGGGCGGAGCAGGCGTTGACGCACGGGGGTCGGACCCTGTTGCTGGTGGTCGCGGGTGCGTCGGTGGCCGTGTTGTTCCTGACGGCGCAGCGCACGCATGGGGCGGTGCGGCGCAGTGTGCTGCTGGCCGCGGCGGCCGGTACGGCCTTCGGCATGGCCTCGGTGTTCACGAAGTCGGTGGCGGAGGGATTCTCCCTGGACGCGCCGACCGCGATGTGGCCCGATCTGGCGGCGATCGCCACGCTGGCGGCGGGCGGTCTGCTGCTGTCGCAGGCCGCCTACCGGGGGGCGGGGCTGACGGCGCCGCTGGCGACGGTGACCGTGGTCAACCCGGTGGTCGCGGCGGCCGTCGGGATCTCGGTGTTCGACGAGGGCTTCCGCTACGGGTCGCTGGGCGCGCTGGCGGCGGCGGTGTGCGCCCTCGTCGCGGCGGCCGGCCTCCTCCTGCTCATGGCCGTGCCGCCGCACGTGCGCGGGTCAGATGCTGACGCCGTGCCCGCGGAGGTAGCGCAGCGGGTCGATGTCGGAGCCGTAGCCGGGCCCGGAGCGCATCTCGAAGTGCAGGTGGGGACCGCTGCTGTTGCCGGTCGAGCCGGAGCGCCCGATCCGCTGGCCGCCGGAGACCTGCTGTCCGCCCCTGACGCCGAGCGCGGACAGGTGGGCGTACTGGGAGTACCGGCCGTCGGCGTGCCGGATGACGACCTCGTATCCGTAGGCCCCGGACCAGCCGGCCGAGACCACGGTGCCGGAACCGACCGCCTTGACGCTGGTGCCGGTGGGCACCGGGAAGTCGACGCCCGTGTGGTAGCCGCTGGACCAGGAGGAGCCCGCGACACGGTAGGCGGTGCCGAGTCCCGCGTCGACGGGCGCGAAGAAGCCCCCCGAGGAGGTCTGCTGCTTCGCTGAGGCCGCCTCGGTCTTCGGCTTCGCCTTCGGGGCGGGCTTGCTCTGCTCCGGCGTGGGCTTCGGCTTCGGCGCGGGCTTGCTCTGCTCGGGCTTCGGTGCGGCCGGCGCCACGGGCTTGACCGGCTTCGCGGTGCGCGGCGGCTTCTCCGGGTTCTGCGCCGGCGGTGCGGCCGTGATCCGCAGGGTGAGGCGCTGCCCGGGCAGGATCAGGTTCGGATCGGCGCCGACGGTGGCCCGGTTGGTCTCGTACAGCGCCTGCCAGCCGCCCTCGACGTGCTGGTCGGTGGCGATCGCCGACAGGGAGTCCCCCGGGGCGACGACGTACGGGTTCGGGAGCACGGACGTGCCGGTCGGACGCGGCGCGGTCTTCGGCGTCGCGGCCCCGTCCTGCGGGAGCTTGGCGGTGACCTGCACCTTCGTGGGCTGGGGCGCGGGGGTCCGGGCCTTGGCCGGCTGCGGCTTCGCGGACTGCGTGTGCGGGGTGACGGCGGGCGCCGGGCCGCTGCGGCTGAGTCCGGCGGCGGGTCCGCACGAGGGCCAGGCCTGCGGGCCCTGCCCCTTGAGGACCTTCTCCGCGACCGCGATCTGCTGGGCCTTGGTGGCCAGGTCGGCGCGGGGGGCGTAGGCGGTACCGCCGAAGGCCCGCCAGGTGCTCTGGCTGAACTGGAGCCCGCCGTAGTACCCGTTGCCGGTGTTGATCTGCCAGTTGTTGGTCGATTCGCAGGTGGCGACCTTGTTCCAGGTCTCCACCGAGGCGGCATGGGCGGACCCGGCTCCGACGAGAGGGAGCGCGATCCCGGCGCCACCGGCGGTGACGACGAGCGAGGCCCGGTTGATGCTGCTCGGCTGGTACCGGCGGTGCCGGCCCCGTACGCCCATGGGAGCCCCCTTGAAGACATCAGGAAGGGCACAAGGTAGCGGCGACACGAGTCGCCCGGCAAGTAGCACAACCAGCCTGCCTCAAGGCGAAGTTGAGAATCAGTGCACAACGGACGAGCTCTCACATCCCGGTCGATGTAGCGTCGGGGGTCCCCGCACATCGAGGCACGCAGGAGCGCACGCATGAGCAGCAGCACCGCCCAGATCGGTGTCACCGGGCTCGCGGTGATGGGCAGCAACCTGGCCCGGAACTTCGCCCGCAACGGATTCACCGTCGCCGTCCACAACCGCACGGCCGCGAAGACCCATGCCCTGGTGGAGGAGTTCGGCCACGAAGGCTCCTTCGTCGCGGCCGAGTCCGCGAAGGAGTTCGTCGACGCGCTGGAACGACCCCGCCGCCTGATCGTCATGGTGAAGGCCGGCGAGCCCACCGATGCCGTGATCCGCGAGTTCGCCGAGCTCCTGGAGGAGGGCGACGTCATCATCGACGGCGGCAACGCCCACTTCGAGGACACGCGCCGCCGCGAACGCGAGCTGCGCGAGCAGGGCATCCACTTCGTGGGCGCCGGCATCTCGGGCGGCGAGGAGGGGGCGTTGCTCGGCCCGAGCATCATGCCGGGCGGCCCGGCCGAGTCGTACACCTCCCTGGGCCCGCTGCTGGAGAAGATCTCGGCGAAGGCCGCAGACGGCACCCCGTGCGTCTCGCACATCGGCCCCGACGGCGCCGGGCACTTCGTGAAGATGGTGCACAACGGCATCGAGTACGCCGACATGCAGCTCATCGCCGAGGCCTACCACCTGCTGCGCGAGGTCGCCGGCTACTCCCCCGCGAAGATCGCGGAGACCTTCCGGACCTGGAACACGGGCCGGTTGGACTCGTACCTCATCGAGATCACGGCGGAGGTCCTCGCGCACACGGACGCCGCGACCGGCCGGCCGTTCGTGGACGTCGTGGCCGACGCCGCCGAGCAGAAGGGCACGGGACGCTGGACCGTACAGATCGCCCTCGACCTGGGCGTGCCGGTCTCGGGGATCGCCGAGGCGGTCTTCGCCCGCGCCGTGTCCGGCCACGGTGATCTGCGCGAGGCCTCGCGCGATCTGGCGGGACCGTCGGCGACGCCGCTCTCCGGGGCCGCCGCCGACGCCTTCGCGGCCCAGGTCGAGCAGGCCCTGTACGCCTCGAAGATCGTCTCGTACACGCAGGGCTTCCACCAGATCCAGGCGGGCAGCGCCGAGTACGACTGGAACGTGGACCTGGGCGCGGTCGCCTCGCTGTGGCGCGGCGGTTGCATCATCCGGGCGGCGTTCCTGGACCGGATCCGTGCCGCGTACGACGCCGAGCCCACGCTGCCGAGCCTGCTCGCGAACCCGGAGTTCGCCCAGGAGATCGGCGCGGCGCAGGACGACTGGCGGGAGGTGCTGGTCGCGGCGGTCCGCCAGGGCATCCCGGCACCTGCGTTCGCTGCCTCGCTGGCGTACTACGACGCCCTGCGGGCGGAGCGGCTGCCCGCGGCCCTGACCCAGGGCCAGCGGGACTTCTTCGGGGCGCACACCTACCGGCGCACCGACCGGGAGGGCTCGTTCCACACCCTCTGGAGCGGCGACCGCTCCGAGGTCCGCACGGACTGACGCACGGCGGCGGACAATGACGGACTGGGGCCGCGCACGGACTGACGCGCGTCGCACGCACGGACGCGCCTCGGGCTCCGAACGGGCCCGAGGCGGCCGGGCCCCGGTCGAGCGGACCTCGACCGGGGCGGATCCGGGCCTCAGGCCCCGATCGAGCCGAGCGGACCGGGCTGCGGCACGGGGGCCGGGCCGGGCGGCGCCGGGATCGGGTCGGGCTCGGGCACCGGTCCGGGTACGGGCGGCGCCGGCCGCGGCGTGGGCGGCTCGGGGTCCGGGAAGGGACGGGGCCCCGGCGTCGGATCGGGACCCGGCACCGGGGGCTGCGGGTCGGGACCGGGGACCGGAGGCTGGGTCTGCTCTTCGATTCGCACCATGTGTCCCACCTTCCCCGGAACCCCGGCGGTACGCCCCCCGAAACGCGGTGGGCCTATCGGCCGAGCGCGGCGGCCAGGCCCCGGGCGGGGCCCGTCAGGACCGGGATGGAGGTCGTGGCCGACGCCGCGGCGCCGGCCATCGAGCCCTGGGCGAGGAGGATGACGTCCGTGTCCGTGACGGCGTCGATCGCCTCGGCCACCAGGGCGAGGGAGCCGGCCACGTCACCCGCCTCGAACCGGGCCCAGGCTCCGGCGACCACCCGCGTCCGGAGGGACACGTCGCGCGTCCCGGCCTCCTCGGCCAGCAGCCCCGCGGTCGGGGCCAGCGTGGACTCCAACGACGCCAGTACGGTGATCCGGCCGCCGATCCGAACCGCCTCGGCGGCCATCGGCCGGTCCACCCGGAACAACGGCAGTCCCAGCAGCCCGGCCTGCGCCTCCACGACCGCGCCGATCGTCGAACAGGTGACCAGAACGGGGCCGGAGCACCCGCCGAGCACCTCCCGGACGGCCGGTACCACCGCCTCCGGCCCCTCCGCGCGGGCCCGGTCCAGCAACTCCGGGACCACCAGGTGCCGCAGGACGGCGCCCGGGTGATCCCGGTCGCGCAGGGCGTCGAAGACCGGCACGTGCACCGCGGACGTGTGGAGCAGCGTCAGGGACGCGCCCGTCACCACAGGTCGGAGTCCGAGGCGAGCTGCGCCTCGGCCGCCACCACGGCCTCCGCGGGGGCGACGGGCGCCCGGTCGGGGTGTTTGGCGGCCCACCTCGCGGCATACGGGCAGAGCGGCACCACGGGCACCCCCGCGGTCGCGGCGAGCGCGGAGAAGGTCTCCACCAGCCGCCCCGCGATGCCCCGCCCCTCGTGCCCGGGCTCGACGATCGTGTGGACCGCCACCAGGGCGTGGGGGTCCTCCGCGAGGACGAAGTAGGCGATGAACCCGACCGCGACCCCGTCCTCGACGGCGAGCAGCCGCCCGGCCTCACGGTCGTCGTCGAACACGATCGTCCGCTCGTCCGCCATGGTCCCGACTCCCGACTCGTCAGACGGCAACCGCGTGGGGGCTGCGCTCCTGGTTCGTTCCCGGCACCGGCGCGGAGGGGTCCGCACCCAGCTCGATGATGCGGTTGTCCGCGTCCACGTGCACGACGCGGGGCTTCAGCACCCGGGCCTCGGCGTCCTCGACCTGCGCGTAGCTGATGAGGATGACCAGGTCCCCGGGGTGCACGAGGTGGGCGGCGGCGCCGTTGATCCCGATGACACCGGACCCGCGCTCGCCCTCGATGACGTACGTCTCCAACCGCGCGCCGTTGGTGATGTCCACGATGTGGACCAGCTCGCCGGGCAACAGGTCGGCCGCGTCCAACAGATCGGCGTCGACGGTGACCGACCCGACGTAGTGCAGGTCGGCCTGGGTCACGGTGGCACGGTGGATCTTGGACTTGAACATGGTGCGCAGCATGGAGTACTCCCGATGTGTCTGCTCCCTGCCCGCTCATCGCGGGTCAAGGGCCGTCCCCGGAGCGTACAACGGTTCACCTGTCCGGTCAGCCCTCCCGGTGGGGCCGCGGAATACGATGCCGCGGACGGTGGGACCCCTGGAGGATTCGTGTGGCGTGAACTCGTGGAGCGGCATGACGGCGCCGAACTGAACGAACCTGCCTCCGAGCAGGAACTACGCGACCTGGCAGCCGCGTTGGGGCAGCCGCTCCCGGCCGCGCTGCGGGAACGACAGCCGTACCTGGGTGGCGCCGCGCCTGGAGGCGTACCTGCGCAGCGCGCTGTCCCGCCCCGGCGAGGACTGGTACCGCTGACGCGGCCGATCGTCGGCGCGCCCCGCATCAGGGGGCGGCCCGGTGGGTCAGCCGGTCGGGGGGACGAACTCGGGCTGGTCGAGGAGGCGGAGCCAACTCCCGTCGGGTTGGCGGCGGACGACCTGGGCGCGGGCGCCCGATCCGTCCTTCGGCGGGGTCGAGGTGAGGGCGATGTCTCCGCTGATCAGCGTCGGCAGCGGCTGCTCCGGTTCGAAGCGGGGGCCGCCGGCCAGGACCTTTTCCCACAGCGCGCGGATCGCCTCGCGGCCCACCGTCCGGGAGCCCGGCGGATAGGCCATCACCGCGTCCTCCTCGTAGAGCGCGGCGACCCCGGCCGCGTCGCCGGCGTTGGATCGTTCGACGAACAGCCGGGTGATGTCCTCGGGGCGCATGGCCTTCTCGTACTCCGACCGGTTCCCCGACCCGCTCGTCGACTTGTTCTCCGTCATGGGCTTCCTCATTCCTCGATGCCTGATGCCTGATGCCTGATGCCTGATGCCTGATGCCTGGTGTGCTCGACGATCGTCGTCGGGCTGCGACACCTCCCAGCCTGATCGATGCCGAACCAGTAGTCCAACAGCTGGATCAGCTGAGAGCTAGAATCGACAGTCATGGACCTGAGGCAGTTGGAATACTTCGTCGCGGTCGCCGATGAGCGGAACTTCACCCGGGCCGCCGAGCGGGTGCACATCAGCCAGTCGGGCGTCAGCGCGCAGATCCGCCGGCTGGAGCGGGAGCTGGGCGCCGAGCTGTTCGACCGGTCGGCTCGCACGACCACCCTCACGGACGCCGGCAGGGCGGCCCTCGATCACGCCCGGGCCGCGCTGTCCGCCGCGGCGGCCGTCAGCCAGGCGGTGGGCGAGGTGACCGAGCTGATCCGGGGTCGGCTCACCGTCGGCATGGTCATCGGCTGCACCGTCACACCGCTGTTCGACGCCCTCGCCGCGTTCCACCGGGCCCATCCCGGGGTGGAGATCTCCCTGTGGGAGGACAACTCCGACCGGCTGATCGACGGGGTGCGCGACGGCACGCTCGACATGGCCCTCGTCGGGACCTCCACCGCCGCCCACGAGGGACTGGACACCTTCACGATCGTCAGCGAGCGGCTCGTGGCGGCCGTGCCCTTCGACCATCCCCTGGCCCGGCGGGACGGGGTCACCCTGCGCGACCTGGGTGTTCATCCAATCGTCTGCATGCCCCGCGGCACCGGTCTGCGCACGGTGTTCGACCAGGCGTGCGCCGCGCAGGACGTCCGGATCGGGATCGCGTTGCAGGCGGGGGCCGCCGACGCCATCGTCGACCTGGCCGTCCGCGGTCTCGGCGTCGCCATTCTCAGCGAGTCGATGGCCGCCGAGTACGCCGACCGGCTCACCGCCCGCACGATCGACGACGTCACGTCGCCCGCCCTGCTCTCGCTGGCCTGGAAGACCCCGCACGGCCCCGCGGCCCGCGAACTCCTCGCGCACGCCCGGCGCGCCTTCCTCCGGGCCGGCGCCGGTCGGGAACCAGCCGGCGGGGACTCCCCCCGCTGACCGCCCCCGCCCGGGCCGTCCGACGGGTCGGGCGGCTGCGATCGGTCGCTTCAACAGCGGTGCGTCGGCGGCCTGTTGGGGAAAGCGGGAGGTCCGGGGGGTGGCCGGAGCGCTGGTACTGTACCGGACACTCGGTCGGTTTCCGTGCGGGTGGCGGGTGGGGCCCTGCGAACGCCGACGGGCCGTGCACACAGGAGGCGTGAAGTGGCCAGGCAGGAGCGCGCGATCCAGACGCGCAGGATCATCGTCGAGGCCGCGGCCGAGATGTTCGACGAACTCGGCTACGACGCGACGACGATCGGCGGCCTCATCGAGCGCATTCCACTCACCCGCGGCGGCCTCTACTTCCACTTCACCTCGAAGGAGGAACTGGCGCGGGCGGTCCTCGACGAGGCCGTGACCCTGGAGGGGTTGACCCCGCAGACCCACAAGCTCCAGGAGTGGGTGGACCTGGGGTTGCTCCTGGCGCATCGGTTGCCCAAGGACCCCGTACTGAGCGCCTCGGTGCGGCTGTCGGTGGACGTCAAGGCCCGCGCTCTGTTCGGGACGCGGTGGCCCGACTGGATCTCGGTGGGCAAGCAGCTGCTCGAAGAGGCCCAGTTTCGCGGCGAGTTGCTCGGGCACGTCGTACCGTCCGAGATCTCGCGGCTGCTCGTCGGGGCCTGGACCGGGGTGCTGCTGATCACCGAGGACATCCCCGGCGGCGATCTGCCCAGGGAGATCTCCAACCTCTTCGATCTGGTGCTGCCCAACATCGCCGCCCCCGGGGTGCTGTCGGAGCTGGACACGTCCCCGTACCGCGCCGAACGCCTCCTCGGCGCGGCCGCTCCGGCGGAGCCGGCCCGTACCGCCTGATCCGCCCCACCCCTCGTGCCGTGGGGCCGTCCGCAGGTCAGTGGGCCACCACCGCGTACGCGGGAGCGCCGACCCCCTTCGTGTGGACCGAGCTGTTCAGCACGACATCGGCCCGCAGGTGCGGTCGGTGGGTCGCCAGGTAGCGGTCCTCGGCCGGCATCCAGTCGTCCTCCCACAACCGGCGCGCCGATTCCCCGTCCCGTGCGAGGCCACGGCTCAGCCGCACCTCGCGGCGGGCGTCGCAGAACACCCGGTACGTGTACACGTGGCGCAGCCGCAGGTGGAGTGCGTGGACTCCCTCCACGATCAGCGTGGTGTCGGGCGGGAGTTCGGTCCACTCCGCGAGGCGGTCCAGGTCCCAGTCGTAGCGGCGGTACCGGACGGTGCCCCCGGTGGCCGCAGGTCGCAGCACCTGCGTTTCCAGTCGGGCGAGGTCGACGTCGGCCGCGATCGCGCCGGCGGTCCGGGGGCGGTCCGCGGAGGGGAGGTGGAAGTCGTCGACGTGGATGACGACCGCCGCGTCCAGCCGCTCGGCCAGCAGGGCGGCGAGCGTGCTCTTGCCGGATGCTCCCGGCCCGTCGATGCCCAGCAGGATCGGCCGGTCCAGCAGTGCGGCCGCCCGGGCGGCGTCCTCGGCCAGTGCGTCGATGTCGCAGATGTGCTCGCTCACGGTGCCTCCTGCTGCTGGTCGGGGGATCGGCCGTCTCGGGGGGCGAACGCGTCGAGGACTTCGTTGTCGGTGGCGCGGGCGTGGAGGAAGTAGTCGGCCCAACAGAGGGTGCGCGGGCGGTGGTCGAGGTGGTCCGGGCGCAGTTGCTTCGCGGCCCATGGCGAGACGGGGTCGCCGAGGACGTCGCGTGTGCCGCGACGGTGTTCGAGGAGTTCCCGGTCGGCGTTGCCGCCGACCCGGGCGACGCGTTCGCCGAGGCCGACGAGGAGGTCGAGCACCCGGGTGGGTTGGGGTACCGCCGCGATGTCCCCGGTGAGGACGACGAGGTCGGCGGCCCGTACGTCCGGCTCGGCGAGGACCGCCTCCAAGGCGGGCAGGACTCCGTGGATGTCCGAGAGGACGGCGACGCGTCCACCGATGTCCCCGGTCATGGCCGTCCTCCCCGCGTTCACGTGCGTACGACGCCGATCCCGTCGATCGTTCCCGACGATAGATCAAGGGGTGTCGCGGGAGAAGCGGGTCGGCGCATCGTGAACCCGGGCGGCGGGACGGGGCGCTGTCGGCCCCGCACGATCCGAGGGGGACGGCCGGGGCCTCGCGGGACGCGTCCGGCTCCGCGAGGAGGGGCGGCCGCCGGGCTCCGGCACCCGGGGGGGGCGACGGATCCCGACGGTCGCCCGGGAAGGCGGGGCCTCAGGAACCCGCGCCGCTCATGGCCTCGTGGCCCGGGGGGTGTTCCGCGCCCTGCGAGGGGCCCTGCGAGGCGCCGTGCTCCGTGCCGTGCGAGGCGCCGTGGCCGGAGCCGGTCTCGACGGTTCCGCCGAGGCGTTCCCGCAGGGGTGCCAGGGCCTCGGCGGAGGCGGCGGTCACGACCCAGCGCTCTCCGACCAGGTACACGCCTCCGTACATCCGGGATTCGTCGAGCCATGCCCGCTGACCCTGGTCGGCGGCGAAGGTGGCCATCCGGAATCCCTCTTTGCCCGCCCCGCACGCTCCTTCCTTCAGTTCCTCCGCGTCGACGGTGATCTCGGGTCGGCAGTCGAGGGCGGCGGCGATCTGGTCGAGGGAGGCGGGGCGGGCGGTGGACGACGGCGTCGGGCTCGCCGGGGTCGCGGACGGCGCCGGGGCGGTCGGGGTGGACGGCTCGGCCGCGGTGGCGGCGCCGGCCGGGTGGGCGTCGGTCGCGCCCGCCCGCGCCTTCTCCTGTCCCGCGCAGCCGCCACACATCATCGAGGCGATCAGCACGGCGACACAGGGCACCAGGTGGCGGGCGGTGATCCGGGGTGAAGCTGACACGTCTCCCTCACAGGGCTCGGGGCGGGCACGGGTTCCGGCTCCGGCTCGGGTCAGCCGGTGGTCGTGGTGACCTTCTTGCCGGCGTCGTTGACCGCGAACCAGAGGCCTTGCTTGCCCTGCCCGTTGGTCTGGCCGGGCTCCTTGTCACCGGTGAACAGGTAGACCGGCCAGCAGTCGATCGTCAGCTGCTCGCTCCCGTCGGGTCGCTTGACCTTGCCCACCAGCCCTGCGGGAATTCCGGACGCCTTCGCCTTGTCCACGGGAGGGGCAGGCTTCCAGGTGTTCAGGCAGGCGTCGAGGCAGCCGAATTTCATGGGCCACGCACTGTCCTTGTTGAATCGGTAGAGGGTGCGGCCCTCGGCATCCACGAGAATCTTTCCGAGCTTCTCGTTGGCGGCCACCGCGAGTTCTATTTTCTCATTCGAATTCGCGTCACCCGTTTCGTCGGAGCCACCGGTCTTGGGGGGCGCGGCCTCTTCCTTCGGCGGCTGCGCGTCCTTCTTGTCGATCGCCTTCTTGCCGTCCGCGGCCAGCGCGTGCCAGGTCCCGCCGACGCCCTCGCCCTTGGCCTCGCCCGCCTTGGCGTCCTTCGAGTAGCGGTACACGGGCCAGCCGCCGAGGGTCAGCTGCTTGGTGCCGTCGGCCCGTTCGACCGATCCGAGCATGCTCGGATCGATGCCGGCGGAGGCCTTGGCGTCGTCGGCCGACACCACGGGCCAGGTCGCGGCACAGCCGCCCTCGCAGTTGGATTTGGGGGGCTTGGGCGTGTCCTTGTCGAAGCGGTAGAGGGTGGCGCCGGCGCTGTCGGTGACCACCTTGCCCACCTCCGGGATCTCCCGCAGGGCCAGTTGTCCCGCCGGTGCGGCCTTGGCCGCGGCCGCCGGCTCGTCGCCGTACCCGGATCCCGCGCCGGCCGCCGGATTCGCGCCCGAGCCGGGCACCCCGTAGCCGGCTCCGGATCCCGATCCGGCTCCCGAGTCATATCCCTTGCCGATGGCCTGACCGGCTCCCGCCGGCTGTACGGAATCCACCGCGCGGTCTGAATCCCCGCCGCTGCAGCCCGCCGCCAGCATAAGTACCGCCATCACCGATCCGGCGGCTGCCGTCCCACGATGCCTGTTGTTCACGATCACTCCTTCGGGTCCAGCCCGGCGTTTTCGCTTACAGGCTTATTCATAAGGCCTGTGGGGCCAACTGAATTCAGAATCAAAGGATTTTGTCAGATCGTGCCAAACGTTGAACTCGATTTCCGGGCGGTTGTCTACCGCGTGCTCATTCCTGAATGCGGAGTGCGAGCGCGGGGCAACGGCGGACGGCGCGGAGCGCCTTCGGGCGCAGCCGTGCGGGCACCGGCATCACCGCCATCGCGGGGAAGCCGTCCTCGTCCAGGCGGACGACGTCGGGCAGCAGGTCCACGCAGAGGCCGTGCCCCCTGCACAACGTCCAGTCCACGACGAGACGTTCGGGGCTCTCGTCCTCGGGCAGGGGCAGCGCCCCCAGGACGCGGCGTCCGCAGCCGCTGCCGAGCGCGTGGTCGCGGAACTCATCGGGGAAGACCGCGAGCGCGGAGGCGACGAATCCGGCGGTTCCGTCGGGGTGGCTGCACGCGCCGCGGCGGCGTACGCCGCGCATCCGGGCCTGTACCGCGTCGAGGGCGGCTCCGCCGCCGCCGGCCACGAGGGCGTCCACGGCGTCGGCGAGCGAGGGCAGGCCTCTGGCGCAGGGGCCGCACTGGCCCGCGGACTCGCCGGCCATCCAGCGCGTCACCCGGGCGACTTCGCCGGCCGGGCAGGTGTCCTCGGGGAGCGGCAGGACCGCGCCGGCTCCGAGCACCCCGTCGTACGAGGTCAGGGATTCCCGGGAGAGCGCGGCCAGGCGCGCGGACGCCGGGGGCAGCCACCGGCCGTGGTAGCCGCCGATCAGGACGCCCTGGCCGGGGGCGGTGCCGCACAGTTCCAGGACGTACGCGAGGGAGGTGCCGAGCGGGACCTCGACGGCGGTGGCGCCGGCGACGGTGAGCATGACGGTGCCCGGCTCCTTCTCGGTGCCGACGGAGCGGTAGTCCTCGACGCCCAGTCGGGCGGCGACGGCGATCTGGGCGTACGTCTCGGTGTTGGACAGCAGGGTGGGCATGCCGCTCAGCCCGCGTTCACTGGTCCGTACCTTCTGCCCGTTGGGCAGTGCGGGGCCGCCGTCGATGCCGTTGATGAGGGAGGTGCCCTCCCCCGTGACGAAGCGTTCGGGCAGTCGGGACACGCGCACCCGCCGGCCGGCCGGGCCCCGTTCGGCGACGGCCTCGCGCAGGGACTGTTCGACGTCGTCGCGGGTCACCCCGATGACCACCTCCTCCGCGCCGAGCGCGCCCGCGGACAGCAGGGCCCCGTCGAGGACCAGGTGCGGCACGTGCAGCAGCACCGCGGTGTCCTTGAGGCAACTGGGTTCGCCCTCACTGGCGTTGACGACGACGGCGCAGCGTCCGTCGCCCGCCCGGGCGGACCGGGCGACGGCGCGGAGCTTGCGGGCGAAGGGGAAGCCCGCGCCGCCGCGGCCCCGCAGGTCGATCCCCTCGGCGAGTTGCACGAGGTCTTCGAGACCGTACCGGGGCAGGTCGCCGTGGACGGAGAGGTGGGCGGCGCGATCGAGCCGCGCCATGACGTCGAGTCCCGCCAGCAGTCTGGGCATGCCCACACAGCCGAGTGCCGGGCGCGGCAGATCGGTCACTGCCGCCCCCGGCTACCGTCGAAGGGCCCGCCGGGCCTTTCGGTGGTGACTTGGGCCTGACTGGGGATGAACACGGTTCCGTACGCCGGATAGTCGGGTTCGGGTGGGGATTGCGGTCGGGCCGCCGTCACCGGGCCGGCGGCTCCCCGTTGGATGAGGAGGGTGTCCGGCACCGGGCCCGGTCGCGGCTCCCGGCCGGCTCCCTGGCCGGCGTACGAGGGCTGACCGTACGAGGGCTGGGCGTACGGCTCGGCGTACGGCGGAGGGTAGGACTGGGCGTACTGCCGGCCGTAGGGCTGTGCGGGCGCCTGTTCGGCGCGCGGTGCGGGTTCCTGGTCCCAGTCGGGACGCGCCTCCGGGAGTTCGTCCGACTGCCGCGCCAGGCGGGCGGTCAGTCGGGACGCGGCCCACTCCGCGGGCCGGCTCACGAAGGGCCCCGGGTTTCGCGGCGGCGCCTGCTCGGGGGCTTTGGGGCCTTTGGCGCCTTTGGGGCTCGGGGGAGTTCCGCCCGGCGGCCGGTCGGGGAGGGAGCGCAGTCGCCGACGGAGCCTGATGACGAGTACGGCGGCGACGCCGAGCAGGCAGAGGCCGTACGCCACGGTCACCCAGCCGCTCGCGGGGCGGCCGGCTTTGAGTCCGTGCACCAGGGAGGCGCCCCAGGCCGGGTACGCGCCCATGTGCAGGGCCCGCCACCAGATGGAGCGGCCCTTGGTCGCGAAGGCGCTGCGGACCGCGCCGGAGACCGCCACGGCGATGAAGAGGTAGCCGGCGAGGGTGCCGAGCCCGACGCGCAGGGGCTGGACCGGGTCCGCGAAGGGGACGACCGCGGAGGCGGCCACCGTCTGCGACTTGGCGATCTTGACCCAGACGTGCAGGCCGAGGAAGCCGAGTCCCGCGACGGCGAGGCCGCGGTGCACGCCCTGGGCGACGAGCCGGTGCCCGGACGAGAACAGGGTCCGGTCGGTGGCCGCCAGGCCCCAGAGCACGGTGGAACTCAGCGAGACGAGCGAGAGCACGCCCGCACCGAAGTCGAGGAAGTTCCAGAAGTCCGTCAGGGCACCGGCCTGCGCCATCACGACCAGGGCCGCCAGGGCGGCGAGCGCCGCGAGGGTGATGGCACCGGGGTGCGGGCCGCCGGCGGCGGACAGCAGGGGCGGCCGCCGTAGGGCCCGCTTCCCGGCGGCCGCGGCGGCGACCATGCCGGCGTGCCGTCTGGTGCTGCGTGCCCGGTGTGAGCTCGGCGTACGAGGCGTGGACAAGGGCATGTAGTTCTCCCATACGCCCGGGCTCCGAGCACTCCACCTCGCGCTCGGCGCCCGGGGACTGTCGTCGGAACTGCTCCGCGGCAGGCGGGAGATGGTGCCTCGCCGGCCGGGAGCGGGGGCCGGAGTGCAGAAGCATCGTGGACCTTCGCAGCACCTCCACGGGATTTATCGAAACGTGATAATTTCTGGCCCCCGCGCAGTCATCGACTCGAACATCCCCGGAAGATTCCCTTCCAGTGGTGCGGTTGCGACGAGGTTCACGCCTTGTCCGCCGCCACACCTCCCCGTTGGCAAAATCTAGGCAAGGTCGCGGGACTGCAAGTGGTTGGCATGCTCCTGGAGGGAGTACGAGGCGCTCAACTCCCCCGTCGGCACTGACGTCGACGGGGAGGAGGACAGCCCCTACAGGCTTGTCACCCTCCCACGGGGCAGGCCATACCCCGGCATGAACGAGGTAACAATGTGCGAACTTCTGAACCGCATCTGGTCCCGCCCACGCGGCGAATGGACCCGGGTCCTGCGAAAGGAACTACCCGCGCTGGCCGCGGGGATCGTGGAGGAACTGCGGAGCGACATCCCCGGTTTCTCCACTCTGATCGAGGACATCGACGACGAGGTCGTCAGAGAGCACGTGGAGTCGGCCCTGCTCACGGTTCTCGGTTACCGCGAACCGCCGGTAACACCGCAGGGTGAGGCAGCAGATCAGATTCAGTCGGCCCGGCAGACGGAGTCGACCCGAAACCCCCGGCAGCAGGACGCGGACGCGCTCTTCCCTCAGGACGCGCACGGCGGCGGCTCGTTGCCCACCCTCAAGGCAGTCCCTTCCCAGGGATTCAGCACAGGGCCCGAACGCGCTCGACGAGAGCTCTTCGCCGCTCTCACGTCTGACATGCCCATGTCCGAAATAGCCCTGGCCGAACTGGCCGGGGCGGCCCGCTGGCCCCTGCCCGCCTCCGTGCGGGCCATCGCCCTGGCCTCGCCCGGCGAAACCCAGCAACTCGCGGCCGTCCTGGACGACGCCCTGGCCGGACTGGTCAACGGCCAACCCTGCCTCCTGGTCCCCACACCCGACCCCGAGGCCCGCACCACACTCGAAGGCTCCCTGCGCGGCCGATTCGCCGCCGTCGGCCACCCCGTCCCACCCCGCGACACCGCCTCCTCCCTCCGCTGGGCGGTACGCCTGCTCAACCTCACCCCCACCCGGTCCGGCCCCGACGCACGCGCCGTGTTCGTCGACGACCACCTCTCCACCCTCATGCTCCTCCAGGACGAACCCCTGGCCCAGGCCTTGGCCGCACGCTGGCTGCGCCCCCTGGCCGACCTCACACCCCGCCAGAGCGAACGACTCGAAGTCACACTCCTCGCCTGGCTGGAAGGCGGCGGCGCACCCGAAGCCGCCAAGGCCCTCAGCGTCCACCCCCAGACCGTCCGCTACCGCATGCGGCAACTGGAGAAGCTCTTCGGCGCCGGACTGCGCGACCCCCGCACCCGCTTCGAACTGGAGATGGCCCTGCGCAGCCGGCGCCTCATGGCCCAGGTCAGGCGCCAACACTCCCGAGTGACCCGCAGAGCCCGCGTCGTCACCGCCGAACTCCGCCCCGCATTGGGCGCCGGACGCATGGCCCGAATCAACGGCCTGTAAACCCCCGGACGACACCTCCCCCTCCAGAAGGAACCGGCCCTCCCCCCCGCGCAAGTGCGGGGGAGGGCCGGTTCCTTGGGCGTCCGCGTCCGCGGCCGTTCCCGCGGTCTTGTCGGAAGATCACAAGTTCCGCCCCGGCCCGTCCGCTCCGGGTTACGCTCCCGCTCCGGGTTCCTCGACAGCTGCGCCTCCTGGGCCACCACGTCGAACACCCGGTCCTGCCGTGAGATGGCCATCCGGCTGCGGATGCGCTCCGTACACGCCGATGGCGCCCCGACCGTACCTGCCTCCGCCTCGCACGCCCCCTGACGGAAAGCCCTGCCCTGTTGACCCTGGCCGATCACCCGACCGCCGTCCCGCCGTCCGCCACGTACGGCGCCGTACTGGGCAGCCGACACGTCGTTCGTCTGCTCGGCGGCACTCTCACCGGGCGTCTGCCCAACAGCATGGTTCCCGTGGGACTCGTCCTGTGGATCACCGACGGCGGCGGGTCCCTCGCGTTCGCCGGCCTGCTTGCCGCGCTGTACGGGCTGGCGTCCGGGCTGTCCCAGCCGGTCAAGGGCAGGCTGATGGACCGCCAGGGCCAGACCCGTGTATCGGCACCGGCGGTGCTGCTCAACGCCGGCTGCCTGGCCGCGCTTCCCTTGATCGGGGCGGGAGGGCACCCGGCGGCGCTGACCGCGGTGGTGGGGTTCGCGGGTCTGGTCACCCCGCCGCTGGAGGCAGGACTACGAGCGCTGTGGCCGACGGTCCTGCCCGACCTCGGGCGGCGCCGAGTGGTCCAGGCCCTCGACACCGGCTCGCAGGGACTTCTGTACATCGCCGGCCCCCTGCTCGCCTCGTGGCTGGCGACCGCGTACGGGCCCGACACCGCCTTGACCGCGACCGCCGCCCTCACCCTCGTCGGCACGGCGGTCGTGCTGACCGCGGCACCGTCGCAGGCCTGGCGTCCCGCCGCCGACGGGGAGACCGGAAGCGAACGGCTGCTGAGCGCGGGCCTGACCCTGCTGTTCACCGCGCTGGCGGGAACGGGGTTCGCTTTCGGAGCGATGAACGTGTGGTCCGCGGGCATGGCCGCCACCCACGGCCTGGCCATGCTCTCCGGCGTGCTTCCCGCCGCGTTCTCCACCGGCAGTCTCTTGGGCAGCCTGATCTACGCCCGCCGGGCGCGGCCCGGCCCGACCTCCACCCAGCTCATCACCACCAGCGCCCTGTTCCTCCTCGGCTGGACGCCTCTGCTCGCCCAGCCCGGCCCCCGCACGGCCATCGCCCTCACGGCGATCCCGGGTCTGTTCTTCACCTTGATCATCACCAACGGGTTCCACACCGTGGACGTTCTCGCTCCCGCCTCTCGCACCACCGAGGCGTACGCCTGGCTGATCCTGTCCGTCGGCACCGGCCAGGCCGCCGGAACCGCGCTCGCCGCAGCTCTCGCCGCACGCCCCGACGCGCTCGCCGGGCTTCCCGCCGCAGGCGCCGCCACCGCGCTCACCATCCTCGTCCTCGCCCGCCGCAAGCTCGGTCCAGGCCGGCGCCTCGGACGCCATCGACGCCACGGCCGCCACCGGAAGCTCCATGTCAACTCCCCTGGGCACGAAGCCGGTACCCGCATGGCCGCGGTCGGCAAGCCAGGTCACCAGAGGGTGGGGAACGGGTCTCCGGCGTGCGCGTCAGCCGCCGGGAAGGAGCAGCGGCTCGCCGCGACGCGAGGGCGGGAGCAGCAGGCCGGGCCCGCTCGGGCGGAGCAGTTCGAGATGTCGTCACCGGAGGGAGCCCGGGCGGCGGTCTCCGGGTGAGTTCCCGGTTCCAGCCGGTGCGAGATCGGCCACCGCTCTGAGGTGAGGCCGCAACGCCAGCCGCTCACCCGGCTTTGACCGCGAATGCTGCCGCAGCGGAACACTGAACACCGTCGAACGAGGCATCACCCGCCTCGGCGGGGTGCGGCCTGGCCAACCGAACGGATGAACTCGCCCTCATCCACCAGGCCACACCCCGCCTCGCCGGCACCCTCATCCGGCCCCGCCGCCGGCCGAAACGGGGGAACTGGCCGGGCGTCAGGCCTGGTGCGGCGAGAGCGCGAGGAGTCGGGCGCGCTGGTTGGGGCCGAGTCCCTGGATGCGGCGGGTCTCGGAGATGTCGAGCTTGGCGAGAAGTCGTTCCGCGCGCACGGAGCCTATGCCGGGCAGCGATTCGATGAGGCGGCGTATCCGGATCCTGCCGACCACGGCGTCATCACGCTCCAACAAGGAAGCCAGGTTCAGGTCGCCGGTCTTCAACGCGGTCATCAGTTCACTGCGTTCCTTGCGGACTGCGGCGGCTTTTCGGCGGGCTTCGGCCCTCTGGGCCGGGGTGAGTACGGGCATTGCCATGGCGTGATCCCTTCGTCGTAGGGAAGTACTTAACACCCTGACCTGCCCGGCGGGGCGATATGCGGCGGTTTTTGTCATCAACCGACATGCGGACGCGCCGACACGACGGTCGGGGTGCGCTCGGTGTCGTGGATGAAGAGGTTCACCGACGAGCGGCGGACACTCACAGCCGGCGTCGGCGGAATTTCCCGTAGGCGGCCCATCGTCGCCGGGGGCACCTCAGTCTCGGGACGAGGGTGCGGCCAGGGTGTGACGAAAGATACACGGGTCGCAATAAACCCAACTTTTGTCCCTTCCGTCTCTCATTCGGATCGGGTTCTGACCAGCCCTGATTCGAGCATCACTCGCGGCCGGAGACGGAGAGCGGTGCTGACGCCCCGAGAACGAGCCCTGCCGGGCCGACGCACCGAAAGAACAGATACATGACGCCCAGTCAGCACCGAACCAAGCCGTCCCGCAGACACTTCATGCTGGCGTCCGCGGCGGTGGCGCTCGTCGGAGCCGCCGGGTACGGGGTGGCTTCCTGGCCGGGCGGAACGGAGGAGGCGGACGATGGCGCGGGAACCGACAGCGCGCAGGAGATTCCCCTCGTGAGCAGCGAATCGGTCATGCAGATCGTCGCCCACCCGGACGACGACCTGTTCTTCATGAACCCGGACACGGGCCACTCGGTGCGCTCCGGCCGCCCGATGACCTCGGTGTACGTGACGTCCGGGGAGGCCGACGGCGTCAACGCCCCCGGGCGCGCGTCCGTGGGGCACCCCATGCCGCCCGCCGACCGGCCGCAGTACGCCGAGGCCAGGCAGAACGGCATACGCGCGGCATACGCCCAGATGGCGACCGGAGACAAGACCAGCCCCTGGACCCGTACCTCCATACCCACCACCGGTGGCGGCACCGCCGAGTTGGACACCCTCCAGGCACACCCCCAGATCAACCTGGTCTGGATACAACTGCGCGAAGCCCGCGAGATGTACAAGGACGTAGCGCACAGCCTGCGCGGCCTGTGGAACGGCCAGACCCCCTCGCTGGAGCCGTTCCTCGCATCCGGCACCCCGGCCCAGCCCATCAGCTACACCAAGGACCAGCTCGTCGACGCGCTCGTCGGCCTGATGCAGCGCTTCCGCCCCACCCATATACGCACCCTGGACCCCACCCCGGCCCGCGAGGGCGTCAGGCATCAGATCATCGACCACCAGGACCACGTCTTCAGCGCCCGTTTCGCCCAGGCGGCGCTCCAGAAATACGCCGCCCTCTCCGGCCACCCGAACTTCACCGTCCAGACCTACCTCGGCTACAACACCAGCTACCTGCCGCACACCCTTGACAAGGCGGGAGCGGATGCCAAGGCGGAGACGGTGAAGACATACGCCTGGATGGATCCGAAGGACAACTACTGTGGCAGCCCGGCGGGTTGTGGCGACCGCAAGGTCTCCAACCGCCCGTACGGCAACAACTGGGCCCAGTCGATCCGCTACTCCCGCGCGAATTCAACCAGTTGGCTCCAGCCCGGCGAGGACGGCAGCCTGTGGGCGTTCGGCGTCCTCGACCAGAAGCTGGCCGTCTGGCACAAGCCGTCCGGCACGAACGACACGTGGGCGGCCCCGAAACTACTGGCGGCGGACGGGCTGCTCGACGGCGGCCTCACCTCGGTACGGCTGCCCGACGGGCGCATCGCCGTGTTCGGCACCTGCACCCACCTCGGCCGGGGTGCCGACTACCGTCGTGAGATCGTGACCACGGTCCAGCAGCGCCCCGGGGGCGACTTCGGCCCCTTCCGCCCGCTCGGATCGCCGCCCCAGAGCGGCGCCAGCGTCCTGTCCGACCTGTCGGCCCCAGCCCCCGCCGTCGACGGCTCCGGCCGCCTCGCGGTGTTCGTGCGCGGGGGAGACCTCAGGCTGTACCAGATCGAGCAGGACGCAAAGGGGAAATGGTCCGGGTGGAGCGACCTGGGTGGCACCGGCCTGCACGGTGACCCGGCCGCCACGACCGACAGCGCCGGCCGCATCCACGTCGTCGCCGCCACCCCGAAGTCCGTGCTGACCTGGGCCCAGTCCACACCCGGTGCCCCTCTCTCGGCCCGTCCCCGGCAGAGCGGCCTGCCCGCGACCACGGTCAGCGGACTCTCCGCCCGCGCCGACGGCGACGGGGTGCGGGTGTTCTTCCGCAAGCCCGACTCGGGCGCCGTCCAGACGGCTGTGCTCGACGGCTCGGGCCGCCCGGTCGTGCTCGACCTGGGTGGAGTCGGCGGCTACGGCGCGGTGGGCCTGTGCGGCCCCGCCATAGCCGGCCGCGGCCCCGACGGCACCCTCGGCACGACCCTGATCGGCGGCGGCACACCGCGATGGACCACCGCCCAACTCCTCATATCGGGTGCCCCCGCCGGCGTTCGGACCGGATCGGACGGCTTCCTCACCGTGCTGGGCCTCGATGCCAAGCTCTACTGGGCCCGGGCTTCCGACGCGGACGCGCCGAAGTGGAGGCTCGCGCCCGGGTAGTCAAAGGCCTCTCGCGGCCTCTCGCACCCTCGCGCACCAGCACGAACAGGGACGCTGCCCGAGTGTCCGCACGGTGGAAGTCGCCCCCGTCTTGGTAACTTTTGCCGCCTTACCGATGCGAGCCGAATTCCCGCCCGGTTCGCAGGTGTCCGCCGCTCGGGATCTACCGGGAGAGAACGCGTGAAACGGCGGCAGCAATTCCTGAGCAGGCGTCACCCATGGTGGATCCTGGGCGTGATGGCCTGCGCTTCGTCGATGATCGCCATCGATGCCTTGGTGGTGCTGGTCGCTCTTCCCACCATCCAGCGGAGTCTGGACGCCTCGTCCACCGGGGCTCCAGTGGATCATCAGTGCGTATCTGCTCAGCTTCGTCGGTATGAGCGTGATCGGCGGACGCATCGGCGCCATCCTGGGGCACGAGCGCACCTTCCGCCTCGGAACGCTGTTGTTCGTCGTGGCGTCGACCGCCGCGGGTCTGGCCCAGTCCGAGGCCTGGCTCATCGCCGCGCGCGCGGCCCAGGGGGCCGGTGCGGCGGTCCTTCGCCCCGCATCCCAAGTGCTCATCTTCAAGGAACTCGGCCGCCGGGATCGGGGCCAGGCCATGGGCATCTCGTCCAGCATCTCCACCCTCTTCTACGGGGCGGCTCCCCGCCTCGGCCACCGTCATCTCGCTGCTCGCTGCTCGCCGCCGGGGCCACGCTGATGACGCTCCTGGTGGTACGCGAACGCCCGATCGCCCATCCGCTCATCCACTTCGAGTTGTTCGCCCACAAGGAGTTCGCGGTGGGAGCCGCCGTCATCTCCACGGTGCGTTTCGCTTTCGTCGGGTGCGCGGTGTTCGGGGTCATCTGGCTCCAGGACGTCGTGGGAATGTCCCCCTTCGAAGCAGGTGTCGCCGTGCTGCCGCTCACTCTGCCCACGGTCGTCTTCGCGCCCCTCGGTGGAAGGCTCTGCGATCGCCTGGGGCCGCGTGTCCCCCTCGGCATCGGCATGGGCCCTCGGCGCGGCCTTCGAACCGAAGCCTCCCCCCACGTGACGGGCGATGACACGTACCTGGTCGGGCCTGATCCCGAAGAGGCGCGCGAGGATGTCACGCGTCCCTGACGGCCCTTGGGTGGTGTCGTGGACGGTCAGCGCGCCGTCGTGCCAGTACGCGACCGTTGCGTGCGGTTCGAGGATGAGTGCCCGTTTCCACCCCCGATCCCCGACGCTTGACTTTCCCGGCGGGAAAGTGGGACGCTCGCTTTCCCACCAGGAAAGTGAGGTATCGCCATGGCCGACATCACTCCGGAGCAGGCCGGCATCGCCCTTGAGGCAGCCGAGCGCGCCCGTCACCAGGTCGCCGAGGAGGTGGGCCTGCCACGCGGCTACTGGTGGTCGATGGCCGCCGGATGGATCCTGCTGGGGGTACTCGGCAGCCTGGCCTCCCCGTGGCTGGCGGGGGCCGCGACCCTGGCCTTCGGCATGGGGCACGCGGTGCTGGCGTCACGGTTGCTCGATGGACGCCGTCGAACCGGTCAGGTGCGGGTCAGCAGGACGGTCGCCGGCCGCCGCGTCCCCTTGATCGTGATCGGCATGCTGCTCGTGCTCGTCGTGGTCACCATCGCGGCAGCGCTCGCGCTCGACGCCGACGGAGCCGAGCACGCCGGCATCTGGGCGGCCGTGCCGGTCGCGGCGGTCATCGGCTTCGGCGGGCCGGAGATGCTGCGCGTACTGCGCCGGTGGGCGCGGGCATGACGGATGCGCGTTTCGACGAACTGATCCATCCCAGCACCCGGCTGTCGCTGGTGGCGACACTGGCGGCGGTCGACTGGGCGGAGTTCGCCTTCCTCAAGGACCGGGTCCAGCTCTCCGACTCGGCCCTGTCCAAACAGCTCACGACACTCGAAGAAGCCGGCTACGTCGCCACGGAACGCCGCCTCAGCGGAAGCCGGCACAAGCGCTACGCGCGGCTCACCGGCGCCGGGCGAGACGCCTTCAACGGCCACATCGCGGCCCTGCGGGCGATCCTGGCCGCCGGAGCTCCAACTGAAGGCCCGCAGCTCTGAAGCGTCGTCAGTGGGGCTGCCCAACGCCCCGACCGGATCACGGCCGGGGGCATCGTTGGCCGTCGATTACCGTGTGGTGCCCGGATCGCGGGCTGGGTCTGCGAGCCTGGCCGCGGCGCGAGCCAGGATCACCGGGCTGTCACCGTCGTCCGGTGCCCACCCGCCGTTATTCCAGGCGAACTGCCCGTTCGTGTGCTGGTTCACGAACGATCCGCTGCAGTCCTGGTTCGTGGTCCCTTGCAGGTCGCCGAGGTTCCAGTCCCGCAGGCCGCCGACGTACAGCGTGAACCGCCCATAGGCCGGGCGTGCCGGGCCCGAACCTGCCGGAGAGTGTCCGATTCCGGGCTGATCCCGGACACCCGCACGCAGCCCCGCCCGTACCCGGACAGAGCTCGCCGTCGTTCCTGTCCGCGTCACAAGAGATGCGTCGCGGACGTGTTGCGCGGTCCCGGAAGCCCGGCCTCCCGGGCTCTGGAACCCCCGGAGGCGCGCCCGGCGGTGATGCTCGCGGTGATGTGCGATGGGATGACTGGTTCCCGTCATTTGTCCGCTGTGGGCGGCCTGTGGGGCCTGCCCCTGCCGCACGCACCCCACGTGCCTTTCCCTGCGTCAACAGCGGGCGTGCCACCTCCAAACCCTTCCCCATAAACGCGTGCAGAATGACCGGATCGTTGCGGCAAAGTCATGGTGACTATTCCCGCACTGCTACAGTTTTCTTCCCGTACATCTTTCGGCTCCCGACTCGGGCGCCACGCATGGTGATACGGAAGGTGGCGAAAGGGGGCCGTGTTTCCGGGGGATGGGCCGGCTTTCGCGTGTCCTGTGGCACTCGCATGCCGGTACGCGGGTTCCTTATTCGATGTCTCTGCACGTGCAATAGGTGAGATCGGGGAGTCGGCATGCCCGCCGGCGCATGCGTCGGCGCGCCCTTGACCCCCTCCACCAGGCCCTCACGGGAGGTGTCCTTGTCCATTCAGCACACTCGCTCGATGCTCGCGCGCGGCCTGAGTGTTCTGCGTTGCTTTCGGCCGGGTGAACCAGAACTCCAGCTGTCTGAAATAGCGCGCAGAGCCGATATGCCCAAGGCGACCGCCCATCGGATCATCTCGGAACTCGTTGAGGAGGGAATGCTGGAGCGAGGTGAGAGGGGATTACGACTGGGCGTCGCTCTTTTCGCGCTGGGTGCACGCGTTCCCCGGCAGCTCACGCTGCGCAGTCGTGACTGTTTTGGACGGCCGGTGAGCTGCGGCGATGTGGTGCGAGGTGGTCCTGCGGGGCCGGTAGATTGACCTTGTGACCGATGCCCCGCCGCAGCTGCCCTCGTACGAGGAGTTGGCCGCGCTG
>NZ_JAPNLK010000239.1 GCF_026627505.1 Streptomyces sp. H27-H5 | reverse complement strand
AACCGCTCACGCGCCGCCTGTCTTTCGGGCGTGTACCCGCCCCCCTGCGCATACCTCATCCCCACGGCATACCGCAGGGATCAAGGACCGTCATCACCCACGGCAACTACGAGTTCAACCTGAGTAGCCGAGCGGCATTCGGGGGAGATTACTTTCCCCTGCCTGTCATCGCGTGGGCTGGGGTGCCGCCTCTGCGTCAAACTCTGCCGTGAGCTGCCCATTCTCGATCCCGCCCGTGTGAGGGAGTGGGCGTCCTGGCCTGGAATGGCGTATTTCCACTGTCTCTCGCAAGGAGCCTGGGCCACCCGAACACAGCGCGTCAGCAGGCACGTGGCGACGCTGTGATGTTTTGCTGTGTCCGCGAACGGACTTCTCGTACAGCCGACTTCCGTTCTCTCCCCATGCTCCCCGTTCTTCGGAGGCTTCGTCATGACCGTCTTCGCCCAGCCCGCCGCAGCCTACTACCCGCAGGCCACGGCGGCGCCGTTCGCCACCGTCGGCTCGTTCCCCGTGAACCCGTTCACGCAGATCGCCGCCCACCATGCCGCGCCGTTCGACGGGCTGCCGGTGTCCTGGCCGACGTCGCCCGGTCTGCCCGCCGCGTCCCAGCTCCCGCTCCTGATCACCGACATCTCCCTGCGCTGCGCGGCCGTCGCGCTGAACACGGTCATCGAGCAGCTTCGCGTCGAGCCCCAGCTCCTCGCCCAGATCCAGGCCCAGGGCCAGCTCCCCCAGCACTCCTGGAGCAGCGTCCTCACCGAGTGCGCCCGACGTGTCGCCCCCGGTGTCCACTCCCTGTTCATCGAAGCCGCCGAGCGCCACCTGGCCGGCTCCATGCCCCTGCCCCACGGCATCGCCCAGACGGCCCCCGCAGCGCCCTACACCGCCTACGGCACAGCCGCCCCGACCGCCGGGTTCACCCCGATCGCGTACAACAACGCGACTTTCACCCAGCAGCCGCCGATCTGACCGAGCCGGCGACGGCGGTAGGCGTCTCGGGAGGCGTGGCCCGTTCAAGGGTCCGGCCACGCCCCCCGGGCGTTGCCGGAGGCCGCTCACCCTCTCGACCGACCCGTACGTCGCGACTTCCTCCCTCGACCCCGTACGTTGCGACTTCCTCCCTGTCGTGGCGTCCCGGCACGCCACGCCCACACACACGAGTCATTCCCTTCGCTAGAAATCTGGACGGCTACCCCATGAGCAACGATCATGACGGCGTCACCACCACCTCCGGAGACCCTGAGGGCGTGTTCAAGACCCGCCCCCCCCACGCCCGCGGAACCTCTCGACCGGCCGCTGACACGCGTTCGAACCGATCGAGCGCCGGGCTGGTGATTCCCGAACACTGGGGCCGCTACCTCGTCGCGCCCCGGCCTCAAGGGTGGCTCCACGGGACAGTTTTCAGCGTGGGTTCCCAGGACCTGTTCACGTTCCTCGACGAGGACAGCGACGCCCTGGTCCTGGACCGGATCACGCCCCCGTCGACCCACGTGATCGGCGGCGGTCGGCTCAGCCCCTCGATCGCCGTGGTCGCCATGCCGGCCTCTCGGGCCGGGTCCCTCGCGTCGAACCCGCAGATCGTCGTCGAGCGTGATCAGCCGTTGTTGCACACCGACATCCCCATCCACACGGCGCTGGGGATCGCGGATCCCTCGATGGCCCCCTTCCTCGACTCGAGCGGCGAAGTCGACGTCCACGTGATGGGCCCCAACGCCGTGCCCGTCGCGGCCGCCCATGTGTGGGCGGTGGGCGTCAACGGTGTGGCGCACGCCGTCACCGATCGTGAAGGCCGCGCCCGCCTGAAGCTCGCGGCGGACGCCCCCGCCACCATCCGGACACTGCACATCCGCCCCGTCAAGGGATACTGGCCCCTGCACCTGGAGTGGCCGTTCCTGACCGGAGAAGACAACGCAATCTTCTCCCTGATGCCCTTGTCAGACACCATCCGCGATTTTCCCGACGACCCCATGACGAGCTGGGGCGCGCGAGCCATGCGCCTGGACCGTCTCCCAGCCGACCGACGTGGCGAAAAGGTGCGTATCGCGCTGCTGGACGGAGGCATCAACGCATCCCACCCCGACCTCAAGGACGCTGTCGCTCATGGACGTGATCTGACCGCGGAGGCGGAGAGCGATGCCTGGGGCGTGGACGCCACGGGGCGGGGGACCTGGTGCGCCGGGGTCATCGTCGCCGCCGACAACGGCACCGGCGTGGTCGGGATCGCCCCGGCAACAGAAATGCACTCCCTGAAGCTGTTCCCCGGCGGACACATGAGTGACCTGCTCCGGGCTCTCAACCACTGCGTAACCGAACGCATCGACATCGCGCAGATCAACGTCTCGTACGCCATCGCCTCGCGCCTGATGGAATGGAAGATCCTCGAGGCCGCCGCCGCGGGAGTCGCCACAATCGCGCCGTGCGGAGACAGCCCCAGCCTGCTCTCCCCCGTCGCGACCCTGCCGACCGTACTCGCGGTCGGTGCCCTGGCACATTCCGTCGCGGGCATCCACCCGGCGCACTACAGCCCCTTCCGAACCGGAATCGACCTCTACGGCCCCGGTACGGGAATCGTGACCACCGGTCACCTTGGCGACTACTGCGCCGCCGACGGGACCGCCCTCGCGGCAGCCCACATCACCGCACTGGCAGCCCTTTTGCTGGCCCACCATCAGCCGCTGCGCTCCCACATCACCCCGCTAGCACGGAACCAGCACCTGCACCACATCCTGCGGTCAGCCACCCTGTCCCGCGGCCTGCACCAGGGGATCGTGCGACTTCCCGACGCACCCACAGCCCTCAACATCCCCGTCCTCTGACTGAGCTTCTTCGAGTTGGCCACCCGATCGGGTGACTGGAACGGGTGCGTCACGGACAAGGCTCCCGGACGGTTGAGCGAGAGGTCTCACGTCTCAACTCGTTTTCCAGGGAGCCTTGTTGGTTACTGAGGACTTCAGGGTGGGGTCGGTGGGTTGATGGCCAAGCCGGTGGCGGTGAGGCAGCCGTCGATGAGGTGGGGTCTGAGTTGGATTCTGCGTAACTCGCGGCGGAGTTTGCGGTCGAGGTCGTCTGGGGTGTCGAAGGGGCGTTGTCAACTTGAGCTGAGTCTCCTTCGGCAGGCATGATCATCAAGCTGATCGTTGCTGGTGGAGGGGCATCATGGGGTCCGTGCGGGGGCCGTCGTACCGGGGTTACCGTTTCCCGGCGGACATCATCAGCCACTGTGTGTGGCTGCATCACCGCTTGGCCTTGTCGCTGCGCGACATCGAGGAGCTGATGCTGGAGCGTGGC
>NZ_JAPNLK010000238.1 GCF_026627505.1 Streptomyces sp. H27-H5 | reverse complement strand
GCCACCAGTCCGAACACGGTGCGACGGCCTGGCTCGCCGTGCGCTCCTACCTCGACTCCGCCCGCAAACACGGACTGAGCGCCTTCGAGGCCATCCACCGCGCCCTCACCGGCAACCTCTGGATGCCACCCATCGCGCAGACCGACTGACCAGTACCTCTCACACACCGTCACCGGTCAACTGCATTCCTTCTGAATGCTTACGCCGGGTCGCGGCTGGTTCACCCCATTTGTTCCGCATGGTGGCGGGTGGGGTCGTCGCGTGTCGCTGCGGCTGCGCCGGGCTCCACGGGCCCGGGTGTGATGCGGGTTCCTCCGTTCTGGTCTTCGTCGGGGCGGATGCCCGGGGTCAGGGCACCGCGGGTGGTGCGGTGAGTCGCCGCCAGGCCAGGGCGAACGCGCTGGTCCAGGGCCAGCTCGGGTTGATGGGAAGGGGAAGCACACCCCCACTAAATTCGAAGACCCAGCATCTCCCAATGGCCAGCGGAAACGACAAAGAAATTCGACCTTGCAAGAGCCCTGACCCCGTTCCACGGGGGATACAGGACTCAACTCCCATAGTGGTAACGGCAGGCCGCGATACGCACCTCACCCTCGACGATCTTATACACCAGACGATGCTCGTCGTTGATCCGGCGGGACCAGTACCCGTGGAAGCCGTGTTTGAGAGGCTCCGGCTTGCCGATGCCCTCGTTCCCGTTACGCGTCACATCCGAGAGAAGGGTGTTGATCCTCTTCAGGACCCTGCGGTCCTGAAGCTGCCACCACAGGTAGTCGTCCCAGGCGGATTCGTCCCACACCAGCTTCACGACAGGGTTTCCCTCACAGTCCCCCTGCCGGCCTCCAGCCGCTCGACCGAGGCCAACAGCCTCCGCGCGTTCACGGGGTTCCGCAGCAGGTAGGCCGTCTCCTTCAACGACTCGTAATCCTCAAGGGACACGATCACCACCGGATCATGGCCCGCACGCGTGATCACGACCTCCTCACGGTCGTCATTGACCGCGTCCAACACCTCCGCGTACCGCGCACGAGACTCCGAATACGACATCGTCCTCACAACTACCCACCACCCTTCTGTACAGAAAATTGTACAGGGTAGGGAGGTGGCCCACAACCCCGGCACCCCGACCTACGCCTCGCCGACCGGCCTGCCTCCGCTCGAGCGACAACGCCCGCAGAACGCGGGAAGGGTCCGGCGGTGTCATAGCCTTGAAGCAACAGTGCAGGTGAGGAGGGTTGCTCGTGGCAGCGCGGAGACCGTTGACGCTCGAGGAGCGTGAGAGTGCGGGATGTGGCGTTCTGTCGGTCTTGTCATCGCTCGATGGTGTGACGTTGGGGCATCGCTGCCGGTCAGGCGTTCGGGGTTCGTTTGGGTTGTGGCATGAGCATGCGCAAGCCGTACCCGAGCGATCTCACCGACGAGCAGTGGGAGCTCGTCGAACCCGTGATCACGGCGTGGAAGGCCCGGCATCCGTCGGTCAGCGGGCATCAGGGCAAGTACGCGATGCGGGAGATCGTGAACGCGATCCTCTACCAGAACCGCACGGGGTGTCAGTGGGAGTTCCTGCCGCACGACATGCCCCCGCCCGGAGCGGTGAAGTACTACTTCTACCTCTGGCGTGACGAGGGCACTGACCAGGACATTCATGACCTGCTGCGCTGGCAGCTGCGGGAGAAGCGGAAGCGATTAGCCGACCCGAGCCTGGTGGTCCTGGATACGCAGAGCATCCACGCCGCCGTCGGCGTCCCCGCCACGACGACCGGCAAGGACGCCGCGAAAAGGGTGCCGGGCAGGAAGAGATGCCTGGCCGTGGACGTGCTGGGCCTCGTCATCGACTGCGTCGTCCTGCCCGCCTCCGCACACGAGAACACCGCCGGCATCGCCCTGCTGGACGGTGTCGCCGGGCAGTGCGACACGGTGACCAAGGCCCTGGTCGACCAGGGCTTCAAGAAGAAGGTCGTCGAGCACGGCAAGAACGTGGGCATCGACGTCGAGATCGTCGAACGCAACCCGGCGGACAAGGGCTTCGTTCCGCAGGCCAAGCGGTGGATCGTGGAGCAGACGAACGGGATCCTGATGTTCTACCGCCGTCTCGTACGCGACTACGAACACCGGCCCGCCTCTTCGCGCTCCCGCGTCTTCTGGGCGATGACCTCGGTCATGGCGCGCCGCCTCACCGGTGCCACCCTCCCCTCCTGGAGGACCGCATGAGCGAGAACCCGCAGATCACAGCGGTGCTGGAATACGTGGAGACGCGGGAGCGTGAACTGACGGACCAGGCGGCGCGACTCCGCGTCCGCATCGAGGAACTCGCCGCACAGCTCGGCGAGTTCGACGCGGAGTGCGAGAACCTGCGCGTCACCCGCAAGACGCTACTGGCTCTGCCCGCCCCTGCGCCCGCCGAAGAGCCGAACCGCCCCGAGACGCCGGACCATCCCGCCTACCAGCAGATTCTCACCGCGTTCACCGCCACCGGGCAGCCGATGCGGGCGCGCGACCTGTCAACGCGGACTTCCAGCGGTTGTTCCAGCGTTGGCGGCCTCGGCCGGTGGGGTCGAGGGCGAGGGTGGCGAGGTAGAGGCGCTTGAGGGCGGCCTGCTCGTTCGGGAAGTGTCCGCAAGCCTGGGCCGCGCGCCGGTAGCGGGCGTTCAAGCTCTCGATCGGGCGAAGTCATCCGCCAGATTGACTGGCTCGGCCGGTGCCACACCGCCCGAATCGCCTGGATCGTGCGGAACGTGGCAGACGCCGGCTGGACCCTGGACGAGGTGAAAGCCTGGCTGCACCTGCGTGGCGAGGCGGACACCGTCCACCGGCCTTCGGGCCTGCTGGCGACCTTGCTCGCAGGCGCGGAGCAGATCCTGGACACGCCGGCCAAGCGGGCTGCTGCTGTGGCGGACTGGCGCGACTCGCGTGCGGCGGCGCGCCGCCGCCACGGGCAGTCGACCGCCGTCGGCTGCGGGCCTCGCAGCCCCGCCGTCCGCCGCATGGTCGTGGATGCGCTCACCCGCCGCCCGCTGCCTCCGCAACCCGCTTCGGCGAGCCGCCCCACAAGCCTGACAGCGTTGTCCGACGCCGACCGACAGACCTTGCGCGAAACCGCACGAGGTGAGTTCCTGCGCGGCGAAACCACCTTGATCGACTCCACGATCGCCGTCTGGGGCCGATCGGTGGCCGAGGAACTCTACGGCGCGCCGCTAGTCAGGCGGGTGCTCGCCTTGGAAGGCGGCACCTCGCTCATGATCGTCGGTGGACCCCGCGTCGGGGGACGTGCGTGAATCACGGGGGAGACGGCCAAGACCTGGCGCGCGTGGCGCTCGAGGC
>NZ_JAPNLK010000237.1 GCF_026627505.1 Streptomyces sp. H27-H5 | reverse complement strand
GTAACCAGCCGCCGCGAGCGACCGTGGGTCTTCCGCCGAACCCTCCCGACGAACCGATCGCGTGTGCTAGATAACCAAGATCAAGTGCCTAACGCCAACGGCTGTACCGATGGTCCCCGAGGCCGGTCTTCCACGCCCACTCGTTGCTGGTGTCGCGTTCGGCGATGACCACCTGGTCGTCGCCGTCCTCGGCGCGCTTGCGGGCCCGGGCGATCTCGGCGAGCAGCTCCACGTGGAAGTCGAACGGGAGCAGGTGGCTGCCCTTCTCGCAGTCCGCAAGCACGAGGGGCTCGGTGCCCGGCTCATTGAGCGTCACCTGGTAGTCGTTCGCCTCCAGGTGGCGCAGGGCGTCGGTCCGGATGAGCGCGGAGCGCGCTACGCGGTCATCGGTTGCGGGGATGCGCCGGAGCACCCAGACGTCGGCCATGCGGGTCCCTCCCAGGGATCGGTGTCGGAGCTGTCCACGGTCACAGACCGATGCCTTCGGTGGCGGCGTCTTCCCACTTCTCGCCGTCGTCGACGTACCCCCAGAACACCGCGCTCTTGGCCGACCAGCCGCCCTGGGCGCGGAGCTTCTCGGCGCGCTTGCCCTTCTTGCGGCCGGTGGTGACCACGCCGCGGCGCCCGGAGTGGCCGGTGATGCGGGCCTCCAGGCCGGCCTGCTCGGCGGCCCGGGTCATCGCGCGGCCGCAGGAGTCGGGGGCGAGCCGGGCGGATCCCAGGTGTCCCCACTGGTCCACGGGCAGGAAGGCGGGCCCGCCGGGTGCCGCGCCGGCGGTGAGCTTGGCCTGCTGCCAGGCCAGCCAGCAGCGGACCGGGCAGGTGTCGGGGTGCTCGCCGTAGGCGACGGCGACGTCGCGGGGCGGGCGGCCCTTGACGCTGGGGACGTGCACCTCCAGGCCCTCGGAGACGAGCTTGATGTACGGGTCGTCCAGGGCGCTCATCTCCTCGTTGCGCCCGGCGACGGCGAACCGCAGGGTGTTGATCGACCGGTCGCGGAGCCGGGCCAGCTCCGGCACGGTGCGCGTGCGCTGACGCCGGGCCTCCGGCTTCGGGGCCCGGGTGCGGTCGGCGGTGTTCATCTTCCGGAGGTCGGCCGGGGTGATCGGGACGGCCTTGCCCCGGCCGCGCGCCATCCGCTTCGGATCGTTCCTGAACTTCTTGACCAGCTGCCGGGCCGCGAGGGTGGCCTCCTTGGGCACCATGGTGCCCAGCCGCCGCGCGGTGACCGTGACGCCGGTGATGCGGCGGTCGATGGAGTTGGGCGCGGCCTCCTTCACCTCGTCCAGCCACACCGTGAAGGACACCATCGTGCCCTTGGTGACGGCAGTCAGCGGCAGCAGCGTGCCGGTGCGCTCGGCGAGCCAGCCGTGGAACTCGGTCCAGAGCTTCCAGTCGCCGGCGTAGGAGGCGGTGGTCTTCTTCGGCCGGGCCGCCGCGATGTGCTCCTCGGCGCCCTGCTCCAGCGCGGCAAGCACGGCGGCGGTCGGGTCGTGCGTCACCAGCTCGGTGCCGGCGGTCTGCTCCTGGTCCTCGACGAGCTCGGCCTCCACGATGCCGACGCGCTGCAGTTCTGTGGTCACCGCGGCTGAACCTCATCCTCGTTGATCTCGTGACCCTGTGAGGTCAGCCACCGCTTTACCGCCGCACGTTCGAAGGTGGCCCGCGTGATCTCCTCGACCGAGCCCTTGCCCTCCAAGCTCTTGGCGATCGCGTTGAGCTCAGCCTCGGTTGCGAACTTGAGGAACCAGGTCGGGCCCGACCCCGTCAGCTGTCCCTTCTCCGCCCACGCCTGTCGCTCGTCGGCGATCTTGCGCCCGATGGCCGGGAAGTTCCGTTCGGTGGCGATCCGCTCGTAGTGCTGGAAGTACGCCTCCATCATCCGATGGGCGATGGACTCGTCCTCGGGGTCCGGCGGCAGGTCGCTGTCACCGTGCACGGCCTCGATCTGCTTGAGTGCCTTGAGGCGGACGTCGCGGGCACGCACGGCGGCCTGGAGCATCTCCCGACGCTCGTCCTCCGAGAAGTCGGGCTCCTCTTCCTCGACGTCGTCACCGGCGGACTCGTCGGTGGCTGCGGGTCGCGCGTCGGCGGCCCGCAGGGGGGTGTAGATGGCACGAGGCCACAGGGCGTCGTCATAGCCAGCCGTTCCACGCCAGGGGAACGAGAACCAGCGCAGACGCTGCCACTCCAGTCGCAGCTCGGTCAGGTCTCGATCAGAGTCGCCCGCGTGCCGCAAGCAGCCCGTGACCTCGTCGTAGGTCATGTCCACGGCCGTGTCGAGGGAGAGGATCGCGCGGTACGCCTCGGTGCCGGCGGTCTGCTCGGCGAGGAGCGCCTGAGTCCGCCCCTTCAAGAAGGTGTGCAGCGCATCGGCGTGGACGCGGGTGAGTTCATCGGTGTGGATCTCGTACTCGGACTCGTCCAGGGCGACTTCGGTCACGGCTGGCTCTCCTGTGTCGGGCGCTCCGGACGGACGGGTCATCATGTCCGGTTTATCGCTGCGGATATGGCATGTTATCCGGAGTGATAGGCGTCACGGAGTCCTTCTGGAGATTCTTTGACACAGAGCGGCGTTCCCAGGGCCAGTGAGTGAACCTCGACTCACACGGCTAGGAGTGCCCCACCCCATGACCGACCTCTCCAACAACTTCGCCCCGCGCGGGCAGCGGCCCCCGTCCACCGAACTGGTCCACGTGCCCTTTCGTCTGCCGGCGCACATCAACCTCGCCGAGGTGGCGCACCTGCTGGGTGCGGAGTTGGACAAGCCGAGGCGGGCCGAGGTCGCCCGCCTGCGGGTCAACGTGAGCTCGGGGTCACGCCGGTATCGCTCCAGGATTGCGCGTTAAGGATTGATCATGGTGCGGCGGTCTTGCCGAGGTGGCGGTAGATGGTGGGGCGGGTGACGCCGAACTCGTCGGCGATCTGCTGGACGGTCAGTTTGCCGGAGTCGTACATCTCGCGTGCCAGCTGGACCTGGCGGGGCCGAGCTTGGGTTTCTGGCCGCCGGTGCGGCCCCGGGCGCGGGCGGCCTCCAGGCCGTCCATCGTCCGCTCTGACATGAGGGCGTGCTCGAACTCGGCGACCGCGCCCAAGATCTGGAAGAACATCCGGCCGACCGCGGTGGAGGTGTCGATGCCCTGGTCGAGCACGACCAGGTCCACGCCGCGCGCCTGGAGCTCCTTGGCGAGGTCGATCAGGTTCCTCAGGACACTGCGCCGCCGGATAGCCGCCCTACCGCGGACCTTGGCAGCGTTCCCGACGCACCCGCTGCGGGCATACATCGCCGACATCGACCAGAACGGGCACGACGGCGATGTCCTGC
>NZ_JAPNLK010000236.1 GCF_026627505.1 Streptomyces sp. H27-H5 | reverse complement strand
CGGCACCGACATCGGCCACCCCAACGACGCCTTCGACACCGCCGCCATCGTCCACCTCGCCGACCACGAGGCGTGACCGCACCCAACCCGCCCAACCGGAAAAGGACCTGCAACGCGCTGCACTAGCCACCGAGGAGCACACCATGGCCGTTCTTCCCACCCTTGAGCAGGGCGGGTCCGTCTACCGGATCCTGCTGTGGAGCAGTGACACCGGCGGGATTCCGTTCGTGATCGGCACCCCGGAGACTCCGAACGTGGCGACCCCCGCGTTCGAGGCTCGCCTGTGGGAATTCGCGCAGGCCCTCGCCGCCGACCTCGACTGCAGCATCACCGCCATCAAGCGCTCGGCCACCGCCGAGACCGAGCTCGACTGGCCGGTGTGACCATGGCCTGGTACCCCGGCGCCACGAAGATGGAACTGCAGCCCGAATCCGACTCGCAGCCTGCCATCCGGCCCACACAGTTCATCCTCCACTCGATCGCCGCGACGTGGACGAAGGAGCGGACCTACGAATACTGGGACCAAAGCACCAATCTTGAGTCCCACTTCGGACAGTCCTACGACGGCAGCATCGCCCAGTACATCGGCACCGAGACCCGCGCCGACGCCAACTACCTCGCGAACCGCAGGAGCGACGGCACTGGGGCCGTGTCCATCGAGACCGCATCCAACGACGACCACAGCGACCCGTGGACGGACGCGCAGGTCGAAGGTCTCATCCGGCTCGGCGTGTGGTTGCACCAGACGCACGGCATCCCACTGCGGGTCTGTCGTTCGGCATCGGATCCGGGCTTCGGTTACCACCGCCTGCACGCCGACTGGGCCGTGTCGGGCACCGCCTGCCCGGGCGACAAACGCGTCGCCCAGTTCAAGAACATCATCTTCCCGAGCATCGTCGCTCGGGCCAACGGACAGACCGCCCCCACGGAGGAAGACATGCCGCTCACCGCCGAAGACCTCGACAAGGTCGCCAAGGCCGTCTGGTCCCACACGGAGTCCGGACCCCCCAACTCCCCGATCCGCACCGGCGCGGCCATGGTCTGGATGGACAGCGTGCACGCCGGGCAGAACGCCAAGCTCGACGGGATCACGACCAAGCTCGGCACCCTCCAGCAGGTGGCCCTCACCCCCGAGCAGATCACCGCCATCGCCGACAAGGTGGCGTCGTCTCCGATCCTCGCCGACAACATCGCCAAGCGGGTCGCCGCCGACGTCGCCGCCCGCATGCAGTCCTGAAAGGGAACCCCATGAAGATCCTCGGCCGCGAACCGGCAATCACCATCGGCGTCGCCAGCGCCGTCCTGTCCCTCATCGTGACCTTCAACATCGGCCTGACCAGCCTCCAGGCCGGCACGACCGTCGCCGCCATCTCCGCTGGCTCGTCCGCCATCACGGCCGCGAGAACCCGGCCCATCGCCCCGGCCGCGTTCACCGGCGTCATTACCGCGGGTGTCGCACTGCTGGCCGCCTGGCATTACAGCGTGGCCCCCGCAACTGTCGGCGCTTTGAACGCGCTCGTCCTCGCCGTCCTCATGTTCATCACCCGCGGGCAGGTGTCCCCGACGACCAGCGACAGCCGGCCCGCGCTGTCGGAGGTGTAGATGCGGTGCCGGGCGGTCGGGCGGGCCTGCCGTCTCATGGGCCGTCGCGGCGCCTTCCTCCTCATCCTGGGCATCGGCAAGACGTGCTGGGGCGTGTCCTTCATCGTGGACCCGCCCGACACGCAAGGCCTGCAGCTCCTCACCCGCTGGTGCGACATCGAGCACTGGGCTTGGCTGTGGATCCTCGCCGGCCTCATCACCTCCGCGAGCGCGTTCCTGAAGATCGGACGCGACCGCTGGGGGTTCATCGCCGCACTGGTTCCGCCGGCCGTGTGGGCGATCGCATACCTCTTCGCCGTCATCGGCGGGGAGTACTCACGCGGCGCCTGGGTCGCCGCTTGGTACCTCACCTCCCACGTGGGGGTGATCCTGTGGGCCAGCACGGTGCCCGAGTACGAAGTACCGGCAGCCCCGAGCAGAGCCCGGAGAGCTGAGGGCGGATGAACTTCGGGGAATGGGCGGCCATGATCGGCGCCGCGGGAAGCGTGCTCGGAGGAGGAGGCTGGTTTGTCGCGCGGGCCACGATCCGGGCGGCACAGGTGACGGCGGACGCGCAACGCGCCACCGCGCAGGCGAACGAGGCGGCGGCCCGCGCCGCGTCGGCACCGGTACAGCAGGCCGCGAACTTGGCTGTGCTGGAAGCCACGGTGACGCGGGTCGACGAGGAGAACGGCTCGCTTCGCGGCCGGGTGTACAGGCTGGAGGCCCTGCTCCGGGGCTTCAGCTGGACGGTGGACGAGCTGTACCGGTGGGCGAAGAACCCGGTGGGCCGGCCGCCGGAGCCCCACGCGCTGGTCGAGGAGTACAACCGGACGGGGGTGTAGGCATGGACGACGACCCCGAACCCCGCCGAGTGACCCCGTACCGGCCGCCGATGGCCGACGCCGAGACGCTCGTCGACATGGGCCTCCTTGACGAGCAGCCCCAACCGCCGCCCGAGGAGCCCCGGGTCGACGAGGGTGCGATGCAGCTCGAGGCCGCGCTCACCGACAAGGGCGTCGACCTGTCTGGCGCCGACCAGGCCGCGGTCGCCGCGCTCGCCCAGCTCGACCCTGCGGTCCTCGAGACGCTCGTCGGCTGGATCGGCGACGGGAAGACCGCGGAGAAGTGACCCGCCCCCACCTTCGGGTGGGGGCGCTTTGCTGTGCCCTGGCCGCATCAACTCGCGATAACTCCCACATATCAACTCTCTTAACCGGTACTCTAGTTCTAGTCACATACCACCTCAAAGGAGGGTGAACGTGGGGAGCGAACTCGAACCGGTGCACATCGCTGAGATCGTTACCGATCTGCCAGCTCAACGCACAAACGACGAACACCTCTCGGGCGAGACCATCGCCGACCTCAAGCGCTCCATCGCCGACAACACCGACCGCGCCTACAAGCGCTGGTGGAAGATGGCTCTCGTCTGGTGCGAAGCCGAGCAGCGCACCCCGCTCCCCATGACCAGCCAGACCGTCGCCGAGTTCATCGGCCACCTGATGCGGTCCACCTCCGCAGCGACCGGCCAGCCCTACTCACCCAACAGCCTCGACCAGGCCCTCTCCGCAATCCGTACCGCCCACTTCAGGGCCGGCTTCGAGGGACAGCCCGGCACCCGTGCCGCACGGGAGCTCATCAAGGTCCACCGCCAGGACAGGGCCAAGGCGGGCTGGCGACCGCGCCGAGCCAAGGCCGTCACCCTAGTGCTGCACCGCGAAAGTTCGTGGAGGGGTGTTGGTCAGGCTGCTTCCTTGAGTGGGGTGCCCTTGTAGGTCCAGCGGAAGGGCTTGGCGTTCTCGTTGCGGTTGATGATGTAGCTGTCGAGC
>NZ_JAPNLK010000235.1 GCF_026627505.1 Streptomyces sp. H27-H5 | reverse complement strand
TCAAGCGTCTCCACTCGGCAGTTGGTTACCGGCCTCCGCGGGAAGTCCATGCCGAGTTTGAGAATCTGCGACTCGCCGCATGAATTAATCGGTCAGATCCCTGTCCGGAAAACGCGAGGCCCCTCACACATCGACCGCGTGTACGTGGCGGGGACCGTGACCCGGATCCACTTCATCAACAACGGCGGCCGATCCAAGCTCACCGTCCGGGTCCTCGACGGGACACATAAGGGCATGGCCCCGACGCTCAACAGGAGCATCGGAGCCGAGATGCTCGACGCCGCCCACCGCATGCTCAAGAGCCGGCACGGCGCCCGCAACAAGTGGCCCGTCCACACCGTCTTGCAGCGCCCCGCGTCCCCCGCCGACACCACCATCTGACACACCCCGGCACCCGGGGCCGACCCACCATGCCGCGCCCCGGGACCCGAAGCCGCGTGCCGCCCGACCGGCCGGAGACCAGCCCCGGGCGACGACCAGGCCGACGGTGACGAAGACCTGACGCGCTCACAGGGTGCGGCGGTGGGCGACGGCCCCCCGCGGATCCAACCCCCGCCGCGAAGGCCGCCCCCACACCGGCACGGCAGCCGACGCCTACACCGCTCCCCCTCCCCGAGTGCGCAGCGCCCCTTGGGCCGGGCGAGGGGCCGTCACCTCCGGCGAACGCCTGCCACTTCACCCGCCCCGAACCGACGAGGACCGACCATGGACAGCATCCAGCGTGAGCACCCGCAAGCAGCCTCAGCCCAGCCCGCAGCCAGCCGGCTCGCCCCTGAATCCGAGACGAAGGCGACCGCCCCCGCGGTGACCGTCACCGACCGCGCATGGTGGATCGGCCAGTACTGCCAGTGGACCACCGTCAACCCGCCCAGGGACACCCCCGCCGCCGTCACCGCTTTCGCCCGCGCCGCCGAAGCAGCCGGTTGGGCCGTAGTCCTGCGCGCCGGCACCGATGCCGTCGACGACGACACGTGCGTCGGCATCTGGGAGCTGGAGTGCACCGGCCGAGCCCACGACAACCATGAGGGGCAGCAGGCGAACGCCGTCCTCTCCCTCATGTGGTCGCAGAACAGCGGCCGTAAGCGCTGGTCATTCGACACCGACCGGTCCACCGCCGAAATCGGGAATCGCACCCTCACCGGAATCGTGACCCTCGCCGACTACAAGAAGGCCGCACGACAGGCCCGAGTCACCCAACAGCGGTGAGCCCGCACCGGGGCGCGGCCCACCCCGCGCCCCGCCCGGGACCGCCGATCCTCCCGCCCGACCCGAGGCACTGCCGGCCCGCAACGGAGAAGCGCGACGACCCCCCGCAGTCACTACGCCCGCCGCGAAGGCCGCCCCCACATCGACCCGCCAAGCGCCGCCCACCCCACTCCCCAAGAGCCAGTGCGCAGCACCTCTTGCGCCGGCCCCCGCCCGCACAACAGCACCCCGCCACCCCATCCCACCTTGGAGATGCCATGTTCCTGTTCACCCTCACCCAGGACTTCGTCCGCCAGGGCACCGCCACCGAGTCCCACGCGATCACACTGCTCCGGCGAGCCGTCCGCCGCGGCTACGACGTCGAGGCCGCCACCGATGGCAGCGTCGCCGTCAACTGGACCTACCGGCGCTTCCACCCCCACGACGAGCCCCGCTCTCTCACCCTCACCCCGCAGATCCTCATCCGAGGACTCACCGAAACCACCCGCCAAGACCTCGAACTCATCCAGGCAGCCGGCGACCGCGCCAGGTTCGAGACACAGTCCGGCCGCCAGGTCGTCACCCTCGGATTCCACCGCATCCCCCCGGCAGCCAGCGTCCGCCTGAACGAACGCGGATTCATCACCGACGACCACGGCCGCGCCCGCCTCACCCTGCCCGCGCTCATCGCGATGCACGCCCAAGACCACCGCACCCACACCACCGCCCCCAGGGTTGGGTACGCCCCAGCGAGACAGGACACGCAAGCGCCGGCCTGAACAGGCCCGGACGCCGCAACGGTCTCCTCTGCAGCGGCACCAGCGCGGCACTCTGCCGATGCGGCGACCTGAACATCCACGCCGACACCCGCGACGAAGCCCGACGCCGCGCCCGAGACCACCGGCTCACCACCACCGCCCAGTTCATCCGCGAAGCCCTCACAACCTGACTCCCGGTACCGAGAGCCCTCCCCCGGCACCACCCGCCCGCCGCCGGCGGGTGGTACCCCTCCGGTAGTGGCGGCCCCCGCGAACGCGGAAGCGCGACGGCAGACCGCGGTTCCAACCCCCGCCGCGCACCGAACACCCCGCCACCGCCCGGCAACCGTCACCCACCCGTCGCCACCCCCACCGTGCGCGCCCACGCTCCGGCCGAGCGCCCCACACCCCGCCGCCGGCACCCGCCCGCGAACCCGCCGAAGCCAGGCCGGCTCACCCCCGACCCGGAAACGCCCCTCCCCACCCGGGCCGGGCCAGAGAACCGCGCCCCAACCCGCCCGCAGCCCCGCCCCCTACCTCAAGACCAGGAGAACGACCCATGCGCACCCTTCCGCCCTGCGCCGCCACATGCGCCGCGGCACAACTCCAACACCCCTCCCAACCGCCGGCCCGCCCCGAAACCGCCGAGTTCGACTGGGACGCCCACGACATCGTGATCATCGGCGACAGCGGCGGCAAAGACAGCGGCGCCACCGTCCACGAGGGATGCACGCAAGCCGACGCCGTCGGCCAACTCCACAAGATCCGGGTGCTCCACTGCGACCTCGGACGCACCACCCGAGGACACCTGGTCGAATGGCCCGGCGCCCTCGAAGTCGCCCGCGCGCACGCCCAGCTCTACGGCGTTCCCTTCGCCGTCCGACGCAGCACCCGATGGAACTCCCTCTGGGACCAGATCCGCACCCGCGGACGCTGGCCCGGATTCTTCGCCCGGTACTGCACCAGCGAGAAGACGGCCGTCGGACGCGACTACGTCGACGAGGTCGGCGCCGAACTCCGGCTCGGACGCCCGCCCCGCGCCGGCTACGCCATGGGCATGCGCGCCGAGGAATCCGCCGCCCGCGCGAAGAAGCCCCCCATCGAGCAACACCGGATGACCGGAAAAGGCACCCTGCGCACCGTCACCACATGGCTTCCCATCCACCAGCTCAGCACCGAGCAGGTCTGGAAGATCCACCGCGACAACGCCATCCCCCACCACCAGGCCTACGACCAGGGCATGCGCCGCCTCAGTTGCCGCGCCTGCCCCCTCGCCCACACCGACGACCTCATCCGCTCCGCGCAGCTCAACCCCGAACTGTTCGCCGAGTACGCCGACGCCGAAACCGCCATGGGCCAAGACTCTGCTGCGCAATTCGTGGGGGTTACGCGGTGAGCTGGTAGGCGAGGCGTTCGAGGCGGCTGGTGCGGGTGCGTCGGAGGGGGCTTTCGGTCCAGTGGGCGTCGAGTCTGATCGCGTTGAGTGC
>NZ_JAPNLK010000234.1 GCF_026627505.1 Streptomyces sp. H27-H5 | reverse complement strand
GGCCACGGACACCCGCACGGGCCTCCATCAGCGGGATGAATAGTCATACCGGACGAGGAGATCAGCTGTCCGTGCACAGGGATCTGAACTGTCCGCTCACCCGGATGTCCCACTGTCCGTTGACAAGCGGTGCGTCGTTGCAGGTAGGCCTGGGTACGTTCGTCCCAGCGGATACGCGTCATCACGATGCGGTACAGGGCAGCGTTGGCCTGTCGGTTACCGCCTCGGTTCAGGCGTCGGCGCTGGGTCTTGCCCGAGGACTGCTCGACGGGGCTGACGCCGCACAGGGCGGCGAAGGACGCTTCGTCGGTGAGGCGGTCAGGGTTGTCACCTGCGGCGATGAGTAGAACGGCGGCGCTGTCGGGGCCGACGCCGACCAGGTCCAGCATGTGCGGCCGGCAGGTGCGGACGGCCCGGGTGGTGCGTCGGGTCAGTTCTTTGACCTCCGCGGACAGGTGCTGGATCCGTATGGCGAGCAGGCGCATCGTGAAGACTGCCTCGCCCCGTTCGTCGACGAGGGCCGCACAGGTGGCGATCAGGGCCGGATTGGTCAGGCCGGTGAGCAGGTCGCGCAGGTCGGGGTCGACGTCCAGAAGGACGGCCTTGAGCTGATTCATCGCCTGGGTACGGGCCTTGACGGCTGACTCCTTGGCGAGCCGGAGGACGCGCATGTCCGCCGCCGGGCCGTCCGCAGTCTTGGGCGTGACCGTCGCGCGTCCCGACAGAACGGCGCGAGCTGCCGCGTCCGCGTCAATAGCATCGGTCTTGCCGCGTTTGCGTCGGGTAGCGCGGTCGGGCTGGTTGACCTCGACGACGTCGATGCCTTCCCTGCTCAGAGCCCTGGTCAGTGCGGCTCCGTAGGAGCCGGTGCACTCGACACCGGCACGCCGGACGACACCGAACGACCTGGCCCACGCGATCAGCTGGCGATAGCCGACAGCGGTGGTCGGGAACTCCTGGTGGGCGAGCGAGGCTCCCAGCATGGTGATCACGGCGGCGACGTGAACGTCCTTGTGGGTATCGACCCCCAGGATCACGTCCTCTGCCAGGTCCGGGGCGTGCTGCGCGGGCAGCGTGGGCTGGGGCATGCTGGTGATGGTCACAAGGCTCCTCGAACTGGGGCTGGTGGCCGACGCCGGTCCGGTGGGCGGTCAGAACTGTGACGGTGCTTTGTGCAGCAAAGCCCCTATCGGGACACGTCCAGCGGGCCGGCGGCAGCACGCACCGCCCGGGGCCGGAAGCCGACAGATCTACTCCAAGGCAGCTGCGGCCAGTTGTCGCACGGGTCAGGCTCCGGCCCCCGACGGCACCCCACGAGTCTCACAGTTATCGCAGATCAGGTGGACGTCCAGCTCGGCGGGGACCTCCTTGTCGAGCTTGGCGAGGAACTTCTTGAACTCCGAGGCGCGGTGGCGGCGGTGGAGCGAGCCGATGACTTCGCCGGTTGCGGTGTTCAGTGCTGCGAACAGGGTGGTGACGCCGCCGCGAAGGTAGTCGTGGGTGCGGCGCTCGGGCATGCCGGGCATCATCGGCAGGACCGGGGCTGATCGGTCCAGTGCCTGGATCTGTGACTTCTCATCCACGCACAGCACGATGGCCCGCTCCGGCGGGTCCAGGTAGAGGCCGACGACGTCCCGTACCTTCTCGATGAACTGCGGGTCCTTGCTCAGCTTGAAGGTGTCCACGAGGTGGGGCTTGAGGCCGAAGGTGCGCCAGATCCGGGAGACGGTCGACTGGCTCAGTCCGCTCTCCTTCGCCATCTCGCGCGTCGACCAATGCGTGGCGCCCTTCGGTGTCGTCTCCAGGGTTCGTACGACCACGTCCTCAACCAACTCGTCGGTCACCGTGCGCGCAGGCCCTGGCCGCTTCTCGTCTGCAAGCCCATCGAGTCGGTCCACGGCGAACCGCTTGCGCCACTTACCTACGGTGGTCGGATGCACCTTGAGTTCTGCCCCCACCTGCACATTTGACAGTCCGTCGGCGCAGGCAAGAACGATGCGGCAACGCAGCGCGAGAGCCTGTGCCGAGGTGGCCCGCCGCGACCAACGCAGCAGCGTCTCTCGCTCGTCGTCCGTCAGAACCACCTCGGCCGTCGGCCGTCCCATGCGCGCCATGAGATCAGCATACTTCTATGGATTTCCTGAGACTCGGGACACTAGACCATACACGCCTGACCCATGCGGTTGATGGACAATGAGCCAAAGCGTTTCTCTAGGCCATTCCAGCCCGCTCGGCACCAACGAGGCCGCTGACCAGGCACTTCACCGCATCGAACCCTCTAGACCAGCCGAATTACGCGGAACGCAGGCCAAGGTCATCACGCTACACCCCGCGATAGTTCACTAACTCAAGCAACGGCATTGGGTGCCTGGCGGCATGTGGCACACCGTGATTGCCAGTCCCATCTCCTGTGCCAGCGCGGCCAGTTCCTTCTTCCACAGTCGCAGACGGTAGCCGTTCGATCCGCCCGCGTCGGCGGTGACCAGAAGTCGGGTGGCCCGGGGGTAGGCGGGGTGGCCGACGGTGGTCCACCAGCGGCGGATAGTCTCCACGGCGAACTGCGCGGTGTCGCCGTCGCTGCCCACCGACACCCAGCCGGCGTTCGCGGCCAGGTCGTAGATCCCGTAGGGCACCGCCTTGCCCTGCTCACCGGGGAAGTCGTGCACACCGACCCGGCGGGGATCGCCAGCCGGTCGCCAGTCGAGGCCCTTGTTGGCGTATTCGCCGACCAATTCCTTCTTCTTCGCATCCACGCTGATCACAGGCTGACCGTTCGTCAGGGCCGTGGTGACCTGGTCGTTGATGTAGCGGAACTGCAGGTCGCGGTCCGGATGCTGCTCGAGTTGCGTCCGGAACGGGTGTGGATGTCGCGGACCATCTCCAGGAGCTCCACATCACGCAGGTGATGGTCGCTGGGACGGCGTTGACGCTCACGCCAGTGGTAGTAGGTGGAGGCGGGGATGTTCAGTTCCCGGAGCAGCGGCTCGACCCCGAACGCGTCCTGATGTCCGTCGAAGAACGTCAGGAGCGCCGGCCGGTCTGGTCGAGCTGGACGGCGAAATACGCGCTGGCCGCCTTGAGGATCTCGTTCGCGCGCCGCAGCTCGATCACCTCCCGCCGCAGCGCGTCCAGCTCCTCGGCGACCGCTCCGTCCAGCCGGGCCACCACCCCGGCCGCCTGGCCCCGGCCGGCTCCCTTGCCGCCCACGGAGACGGCCGGAGCCTGGCTGCGGGCGTCCCGGATCCAGGTCCGCAGGGCCTCCCTCGGGATGAACCCCGAGCTGCCCCGCCAGCCGGCGGACCACCGGCTTCGGATCCGCGGCCATATACAACCGGACCGCACGCTCCCGCAACTCGACCTCGGGCATTCAGCTGAATTCGCCCTGGAGTGGGACCGGTAGCACGAAAGGTGCCCTGGCCTGCGATGATTCGAGTGTCTGGAACGAATCGGGGACGCAGAGTGGGGCACCTTTCTGGTGAGTGA
>NZ_JAPNLK010000233.1 GCF_026627505.1 Streptomyces sp. H27-H5 | reverse complement strand
AAAGAACCTCGGAGAACCCGCCACCGGGACGGCCACCCGGGATACCGGCCTGCCCGAATCCGGAAACCCACCACAAAAGCAATCACACCGCGTGATCAAAGATCACGCGGTGGATCGAGGCTCATGCCGTATCGCACTCGCCCTGACGAACAAGGGCAATCATTCCTCCGCAGTGATCGCTGAGCGTGCGATTCAGGAATTCTCGCCGGTGGCCGTGCTGTTCGTCGGCGTTGCCGGCGCATTGTGGGAAACCGCCAGACTGGGCGACGTGGTGATGGCGACACACGTGTACGCATACCACGGCGGGACCAGTGAGGACGACGGACTGAAGGCCCGCCCACGGGTATGGGAGGCACCCCACGCCATCAGCCAGCTCGGCTCGCATCTCGCTCGCGTGAACAACTGGACCGACGACACCCACGGCCATGGGGGCGCCCCGCAGGTGCACTTCGGTGCGATTGCGGCCGGCGAGGTCGTACAGAACTCGAAGATCTCGGCCGAGGCACAGTGGATCCGACAGCACTACAACGATGCCCTCGCGATCGAGATGGAGGCCGCCGGTGTGGCACAGGCCGGTCACCTCAACGGGGCGCCGGTGGCGATCATCCGGGGAATCAGTGATCGAGCCGACGGCACGAAGAGCAGCGCAGAGGACCGTAGCTGGCAGCCGCGGGCCGCGGCGAACGCGGCGGCATTCGCTGTACGGCTGGCCATGGAGCTAGTGAAGGAACAGACGGAGATCACGGTGCCCCGGACAGACAGAGCCCAATCGGGCGACCGACTCGCAGAGCACGTCCACAACACCGCCCATGGCAGCACCATTGGCATCATGGCCGGCTCTGTCAAGGACAGTAACGTCTACCTCAACACGGATCCCAAGGTCACCAGCCCGAAGGACCTGAACGCGGAACTTGACGGCTTTCGCCTGCACCTGATGCGTCACCACACCGAGGGTGCTCTCGACGACGACACCTGCCGAGAGGCGCTGGCCGATCTGGACTCTGCCCGCCGGACTGCAAGGGAGAACACTGCTGAATCGTCCAAGCGGACAGCCATGACACTCAAGAAGTTACGTGGCCTCATCGCAGAGTGCCCTGTGCTGGTGGCCAAGCTGGCACCCCTGATTGTGGCGACGGGTGGCTCGGCATGAACGGCAGCAACGTCACGCACAACTCGGCCGCATACGACTCCACCGTCGGAATCCAAGCCGAGACCGTACACAATTCCAATGTCTACTTCGTCCATCCGGATGCCTCTCCTCAGGAGAAGTACAGGGTAGGTATCCGGTTTCTGGAGGATGGCATCTCCAGCCGCGCTCGCGAAATGATCACCGATTCAATCGCACACGGCAACGACAACGCAGAGGTTCGTTTCCACTGGGTGCTCGCCATGCTCAGTACGCGCGCCTACCACGACCTCAACGCCGAGGAAATTCAACAGCTGCACCGCGCCTCCCGGCTCGTACGGAACTACGCCGAGGGAGAGTGGAAAGACGCCCTCCGCATCACTTTCGAACTGCTGGCGATGCTGAGCACCGCAGACGGTGACACAGGGCTCGTGTTGAAGCGGCTGCGAGCCCTGCCGGCTCGCCAGCGCGAGGGGATCCTCCGCCACCTCGACCTCGTACTCACCGGAGGGCTGAAGGACAGTCTGTGGGCGGAGAATCGCGAGCGGGCGGAGACAGATCGATTCGGCAACGACCGGGTACACCGGATTTGGGCCTATTTCGAGCCCGACCCCATTGGGCCACGGGCCCTGCCGCCCCGTCCGAGCACAGCTGCCGTCGCCCAGGCAGCCTTCCGGGTCCGAGCAGCCATGTTCGTCATCGGCGGCGCATGCCTCTGGATCACGGCGCTGGTCTCAGATCCCGCTGAGGCAGTCATCGAGTTGCTGATGGCGCTCGGTGCGGGCCTGACTGCGACTCACTTCGGCCGCCGATGGTGCTTCCGGGACCACCGGCCGAACGTCATGACTGAGCCCCACATCCCGCACATGCGCGACCCGGCCTCCACCCGAGATGGGTTCACCGAGCGCGTCCGTCACTCGTTCGATCACTACTTCGCAATCCGTGCGCCCCACGGATTCGGCCCGGATGAATGGCTCGGGTACTCCATCCACGTCCGCAACAGCCTCGCCACCGAGATCGCGCTCCTCTACCGCGAGAGCCGAATCAGTGTGGAGCGGGTCAACTGGCTGATCCGCTACCTCGCCGAGGACGCCCGAAACCGCCACAACAGCGGCACCCTGTTCGGCCCCCGTCGCCAGAACAGAAATGCGGTGATGGCGAAAGCTCTCTCCGTGTTCGCCCTCGGCATTCTCGGCATCACAGTGCTTTCCGTGCTCGGAACGGCGGCCTCAGGTGGCGGTGCATCGGGTATTCCGCTCGCCGTCTTGGCCGTGGTCGGTATGGCCTGGTCCGGGTACACGGCTACTTCCTCATGGCTGGTGGCCCGGCGTGAAGAGAATCGGCTGGTCAGGGAGACCCAGGAGTATCACGAGCGGCTGTCCACACGACAGATCGCATACGAGAACTGGAAGTCATTCCTAGACACCACGCGGCCAAGTGAGCAGGAAATGGAGAACTGGCTCACCTGCGACAAGACACTGTTCATCGACGAAGCGCTTCGGCACTACCAGCTCACCTGGCGTGACCTGATCACCCACACCATCCTGGTGACACCCGCACGCCCCTACAAGCGGGGGCGGGCGAAGCGCGGCCCTTGGCGATACTCGCGCTACAGCTTCCGGCTCTTCCTGGTCACCCAGGATGGCGTTCGTGAAATTAGCTCGGAAACTGATTTCACCGACGCGAAGCGCGGAAACGAGCAGCGCAGCAACTACCGGTTCGAGGCGTTGTCCTCCGTACAAGTGACGGAAAGCACCCATGCCAGCTACGAGTTGGAACTGATTCTCACCAACGGGCCGGCAAGGAATATTCGCGTCAAGGACGCAGACGCCCATCAACTGGCCCCGGACGAGAACGCCCAAGAAGTCGCCGAGATCAACCTCAATGCGGCTGGTTTCATTCACACCTTCCGCCTCCTGGAAGGAATCGCGGCGGACGGAAAAGGCTGGATCGAGCGAAACAACCCCAACAACCTGCCGTCCTTCGATACCGCTGATTAAGCGCTCCGGACCTTCGGGGGCGGGCAAAGGCCGGAGAGCGCCGTTGCCCTACCCGCCCACTCGTCAGCCCAGTCTCGACCCCAGCTTAGGAGTTGGCCGTGGCCACGACAGATGACGTAACCGAGAGCAAATTCCTGCTGGCCGAGTACAACTGCATCAAGGAGGAGCAGAAGACCCGGATAGGGTTCCGTGACAATCTGCTCTACTTCACGCTCGCCGCAGCCACCGCGGTCGTGGCGATCACTGTCCAGAGCGGGCAACCTCAACCTCGATCCACCGCGTGATCTTTGATCACGCGGTGTGATTGCTTTTGTGGTGGGTTTCCGGATTCGGGCAGGCCGGTATCCCGGGTGGCCGTCCCGGTGGCGGGTTCTCCGAGGTTCTTTCT
>NZ_JAPNLK010000232.1 GCF_026627505.1 Streptomyces sp. H27-H5 | reverse complement strand
AGAAAGAACCTCGGAGAACCCGCCACCGGGACGGCCACCCGGGATACCGGCCTGCCCGAATCCGGAAACCCACCACAAAAGCAATCACACCGCGTGATCAAAGATCACGCGGTGGATCGAGGCTCATACGCCAGAGCGCCCCGGTTCGAGCCCGGGTGAGCCAACGATGGGGTAGCACCCCTGTCCCTGAAACTCCCCCTGATCAGGGGACGGACGGGACGCGTGTTTCGTCTAGTGGCTTAGGACTCCTCCCGCGAAGGGAGGTAACACGGGTTCGAATCCCGTAGCACGCTTTTGCCCTCTTAGCTCAGTCAGGTCTAGAGCACCGCACTTCCAATGCGGGGACGCCGGTTCGAATCCGGCATGGGGCTCGCTAGGGACTCCCCAGTCTGGATATGGGATGGGAGTCGGCAAAGGCTCGGACGTATGGGCATTAGGCCCCACCCGAGAGATAACCCCGACCCCATGGGAGTGCGCGGCCTATGGCCGTCGAAGAGTTCAGACGCCTTTGGGCCTTGTGGTGTAACTGGTAACACGCGTCCCTTGCATGGACGAGTAGCGGTTCGAATCCGACAGGGTCCACCAATGGCATGTAGCTCAGAAGGCAGAGCAGAGGACTGTTAATCCTCGTGTCGCAGGTTCGAACCCTGCCATGCCAGCAAGGGGAATGGGTAAGCCGGTGGGTGCCGGCGCCGTAGCTTGAAAGCGCGGGGGTTGGCCTCCTGGGGTTCGAGTCCCCGCGAGTCCCCGCCCTGCACCTGGCCATCTTGAATTCGTAGCTCAGTTGGTAGAGCTGGGGACTCTTAATCCCACGGTCGTAGGTTCAAGTCCTACCGGATTCACTAGGGTCCTGCCTGGCTTCGGCTAGAGGCGGGTCCCGCTTGTGGGTGTAGCTCAGTGGAAGAGCGGCGGTCCTACAAACCGCATGTCGGGGGTTCAAGTCCCTCCACCCGTACAGAGCTAGCAGCGACCTCATAGAAGGCTACGGAGGGCACGCACTCCCTTGGCCAGCTACCCGCCGGCTCTGCTAGCAATAGGGCGTAGCTCAATTGGAAGAGCACCGGTCTCCAAAACCGGGTGGTGTTGGTTCGAATCCAACCGGCCTAGCTGGTCCGACAATAGCGGCCTGACCGCTGCAACGATAGGACAAGGGGACGGTGTATGGGATGCACCCCTACCCTTACTACCTCTGGCTAGTCACCTGAGGGAACAGGGGGGAAGAGCGGTTCGAGTCCGCTACCCCGCTTGCCCGCTTAGGCAAATTTGGTAAAGCCGCCCGGCTCAGACCCGGGAGTTTTCGAGTTCGAGTCTCGGAGTGGGCACAACGCTGCATGTGAGTCCTCGTATGCCTTGCAGCGTCTTCTTCTACAACTGGCCGCCCATCAGTAACCCTTGCCCTTGCGGGGCTTGTGCCGAACGGGGTTGTAAGCCCGCCGGTTGTAGATCGTGTGAGAGTCCGCCTGACCCAACTGGTAGAGGTGCGCGGTACTGGCCCCGTGAGGGAGATCCAGAAGAAATCCGCAGAGATCCCGGTTCGAGCCCGGGGGCGGACTCTCACCGCCTGGTCGTAGTTCAGTTGGTAGAGCGCCTGGTTTGGGACCAGGAGGCCGCCGGTTCGAGTCCGGCCGACCAGACCAGTAAGGCCCTGCCCGTGTGGGTGGGGCCTTCGTCATGTCCCAGCACGGGACTCCTTCTTGTTGTTGCTACCTCAGGGGCTGATGCAGAGATGTACCAGGACGACCAGGCCGCCGAAGGCCCACGCCTCCAGGACGCGGCCGAGCCCACCAGGGCGCGGCGCAAGCGCAGTTGGCGTCAGGATGCCGTGGCTGAGCTGGAAGACCTAGAGGAGCTGTACGGCGACCTGCCGGCGGTGAGGCTGTGACCCGAGGACCAGCACCCAAGGACAACGCAGTCAGGCGCAATGCCCACTCTCACGCCCAGGAGCTCAGCGCTAGCGCTCAGCCAGGCCGCGAGCTCCCCAAGGCACTCGGCATTACGACTGGCGGAGCCAAGAGGTTTTGGCGGACCTGGAGCACTGCGCCCCAGACAGCCCATTGGACAGAGACGGACTGGGCGGAACTGGAGCTGACTACAAAGCTCGTTGACGGCCTTTACCTCGGTGATCTCAAGCTAGCTGGCGAGATCCGGCAGCGGGTTGCCAAGTGGGGCGCCACGGTCGAGGACCGCGCCCGGCTTCGCATGACCATCGAGAACAATCCTGAGGACAGCCCCGAAAGGGGTTCTGAGGAGCCAACGGCTTTGGATATGGCATGAGCTTTACAAGCTACTGGGCGGCTCTTAGATAGGCGGTGGGGCCCTTGCAGACAGGTAACCTGCCGGCAGGGGTTCCGAAGCCTACTGAGACTCTCGGCTACCAGATTATTCGCTGGTGTCAAAGGTACATCGTTCAGCCTGATGGGGATCGAGCCGGTGAAAGCTGGCAGTTCACTCCCGAACAACTTCGGTTTGTGCTGTGGTTCTACAGCATCAAATCTGACGGGGGGTGGACCTACTCAGCCGCAACGCTCCGACGAGCGAAAGGCTGGGGCTTAGCAAGACCCCACTTCTTGCCGCTCTGGCAATTGTCGAGTTCCTCGGCCCCTGTAGGTTCTCCCACTTCGACGCCTTCGGCCTTCCTGTAGGTAAGGCTGTTCCGCTTCCTGTTGTCCAGATCGGCGCCACGGCGCTTGATCAGACGGACCAGACTCTAGACATGATCCGAGGAATGCTCTCGGAATCGCCGGCTGAGGCTGAGTACGGCCTAGACATCGGTAAGAGCATTATCCAGTTCAAGTCTGGCAAGCCTGGAAGCATCAAGCCGAAGGCCACCGCGGGGCGAACTAACGAGGGAAATCGACCGTCGTTTTGCCTTATGGACGAGGTCCATCACTGGGTTTCCAGCAATGGGGGCCCGGACTTCTACCAGACGTTGAAGCGAAACATTGAGAAGACCACCAAGGCCGGTAGCCGTTGGGTCTGTACGACCAATGCCTACAACCCCAACGAGGACAGCGTAGCTCAGGCTATTCACGAGTCTGAGATGGTGGCACAGGGCTATTGGCTGTACGACTGCCTTGAAGGGTCTATCGATGTAGAGCGTATCCGCGATGAGGCTGCCGTAAGGGCCGCCCTCGTTGAAGCCTACGGAGATGCCTCGTGGGCGGACATTGACGGTTTGACTCGAACCATCCTCTTTGACCGCACGACTCCGGATTCGACCTACTGTCGATTCTTCTTCAACCAGATCGCTGAAAGTAGCGATGGATGGATGAGCAAGAGCGAGTGGGACGCTTGCCTTTCTCAGGCAGATCCGATCATGCCGGGCGACCAGATCGCAATTGGCTTCGATGGCAGTATCCGAGGGGACGCAACAGGATTGTGTGGCGTCCGATTGCGGGATGCCAAGCTCTTTGTACTCGGCGTGTGGGAGCGGCCAGAGAGGGCCCCGGATGACTGGGAAGTCGATGTTCTCTCAGCCTGGATCCACCGCGTAGTGGTCGGGCTGTGGATGGAGAAATCAGAAGAGGTGCCCGCTGACCTGGGATGATGGGAGTTTCTACGCTTCCATCAGACCCGAGCAAGAGGGCACCTCGTAAG
>NZ_JAPNLK010000231.1 GCF_026627505.1 Streptomyces sp. H27-H5 | reverse complement strand
CGATCTGGGACCAGATCACCGGGACTCTCGGCCTGTCCGCAGCAGCCTGAACCACCGTCACCACCACGGCCAGATACGCCCCGAACCAGAACACACCCACCAGGACTCACCCAACCTGACAACGCCCTCGATCGCGTTGGTGGTGTAGACGACCTGCCGGATGGCGTCGGGCAGGCCGAGGAAGGGCACGAACTCGCTCCAGGCCCGTTCCCAGGTTCCGGCGATCGACGGGTATCGTTTGCCCCACTTGTCGTCGAAGTCGGTCAGCCGCTGACGGGCCTGGTCCTCGTTGACGGCCGTGTAGACGGGCTTGAGGTCACGGGCGAGTTCGGCCCAGTCGCGGCGTGAGGCGTATCGCAGGCTCGCGCGGAGCAGGTGAACTACACAGGTCTGGACCACGGTGGCCAACCAGACGGTGTTCACGGCGTCGGGCAAGGCGGTCAACCCGTCGCAGACCAGCATCAGCACATCACGGACGCCCCTGTTCTTGATCTCGGTCAGGACCGTCTGCCAGTACTTCGCGCCCTCGCCGCCGTCGCCGGCCCACAGGCCGAGGATCTCCCGGTAGCCGTCGACGGTGACCGCGATGGCCACGTAGATCGGCCGGTTGGCGACATTCCCGTCCCTCACCTTCACGTGCACGGCGTCGATGAAGACGACCGGGTAGACCGCGTCCAGCGGGCGGGTGCGCCATTCCGCCATCGACTCCAGGGCCTTGTCGGTAATGGTGGAGATGGTCTCCTTCGTCGTGGTCATGCCGTATGTCTGGGCGAGGTGGGAGACGATCTCCCCGGAGGTCAGGCCCTTCGCGGTCAGCGAGATCACCAGATCGTCCAGCGCGCCGGTCCGGTGGGCGTACTTGGGCAGCATCCGGGGCTGGAAGGTGCCCAGCCGGTCCCGGGGCACCTGCACCATCACGGTGCCCACCTCCGTCATCACCTTCTTGCTCCGGTAGCCGTTGCGCGTGTTGCCGCCCGAGCGCGAGCCGCGGCCGCCGGCCCGGCCCGCCTCCGCGGCCAGGTGCTCATCCATCTCGGCCTCCAGCGCGGCCTGCATCAGGTGCTGGGCCAGCTCGGGCAGCAGACCGCCCTCGCCCATCAGCCGCAGACCCTCCCCATCGCGGACCTTCTCGGCCGCGAGCGCGGCCAGCTCCTCCAGCAGCTCGCTGGACAGACCGTTCTGCGACACCGGCATCGACTTCACGTCGGCACCCTCAGTGCTCGCGCCGACCTCGGCAAGCGACACGCCGTCCACGCTCTCGATCAGGTGACCAGTCGTCGTACCCATCAGGCTCACTCCTTCGAGGAGATCCACACCTGATTCATGACACTCCCCGGAACTACAGCTGCCGTGTCTTCAGCGCCGGAGAATGCTCGAACCGGTCACGCACCGTCATGGAATATGTCCGATGTGTGGCATTTTGGGCTGGGGGGAACGTGCGGCGCGTGGCGTACGTAGAGCAGGTGGGTGAGTGTCCTTCGTGGCTTCGCCGGAGGTGTCGGAGAACGGGCGCGTTACCGGCCATCGTGGGAGCGGTGGGGTGGTGGCGGTGTGAGTGGCAAGGCGGGCGTTGATGAAGGCAGTGGCGGCGGGTGGTTCCTCTCGGACTCCGAGGACGGGGGGAGGCGGGGTGCCGGTGAAAGGGTCCGGTTCGTTGGACACGGCCGCCGCGGATCCTGGGGGCCCGGGTGCCCCCGAGTCCGCGGGGGTGGAGGTTGCGGTGGTGGAGAGCGGCGACGATCCGGGTTGCGGGGAGGCCGAGGACAAGGTCTCGGCCGGGCCCGAGGCCGGGCCGGGGCGGGAGACCGATACCGGCTTCGTCGCGGGCGCGTGTGGGGAGCGGGCGATGCCCGGGGCGGGAATCGGTGAAGGTGGCAGTGCCGCGGCGCGCCGGCCTGACAGCACGGCCGTCCGGGAGAGCCGGCGGGCCGGCAGCCCGGAGCGCGGAGAGGCCGGTCCGGCGCGTATGGGCACGCAAACGACAGGGCAAGTACCGGTGTTGGCCCGGGACGACGAGGCAGATGCCGAGCGGACCAGCGAGTTCGTGGCCCTGAGGGAGCTTGACCCCGCCCCGGCGGACAAGGCGCCCGCTCCCGTCCCCCTCCCCACCGCGGTCAAGGTCGCCGAGCCCGCCCACGACACCGTACTCTCCCCGCTGGAGTTGTTGGCGGAGCTCACCAACACCGCGCCCCCGCCGGAGACCCCGCGTCGCACGATGGTGCGCCGTGTCAAGATCTGGACCCCGATCCTGCTCCTCCTCGCCGGGGCGGTCACCGGCGCGCAGCTGTTGCGCCCGCTTCCCGATCTGCGGCTCGTCGCGGCCGAGGGTGCGACTCTCGGCGGGGGGTTTTCCGTGCCGTGGCCCGCCAAGGGGCAGGGCGCCGTCCGGGTCCCCGGCTCCGGGGACATCGGCGTCTTCGGCGAGCAAAAGCGCGTGCCGATCGCGAGCGTGGCCAAGGTGATGACGGCCTACGTGCTCCTCCAGGGCCATCCGCTGCGCCAGGGTGAGGACGGTCCGCGGGTCGCGGTCGACGCGAAGGCCGTGGCGGAGGGCGCGTCCGAGGACGAGTCCCGCGTCGAGGGCCTGGTCGCCGGTACGACGTTCAGTCAGCGGGACATGCTGAAGATGCTCATGATCCCCTCGGGCAACAACATCGCCCGACTGCTCGCACGCTGGGACACCGGCAGCGACCTCGAAGCCTCTTTCGTCGAGAAGATGAACACCGCCGCCAAAGCCCTGGGGATGAACGACACCACCTACACCGATCCCAGCGGCCTGGACGCGGGGACCATCAGCACGGCAACCGACCAGTTGAAGCTCGCCGAGGCGGTGATGAGGGACGCCGCGTTCCGCGCGGTGGTCGCGCTGCCGAGCGCCGACATCAAGGGCCTGCCCCAGACCCTGTACAACAACAACGACCTCCTCACCGTCGACGGCCTCAGCGTCCGCGGCATCAAGACCGGATCGAACACGCCCGCGGGCGGGGCCTTGATGTGGGCGGCCTACAAGACGGTCGGCGACCAGACCCCCCTGATCGTGGGCACGCTCATGGACCAGCGTGCGACCGGCCCGGACCTCAACGCGGAGAACAGCCTGCGCCTGGTCAAGGCCAACAGCAAGAAGATCATCGAAGCGGTACGGCAGGCCCTCACCTTGGCTCCGGTGGTCCGCGAGGGCCAGAGGGTCGGTCACGTGGACGACGGCCTCGGCGGCCGAACCCCACTGGTGGCCGCAGGAGATCTGAACGTGATCGGCGTACCGGGCCAACGACTCAAACTCACCCTGGAGCCGGGAATCTCCCCGACCCCGCACACCGCGAAGACCGGAACCCGGGTCGGCGTCCTCACCATCGGGGACGGGCAAGGAGCCAAGAGCGTCCCGGTGGCGGTGGAGGCCGACCTCACCGAACCCTCCCTCAACGCTCGTATCACCCGCCAACCCTGAGCCCGACACTCTCGGCGGCGATCTCAAGGATTCGTCGTGGCGGCGTTGTCAGGTTGGGTGAGTCCTGGTGGGTGTGTTCTGGTTCGGGGCGTATCTGGCCGTGGTGGTGACGGTGGTTCAGGCTGCTGCGGACAGGCCGAGAGTCCCGGTGATCTGGTCCCAGAT
>NZ_JAPNLK010000230.1 GCF_026627505.1 Streptomyces sp. H27-H5 | reverse complement strand
CGTAACGTCCCAGCTCAACGGCCCCGCCCCGGTAGTCATCTGATGTGGTCGCAAACATCAGGCTACCGAGCGGGGCCGCCTCCATGATCAAGGAAACCAGGCTGCGAACCCCCCGTGAATAAGCCTCACGGTCTACGTGGCATTCGTCATCGACGTGTACGCCCGCCGGATCATCGGCTGGGTCGGCGGCCGGGCGCATGCGCACCGGCCTGGTCCTGGACGCCCTGGAAATGGCGGTCGCCGCCCGGTTCCGGGCCGGCGCCACCGACCTGGCCGGCCTGGTCCACCACAGCGATGCCGGGTCCCAATGCCTTGCCATTCGCTACACCGACCATCTGCAGGAAGCCGGAATCGCTCCTTCCGTCGGCACGGTCGGTGACGCGCTCGACAACGCCCTCGCCGAGTCCACGATCGGCCTCTTCAAGACCGAGGTCATCAAGCCGAACGGCCCGTGGCAGTCCCTGACCGACGTCGAGATCGCCACCCTGACCTGGGCCGACTGGTACAACAACAACCGCCTGCACACCGCCGGCGACGACCTCACCCCCGCCGAGGCCGAACAGGCCCACTACGATCACCACCACGAGCCCGTCCGGGCCACTCATCCAACAAACTGAGTCCCCGGACACACCGGGGCGGTTCAGATGCCGGCGCCGCGTCCGTCCTGCGTCTGAGGTCGGTGGGCAGGGCTGATTCAAAGTCCCGATGATCTTGTGTTTGTGCAGGTCGGGGGGTTTCGAGGTGGTGCGGGGGCAGGCCGTGAGCGTCAACTCGGGCCCGGGTGGTGAGCACATCTGGGCAGGTGGCCATACCGCTCGAGATTCCGGACCGCCGGGAGGCCCCAGGGGGTTCCGGGGTCCAGCGGCGGAGACACGGCACCCGACCAGCGGCGACTCCCCACCTGACGACTTTGAATCAGCCCTGGGTCGGTGGGGCCCCGTACCCCAGCCCCGTCGCTGCTCAGCGGATCAAGCCGGCGCGCAGCGCGCTTGCCACGGCGTGGGTGCGGTTGTTCAGGGCGTATCTGGTCACGATTCCGTTGAGTATCAACTTCACGGTGCGCTCCGAGTATCCCATGTGACGGGCGATCTCGTGGGTGGTGTACCCGTCTGCGGCGAGTGCCAGGAACATTCCCTCTCGCTCCGTCAGGCTCATCGGGTGGCCGTTGATGTTCGGGTCGAGGCGTTGCCGGAGCACGCTGGTGGTCACGAAGCCGACCCCTCTGACGGCTTGTTGGACGGCGTTGACGAGTAGTGCCGTGTCCACGTCCGCTTGTTTGATGACGGAGATCACTCCGTCATCGAAGGTGCTTTTGAAATCGAGTGCCTCGGCTTCCTCCAGGAGCAGGATGGCGGGAACGCCTTTGGGGGCTGGCTTGATCGACATTCCTGGCTCCGCACGGCCGATAATAATGACGCGGACGTCGGCCTCGTTGACGTCGTCGGTCGTCTTGAGCTCGTTTGATCTGCGGATTTCCTCGATCAGTCCCAGACTGAAGAACGAGCCCAGGCTCTCTACGTGTATGTTGAGTGTTTTGCTCTGCTGCATGACCCCTCTTTGGGTCGGCCCCTCGGCGTCGACGGGCATGGATGGCACGGGGCGCGGTGCCCCCAAGGGGATGCGCGCGCCGGAGCGACGATTCCGAGCGGTGGGTGGATGAGGCGCGCGCGGGACTCGAACTGCGACCGAGGATTGTGAGCCCCCGGCTCTGAACGGTTGAGCTAGCGCAGTGCCCCATGGGGTTTCGAGGTCAGGGCTTCGGCCGTGGTGGTGTGGTGAGGGTTTTGCAATTCGGGCGGCCGTGCTGACATTCCTCGTAGAGGGATTCCGATTCTGTCGTCGTGTAGTAGGCACCGATGGTGCCGTGGTGCCGCAGGGCGGTTCGGTAGCGGTCGCAGGACCGCGCCTGCTTGCGGGCGCCCCGACTTGTCCACGCGGGCCATGAACAGCCGGCCACCCCTGTGTCGGGTCTTCCACACGGCAATCTCCTCGGCGTGGAGGTGGCCGTGATCGAGGTCGGGGTCGTTCCGTTCTCGGATATTTGGGGTGTTAAGGACCCGTCAGCCATGAGCCAGTACCCCGATGGCCATGCGATTGAAATGACGGAACGGCAGTTACTTCTTCGCTTTCGGCCCTCCGGCCTTGCCGTTTACGGAGGTGAATCCGCTGTCTCGGCGGCTTCCTCGCGCTCTGACCCGGCTGTAGTACAAGACCGCGCCACTCGGTACGAACAGGCCGAGCTTGGAGCGTTCGCCATGAGCGAGGTGGGACTCGAACCCACAACCCGTTTCCGGGTACGGCTTTTAAGGCCGCTGCGTTTACCGTTTCGCCACTCGCCCCAGATCGTACGGGTTCTGTTTCATGTGGTGTGAGCATATTCGAGTTCCGTAGCGCCAGGGTCGACCTGACGCCACGGAACGCACCGGGCCTTACGAGCGCGGGGACTGGAGTACCTCACCTCCCTTTTTCACCTGCGCCACATGGTATTCCAGAAAAACTCATCGGGTATTCCGTCGACTGCGCGCCCCCGCAGCCCGAGTAAGAGCTGGTAGTGAACGCATGCAGTTTCGATACGCTCGTCCCATTCTTGTTCGTCGGTGAGTTGGGACAACCATTCGGAGGCTTTCACAGGAAGTGACTTCGGGCCGAGTGCACGATCGATCGCGGGGCTGCCCATCGTACTCAGCTTCAGCCGCAGGATCCCAACATGGGCGTTCTCGCTGCCGCTCCCGAAGAAATTTCGTCCAGGATAGGGTGGAGGGAGGTGGGTTTCCACCTGTTCTGGTTTGACATCTGCCAGTTCGGGTTCGACCAGTAAGACCTCACACCTTTGCAGCTTCTCCCACGTGCGCCTGTTCATGGCCCCTCGCGCATGCCGTTCGACCCATACGCATATGTGCTGTAAATGACGGCGTAATTCCCTGCCCCAGCCTCGGCCGCTGATGGTCGAGATTCGCGTCTGGCGGGTCAGGGGCACTCTCGCCCATCTCGCGAGGCAGTCTACAGCGAAAAGAACGAAGGTCAGTTTTTTCGGGGAGACTCCCTGATGTTTGAATGGGTGCATGGCCAGCCACCTTTCCTTCGATCAGTCGGCCGCTATCTAGCTGCGATCACTACGATCGAACCACGGATATCGGCATTCCCTCCAGGCGGGAATCGTTCACGCAGTCGTCTGGCAATCATCCTCTCGTCTCACAATCTGCTCCGAGATAGGGTCTTTCGAGTGATTCCCGCGCACTGCGGGGTGCCCTTGGATATCACATACATTAACCCGAACAGGTGTGAATGCCGCGAGGTGAGTCACCGGGAGAGTTATCACACACGCAGGAAGACATTGAGCCTGGAGCCTTTTTCACTTGTACGGCTGGCGGGGCAGGGCTGATTCAAAGTCCCGATGATCTTGTGTTTGTGCAGGTCGGGGACCCTGATGGTTACTGAGGTTGTAGGCGTGGTGTCGTCAGTGTGAGGCCGGTCCCGGTACGGCAGCCGTAACTACTCACGTCTGATGGGTTCGAGGCCGAGGGAGGGGCAGCGGATCTCTCCGGTGGTGAAGCGGCCTGTGGGGGCGTCGAGCTGGACGATGATGCTCTGCCCGGCCCATCCGGTGACGGTGCC
>NZ_JAPNLK010000022.1 GCF_026627505.1 Streptomyces sp. H27-H5 | reverse complement strand
ACGCGCCACACATCCCACTTCTACGTCCCGGCCAACACCCCACCCCGTCCCCGCCCCCGACCAACCGTCCGACCCCCGTCAATCCAGCCTCACCGGCCGGTCCGGCTAATCCAGCCCCGCCGGCGTTGGAGGCGCGGGTCCGGGCCACCCTCCCGGTCCGGGTCCGGCCAATCCAGCCTCGCCGGCCGGTCCCGCAACCCCAGCCTCGCCGGCGTTTGAGGCGCGGGTCCGGGCCACCCTTCCGGTTCGGGTCGGCAATCCAGCCTCGCCGGCGTTTGAGGCGCGCGGCGGAGTCCCGTTGGGCTCGGTGGGGGACGGGCCCGTCCCGTCAGGGCCAGAGGAGGGTTCGGGTCCAGGGGGTGGTGGGGGTGCGGCGGTAGTGGAGGCGGGTGTGGCGGCGGGCCGCGTCGCCCTGGAAGAACTCGGCCTCCGTCGCGTCGAGCACGTACCGCGTCCACGTCGGCGCCACCGCGTCCGGCTCGGCGCCCGCGCGCGCCCACGCCGCCGCCGAGGCTTCGGCCAGGTCCGCGAGGGAGGGCAGGACCTCGCTCTGGTGTCCCGTCAGCGCGGCGGCGAGCGCGCCGCGGGACCTGACCGCGAGGTCCGCGCGGCTTTCCTCGGGTCCGCACGCCGTGACCCGGCCGCGGAGGCGGATCTGCCGGCCCACCGCGGGCCAGTAGAAGCCGAGGGCGGCGTCCGGTCGGGCCGCGAGCTGTCGGCCCTTCACGCTGGTGGCGTGCGAGGCGAAGTGCCAGCCCCGCTCGTCGGCGTCGTGCAGCATCAACGTGCGCACGTCGGGGCGCCCTTCGGCGTCGACCGTGGCCAGGGTCATCGTGTGCGGTTCGAGCTGCCCGGCCTTGGCGGCGTCCACGAGCCACTCACGGAAGAGGGGGAGCGGGTCGGTCGGTGCCGTGTCCGGGTCGAAGGTGGGCAGCCGGGTGTCCCACACGCGCAGGGAGTGGAGGGTGGCGTGGAAGTCGGCGTCGCTCTTCTCACTGGTCATGGCGCCATCGAACACCATCGCATCAACGGGTGGATTGTCATCACACGGTGAACCTTTCCGGCCACAGCACCAGGTCGTCGGTGAGGGCCGCGGCCCCGGCACGATCCTCAAGAGACGGCCCGGGTCTCAGCCCCGGCCCAGGATGACCGTTCCCGAGGAGCAGAACCAGCCGCCCGTGCCCGAGGCCAGGGCCACCTCGGGGAGTCGGCCGCCCGCCTTGGTGACCTGGCCGGCGCCGGCCTCGCCGCGGAGTTGGCGTACGGCCTCGACCAGCAGGAAGAGGCCGCGCATGCCGGGGTGGCAGGCCGACAGCCCGCCGCCGTCGGTGTTGACGGGGAGTTCCCCGTCGCGCAGCAGTCGGCCCTTCTCGACGAACGCGCCGCCTTCGCCCTTCGCGCAGAAGCCGAGGTCCTCCAGGGTCACGAGGGTCATGTAGGTGAAGGCGTCGTAGATCTCGGCGAGATCGACGTCCGCCGGGGTGAGCCCGGCGCGTTCGAAGGCCTGGCGGCCGGAGACGGCGGCCGGGGAGACGGTGAAGTCCTCCCATTCCGACATGGTGGTGTGGGAGACCGAGGCGCCGGTGCCCAGGATCCAGACCGGGTCCTTCGCGGTGTCCGGTACGAGGTCCTCGGCGACCAGCAGCACCGCGCAGCCGCCGTCGGAGCGGATGCAGCAGTGCAGTTTGGTGAACGGGTCCGCGATCATGTCGGAGGAGAGGACCTCGTCCACGGTGAGCGGGGTGCGGAACATGGCGTCCGGGTTGGTGGCGGCGTTCGCCCGGGCCTGTACGGCCACCGACGCGAGCTGTTCCAGGGTCGTGCCGTACTCGTGCATGTGGCGGCGGGCGGCCATCGCGTACTTGGCGACCAGTGTGTGGCCGTACGGGACCTCGAACTGGAGGGGTCCGCGTGCGCCGAAGGAGAGGTTCGCGGTGCGCCTGCGGGCCTTGATGTCGGCGCGGGCGGTGGATCCGTAGACCAGCAGGACGGCCCGGGCGTGGCCGGCGGCGATGGCGTCGGCCGCGTGGGCGGCCATCACCTCCCAGGTCGAGCCGCCGACGGAGGTGGAGTCGACCCAGGTGGGGCGCAGTCCCAGGTACTCGGCCACCTCGATCGGGGCCAGGGTGCCGAGGCCGGCGGAGGCGAAGCCGTCGATGACGGATCGGTCGAGTCCGGAGTCGGCGAGGGCCCGGCGGGCGGCCTGCGCGTGCAGGGCGTAGGGGGTGGGGCCGTCCATCCGGCCGCAGTCCGAGAGGGCGACGCCGGCGACCGCGACCCGGCGGCGCGGCGCGGTGGCGGTGGGGGTTCGGGGCGGTCCAGACAGTCCAGGCATGGGGCGACGGTATATCTGACGCTGCGTCAGACGCTAGTGCGCGAGACGTGGTGCGGGTGGTTGTTCTCTTTCGTCGCGAGCGTGCGCGCCGGAAGTTCGATGCGGGCGCCGCGCCCCGGCTCCTACGGTGCCCCCATGGCCTCCTCACCCTCCGCCGACCACCCGCTCAAGGGGGTGGTGACCTTCCTCGGTGGTGTCCTCCTCGTCGGTGGCGTCAGCGCCCTGCTGCACGAGTGGTTCGGCTTCATCCGCTTCCTGGGCTTCCTGCGGTTGCTCGTCCCCGACGGCCGCGAGATCCTCGGCAACGCCGTCATGGCCGGCCTCGGCTGCGTGCTCCTCGCGGTCGCGGGACTCCTCGGCAGGCGGGGTCGCCGCTGACCGGCCCGTCGCGGGTCGTCGAACCCTCCTCGCCCGCCCCCTGTGCATCTGGCTCCCACCGCCCTAACATGACGGCTCGTCAGATACGGGGAGGAGCCCGACGATGGATGCCGCCTTCACCGCGGAGCAGCACGAGATGCGCCGCACCCTGCGCGAAATCCTGGGCAAACGCTGCGGCCCGGATGAGGTCAGGGCCGCCGTCCGCACCGCCGCCGGACACGACCACGAACTGTGGCGACAGCTCGCCCGGCAACTCGGCCTGCCGGGCATCGCCATCGCCGAGGAGTACGGCGGCGTCGGATGCGCCCCGGCCGACCTCGCCCTCGCCTGCGAGGAGACCGGCCGGGCCCTGCTGCCCTCGCCGCTGCTCGCCACCGCCGTACTCGCCGCGCCCCTGATCGCCGCCCTCGGGACGCAGGCCCAGCGCGCCGCGCTGCTGCCCCCGATCGCCGCCGGCGGGCTGACCGCCGCGCTCGCCGTACCCGGGACCGCCCTGGCCACGGCCCTCGCGCTGACCGGCGACAACGTGCCGGGGGAGTGGGCCGGCGGCGGTCGCGCCGGTGGGGTGCAGGCCACGTCGGGGGAGGGCGGCCGGCGGCTCTACGGGGAGGTCTCCCAGGTGCTGGACGGCCACAGCGCCGGGCTGCTCCTGGTCGCCGCGCACACCGGCGGCTTCGCCCGCAGCCGGACCCTGCTGTTCCTCGTACGGGAGGACGCGCCCGGACTCGTACGCGCCCGGCAGTCCACCCTGGACGAGACCAGGCCTCAGGGGCGGATCCAACTGCGCGACGTGCCCGCCGAGTTGCTCGGGGACGGGCGGGGGGACGTACCGGCGGCCCTCGCCGTCACCGGGCGCGCCGCCGCCGGCGTGCTGGCCGCAGAGGCGGTGGGCGCGGCGGAACAGGCGCTGGCCCGCACGGTGGACCACGTACGGCGGCGCGAGCAGTTCGGTCGCGCCATCGGGTCCTTCCAGGCGGTCAAACACCGCCTCGCGGACCTCTACGTCCAGGTGCAGGCGGCCCGCTCCGCCGCCTACTACGCCGCCTGGGACCCCGAGCAGGGCGGCCTCGCCCTCGCGCAGGCGCTGGAGGCGCTGCGGATCACCTCGGGCGAGGCGATCCAACTGCACGGCGGCATCGGCTTCACCTGGGAGCACGACGCGCACCTCTACTTCAAGCGGGCCGCGGCCGACGAGCTGCTCTTCGGCCCGGTGCACCGGCTGCGGGCGCACGCCGCCCGGCGGGCGGGCCTGTTCGGCCCGTCCGCGACCGGGTCCGCGTCCGCGACCGCGGTCCCCTCCACGACCGCGACCGAGTCCACGAGCACGGAGAGGATGGCCGTCTGATGGCTTCCGTCGGCGTCAGGCTGATGCAGAAGGTCTCCTCGACCATGCTGTTCGCCAAGATCGCACCACACGTCATCCCGGCCCTGGACAAGGCCGTGCACAGGCTGACCCGCGGCAAGGTCATCCTGAGCGCGCAGATGCTGCCCGGTGTGATCCTCACCGCCAAGGGAGCCAGGTCCGGCCTGCCGCGCACCACGCCGCTCGCCTGCATGCCGGAGGGCGACGGTGCGAGCTGGCTGCTGATCGGCTCCAACTTCGGCCGCCCCGGGCACCCTGCCTGGACCGGGAACCTGATCAAGTACCCGGACGCGGAAGTGAGTTGGCGCGGTCGGGACATCGCCGTACGGGCCCGGCTGTTGCAGGGCGAGGAACGCGCGGCGGCGTGGCAGGCGGCGCTGAGGTTCTGGCCGCCGTACGCGACGTACCAGGCGCGCATCGAGCGCGAGATCCGGCTGTTCCGCCTGGAGCGTCGCTGATCGCGGCGGAGATCCGGGTGAAGCCCGGCGGAGAGCCGGTGGAGGCCGGCGGGAAGCCGGTGGGGGACCGACGGGGTCGGGAGCGGGCGCCGGCGTGAGCCGGCGGGGTGGTGGGGGCTGCGGGAGCGGGCCCGGGCGGCGGACCAGGACCCCTGGCGGGGGCCCGGGGTCCGCCGCTACTTGGTCGGCTTCTTGCCGGTGATGCCGAGGTGGACGAGCAGCGCCAGGTTCGGCTTGAGCTCGGCCTGCTTGACGCCCCAGGTCTGGAAGCCCTTCTGGTGCGAGGCGACCGCGGCCAGCATCGCGACCAGCGAACCGGCCATCGCCGCCGGGCTGAGGTCCTTGTCGACCTTGCCCTTGGCCTGGAGTTCCTTCATCGACTCCGTGAGGGAGTTGGTGACGGAGTTGAGGATCTTCATGCGGATCTTGTAGAACCGCTTGTCGCCCTCGGCCGCGCCGAGGTCGACGACCCGGAGGATCGCGTCGTTGCGTCGCCAGAACTCCAGGAATCCCTCGACGAGTTCCTCGGCCGCCGCCCAGCCGGCCTTGCCGACCCAGTTGCGACCTTCGACGAGCGCCGTCAACTGCGCGCCCTCCGTGGCCATTTGTTCGGCGATCTCCAGGACGGCGCCCTCGACGTCCGGGAAGTACTGGTAGAAGGTCGCGGGGGAGGTCCCGGCCTTGCGGGCGACGTCGATCACCTTGACGTCGCGGTACGGCGAGGAGCTGAGCATCTCGCTGAGGCAGTCGAGCAGCTTCTGCCGCGTCGCCTGGCCGCGCCGGCCGGCGACACGCCCGTCGACGGTGCGTACTTGTCCTGTCATGCCGTCAGCTTACCGAGGGGTGATCGGGGCGCTATTCGGCCGCCTGCAAATGGGGTTACGGGGCCGCCGGCCTGCACGGGAGCGGCTGTCGGCCGGCTCCTCGACCGGGCCCGCGGGGCGGGATCCGTGCCCTGCGGCCGAAGGTTCGCGCCGGCGGTTTCCGGCCGGCACGCACCACCGGCGCCGCTCCCATGCCCCGCCCGTGCCCCGCCCGCGCTCGCGACCCGCCCCGGTCCCGCCCGCGACCCGCCCGAGACCGCCGCGGGGGCGTCGACCGGGACCCCGTGCGTATCGTGACGTATCCCCCGAATAGTCTTATCAACAGGCTGTGGACAAGTTTTCGGACACATCATGGCTGGGAGGTACGGAGGGTACACACCCCCGCACAACGGAAGGAACCGGGCTGATGGCCGCATTCGCGGAAGGCTCCCCCTGCTGGGTGGACGCCTCGCTTCCGGACGTCGAGGCGGGCAAGCGCTTCTACGGTGAGCTCTTCGGATGGTCCTTCGGCGACAGCGCGGGCGCCCAGTACGGCCACTACACGCAGGCCTACGCCCGGGGCCACAACGTGGCGGCCCTCGCCCCCAAGCCGGACGGCCGCATGCCCACCGTCTGGGGCGTCTACCTGTACACCTCCGACGCCTACGCCTGCGCCGCCCGCATCCGGGCCGCCGGCGGCCAGATGGTGATGGACCCCCAGCCCGTGGGCCCGTACGGCACCGCCGCCATGGCGGCCGACCCCGGCGGGGCCGTCTTCGGGCTGTGGCAGCCCGGCACCCACCACGGCTTCGAATCGCAGCAACAGCCCTACACCTACTGCTGGTCGGAGGTCTACACCCGGGCCCGCGACGCCGTGGACGTCTTCTACGACAAGGTCTTCGGCTACGTGCCCGAGGACCAGGACGACCCCGAGACCGGCATCGAGTACCGGGTCTGGTCCCCGCCCGGCAACCGGCCCGGATCCGACACCGCCGTGCTGGGGCGCAGTCTGATCACCGACGCCTTCCCGGAGATCATGCCCGCGCACTTCCTCGTCTACTTCGCCGTCCCGGACTGCGACCAGACCGTCGCCACGGTGCAGCGCCTCGGCGGCCGTGTCACCGCCGATCCCTTCGACACGCCGTACGGGCGGATCGCCGTCGTCGCGGACAATCAGGGGGCCGTCTTCGGCCTGCTCTCGGAGCCCCGTACCAAAGCCGCTCCCGAAAGCCACGCCTGACCCGGGGCCGGACCATGCGCGGGCCTGACAGAATCGGGCTTGCGCGACGTCCGGCTTCGCCGGGGTGAGACGCTGCACGGGTGCGGTGGGGCGAACCCCCGCACGTGGGACGCGCACGGGTTGCCCTGCGCGGAACCGACCGCCGTGCCGCTGTGCGTGCTGGTGGAAGCGGGTCCGGCGTGGGCCCGTACGGGGAGGTGTGGAGGCGAGTGGTGGAGCAGCTGACGCAGCACGACCCGAGACGGATCGGCCCCTTCGAGGTGCTGGGACGGCTCGGCGCCGGCGGCATGGGGCTGGTCTATCTCGCGCGGTCGGCGTCCGGACGGCGGGTCGCGATCAAGACGGTGCGGACCGAACTCGCCGAGGACCAGTTGTTCCGGGTGCGCTTCACCCGCGAGGTGGAGGCGGCGCGCGCCGTCTCCGGTTTCTACACCGCCGCCGTCGTCGACGCCGACCCGCGTGCGGCGGTGCCCTGGCTGGCCACCGCGTACGTTCCGGCGCCCTCGCTGGAGGAGATCGTCAACGAGTGCGGGCCCATGCCCGCCCAGGCCGTGCGGTGGCTCGCGGCCGGCATCGCCGAGGCCCTGCAGTCCATCCACGGCGCCGGACTGGTCCACCGCGACCTGAAGCCGTCGAACGTGCTCGTCGTCGAGGACGGCCCGCGCGTGATCGACTTCGGCATCGCCAGCGGGGTCTCCAACACCCGCCTGACCATGACGAACGTCGCCGTGGGCACCCCCGCCTACATGTCGCCCGAGCAGGCCAAGGACTCCCGCAGCGTCAAGGGCGCCAGCGACGTGTTCTCGCTCGGCTCCACGCTGGTCTTCGCCGCGACCGGTCATCCGCCCTACCACGGCGCGAACCCCGTCGAGACGGTGTTCATGCTGCTGCGCGAGGGCCCCAACCTCGAAGGGCTCCCCGACGAGCTGCGGCCCCTGATCGAGTCCTGCATGCAGATGGAGGCCGGCCGGCGCCCCAGTCCCGCCGACCTCCAGGCGCAACTGGCCCCGCACCTCTTCGACGGCGACGACGACAGCGGTACCGCCTCGGCGTGGCTGCCGGGGCGCGCCGTCGCGATGATCGAGGCCCGCCGCGCGGGTCTGCGTACGGCGGCCGTCCCGTCCGGGCGCTCCGCACCCGGTCGGCCGGCGCCGGGCCGGCCCGCCGCCGGGGACGGCCACGGACCGGTCTCCGGCCCCTCCACGCACCGCCGCCAGCGCGGCGCGGACCCCTGGGCGGACCCGCGGACCGGCCAGGCCGCCCCGCCGCGCCCGCACCACCCGCCGCAGCCGGGCCTGGTGCCCTCCGGTGATCCCGTCCGGCTCGGCGCCTCGCCGGTGCCGATCGGTCCCGGGCCGCGCGCCACGGCCGCCGCGTCCTCCGCGATGGTGGCCGACACGGCGACCGGTTGGATCCGGCCGCCCGGCGGCGGTACGGCCTCGGCGGTGGAGGCCGTACCGGCCGTGACCGGCGCGCCCGCCGTCCCCGGTCCCGGCCCGTCCCCGGACAGCGGCCGCTGGCGCCCGTGGCGCTTCCGCATGTCCAACGAGGTCTGGGGCACCCCGACCGTCGCGGGCGACCTGCTGTACGTCACCTCCTTCGAGGTGCACGCCCTGGACGTCGGCAGCGGTCGCCGGCAGTTCAAGACCCGCGACGTCGCCTGGTCGATGGCCGTCTCCGACGGGCGTATCCACGCCTCCGACGGCCCCTCCCTGTACGCGCTCGACTCCTCCGACGGCTCCGAGCGGTGGCGGCTGGCCACCGATGCCTGGGTGTACGCGCTGCGCGCCGACCGGGGCACCGTCATCACCGCGACCCGCGGTGGCGGCGTGCAGGGCTGGGAGGCCTCCAACGGCCAGAAGCTGTGGGAGCTCGCCGGCGCCCAGTCCGACTTCGAGACCCCCGAGGCGGCCCCCGTCCTGCACGAGGGCACCGTCTACGTGTGGCAGGACGCCCGACTGCGGGCCCTGGACGCGCGCAGCGGCCTGGAGGCCTGGTCGTATCCCGTCGGAGACGCCGCCGCGTGCGGCAACGTCCCCGTGCGCGTCACGCCGGCCCCCGACGGCAACGTGTACGTCGTCGCCGGCACCCGTGTGCTGTCCGTGGACCGGGCCTCGGGTCGGGTCCGCTGGCACTTCGAGGCCCCGGCGGTGTTCCTGGCGGCCCCGGCGTTCGCGCCGGGCGCGGCCGTGACCGGCGGCGGGGTCTACCTCGTCGACTACCTGGGCACCGTCTACGCCCTCGACGCGGTCACCGGCAAGGACCGCTGGCGCATCGCCACCGAGCCCCGGCAGTCGGCGGACCCGGTGGTCGTGGCCAACGGCAACGTCCACCTGGGCGCGGGCAGCGCCCTGTACACGCTCGACGCGGTCACCGGCACCCCGAAGTGGCGGTTCGCGGCGGGCGGCGAGATCACCGGTCTGCCGGCGGTCGCGGACGGCCGGGTGCACTTCGGCTCGGCGGACCACTGCCTCTACACCCTCGACGCGGCGGGCGGTCAGCTCCGCTGGAAGCTGGCGACCGGCGGCGAGATCACCGGGGCCCCGGTGGCGGAGGCGGGGGTGGTCTACGCGTGCAGCAAGGACCGCTGCGTGTACGCCCTGGACGCGGCGAAGGGCACGGGTACCCGTACCGGCACGTGACGGCGCCGCGGCCCCGCCGATTCGCGTACCGCACCGGGAGTGACAGGATGGACCCCATGAGCAACGTTTACTTCGACATCAACATCAACGGCGAGGCCGCCGGCCGCATCGTCTTCAACCTCTTCGACGAGGTCGTTCCGAAGACGGCGCAGAACTTCCGCGAGCTGGCCACCGGCCAGCACGGCTTCGGCTACGCGGGTTCGCCGTTCCACCGCGTCATCCCCCAGTTCATGCTGCAGGGTGGCGACTTCACCAACCAGAACGGCACCGGCGGCAAGAGCATCTACGGCGAGAAGTTCGCCGACGAGAACTTCGACCTGAAGCACGACCGCCCGTTCCTGCTGTCGATGGCGAACGCCGGCCGCAACACCAACGGCTCGCAGTTCTTCATCACCACCGTCGTCACCCCGTGGCTCGACGGCAAGCACGTCGTCTTCGGCGAGGTCGTCGAGGGTTCGGACCTGGTCCAGAAGATCGAGTCCCTCGGTTCCCAGTCCGGCGCCACCCGCGCCAAGATCGAGATCGCTGCCTCGGGCGTCGTCGAGAAGTGATCTGACCCACCCGCGTTCGCGCCGGACGGCCCCGCCCCCTTCGGGGGGACCGGGGCCGCCGCCATGTCCGGCCCCTTTCGCCGCGCCGCCCGGCGCGGCGGTCAGTGGCCGGCGAAGGCGGCGGCGTTCTCGCGGGCCCACCGGGCGAAGGTGCGGGCCGGGGTGCCGAACAGGGTCTCCGTGGTGTCGGCGAGGGCGACCGGGGTCACGGTGGCGGCGGCCCACAGGTCGAGCAGGGAGCCGACCACGGGGGCCGGCATGTACCGGCCCATCTCCCGCTCGGCCTCGGCGCGGCTGATCTCCTCCACGGGGATGTCCCGGCCGAGGACGTCGGAGAGGACGGCGAGCTGCTCGCGGAACGTCAGCGACCGGGGGCCGGTCAGGGTGATCGCGCGGCCGGCGAGGTCGTCGCCGGTCAGGGCGCGGACCGCGATGTCGGCGATGTCGTCGGGGTGGATGGGGGCGAGGGCGGCGTCGGGGTGGGCGAGCCGGACCGGCTGCCGACGCCCGATGGGGTGCGCCCAGCCCAGCGCGTTGCCGGCTAAGGCGTCCGGGCGCAGCAGCGTCACGGTGAACGGGGCGTCGGCCAGGGCGCGTTCGACCCGAAGGCTGTGCGAGGCGAGCGGATCCGTGTCGGCGCCCGGCGCGAGGACCGAGGCGGAGGACAGCAGGACGACGTGCTCCACCCCGGCGGACCCGGCGGCCTCGACCAGCTCGTGGATGCCGGCGGGCTCGGGGTAGAGGAACACCCGGCGGATCCCGGCGAGTGCGGCGGCGAAGGTCTCGGGGCGGTTCAGGGCCAGCTCGACGGTGTCGACGCCGGCCGGGACGGCCAGTTCGGCGGGTGTGGCGCTGGCGGCGCGGACGGCGGTGCCGGCCGCGTGGAGGCGGTCGACGACCGCCCGCCCGATCCTGCCGCGGGCTCCGGTGACGAGGATGGTCATACGGGGTCTCCTTTCACAGTGGTAGACCATGGTGACGTACGTGGTGACGTACATATGCATGCTTGCATGCACGTAATTTCACGTCAACACACATATGGTCGCAGTCATGAATGTACGATGCGCCACATGACGACGAACGAGCCGAACGAGCCGAAGACAGCCGAAGAGCTGCTGGACGCCGTGGGCCCGGCCTTCTCCAAGCTGCGCCGCACCTCACTGCTGGAGGTCGAGAACCCCATCTCGGCGAAGGACCTCAGCCGCACGCTGGTGCTCAACCACGTCATGGAGGCCACCCGGGACCCCGAGCGGGAGATCACCGTCGGAGGGGTCGCCGAACTCCTCGCGGTGGACCCCTCGGTCGCGAGTCGGATGGTCACCGACAACATCAAGGCGGGCTACCTGGTCCGCGGCGCCTCCCAGCAGGACGGCCGCCGCAGCGTGCTCCACCTCAGCCCGGCCGGGCACGAACTCATGGAACGCTTCCGCCGCCATCAGCGCTCGGCCTTCGAGTACATCACCGCCGACTGGCCGGAGGACGAACGCCTGGACTTCGCCCGTCTCATGCTCAAGTACGTCGACTCCCTCGGCGACCTGCACCGACGCGGCCCGACCGCCGACGCGCCGCGCTGAACCGACGCGCCGTGCAGAACCGACGGACTACGGCTGCTCGCGGTTCGGGGGCGGCCGGTGCCACGGCTCGGTCGCCGGGTCGGCCGGGCCCGAGGCCGGCGGGTACGAGGTGTCCGGGGGGTACGACCCGCTCGGCGGGTACGGATCGCTCGGCGGGTACGAGGTGTTCGGCGGGTACGGGGCGTCCGTGGCGTACGGGCCGTCCGTGGCGGGGAGGTCCCGCGGCCGGCGGCGCGTGGGACGCCCGCGCATCACGAACGCCGCGAGGATGAGCAGCGCGCCGCCCCCGAAGGCGTTGGCGACCCCGTCGCCGAGGCCCCCGCCGTCACCGCCGACCGAGAGGCTGCCCGCGGCCTGCCCCTGGCGCACCGTCCACAGCACCGCGAAGCCGAGGACGATCACCCCCGCGAGCGCCATCAGCAGCCGTGAGCGCAGCAGGATCGCCGTGAGGGTGAGCAGCGCGGCGAGCACGAAGGGCATCACGAACGAGGCGAGCAGCGCGCCCTTGGCGTCGGTCACCCCGGCGGACGAGAAGAGGTCCGCGAGGCGGTAGTCCCGCCCGTGGCGGCCCTCGTACCAGACGCGGAAGGGGCTCCACACGGCCACCGTCGCCCCGATCAGGCCCAGCAGGGAGCCGAGTACGTTGCGGATCAATGCCCGGCCCTCCGAGGTGGCGGTCCTGATCGAGCGGTCGTGATCCCGACGCTACGCCCTGTGCCCCCGACCCCGCACGCCGGACGGGGCGGGCGGGGTCGGGGCGGGCGCCGGCGGGGCGCCCGGCGGGTGCGGGCGGATCAGGGGGTGGTGCGCATGGATTCGACGCGGACGCGCAGGGCCTCGTTCATCGCCGCGAAGTCCCGGGCGTTCCTCGCCAGGAACCGGCCGAGGAAGGGGGCGGGCAGCCCGCGGACGCGTTCGCCGTGCTCCAGCCGGGTGGTGCGCGCCGGCCCCTCGGCCAGGTGGAAGACGTGCTCGGTGTCGAGGAGGCCGGGGACGAGGGTCCGGCGGACCCAGCGCAGTTCGGCGCCGGGCCGGGCCGCCACGACCCTCGGTCGCAGGGTGACCGGGTCGCCGGCCTCCGGGTACGTCCGCAGGGTCAGCCGCTGGCCCGGGACCGGTTCGCCGTACGCCTCGCGGATGTACGGGTTCCACGTGCAGTGGCGGGGCAGGTCGGACAGCGTCGCCCAGACCTCTTCCGGTGTCGCGTCGATGGTGATGGTGGTGGAGATGGTGCGCACTGGTGCGGTGCTCCTCGTGGTGGTCGGTGTGCACCGAAGGGACGCGGGGGTGTGCGGTTCCGCCACCGGGTTCGGTGGTCGGGATGGAACCACGGATTCCGTCCATCGTGGCCGGCGGTCCGGGGATCTTCGCCGGCGGCGGAGAGAGCGGAATCATTTGTTCCGGTCATGGGTGGACGAATGCCGATACGTCCGCCCGCCCCGGCGTCCCGGCCCCGGCCACCGGCCCGCACGGCTGGTAGCGTGACGCGCCGTTGCCCAGGGGAGGGGTCAGGCCATGGTGGCTGGACGTCGTGTCAGGTTCATCGCCGTCCTCGTGGGGGTGGTGCTCGCGCTCACCGGTTTCTCCTCGCACGGCGGGTCGAGCGGCAAGAGCGGGAGCAAGAGCAGCGGGGGAGGCTGCTCCAGCTCCAAGAGCGGCTCCAAGAAGAAGTCCTACAGCGGCAACAGCGGAAGCGGCAGCAGCGGGAGCGGGAGCAGCAGCGGGAGCAGCGGGAACTCGACGTCCTCGCCCACCCCGACCCCCAGCTCGGGCCGGCGCCCGCGCCGAAGTCGTCACCTGCGCCGCTCCGGGCCGCCCCCGGGCCACGCTCAAGGTCACCTCCGAGTCGGGCGTCGAGCGCACCTTCTCGGTGTCCGTGGTCTTCGAGGGCGCGAACGGGCGGGTCGATTCCGGCTCCGCCGAGGTGCGGCTGAAGGCCGGCGAGAGCCGCGCCGCGGACGTGCCGATGACGTTCCCGGACCGTGCCGCCGATGTCCTGCGGTGCGTGGTCGGGCGGGTCGAGACGGTCTCGTCCTCGACGGCCGGCCCGTCGTCGACCCCGACCTCCGGCTCCGGCGGCGTGTCGAGGCCCAAGTCCACGAGCAAGCCCAAGTCCACGACCAAACCGAAGTCGAGGTCCGCTCGCTGAGCCCCGGCCACCGCACCCGGCCACCGCCCCGCCGCCGCGCGGTCAGCGCACCCGCGGTTCCGGCGCCGATCGCCGGTTGGTGAACAGGGCCGCCTGGCGCTCCGGAGGCAGGTTCCCCAGGGTGATCAGCGCCGGCGCCTGGTCCAGGGCCTGGTGCAGCGCGGCCCGTTTCGCCGACCAGAGAGCGCGCACGGTGCCCTGTACGGCCTCCGTCGGGTGGCCGGCCAGGATTTCGGCCGACCGCAGCGCCGCCGGCAGCAGTTCCTCGGGGGCGGTCACTTCCGAGACGAGGCCGATCTCGTACGCCCGCCGCGCGGAGAGCCGTTCGGCCGTGCCCATCAGCGACATCCGGGCGACCTCGCCGAAGGGCATGCGCTGCGCCATGTACACGGCCTCGTAGGCGCTGACCATCCCGTAGCTGGTGTGCGGGTCGAAGTACGTCGCCGTCGAGGAGGAGACGATGAACTCCGACTCGCCCAGCAGGTAGAACGCCCCGCCGCACGCCATGCCGTTGACGGCGGCGACCACCGGTTTCCACAGGTCGGCCGCCTTCGGGCCGATGGCGATCAGAGGATCGTCCATCGCGTACGGGGACGCCGGCTGCGGCACCTCCACGGACCGGTCGACGCCGGTGCAGAAGGCCGCACCGCCCGCGCCCGTGAGCACCACCGCCCGCACGCCCTCGTCGAAGCGGAACTCCCGCCATGTGGAGGCCAGTTCGGCAGCCGTGGCCAGGTCGACGGCGTTGTGCCGGTGTTCCCGGTCCAGGGTGACGACCGCGACCCCGGTCGCCTTGTCCCGCTCGACCCGCACCGTCACGACTTCTCCAGGATCCAGCGCGGCACGGCGATCCCGCCGGTCTCGGTGAACACGACCTGGACGCGCGCCCCGATCCGCAGCCGGGCGGGGTCCACCGAGTCCAGGGGGGCGTCGGCCGAGGTCACGAGGTTGCCGGCCAGCCGGATGTGCGGGGCGTCGGCGAGCTCGACGAGGATCACGTTGTACGGGGCCTGCGCGGCGTAGGCGGGCAGCAGGGGCGGGTGCGGCCGGACGTAGGACCAGATGCGGCCCCGTCCGTTCGTCAGCCGCCACTCGGAGGCGAAGGACCGGCAGTGCGGGCAGCACGGGCGCGGCGGGAAGCGGAGCCGGCCGCAGTCGGAGCAGGCCTGGACGCGCAGTTCGCCCCGGGCGGCGTACTCCCAGAAGGGGGCGCCGTCCTCGTCCGGGACGGGCAGGAGGAGCGCGTCGGTACCGGGAACGGCCGCGTCCGGAGCCGGGGCGGAGGCGGGCGTCGCGGACGGGGTCGACGCGGCCGGGGGCGTCGCGGAGGGGGTCACGGCGGCGGTCACGGGGATCAGCTCCTCAGCAGGATCGCGGACGTCGGGACACCCTCGCCCGCCGTCACCAGGCAGGTCGCGGCGTCCGGCACCTGGGCGGTGGAGACGCCGCGCAGTTGCTTGACGCCCTCGTTGATCAGGTTGAAACCGTGGACGTAGGCCTCGCTCAGCCCGCCGCCCCCGGTGTTGATCGGGAGCCGGCCGCCCATCTCCAGCGCACCGCCCTCGGTGAACGCGGCGCCCTCGCCGCGCCCGCAGAAGCCGTAGCCCTCCAGGGAGAGCGGGATCAGCGGGGTGAAGGCGTCGTAGATCTGAGCGACGTGCACGTCCTCGGGGCCGAAGTCGGCCTGCTTCCACAGGTGTCGGGCGGCCGTCCAGGCGGGACCCGAGAGGGGGTCGTCGTTCCAGTAGTTGACCATCCCGTGGTGCTGGGCGGGCAGGCCCTGGGCGACGGAGTGCACGTAGACGGGTCTCTGGCGGCAATCGCGGGCCCGTTCGGCGGAGACGATCACGCAGGCGAGCGCCCCGTCGGTCTCCAGGCAGTTGTCGAAGAGGCAGAGCGGGTCGCTGATCATGCGGGAGGTCATGTACATCTCGCGGGTCAGCGGGCGCTCGTACATCATCGCGGCCGGGTTCTCGTTGGCCCGGTTGCGGCAGGCCATCGCCACGTTGAAGAGGTGGTCGCGGGTGGCCCCGTACTCGTGCATGTAGCGCCGGGCCAGCATGGCTATCTCGTCGGCCGGGCGCAGCAGCCCGAAGGGGCGGGTCCACTGTCCGGGCGTGGGCAGTTGCACGGCGGTGTTCTTCCACGGGCGCGGGCCGGAGCCGCGTTTGCGCGAGCGCCAGGCGACGCCGACGGAGGCCTGGCCGGTGGCCACGGCGGCGGCGAGGTGGCCGACGGTGGCGCAGGAACCGCCGCCGCCGTAGCCGACCTTGGAGAAGAAGGTGACGTCGCCGGCGCCGATGGCCTTGGCCACCTCCACCTCGTCGGTCTCCTCCATCGTGTAAGAGGCGAACGCGTCCACCTCGCCGGGGTCGATGCCCGCGTCCGCGAGCGCCGCGAGGATGGCCCGGCAGGCCAGTTCCTTCTCGGAGCCCGGCAGTCGTTTGGCAAAGGGGGTCTGGCCGATGCCGACTATTGCCGTAGCGTCCTTGAGCGTTGCCGCCATCGCCACCTCCGGGGCTGCACCAGTACTGACAGCCGCGAAGGCTACAGCTAATCTGACGGATAGTCAGCTACTGGGCATCGGGGAGGGCGCACGATGGGCGAACACCGGCGCGACGAGGGCACCACGCGAGGCACCCCGCGAGGCGACGCGCGAACCACCGGGCGAGGCGACGCGCGAACCACCGGGCGAGGCGACGCGCGAGGCGACGCGAACGACGGCTCGTACGGAACCGCCCACGCGGCCCCGGTCACCGCGACCACGCCCGACGGTCGTGCCGGGACCCTGCCCGACGGCCGTGCCGGGACCGTGCCCGACGGGGACGGAGACCCCCGCGGCGACCTGCGCTGGGGCAGCATCCCCCGCCTGGTGCGTGCCGCCGCCGCCCGGCACGCCGACCACGAAGCCGTCGTCGACGGCCGCGTCCGCGTCAGCTACGCCCAGCTCGGAGAGCGGGTCGAGCGTGCCGCGGCGGCCTGCATCGCCGCCGGCGTCGAACCGGGCGACCGGGTCGCCGTCTGGGCGCCCAACACCCTCGACTGGATCGTCTCCGCGCTCGGCGCCGTCTCGGCCGGCGCCGTGCTCGTCCCCCTCAACACCCGCTTCAAGGGCGCCGAGGCCGCGTACGTCCTCCAACGCAGCCGCGCCCGCCTCCTCTTCGTCACCGGCACCTTCCTCGGCACCTCCTACGTGGCCTCCCTGCGTCGTGCCACCTGCGAAGGCACCGGTACGGGCCCGCTGCCCGGGCTGCCGCACCTGGAACAGGTGGTCGTCCTCGCCGACGACGCCCCCGAGTCCTTCCGCACCTGGAAGGACTTCCTGGCGGGCGGCGACGGCGTCCCCGCCTCCGTCGTCCGCGAACGCGCCGACGCCATCGCGCCCGACGCCCCCTCCGACATCATCTTCACCTCGGGCACCACCGGCAGCCCCAAGGGCGCCGTCATCACCCACGCCCAGACGCTGCGCTGCTACGAGGTGTGGAGCGAGCTCGCCGGGCTGCGCGAGGGCGACCGCTATCTGATCGTGAACCCCTTCTTCCACACCTTCGGCTACAAGGCCGGGATCATCGCCTGCCTGATGCGCGGGGCCACGATGGTGCCCCAGCCCGTCTTCAACGTCGACACCGTCCTGGCCAACGTCGCCGCCGAACGGATCTCGGTGCTCCCCGGCCCGCCCACCCTCCACCAGTCCCTCCTCGACCACCCCCAGCGCGACCACCACGACCTGTCCGCCCTGCGCCTGGTCGTCACGGGCGCCGCCGTGGTCCCGCTGCGGCTCGTCGAACGGCTGCGGGGAGAACTGCGCATCGGGGTCGTCCTCACCGCGTACGGGCTCTCCGAGGCCGGCGGCATCGTCACCATGTGCCGGCGGGGCGACCCGGCCGAGGTCATCGCCGCCACCTCCGGCCGGGCCATCCCCGACACGGAGGTGCGCGTCGCCGGTCCCGACGGGGCGCCCCGACCGGTCGGGACCGCCGGCGAGGTGTGGGTCCGCGGTCACCACGTCATGCGGGGGTACTTCGAGGACCCGGCGGAGACGGGCCGCTCCATCACCCCCGAGGGCTGGCTGCGCACCGGTGACGTGGGGGTGCTCGACCGGGCGGGGAACCTGCGCATCACCGACCGGATCAAGGACATGTTCATCGTCGGCGGCTTCAACGCCTACCCCGCCGAGATCGAGCAACTCCTCGGCCTGCACCCGGACATCGCCGACGTCGCGGTGGTCGGCGTCCCGGACCCGCGGCTCGGCGAGGTGGGCAAGGCGTACGCGGTCCGCCGTCCCGGCTCCACCCTCACCTCCGACGACCTGATCGCCTGGTCCCGGCGGGAGATGGCCAACTACAAGGTGCCGAGGGAGGTGGAGTTCGTCGCGGACCTGCCGCGCAACGCGAGCGGGAAGGTCCTCAAGACGGAACTCCGCGCCCGCTGAGCCTGAGGCGCCTGGCCGGCGCCCCGCGCGGGGTCCGGGGTCCCACGGGGTCCGGCGCCCCGCGCGGGCCGGTCAGGCCGCGGGTGCCGGGCGGGCGGCCGGGCGTCGGGCCAGGGCGAGGCGCCAGTGGGGGGTGCCGTCGGGGCGGCGTCCGAAGGGTTCCAGCGGGGTCGTCTCCACGGTGAAGCCCGCTGCGCGCAGGTCCGCGCGGACCGGGCCCCAGGGGAAGGTGCGGTAGTACATGACGAACGGCGGCCGCCACACGGCGTTGCGCACCCGCATCGCCGCGTCGAAGCCGGCCGTCGCCCACCACAGCGGGGAACTCGGCGGCAGCGGGGCCCCGATGGGGAAGGCGAACACCCCGCCGGGGCGCAGCGCGTCGTGCACCGCGGCGAAGAGGGCGGGCCGCTCGGCCGGCAGGAAGTGACCGAAGGCCCCGAAACTGACCGCGAGGTCGTACGTGTCCCGGAGCGCGCCGGGGAGGGCCCGCGCGTCGGCCCGGAGGAGGTCGGCCCCCTCGGGGAGGCTCCGTGCCGCCTCCGCGAGCATGCCCGCGCTCAGGTCGACGCCCGTCACCCGGCCCCGGCACAGCCGGCGCAGCATGGGCAGCCCCGCGCCGGTGCCGCAGCAGACGTCCAGCCCGGCGTCGAAGGACCCCTCGTGCAGGGCGAGGGTCTCCTCGACGGAGTCGAGGATCCGGTCGGGGGTGCGGAAGGGCGTGCCGTCGAACTTGGGCGCGAGCAGGTCGTATCCGCGCTCGACGGACGAGAGGGCCTGTACGGCCAGTTCGCGGAGGCTTGGTCCCTGTGAGGTGAACACGCCCTCAGCCTAATGACCGGCGCCATCGGCCGTTCGGATGTCCCGAAAGCGGGCATGAGCTGTCGTACAGTAGGGAAAGTCCATTTTGCCCAACCTTGAGGTTTTCGTGGTGAGTGTCGTGCGGGACGGGGCGCCGGGCCGGAGCACGGCGACCGGCAGCGCCCTGGAGAAGACGCTGCGCGTCATGGAGGCGCTGAGCGCCCCCGGCGGACCGCGCCGACTCGTGGACCTGGCCGCCGGCTCCGGCCTCCCCAAGTCCACCGCGTGCCGGATCCTGACCTCCCTGGTCGAGCAGGGCTACGCCGTCACCGACGGCGAGGGCACCTACGGCATCGGGCTGCGGCTGCGCACGATGGCCGCCGACATCGGCGCCGAGGCGTCCGAGGGCATCGTCGAGCTGCTGGAGTTCCTGCGCCGGGGGACCGGGCAGACCGTCCACCTGGCCCTGCGCGGAGGGGACGGGCTGACCTGCGTCAGGAAGATCGACAGCGCGCAGTCCTTCCGGACCTCCTCACGCGTCGGCTCGCGATTCGCGATGCACTCGACCGCCCTGGGCAAGGCCGTGCTCGCGCACCTGCCGCCGGAGGAGGTCGACGCCGTGGTGCGCGCCGGCGGGCTGCCGCCGCTCACCGCGCGCACGCTGACCGACCGGGAGCGGCTCGCCGCGGACCTGGCCCGGGTCCGCGAACGCGGCTACGCGATCGACGACGAGGAGAACGAGCCCTCGGTCCGCTGCCTGGGCGCGCCCGTCTTCGACCGGGACGGGACCCCGGTGGGCGGAGTCAGCCTGACCGCGGCCGGCCGGACGAGCACCCGGGAGGAACTGGAACGCTTCGCCCCGCCCCTGCTCCAGGCCGCGCGGAGCGTGGAAGGACTGCTCCGGCGGGGCTGAGCGCGCGCCCCGCACCCGACGCGTGGCCCGCGCGTGTGGCCGAAGGCTTCCGGACGCGCACGTGCGGCGGCCGCGGTGGTCCCCCCGGGCCACCGCGGCCGCCGTCCCCCGTACGTTCCCCCGAGTCGTTCCCCGCGGGTCCCCCGTACGTCTCCCCCGTACGTTCCCCCGTACGTGTCGTGCTCGCCTCCGCTACGGACGCGGACCGGACGCGTGGTTGTCCAGCGTCACGATCTCCTCGTCCGCGGCCTTGTCTTCCTGCCCGAGCAGCGGCGTACCGCCCGAGGCATGGTTGTCCAGCGGTTTGATCTCGATGCCCGACGCGTGGTTGTCGAGCGGCTTGATGTCGCCTTCCTTCGGAAGGGCGTCCTCGTTCGTCGTCATCGGATCTCCTGATGGATGAGTCGGGCCCGTTCGGCGATTCCCCCGTGGACCGCCGAACGGGTAGTCCTCCAGTCGACCCGCGAGTCCCCCCGACGCGTCGAGTCGATGTACCCATCATGGCGTGCGGCGATAAACGAACGATGAACGTCCCGTTCATCCGGCGAAGACGCTGGTCAGGCCGCTACCTGTGAGGCGAGCAGGGAGCGGACTTCGGCCAGTTCCGAGGAACCGAGCCGCTCGAAGACCGTTTCGGCGTCCCGCCAGCACACCCGCGCCCGGTCCGTCTGCCCCAACCGCACCAGCGCCTTGCCGAGCACCGTCAGCACCGTGGCCCGCCGCCATTCGCCGCCGATCCCGCGCAGGGCGATGGCCTGCTCCGCGTGCGAGGCCGCCAACGTGGGCCGGCGTGCCGCGAGATGGGCTTCGGCGAGCCGGAAGTGGGTCACGCCCTCCCACAGCGGCTGCCGGTTGTCGTGGAAGAGCGTCAACGCCTCCGCGAGCTGCGCCAGGGCCTCGCCCAGCCGGCCCGCCCGGGTGAGCGCGATGCCCAGCGCGTACCGGCCGTTGGCCAGCCGCAGGGTCAGGCCCATCCGGTCGTAGATGTCGATGCCCTGCTGGGCGAGGTCTATGGCGCTGGTGAGCCGGCCCAGCATCACGTGGATCCGGGAGAGGTTGCACAGGGCGCTGGCCTCGCCGACGAGGTTCCCGTCGGCCCGGAAGTTCTCGATGGCCTCCAACAGGAACCGTTCGCCGTCCGCGTACCGGCTCTCGTACAGGGCGATGATGCCGCGGTCGTTGGGAGCCCAGCAGTTCGGCAGCGGGTCCTCGGCCTCGCGGGCCAGTGCCATGGCCCGGCTGGCCTCGTCGTCGGCCTCGGCGAACCGGCCCGCGACCAGGTGCACGATGGTGAGCGTGATCCGCGCCCGCCCCTCGGCGTGCGGGTCCCCGGCGGCGCGCGCGGCCTCGCACAGGGCGACGGCGGCCGACTCGTACTGCTTGGAGTTGGCCCCCGACTCGGTGAGGTCCTTGGCGGCCCACAGCAGGTCCACGGAACGGCGCAGCACGTCGACCAGGCCGCCGCGCCCGGTGGTGCGCACGGAGGCCTGTCGGACGCACGCCAGCAGCGGGTCCGCCTCGGCGAACAGCCAGTCCAGCGCGGCGCGCGGCTCGGTGAAGGCCAGGCCCGGGTGGTGGGTGGCGGCCATGTGGGCGGGCAGCCGGTCGCCCGGCCGTTCCAGGGCGTACACGCCGGCGGCGGTGGCCAGGTAGAAGTCCAGGAGCCGGTCGAGGGCGGCGTCGCGGCCGCTCGGCGGCTGTTCGTCGCGCTCCGCGCAGGCCCGCGCGTAGAGCCGGACCAGGTCGTGGAAGCGGTAGCGGCCGGGTGCGGCGGATTCCAGGAGGGAGCAGTCGACTAAAGCCTCCAGGAGGTCCTCGGTGTCGTGCTCGGGCAGGTCGAGCACGGCCGCCGCCGCGGCGAGCGAGATGTCCGGCCCGTCGGCGAGCCCGAGGAGTCGGAACGCCCGCTGCTGGGCGGGCTCCAACTGGCCGTAGCCCAGCTCGAAGGTGGCCTTCACGGCGAGGTCCCCGGCCTGGAGCTCGTCGAGGCGGCGGCGCTCGTCGGCGAGCTTGGCGGCGAGGACCGACACGGTCCAGGTGCGGCGGGCGGCGAGCCGGGACGCGGCGATGCGGATGGCCAGCGGCAGGAACCCGCAGGCCCCGACCACGTCGAGCGCGGCCTGACGTTCGGCGCCGACCCGTTCGGCGCCGACGATCCGGGTGAAGAGCTGGAGCGCCTCCTCCGGGCTCATCACGTCGAGGTCGACGAGGTGGGCCCCGGCGAGGCCCGACATCCGGACCCGGCTGGTGACGAGCGCGGCGCAGCCCGCGGTGCCGGGCAGCAGCGGGCGGACCTGGGCGGCGTCGCGGGCGTTGTCGAGCAGGACCAGGACGCGCCGGCCGTCGAGGATGGACCGGTACAACGCGGCCCGTTCGGCTGGGGAGTCGGGGATCGCGGTGTCGGGGGTGCCGAGGGCCCGCAGGAAGGAGCCGAGCACGGCGACGGGCTCGGCCGGTCGCGGTTCGGTGCCCTGGAGGTCGACGTACAGCTGGCCGTCGGGGAAGTGCGGGCGGGCGGCGTGCGCGACGTGCACGGCCAGGGTGGTCTTGCCGACGCCGCCGATGCCGGCGAGCGCGGACACCGCCATGACCTGGCCCTCGGCGCCGGACAGGATCTCGCCGAGCTCGGTGACGAACGGGGCGCGGCCGGTGAAGTCGGGTACGGTCGCGGGCAATTGGGCCGGCCTCACGAGAACGGGTGCGGCGGTCGGCGCCGGGTCCTCGGCGAGGGCCAGTTCGGCGTCCGCGCACAGGATCCGGTTCTGGAGGGCGGAGAGTTCGGGTCGGGGGTCGACGCCGAGTTCGTCCGCCAGGAGCCGGCGGGTGTCGGCGTACACGGCGAGTGCCTCGGCCTGCCGGCCGCTGCGGTACAGGGCGAGCATCAGCAGTTCGCGCAGCCGTTCCCGCAGGGGGTGGGCGGCGGTGAGTGCGGTCAGCTCGGAGACGGCCTCGGCATGGTGGCCGACCTCCAGGTCGAGGTCCAGGCGCGTCTCCAGCAGTTGGAGGCGCCATTCCGCGAGCCGGGTGCGCTCGGTGTCGGCGTGCGGGCCCGGCACCCCGGCGAGGGGTTCCCCGTCCCACAGGTCCAGGGCGCGGGTCAGGAGCGTACGGGCGAGGGCGCGGTCCCCGGCGACGCGGGCCTTCTCGGCGTCGCCGGCCAGGGCGCGGGCGATCCCGAGGTCCAGGGCGCCGGCGGGGGTGCGGATGGCGTAGCCGCCGGCGTCGGTGACGAGCAGCCCGGGGTCCAGGACCTTGCGCAGGCGGGAGGCGTACGTGCGGATGGTGGCGAGGGCCTGCTGCGGGGGGTCCTCGCCCCAGATGGCGTCGATGAGCTCGGGCGCGGTGGCGGTGCGGCCGTCGCGGAGCAGGAGCGCGGCGAGCAGGGCCCGCTGCTGGGGGCTGCCGGAGGGCAGCAGCTCGGGTCCGCGCCAGGCGCGGATGGGGCCGAGGACGGCGAAGCGGTTCCCGCAGGGGGCGGGTCGGGGCCGGTCGGTGTCCTCGACGGCGGCCCGCGGGGCGGTGGCGGCGCTCCCGGTGGCGGAGGTGTTCTCGGGGGCGGCCGCGGCGGTACTCCCGGCGACGGTTCGGGAGGAGGTTTCGGGCGGGGCGTCGTCCGTGGTGGTCCGGGCTGCCTCGGGGTGGTTCCGCTGGTGCGGGATGGCCGGTACGCCGTCCATCTGTCGTCCCCCCTGCCTTCCGTCGTTGTAAGGGTCAGTCTGCCCTGTCTTGCACGTACACGTCAGCCCGCAGCGGACTGATCGCTTCCCCGGTGCCGCACAACTGGCTGACGGTTCGTCAGATCAGCGCTACCGTAGTTCACATGGAGACCTTCCCGAAGATCATCTCGGTGGACGACCACACGGTGGAGCCCCCTCATGTCTGGCGGGACCGGCTCCCGTCCAAGTACCACGACGTCGGCCCCCGCGTCGTCCGCGCGCCCCTGAAGGAAATGACCTTCCTCGGCGGCAAGTTCGCCCCCGTCATGGGGGCCGAGGGCGACGACGGTCCGATAGGCGACTGGTGGGTCTACGAAGACCTGCACCGCCCGCTCACCCGCCTCGACACCGCGGTCGGGTACGACCGCGACGAGATCAAACTGGAAGTCATCACCTACGAGCAGATGCGCCCGGGGTCCTTCTCGGTTCCCGACCGGCTCGCGGACATGGACGTCAACCACGTCCAGTCGGCCCTGTGTTTCCCCACGTTCCCCCGCTTTTGCGGGCAGACCTTCACCGAGGCCAAGGACCGGGAACTCGGACTGCTCGGCGTACGCGCCTACAACGACTGGATGGTGGAGGAGTGGTGCGGCCCCGAGGCGGCGGGCCGGCTCATCCCGCTCACCCTCGTCCCCCTCTGGGACGCCCGCCTCGCCGCGGCCGAGGTCCGCCGCAACGCGGCCCGGGGCGTGCGGGCCGTCGCCTTCTCGGAGATCCCGCCCCACCTCGGGCTGCCGTCCATCCACACCGACGACTGGGACCCGTTCCTCCAGGCGTGCGACGAGACCGGCACGGTCATCGCCATGCACATCGGTTCCTCCTCGCGCATGCCCTCCACCTCAGCCGACGCCCCGCCGGCCGTCGGCTCGACCATCACCTTCGCCAACTGCTGCTTCTCGATGGTGGACTGGCTGATGAGCGGCAAGTTCGAACGCTTCCCCAACCTGAAGATCATGTACGCCGAGGGGCAGATCGGCTGGATCCCCTACATCCTGGAGCGCGCCAACGTGGTGTGGGAGGAGAACCGCGGCTGGGGCGGGGTGGCCGACAAGGTGCTGCGCCCGCCGTCGGAACTCTTCGCCGAGCACGTCTTCGGCTGCTTCTTCGACGACGCCTTCGGGCTGAGGAACCTGGACTCCATCGGCGTCGCCAACGTCCTCTACGAGACGGACTACCCGCACTCCGACTCCACCTGGCCCAAGTCCCGGGAGGTCGGAGAGGCCCAGATGGGGCACCTCGCCCCGGACGTGGTCGACCGCATCGTCCGCGGCAACGCCATCGACCTGCTGGGCCTCACCCCGGAAGGCCTCTGGCCGGGCGCGTGACCCCGGCCGCCGACGCCCCGCCCGGCCCGCGCGGCCCGCGACGATCGGCGGGGCCCGGCCCCCGGCACGGCGATCGGCCCCGGACGGAACGCGTCCGGGGTCGATCGCCGTGGCGCGCGCGGCACAAGGGGCGTGATCCGGCGCGCCCTTGGCGCACCCCCGCCTTGCGGGCGGCAGTGACCCCAGGGCATGATTCGCCAGAGCAAACTGGGGGAGGACGACTGTGGTGGACAAGCGGACCGTGGTGACCGTCGTGTTGTGCGCGGTGGCCGCACTGGGGGCATCCGCCGCGATGACGAAGGTGGTGCCGGCCACGGACCAGGCGGCGACCACACAGGCGAAGGGCTCCCCCTCCGGGGCGGCGTCGCCCAGCCCGTCATCGCGATCGCAATCACCGAAGCAACCGCAGCTGTCCACGTCTCCGGCGCCCCGGGCGACTGCCACGACCCCCGGCCCGGGCGGACCCGTCAAGTTCGCCGGTGCGCTGTTCGAAGGCAACCCGGAAGGCCGTGTGGACGGCGACCACTTCTGTACCGCGACCGTCGTGCACAGCCCCGGACGCAACCTGATCGTCACCGCCGGGCATTGCCTGGCCCCCGGCAAGCAGGGCGCCAACGGCCCCATATTCGCACCCGCGTACGCCGGTACCACGGCCCCGCTCGGAGCCTGGCGGCTCGAAGAGGTCTACGAGGACGAGCGCTGGACCGACGACGCGAACGACGACTACGACCTCGCCTTCGCCCGCCTCGCCCCCGACTCCTCCGGCCGCAACATCGAGGACGTCACCGGCGCGGCCGTCCTGGACACCACGGGCCGCACGGGCGAGCAGGTCACGGTGACGGGTTACCCGGCCGACCGCGGCGTGCCGCGCACCTGTACGGCGGTGGCGGTGCGCGAGAAGGCCTCGGAGCAGCGGTTCGACTGCGCCGACTTCCCCGGGGGCACCAGCGGCAGCGCGTGGATCGCCCGCGACGGCAAGATCGTCGGCGTGCTGACGGGCGGCGACACGGACGACGTCTCGACGAGCACCGTCCTGGGGGAGTACGCGGCCACCCTCTACCGCCGCGCGACCGGAGCCGCACCCGCGAGCACGCCCGCGAGCGCCCCGCCGCGCTGAGCCACCCGATCCGTGCGGCGCCGATCCGTGCGGCGCCGTGCGCGCGGTACCGGTCCGTACCGCGTCGACGTGCCGCACGACGCCGCGCCGCGCCGATCCGTATCGCGCCCGGTCGGCACGTCGGCGCGGTCGTCGCGCGCCGCGCCGCGTCCCGACGGGCCGGACCCGGGCCGGCCCCGGCTCACACCATCAGGCCGAAATGCACCGGCTCGGCGGACACGTCCGCGAGCAGGTCCGCCAACCGCGGCGGCCACAGCGGCTCCCCGAGCGTGGCCAGCGCGTCTCGCGAGAGCCAACGCCACTGGGCGTCGGGCGACTCCGGGACGGGATCGCGCAGCGGCCCCGTGGTGACGTAGATGTGCTCGTGCTGCCGGACGGGGATGCCCTGATGGGTGAAGTCGTGCTCCCAGGTGCAGAGCAGTCGCCGAGGTTCGAGATCGGTCCACCCGGTCTCCTCGCGCAACTCGCGCCGCACACATTCCTCGGGGCTTTCCCCGGGGTCGATTCCCCCGCCCGGGGGAAGCCAGTGGATGCCCACTTCCACATTGTTCTCCCGAAAGAGAAATACGGATCCCGTGGGCGACAGGACCACAATGCGCGCTGCCTGACGTGGAGTTCTCATCAGATCAGGGTACGACCGAGAGGGCCGGTGGGTAACTGTCGTGCAGCCGGGCGCATTTCCCGAATTCCCCGGAACGGAGAAGATTGAAACCGGCGAAATCGGGGGAGTCGGCTGATTCCCGGGGCCGTTGACGGAATCGGGATCGACGGTGGGCGGTACCCGCGCCCCCGAAGGGCGCGGGCCCGGTTCACACGCCGCGGGCCCGGTTCAGCGCGCGCGGGACCGGATCGGGGCGTCGTCGTCGCGGCCGACGCACCAGTCGAGGAGCGAGGGCCAGGGCCCGTATCCCGCGTCCTCGCCCAGGTGCCCCTGGCCGGCCAGGACGTCCACGGGCAGGCCGAGCGGCTCGGCGAAGACGGCGTCGGCGCCCTGCGGACAGCACGGGTCGTCGTCGCCGCCGACCATTCGGACGTACCCGGCCCCTGCGTACAACTGCGCCGCCGACACCCGGGGCGGCGCGAAGGCGGCGACCTCCGGGTACCGCCCCAGGTAGCCCGCCGACGGCGGGGCGACGAGGAGCACCCGGTCGACCGGGACCGCCACGTCGCCGCGGGCCGCCGCGTGGAGCCACAGCACGCAGGCCAGGCTGTGGCAGACGACCGTGCGCCGCCGACCGCGCAGCGCGCCGAGCCGCTCGCGCAGCTCGGCCAGCCACACCTCCAGGTCCGGATGGTCCGGGTCGGGGAGGGCCGGGTAGTCGACCGCGTGCCCCGCGGCCGTGAGCCGTTCGGCCAGCCAGTGCTCCCAGTGGCCGGCGGGCCGATGGTTCTGCCAACCGTGGAGTATCAGGAAGCCGTCCTCGGCCAGGGCGTCGGTCATCGTTCTCGCAATCGTGGGGAGACACCGGGAAGTTCGAAGCGATCATGACCGTGCCCCGTCCCCCGGGTCCAGTCCCTCCGGTCCGTCTCGTCCCTCCCGGGCCCTGTCGTCGAAGTCTCGCCCGGGCCGCGGCGAGACTTCGACGACAGGACCTACCCCGCCTGCAACGCCAGCGTCGGGGAGAGGCGGGCCGCGCGGACCGCCGGGTAGAGGCCGGCGAACGTCCCGATGGCCAGGGTGGAGGCGAAGCCGCCCGTGACGGCCCAGAGGGGGACGACCCAGGGCAGGTCGCCGGCCCGGGCGTAGACGGCCGTGGCCGCGCCGCCGAGGACGATGCCCGCCACGCCGCCGAGTCCGGACAGCAACAGGGACTCCGTGACGAACTGGATCCGGACCTGCCCCTTGGTCGCGCCCAGCGATCTGCGCAGGCCGATCTCGTGGCGGCGCTCCAACACGGAGATGATCATCGTGTTGGCCACCCCGACCCCGCCCACGAGCAGGGCGATGCCGCCCAGGCCGAGCAGCAGGGTGCTGAAAGCCCCTTCCGTGGCGGCCTTGGCCTGGAGCGCCGCGGAGGGGTCGGTGACGGAAACGGTGCCGGGACTCGACGGGTTGGCCGTCCGGGCGACCAGGTCGCGGACGGCGGTGACCCGGTCGTCCGCCGAGCGTTCGTAGACGGCCGTCGGGTGGCCGTCGAAGCCGAGCAGGCGTTCCGCCGCCTCCCAGCCGACCAGGGCGGAGCGTTCGATCTCGGGGGCCAGCGGAACCGGTTCCAGGATGCCGATCACCGTGAAGTACCGCCCGCCGATGAACACCTGCCGGCCCGGCTCCGTGATGCCGAGCCGGCGCGCGGAGACGTCGCCGAGCACGACGGAGGGATAGCGGCCGGTGGCCCCGTTGAGCCAGGTCCCCTTCGCCATCCGGGCGCGCAGCGTGTCGAGCAGTCGATCGCGGGCCGCCTTCACGGCGATGGCTCCCGTCTCCTCCTTCGGGATGTTCTCCGACCGGCGGACGGACTCCTTCACGTCACCCGTCGTACCGACCGACTCGACCCCCTCGATACGGGCGATCATGCCCGGGGCGTCCTTCGGCAGCTTCGTGTCCTGCCCGCTGAACATGGACTGCCCCGGCGTCACGACCAGCATGTTCGTGCCCAGCTTGTCGAGTTCGCGCAGCAGTTTGGCCTGGCTGGACGAGGAGATCCCGACGACCGCGATCATCGTCGCGATCCCGATGGCGATCCCGAGCGCCGAGAGGAACACGCGCATGGGCCGCGACCGCAGCCCCGCCGAACCGACGTGGAACACGTCGCGGGGGCTCAGCCGCGGCGGGACGAGCCGGCGCGCGCGGATCCTCGTACCGGTCCTCGTACGCGTACGGGCCCTCGTGCGGTCCTTCGCACGGGCCCTCGTGGGGGTGTCGCTCACGTGACCGCCCCCGACCGGTTCCGGTCCGCGCCCTGGACCGGGGCGGGGTTCCACACGTCCGCGACGATCTCGCCGTCGCGGATCCGTACCTGGCGGGGCAGGCTCGCGGCGATCTCCTGATCGTGGGTGATCACGGCGATGGTGGCCCCGTCCGCGTTCAGTTCGCGCAACAGCTCCATCACCGACTCCCCGGACGCCGTGTCCAGCGCCCCGGTCGGCTCGTCGGCCAGCAGCAGATCCGGTTCGCCCGCCACCGCCCGGGCGATCGCGACGCGTTGCTTCTGCCCGCCGGACAGTTCGTGGGGGCGGTGGTCCATCCGGTCCCCGAGGCCGACCCGCTCCAGGGCCCGCGCCGCCCGGCGGCCGCGCTCGGCCCGCGAGAAACCGCTGTAGAGCAGCCCCTCGGCGACGTTCGCCCGGGCGCTGATGCCCGGTACCAGGTGGAAGGACTGGAAGACGAAGCCGACGTGGCGGGAGCGCAGCGCGGACAGGGACCGGTCGGACAGGGCCGCGACGTCGTACCCGGCGATGGAGACCGAGCCGGCGGTCGGCCGGTCCAGGGTCCCGACGATGTGCAGCAGGGTGGACTTGCCGGAACCCGACGGGCCGACGAGGGCGAGGAGTTCGCCGCTCGTGACGGTCAGGTCGACCCCGCGCAGGGCCGCGACACCGCCCGGGTACTCCTTGGTGACGCCGGTGAGCTCCACGACGGTCGTGGCGGGCCGGTTCGCGGGCCGGTCTGCGGGCGGGTCCCCGGGCCGGTCCGCGAGACGTGCCGTCGTGGCGTGTGCCGCCGTGTCGTGTGCCGTCGTGTCGTGTGCCGTCGTGTCGTGCGGGGTCGGGTCGGGCGGGGCGTCGGGCGTGTCGTGTGCGGTCATGTGCCGGGGACCCCCACGTTCATGCCCTCCTTGAGGGCGCCGCCCTTGACCTCCACCCGGCCCTGCCCGAACATGCCCGGTTCGACCCGCACGTCGCGCACCGCGCCGTCCTCGACCACCTGCACGCCGAAGCCGCCGCCGGTCAGCGCCAGCAGCGAGTTGACCGGTACGGACAGCACTCCCGTCCGCGTCTCGCCGGTGAGCCGCACGGTGACCGGGGACCGGTCCGGGCCCTTGGCGCCGGCGGCGTCGTCGAGGGCCACGGCCACCTCCACCTTCGGCTTGTCGCCTCCGCCGCCCCCGCCCCCGCCCCCGCCGCCCGGGGGGTCGTCGGGATTGGCGGTGCTGCCCACCGACTCGATGATCCCGCCGGCCGTGCCGCCGCCCGGCAGGTCGACGGTGACCTTGTCCCCGGTCTTCACCGAGCCCGCCTTCGCCACGTCCAACGCGAAGCGGACCGAGCGCCGCGTCCCGGTCAGCGTCAGCACCGGCTTGCCCGGGGCCGCCTCGTCGCCGACCGCCGCGTCGTTCTTCTGCACCCGCTGCGGGCCGGAGGCGAAGGCGACGGCCTCCTTGGCGACCTCGCCCGTCTCCTTCTCCTTGTGGGCCTTCTGCCACCGCTTGACCGCGGCCGTCGTGCCCGCCGTGAAGGTGCCGTCCGACGCGTCCAGGCCCGTGCCGTACCCGAGGGCCACCAGGTTCTCTTGAGCTGCTTGACGTCCTCGCCCTTGTCCCCGCCCTTCAGCGGGCGGTACATCGGCGTGGCCCGTCGCCGGCGACCGTGCGTTGCTCGGGCACCTGGTGCGGAACCTGCTGGCCAACGCGGTCCGGCACAACCGGGCGTGCGGTCGGGTGAGCGTCACGACCTCCCCCGACGGCTCGTTGACGGTGTCGAACACGGGGCCGGTGATAGAGCCGGACGACGTACCGCGCCTGCTGGAGCCGTTCCGGCGCCGCGCCGAACGGTTGCACACGGCCGGCGAGGGCGCCGGGCTGGGGTTGTCGATCGTGGCCTCGATCGCGCGGGCCCACGGCGCGGAGCTGAGGGCCTGGGCCAACCCGGCACCGGAGGGCGGTCTCACGGTCCGCGTCGAGTTCCCCGCGCCCGGCCGCCCTACCCCCACCCCGGACCCCGTCCCCGCCTCCGCCCCCGTCTGCCGCGCCGAAGAGGTCCCCCTTCGGTGAATCCGAAGACCGGCTGTGTACGGTCGATTGAATGAGCAAGTACGTCCGAGCCCGTCCCGGTCGCCCCGTCCGCACGCGAGCCCCCCGGCAGCGCAACCTCCGGGCCCTCGCCGTCGCGGCGGGCCTCGGCCTGCTCCTCTTCACCGCCGGCTGGGTCCACGTCGCCCGTGACACCCCGGGCGCCGACCCCGGGACAGCCCACCCGGACTCCCGCCCGAGGACCGCCGCGGACCGCGCGGCACTCGCCGAGGACCGGGCCCGCCCGCGGGGCAACGACGCCCTCCCGGGGCTCGGCAAGGCCACCCGCGCCAGGATTCCCAAGGACTCCCGGCAGTTGATCGTGGTCACGGGCAAGTCCGCGGTCTCCTCCGAGTCCGTCGTGACCCTCTGGTCCCGCTCCGCGCCCGGCGGAGACTGGAACCGGGCGGACAGCTGGCCCGCCCGCAACGGGGCCAAGGGCTGGTCCGCGCCCGAGGAGCGGACCTACGGTGACCTGACCTCCCCGCAGGGCGTCTACTCGCTGACCGACGCGGGCGGTCTGCTGCCGAAGCCGCCGGGCACGAAGTTCTCGTACGACGAGGACGACGGCTTCGTCGCCACGGGCACCGGCGTGAACGGCGAGCCCCTGACCGGCGCCTTCGACTACGTCGTGGCGATCGACTTCAACCGTGAGCGGGGGGTGTCGCCGCTCGACCCGCGCAAGCCGCAGGGCGAGGAGCGGGGCGGCAACATCTGGCTGCACGTGGACCACGACGGCCCCTCGCAGGGCTGCGTCGGCATCCCCAAGGAGGCCATGAAGAAGCTCCTGCAGACCCTGGACCCGGCGGCGAAGCCCGTCGTCGTCATGGGGCCGCGGGGATTCTGACCGTCGCCTCCCGGCGATCGCCGCGGCCTCCCCGCGCGAGCAGCGCGATGTACGCGAGGTCGAACACCGAGCACAGCAACCCGAGCCCGAGGATGAACGGGGAGTCCTCGATCACCCCGAAGAGCACGGTCGGCGCCGCCGTCCCGAGCCACTTCGCGACGGCGATGACGAGGGACTGCCCGCGCGGCCCGCGCCGGCCCGCGTACAGGGCGATGAACAGGCCGGACATCAGCAGGTTCTGCAGGAACGCGGAGTAGCGCGACGCGTCGTGCGTCCCGAAGTGCGCCACGAACAGCCACTGCACGGCGAAGGCGCTGCCGAAGACGAGCGCGCTCCATCCGGCGAACAGCGGCCGGGTCACGAACTCCGGCAGCTCCGCCCGCCCGAACCGCAGGTAGGTGCCGATGATGACGACATCGGCGGCGGCCCACACCACGTTGACCACGCCTTGGGCGGACACCCCCGCGAGGAAGTCGGTCGCGGCGTACGTAAATTCCCAGGCGAAGTTCAACGCGAGGGCGGCGACCGGCATGGCGTACGTCCGGTCCCGCAGTCCGACGCGGATCGCCTCCGCGTACACGAGCGTCCACGCCACCGCGCTGAACAGGGTCAGGAACAGTTCCACCCGCGTCTCCCGCGCTCGCGTCTCCTCGGTCGCCCGCACCCTAGGCCCCGGCCGCCCGATCACGCCAGGCCCGATCCCGCCGGGCCCGCACCCGGGCCGGTCCGGTCGAACCCCTTGCCTGACGGACCGTCAGCTATGACGATGGCCCCCGGTGCCGGCCTTCCGAACAGGTCGGCCTCCCGAACAGGACGAACTCCGCACAGGTCGACGTCGAAGGCGAGGTGGGGACGGTCATGGCGCGCGTGTTTCCCGAAGGCCGGCTGGTGTACGGGATGCAGCTCCCGATCCAGTCGCAGAGCACCATCTACGCCGAGCCCTGGGAGGCGACGGCCGGCGCCGTCGAACTCGCCGAGGTGGCCCGGGCCGCCGACCGGGCCGGCTTCGGCTACGTGGCCACCTGTGACCACGTGGCCATCCCGCGCGGGATGGCCGGGCCCATGAGCACCGTCTGGTACGACCCGGTGGCCACCCTGTCCTTCCTCGCCGGGATCACCGAACACGTCCGGCTGCTGAGCCACGTCGCGATCGTCGGCCTGCGACATCCGCTGATCACCGCCAAGCAGTACGCCACGCTCGACCACCTCTCCGGCGGTCGCCTGATCCTCGGGGTCGGCGCGGGGCACGTGCGGGAGGAGTTCGAGGCCCTCGGCGTCGACTTCGAGCGGCGCGGGGCCGTGTTGGACGAGACCCTGGACGCGTTGCGGGTGGCGCTCGGGCCCGAGGAGTACCCGGAGTTCGAGGGCGAGTCGTTCTCGTTCCGGGACCTGGGCCAGCTGCCCCGGCCCACGCAGACCCGCGTCCCCGTCTGGGTCGGCGGCTCCTCGCCGGCCGCCGTGCGCCGCGCCGCGGTGCGCGGCGACGGCTGGCTCCCGCAGGGGGATCCGCGCGACCGGCTCCCGGAGCGGATCGCCCGGATCAGGGAACTGCGCGAGGCGGCGGGGGTCACCCGCCCCATCGAGATCGGCGCCATCACCGAGCCCCTGTACGTGGGCGAGCCCGGCTGGGACACCGGCCGGCGGGCCCTCACCGGCAAGGCCGAGGCGCTCGCGGAGTCCCTGCGGGAGTACCGGGCGCTGGGCGTGGACCAGATCCAGGTCCGGTTCCGCAACCGCGACGTCGCCGAACTGACCGACCAGATCGCCGCCTTCGGGGCCGAGGTGGCCCCCCTCCTCAACGACTAGGGCAGGAGCACCCGCCATGGGCAAGCTGGACGGACGCGTCGTCGTCATCACCGGTGCCGCGCGCGGTCAGGGCGAGCAGGAGGCCCGGCTGTTCGCCGCGGAGGGCGCCAAGGTGCTCCTGGGCGACGTGTTGGACGAGCAGGGCGCCGCGGTCGCCAAGGAGATCGGCGAGGACCGGGCCCGGTACGTGCGGATGGACGTGAGCCGCGAGGAGGACTGGGCCGCCGCGGTCGAGGCGGCGAAGGAGGCGTTCGGCCGGATCGACGGGCTGGTCAACAACGCGGGCATCCTGCGCTTCAACGAGCTGACCGCGACCCCGCTGGAGGAGTTCCAGCAGGTGATCCTGGTCAACCAGGTCGGGGCGTTCCTCGGCATCAAGGTCGTGGCGCCCGAGATCGCGGCGGCCGGCGGGGGCACGATCGTCAACACCTCCTCGTACACGGGCCTGACGGGCATGGCGTACGTCGGCGCGTACGCGGCGACCAAGGCCGCGATCCTGGGCCTGACCCGGGTGGCGGCGCTGGAGCTGGCGGGGAGGAACATCCGGGTCAACGCCATGTGCCCGGGCGCCGTGGACACGCCGATGTCCAACCCGGCGCTGCTGGATCCGGCGGGCGTGAGCGACGAGGCCAGGGACGCGATGGCCGAGCTGTACAAGCGGGTCGTGCCGATGGGGCGGGTCGGCCGGCCGGAGGAGATCGCGCGCCTGGCGCTCTTCCTGACCGGCGAGGACTCCTCGTACATCACCGGACAGCCGTTCGTCATCGACGGCGGCTGGATGGCCGGCGTCAGCATCCTCTAGACGTCATCTGATGGGGCGTCAGGTATTGACGCTCCGGCCCCGGCGGTGGAACAGTCGGGACATCGAATCTGACGCAACGTCAGAAACCAAAGGACGGTGAACCCCCTTGGAATTCGGGCTCTTCGTGCAGGGATACGTGCCTGAGGCGCGGTCCAAGGTCGACCCCGAGGCAGAGCACAAGGCGCTGATCGAGGAGACCGAGTACGTCATCCAGGCCGACAAGTCCGGCTTCAAGTACGCCTGGGCCTCCGAGCACCACTTCCTGGAGGAGTACTCGCACCTCTCCGCGAACGAGGTGTTCCTCGGCTACCTCGCCCACGCCACCGAGCGCATCCACCTCGGCTCCGGCATCTTCAACCCGCTGGCCCCCGTGAACCACCCGGTCAAGGTCGCGGAGAAGGTCGCCATGCTCGACCACCTCTCCAAGGGGCGCTTCGAGTTCGGCACCGGCCGCGGCGCCGGCAGCCACGAGATCCTCGGCTTCCTCCCGGGCATCGAGGACATGAACGGGACCAAGGAGATCTGGGAGGAGACCATCGCCGAGTTCCCCAAGATGTTCCTCCAGGAGGAGTACGAGGGGTTCAGCGGCAAGCACTGGTCGCTGCCGCCGCGCAAGATCTTCCCCAAGCCGTACGGCAAGGCCCACCCGGCCATGTGGTACGCCGCCGGATCCCCCACCTCGTACGCCATGGCCGCCAAGAAGGGCCTCGGAGTCCTCGGCTTCAGCGTTCAGAAGGTCTCCGACATGGAGTGGGTGCTGGAGCAGTACAAGACGGCCATCCAGGAGGCGAAGGCCATCGGCGCCTTCGTCAACGACAACGTCATGGTCACCTCCACCGCGATCTGCGCCGAGACCCACGACAAGGCGGTCGAGATCGCCGTCAACGCCCACATGAACCGCTTCCAGTCGCTGGTCTTCCGCTACCACGACACCTTCCCGCGGCCCGAGGCGATCCCGCAGTGGCCCGAGACGCTGCCCGAGTACAACGCGGAGATCATCGAGCTGCTGATCGCCGAGGAACTGCTGATCTGCGGAGACCCGTCCGAGGTGCTCCGGCAGTGCAAGCGCTGGGAGCAGGCGGGTGCCGACCAGCTGTCCTTCGGCCTGCCGACCGGGGTGTCCTACGAGGACACCATGACCACCGTGAAGCTCATCGGGGAGCACGTCATCCCGAAGATCGACACGGACCCGGTGCACCGCACCACCCGCTTCCGCGAGGCCTCCGGGCCCTGACCGGACACCCGACCCGGGCGGCGTCTTCCCGGACCGCCGCCCCGGAAAGGGGCCTCGGGGACCGAGCCCCCGGGCCCCACGCGGAACCGGCCGGAGCGCGCACGGGCCGCGGCCGACCCCTGCGCCCTCCGGCCGTCCCGGCCGAGCCAACCCACCCTCACCGGCCAATTCAGCCTCGCCTCAAACGCCGGCAGGGCTGGTGTTGCCCGGCCGCGCCTCAAGCGCCGGCAGGGCTGGGCGCGACGCCCCGGCCCCCGTAAGACCGCGTCAGCGAACTCGTCAGGGAAGAAGGGACGTCATGCTCGACCATCTGATCAGGGGAGCCACCGTCGTGGACGGGACCGGCGCCCCCGCCTTCGTCGCCGACGTCGGTACGAGGGACGGCCGGATCGCCTTCATCGCCCCGCCGGGCACCGTCACCGAGGAGGCCCGGACCAGCGAGGACGCCTCCGGGCTCGTCCTGACCCCCGGGTTCATCGACCCGCACACGCACTACGACGCCCAACTGTTCTGGGACCCGTACGCCACGCCCTCCATGAACCACGGCGTCACCACCGTCGCCGGCGGCAACTGCGGTTTCACGCTCGCCCCGCTCCACCCCGACCGGCCCGAGGACGCCGACTACACCCGGCGCATGATGAGCAAGGTCGAGGGGATGGCCCTCAAGGCCCTCGAAGAGGGCGTCGACTGGACCTGGTCCTCGTTCGGCGAGTACCTCGACGCCCTGGAGGGCCGGATAGCCGTCAACGCCGGTTTCATGGTGGGGCATTGCGCGTTGCGCCGGTACGTGATGGGCGAGGACGCCGTCGGCGGGCAGCCCACGCCGGAGCAGATGCAGGAGATGCTCGACCTGTTCCACGACGCGATGAACGCGGGCGCCTGGGGCCTGTCCACCACCCAGTCCTCCACGCACTCCGACGGCGCCGGCTCCCCGGTGGCCTCCCGCCACGCGAAGCCGGAAGAGCTGCTCGCGCTCTCCCGCGCGGTCTCCGAACACGAGGGCACCCAGCTCGAAGCGATCGTCGCGGGCTGCCTCGACCAGTTCTCCGACGAGGAGATCGACCTGTTCGTCGAGATGAGCGCCGCCGCCGGCCGGCCCCTGAACTGGAACGTCCTCACCGTCGACGCGTCCGTCCCCGAGCGCGTCCCGCGCCAGCTGATCCCCAGCGAGCGCGCCCGCAAGGCGGGCGGCCGGATCGTCGCGCTCACCATGCCGATCCTGACCCCCATGAACATGTCGCTCGGCACGTTCTGCGCGCTGAACCTCATCCCCGGCTGGGGCGAGGTCCTCGGGCTGCCCGTCCCTGAGCGGATCGCGAGGCTGCGCGACGCCGACGTGCGCGCCGAGATGCTGCGCCGCGCGGACAGCAGGGAGGCGGGCGTCTTCCGGCGCCTCGCCGACTTCGGGCGCTACGTCATCGGCGACACGTACAGCGAGGAGAACGAGGGCCTCTCGGGCCGGGTCGTCGGCGACATCGCCGCCGAGCGGGGCCAGGACGCCTTCCACTGCCTGGTGGAGATCTGCGCCAACGACGACCTGCGCACCGTCCTGTGGCCGATGCCCACCGACAACGACCCGGCGAGCTGGACCCTGCGCCAGGAGACCTGGCAGCACGAGGACGTGATGCTGGGCGGCTCCGACGCGGGCGCCCACCTGGACCGGATGTGCGGCGCCCCGTACACGACCCGCTTCCTCGGGGACTGTCTGCGCGGACGCCGGCTCCTGCCGCTGGAACAGGCCGTACGGATGCTCACGGACGACCCGGCCCGACTGTTCGGGCTGCGCGAGCGCGGCCGGATCACCGAGGGGTTCCACGCGGACCTGGTGCTCTTCGACCCCGAGCGGATCGAGGCCGGGCCGGCGACGCTCGTGCACGATCTGCCCGGGGACAGCCCGCGGTTGGACGCGCGGGCGATCGGGATCGTGTCCGTGCGCGTCAACGGCGTGGAGACCATCCGCGACGACGAGGTGACCGGCGCGATCCCCGGCATCGTGCTGCGCTCCGGCCGCGACACGAGGACGGTGAGCACCCGATGACCTCCGCCGGACCGCAGCGGCTGTACATCGCAGGCGAGTGGGTCGAACCGGCCGCCGGCCACTACGAGGTGGTCAACCCGGCAGACGAGTCCGTCGTCGGACTCGCCCCGGAGGCCACCCGCGCCCAGGTCGAGGAGGCGGCGCGCGCGGCGGCGGAGGCCTTCGAGGGCTGGTCGCGGACGACGCCCGAGGCACGGGCCGCGATCCTCGACCGGGCCGCCGACGTCATGCAGCGCGAGTACGAGCCGTGGGCGGAGCTGGCCCGCGCCGAGACGGGCGCGCCCACCGGCATCGCGCGCGGCATGCAGGTCGGCGTGGGCGTGGCCCGCTTCCGGCGGTACGCGAAGGGCGCCCTGGAGCCGGTGGAACGCGGTCTGCCGCCGCAGGTCACCGACGCCGGCCCGATGGGGCGGGCGAGCATCCTGGGCGCGCTGGAGGTGCGCCGGCCGGTCGGCGTGGTCACCTGCGTGACCTCGTACAACAACCCGTGGGCGAACCCGGCGGGCAAGGTGGCCCCGGCGCTCGCCATGGGCAACACGGTGGTGGTCAAACCGGCCCCGCAGGACCCGCTGTCGGTGTTCCGGATGGCCGAGGCCCTGCACGAGGCCGGGGTCCCGGCGGGCGTGGTGAACGTGGTCTGCGGCACCTCCGTCGAGGTCGGCGAGGCGGCCGTCGACTCCCGCCACGTGGACATGGTGTCCTTCACCGGCTCCACGGCCGTCGGGCAGCGCATCGCCGAGGTGTGCGGCCGGACGATGAAGCGGCAGTTGATGGAGCTGGGCGGCAAGGGCGCGGCGATCGTGCTGGAGGACGCCGACCTCGACGCGGCGGTGGCGGGCATCGGCACCACCTTCTCCTTCTACTCCGGTCAGATCTGCACCGCCCCGACCCGGGTGATCGTCCACCGGTCGGTGTACGAGCCGCTGGTGGAGAAGCTGACCGGCTACCTGGCCTTCATGAAGGTCGGCGACCCGGGCGAGCGCGGCACCGTGGTCGGCCCGGTGATCTCGGCGGCGCACCGCGACCGCGTGGAGTCGTACGTCGAGCTGGGGAAGAAGGAGGGCGCGCGGATCGCGTACGGCGGCGAACGCCCGGTCGTCGGGGCGGGCCGCGGCTTCTACGTCGCGCCGACCCTTCTCGTGGACTGCACGAACGACATGCGGGTCGTCCGGGAGGAGATCTTCGGGCCGGTCGTGGTGGTCGTCCCCTTCGACGGTGGCGAGGACGAGGCCGTGGCCCTGGCCAACGACAGCGACTTCGGGCTGCTCTCCTACGTGTGGTCCGGGGACTCGGCGCGGGCCTTCCGGGTCGCCCGGCGGCTGCGCGCCGGCGGCGTCGGCATCAACACCATCGGCCGGAACATGGAGGCCCCGTTCGGCGGCTTCAAACGGTCGGGGGTGGGCCGGGACGTCGGCTCGTACGCCCTGCACGCCTACAGCGAGATCCAATCGATCGTCTGGCCGGGCTGAGGACCGGGCGGGGGCCGTCGCGGCGCGGCCGGGCCGGGAGCGCCCCGAGCCCGGCCGCGCCACCGGCCCTACCCGCGCTCCGGCCAGGGGTGGCCGAGGGCCTCGGCGTGTTCCCGGCTGCCGCCCCGGACCTCCGCGAAGGACTTCGGGTCCGTCGAGGCCAACCGGTCCAGCACGGCGGCGGCCTGCTCCTCGATCGGGGTCCCGTCTGCCGGGATCCGCCACCCGAACTGGAGCCACGGCCCCACGCGGTCCCGGTTCCCGGCCGCGAGGCCGGGCCAGTACGTGAAGGACACGTCCACGGTGTCGGGTTCGTTCCAGACGGTGCCGACCCAGTCCCGCAGGGCGTCCCAGCGGGCCAGCAGATCGGGGCGCTCGCGCAGGCCGTCCGAGACGAGCCGCGCCACGCTGCGGGCCGGCCAGGACCAGGGGCGGTCCCGGTCGGCGCGCTCCAGCTCGGCGTCGTAGGCGACGGCGTCGAAGCGGTACTCCGGTGGGGTCGGCCCGACCGCCCCGCGCCAGTCGCCCCACACCACCTCCTCGCCCTCGCGGCGGATGGTCACGTACAGCGCACCGCAGCAGCCCTCGGTGCAGTACGCCTCGGCGAGCCGCACCTCCCGGGGCTCGGCGCCGGCCCGCAACAGCCCGGTGTCGAGGAGCCGTTCCGGGCTCTCGCCCGGCCCCTTGCCGAACAGGGCGGGTACCAGCGGGCGGCCGTCGACCAGGATCCGGGTCTCGACGCCGCCCCGGTCGCCGGGGTCCTCGGCGACCACCTCGATCCGCAGCCGTTCCCCGTCCGGCGGGACGCGGAACGGCTGCCGTCCGGTCCGCGCCGTCCAGTCGGCGCGCCGGCGTTCGGCGGGGTCGTCGGGCGCGTCGTCGGGGGGCGGCGGGGCGGCCGGCAGCCGCCCCAGCGCGTCCAGCAGCACCTCGCGCCGGCCGGGACGCCAGTCGAGCAGTGCGGCGGGACCGCTGTGCAGGTCGAGGGCGATCGACAGGAGCACCGCCCGGTGCCCGGGGGTCGACGCCAACAGGTCGGCGTGCCCGATCAGCGTCTCGTACGTCTCCATCGCGGGCCCGTAGTCGAGGATCTCGGCCCGGACGTCGTACTGGTCCGCCATCCGGCGCAGCAGCCCGGCGGCCCGCAGGAGCAGCGCCGGGTCACGCGGGTGCGCCCGGAGCAGCCGGTGGAGGTCGGTGGCCTCCGCGATCCGCCGGGCGTATCCCATCGTCCGGAAGTCGGGCGGCAGCCCGGTCAGGGCGGCGAGCGTGGCCGTGTCGTCGCCCGCCTCCACGGCGTCGAGCAGCGGGTACAGCGCGGTGTCGCGGACGCGGGTGCGCAGCATCAGCAGGCCGGCGGCCTGCCGGTCCAGGCGGTCGAGCGCGGCGACGGCGGGCCGCTCGAAGCCCCGGAGCGTCCCGAGGACCGTGAGCCAGGGCACGTCCTCCGGTTCGCCCAGGCGGATCAGCAGCCCCAGGCCGACCTGGACGGCGGCCGGGGTGGTGCCGGTGCGCACCAGCCGTCGGCCGGTCCGCCGGGCGGCTGCCTCGTCGGTCAGGGGCAGCCGCACGACACAGGCGCGGACGGTGCGGTGGGGCATGACGAGCGAGCGGACCCGCAGGTGGACGGCGGCCGCCGCCCGGACCGGGTCGGGGTCGGCCAGGGTGTCGGCGAGGGCGGAGGCGACTTCCTCCTGTGCCTCGCGCAGGGTCAGGCCGGGCCGGCCGGGCTCCGGCGGCCCGTCGGGCAGCGGGTAGCCGCGCGCGGGGACCCGGCCGTCCGGCTCGATGCCGCGGCGGAAGAGCGCGTAGTCGTGCAGGGAGGTCTCGTGCGGAGAGGTTTCCCGTGGTGCGCTCTCGTGTGGAGACGTCGCGGGGGGAGAGGGCCGGGAGGTGGGCGCGGTGCGCTCCTCGGGGGCGCTCAACGGGCGGGGTGGTGCTCGATTCCGTGAGTCATGGGCCCGAGCCTGCCAGGTGGGTTCAGGGGACGTCCAGTGAAATGCGGCCTCGCGCGCGGGGTGCTCACCCGCGGGCCGTCGACGGTGACCGGGACGTCGGGGGAGTGGCCCAGCAGGGTGAGCGTCTCGGGGTGGCCGGCCTTGATCAGGGTGCGCAGGCCGTGCCGGACGACGCGATCCGTCGTGGTGTCGGCGTCGGTGCGCCACTTCGCGGCGATCTCCATGGCGAGCCCGGGGTGGTCCCGGCTGATGTCGTTGAGATGGTTGGACACGGAGCGGCGTAGCGGTGCGCAGCACGGCCTCGAAGGCGGGTCAGTCCTCGGGCAGGTCGGCGAGGACGGCGTCGCGGACCGCGGCCACGCGGGCGCTGAAGCCGAGTCCGTCGAGGGATCCGGCGCGGGCGGTGAGGGCTCGGGAGCGGCGCGTGCGGGCCGCGCGGGCGAGCAGACCGGCCAGGTTACTGACGGTATCCGCGCTGAGGAGCTCGTCGGCCGTGGGCATGGGGCCAGTCTGGCGGGCGGCGCCCCGGTATTGGGGGCCCGAAAATTTGCACGGGAAAGTTTTGAAACGGGCATAACGGGCAAGGCTGCGGTTTCCGCATTCCGGAAGCTTTGCCCCCGAGCCTTCCGAAACATGAATAGATGCCCGAGTGAACCTTGTATTGCCAGAGTGTGAACTGTCTCGGCCTCAAGATTCCAAGGAATTTGGACCCACGCGGTAACGGACCTTGGTCCTCCGGATGAGGAAACCGCAGCATCTAACGTCCCTACCCATGACACAGCTGGACGTTCGGCCGCGGGTCGGAGACACGGTAAGCGGCGTCGCCGAGGGCGACGTTCGTGGCAAGGGCCTCGGCAAGGGGTCCGTCGGACTGGTGGGAAGCGCCGTCATCGGCATCTCCACCGTCGCCCCCGTCTACTGCCTGACCTCGACCCTCGGCTCCACCGCCGGGGAAGTCGGCGTCCAGATGCCGGCGGTCTTCCTGGCCGGCTTCCTCCCGATGCTCCTGGTCGCCTTCGCGTACCGCGAGCTGAACAAGGCCATGCCGGACTGCGGCACCTCGTTCACCTGGACCGTGAAGGCCTTCGGCCCGCGGATCGGCTGGATGTGCGGCTGGGGCCTGGTGATCGCCACGATCATCGTCCTGTCCAACCTGGCCGGCGTCGCCACCTCCTACTTCTGGCTGCTGGCCGGCGAGATCACGAACAATCCGTCGATCTCCGCCCTGGACGACAACAAGCTCGTCCACATCGCCACCTGCCTCACCCTCATCGCCACCGCGACCGCCATCAGCTACCGCGGCATGACGGCCACCAAGGGCGTCCAGTACGCCCTGGTCGGCCTCCAGCTCGCCGTCCTCGCCATCTTCGTCGCCATGGCCTTCCAGAAGGCTTCCGCCGGTTCCTTCGACACCGGCCTGGACTTCTCCTGGCAGTGGATGAACCCCTTCGCGGTCGAGTCCATGGCCGCCTTCACCGCCGGACTCTCGCTCTCGATCTTCATGTACTGGGGCTGGGACGCGTGTCTCGCCACCAACGAGGAGACCACCGGCTCCGCCAAGACCCCGGGCCGCGCCTCGCTCATCGCGATGATCGTCCTCGTCGGCTCGTACCTGGCCACCGGCATCGCCGCCCAGATGGCCGTCGGCTCCGGCACCTCCGGCCTCGGCCTCGGAAACCCGGAGACCTCCGACAACGTCTTCGCCGCTCTCGCCGGCCCCGTCATGGGCCCGATGCTCGGCATCCTGCTCTTCGTCGCCGTCCTCGCCTCCGCCACCGCGTCCCTGCAGACCACCTTCATCCCGGTCGCCCGCACGGTCCTCGCGATGTCCACGTACGAGGCGCTGCCGTCCTCCTACGCCAAGGTCCACCCCCGGTTCAAGACCCCCGGCCGCGCCACCGTCATGGCGGGCGTCGCCACCGGCGTCTTCTACACCGTGATGACGCTCGTCAGCGAGAACGTCCTGACCGACACGATCTTCGCGCTCGGCCTGATGATCTGCTTCTACTACTCGCTGACGGCCTTCGCCTGCGCCTGGTACTTCCGCAAGGAACTGCGGAACTCGGCCCGCGACCTGTTCTTCAAGGGCGTCTTCCCGGTCCTCGGCGGCCTGCTGCTCGCCACCGTCTTCTTCAAGACCCTCATCGACATGTGGAACCCGTCCTACGGCTCCGGCTCCACGGTCCTCGGCGTCGGCAGCGTCTTCATCATCGGCGTCGGCCTGCTGGCCCTCGGCCTGGTCGTCATGTTCGTCACCGAACGCCGCAGCCCCGCCTTCTTCCGCGGCCAGGTCCTGACGAAGGCCACGCCGGCCCTGGTGGTCGAGGACTGACCCCGGCGGGCCCCGCGGCCCGCCCCGCCACGCCGCCGTGTCATCCCCGGGGCCCCGGATCGTTCCCCACGGTCCGGGGCCCTCGGCGTCCGCCGGCCCCCGCGAGCGGCGAGCCGCGGTGACCCCGGCCGAGCGGCGTCGTTGTTCCGGCCATGAAGAAGACCATGAAGCGCAATCTCGCCGCCCTGGTTCTTTCCGGCGGCGCCGCCCTCGCCCTCACCCCGGCCGTCGCGCACGCCGACGGACCGGTCGTCCAGGGGGACACCCCGATCACCAAGCGGGTGGTGGAGATCGCCGACCACCCCGCGCAGACCGTCACCGACGCCAAGACGGCGGTCAACGTCACCGCCTCGGCGGCCGGCAGCGCCACCAAGGCCACCGACGCCTCCCTCTCCGGAGCCGGCACGGCCCTGACCGCCGGCCTGCCGAAGGCCCCCGGCGTCGGCTGACCCCCGGGGCGTGCCTCAGCCCCAGGCGCGGGAGCAGAGCACCAGGCGGTAGCCGTCGGGGTCGGCGACCGTGACCCCGTGCTCGTCCCAGTAGGGGTTGTGCGAGGAGACGCGGGTGCCGCCGTGCTCGATCAGGCGCTGGACGAGGGCCGGCTCGGGCTCCCGGCCGAGGTAGACGACGAACAGGTCGTCGACCGTCGGGGACGGCGCGATCGGGTCCTCCGGGTCGTGCGTCAGCTCGAAGTGCCAACCGCCCCCGGGGAGTCCGACCATCACCAGATCGTGCTCCCCCGACACGTGACCGCTGGTGCGCCACAGGACGTCCAGGCCGAGCCCGTCCACGTAGAACCGCTCGGCGGCCTCCAGGTCGAGCGAGGGGCGGGCGACACGAACGTGCGTACGTGAATCGATCATGCGGGGCAGGGTACGCCGCCGTGCGCCGGGGAGCCGGATCGCGCGGGGAGATCCGTCAGATGGGGGCGGACGGGTGGCCGGGCGGGCGGATGGGGTGGGCAGACGACTGCCGGCCGGGCCGTGCGCGGAGCGCTCAGGCGCCCACGCGCGCGCCGGTGACCTTCGCCGTGAACGCGTCGAGGTTCCCGAGCGCCCGCTCGATCCGCTCCTCCAGGCTCAGGGTCTCCACGTAGGCCCCCGTCGCCCGCTTGGACCGCCGCTTGCCCCGCAGGTACAGCGAGCAGGCCAGGTCGGCGCACAGGTAGATGCCGACGGTGTTGCCCTCCCGGCCGCGGGCCCCGGCGAGGGGAGCGGACAGCAGCGCCACGTCGGACGAGGCGTGCCCGGTCAGGCAGACCATGCAGATGCTGGACTTCAGGGCACTGGCGCCGTTCGACGCGGGCACGCGCAGGGTGATGCCCACGGGCACGCCGTCGGGGCCGGTCCGCACGAGGTGGGCGCGCAGCGGGGCACCCGGGTCCACCCAGCCGAGGAAGTCCAGGTCCTCCCAGGGCAGGTCGCCGAAGTCCAGCGGCAGCCGGAGGCGGGAGGCCTCGCCCTTCGTGCAGTTCACGAAGGAGCCACGGATCTGTTTCTCGGTGAGCGGGTCCATGCGGGGGACGATACGCCGATATGCGTGCCCGCTGCACGTGCTTTGTCCCGCGCTGCCGACCGCCGGAGCCCGCGCCCGGCGAGACGATCACGTGAAGCGGCGGTGAAAAGCAGGTGCGGGCGGTCGGGGGCCCGCCCTAGCGTGAGGCGGTGAGCAGCGACTATCCATTCGCCGACGGGCACAATCTCGTCTGGGACCTGACCGGCTTCGGGCCGGACGAGGAGATGGTCGAGTCCTGCTCGCTCTCGCGGGAACAGTTCCTCGTGGTCCGGCACCTGTTCGTGCTGGGCGACGATCCGTGGATGGTGACGGGGGAGTACCGGGTGGTGCCCGGCATATGGCCCCACCTGCGGCGCATCGTCCCGGGTCTCGGTTTCCAGCGCGACGCGGACTACTTCCTCGGCGCCCGTCAGGCCCTGCCTGACGGGCGCTTCTGGCGTCCGGCGATCGGCGTGACCGCGCCGGGACCGATACCCCCGCCGTAGTCGTACGGAGCGCTAGCCGGTGACGCCGCCGAGGAACGCCGTCCACACGGCGGGCGCGACGGCGAGCTGGGGACCGGCGGCGACCTTGGAGTCCCGGACGTGCACGGTGTCGGCGCAGGCGGCGACCTCGACGCAGTCGTCGCCTTCGCTGCCGCTGTAGGTGGACTTGTGCCAGGAGAGGGCGACCTCGACGCAGTTGTCCCCGTCGCCACTGCTGTAGCTGCTCTTGAACCACCGCAACTCGGAGCCGTTCACAGAGAACCTCGCATTCGCATCAACAGGCCCGCGCTGTCAGCCGGATTGAGGGCCTGGATGCGAAGTTTGGCATACCGCTGGTGAAGGACGCTGACGGCTTTGGGGTCGGTGATCACATGGCCCGTCTTCTGTCCCTCGCTGTACCCCAGCCACTCGTGTTCCCAGGTTTCGAGGAGCCGGAAGGGCCCGTCGGCGCCCGCGTGCACCGGCTGGACGAGCGGCATGATCTGGATGTCCACGTTCGGCAGCAGCGAGCACTCCAGCAGGTGGCCGATCAGCTCGCGGGTGACCTCCTTCCCGCCCGTCTGCCGCTCGATCAGGCTCTGCTCGACGATGAAGCTGAACATGATGTACGGGACGCGCAGCAGCAGCTTCTGTCGCTCCGACCGCGCCACCATCCGCGCTTCCAGGTCGCTCGCGGTGGGCAGCGGCGGCACCGTCTCGAAGAGGGCCCGCGCGTACGGCTCGGGCTGCAACAGGCCCGGGACGGCCCGGCATTCGTACGTGTTGAGGGCGATCGCGCCGTCCTCGTGCTCCGCCCACCGGCGGAACCACGACGCCAGCCCCCGCCTGCGCTGCAACTGCTTCGCCGCGAGCCGGATGACGCCGAAGGCGTCCAGCACCTCCTCCGCCTTCTCCACGAACTTCGTGGACGGGTGGCGGCGGCCCTGCTCCACCGAGCCGATGTACTGCACCGAGTAGCGGATCAGGGGGTGCAACTGTTCCTGCGTCAGGCCCGCGCGTTTGCGGAAGGCCTTGACCGTCTCGCCGAAGTGGCGCAGGTCGCCGTCCGGCTCGGGACCGCTTTCACCGTTGTCGTCGACACTCGCCATGGAGGTCACCTCCCGGCCATCAGGCTCACCGACGGTGACCGCGCCTGTCCAGCGCGTGGACTCGTACAGATGAAAAGTAGCGGTCGGATTGCTGGGAACCCCCTTGCCCGCACGGGACGTTGATCTCATGACCGCACCCGCCGGGTCCGCCGGCCACCTCGTACGTGTGTTCACTCAGCGTTTCAGCTCGACCCCTCGCGGCGCCCGCCTCGGCCGCCGGTTCGCCCTGCTGACGCTGCACGACTGGGGCATCCCCCACCGCTCCGAACTGTCCGACGACGCCGCGCTGCTCGTCGCCGAACTCGCCGGGAACGCCGTCACCCACGGCCGGGTCCCCGGGCGGGACTTCGAGCTGCGGATGGCCCTGCTCGAAGGGGTGCTCCGCATCGAGGTGTCCGACGCGCGGGCCGGCGGCCGGCCGGCCGTGAGCCCGTACGTGCACCATGCGGAAGGCGGTCACGGTCTGCGGCTCGTCGCGGCCGTCGCCCACGACTGGGGGGTCGTGTCGAGGACGGTCGGCAAGACGGTGTGGGCGGAACTCGTCACGCCGACATCCGCCGCCCCCTGATCCGTTCCGCTAATTCGTTCGACACGGGTTGCCCGCCGTACGACACTGCCCGCGATGACACGACGAACCGATACGCCCCCCGCCTGGGACGAGCGTACGCAGCTGACCACCTTCCTCGAATACGCCCGCGACACGGCCCGCGCCAAGTGCGAGGGGCTCTCCGCGGAGGACGCCCGCAAGGCGCCGCTCCCCGGCTCGCCCCTGATGACGTTCTGCGGACTGATCGGCCACATCCGGTGGGTCGAGTACCACTGGATCCAGGTCGTGTTCCTCGGCGAGGAGGTCGTCGGGCCCTTCGCCGAGTTGACCGAGGAGGACCCCGACCCCGAGATGCGGCAGTCGCTCGACGTCCCGCTGCCCCGCCTCCTCGCCGAGTACGAGGAACAGAGCGCCCGCTACCGCGCCCTGCTGGCCGAGCACGACCTGGACGCGAAGGCGGTCCGTCCCATCCGGGACGGCCGCCACGTGGACCTCCGCTGGATCCTCCTCCACCTCATCGAGGAGACCTCCCGCCACAACGGCCACCTCGACATCCTCCGCGAACTCCTCGACGGCCAGACCGGCGTCTGAGCCGGGCGGGCGGGGGCGCGTCGGACGCGGCGACGGCCTCCGGCAGCGCCCTTCGCGAGGGGGGGAGGCTCCGACGGGGCCTGACGGCGGCCCCCGGGCGCGGGCTACGGCGTGGGCGGAAGCTTCGGCAGGTCGGTCGGGAGGTCGGTCGGGAGGGCGGTCGGGAAGCGGTCCGACGCGTACCGGTCGAAGGTCTCCGTCGCCCCGCCGGCCCAGGCGACCTTCAGCTTCTTGGCGTCCACGGACTCCACCCGCCCCTTCGTCCGCTTGCTGCCCGCCGGGCACGCCAGGTCGATGGTCGCGCCGGTGGCGGAGCCCTCGCAGACGATGCCGGTCGCGGACTCCGACAGGAAGGCCGACTTGCCGTTGACGGTGAAGACGACGCCCATGCCCGGCGTGGCCGAGGCGATCCAGGCCCCGTCCAGGCTGCCGGCCGCCGAGTCCTTGCCCGTGCCCCCGGCCGTGGATCCGGCGGCCGGGCTCGAAGGTGAGCCCGAGGCCGCCGGGGAGCCGGATGCGGGCGCCGGGGACTTCGACTGCTCCCGCTTCGCGTCGTCGCCCTTGTCCGCACCGCCGCCGCCACAGCCGGTGAGCGTGAGCGCGAGGGCGGTCGCCGCGCCGGCGGCGACGAGGCGGACGCGCTGGTTCGTGTGCATGAGTGATCCCCCGGTGGACGCGACCCGATCGGTCGAACGCGTCAACGTACCAGGGGTCCCCCGTCCCCGCGCCGGGGAGGCGGGCCGGTCAGGGGCACGGCGGGCCGGTCAGAGGTACGGGGCGAACTCGTCCAGGGTGGACAGCACTTCGGCCTCCCCCGCCGACGGGAGTTGCAGCACCACCTCCTCGATCCCGAGGCTCTCGTAGTACGCGAGCTTGCCCGCGTTCGGGCGGACCGCGTACGGGACCACCTGGAGGTCCTTCGGGTCGCGGCCCGCGTCCTCCCACACCTGCCGCAGCACCGGGACGGACTCGCTCAGGCCGCCGCCACCGATCGGGAGCCAGCCGTCCGAGTGGTCGGCGACGGCCGCGAACAGCTTCGGGCCGGCCGCGCCGCCGATCAGGGTGCGGGGGCCGTGGAGGGTGCGCCCGGGACCGAGGTCACGCGCGGGCCGCACCGGCTTGGGGTACGCCCGGCTGGCCTGCACGGAGCCGTACACGCCCTCGTACGCGGTGGGTTCCGGAGCCCACAGGGCCCGCATCAACGCCATCCGGTCCCGCACCAGTTCGCGCCGCCCGGACCACTCGACGCCGTGGTCGGCGGCCTCCTCGACGTTCCAGCCGTAGCCGATCCCGAGCGTGAACCGGCCGCCGCACAGGTGGTCCAGCGTCGCGACCTGCTTCGCGAGGGCGATCGGATCGTGCTGGGTCACCAGGGTGATGCCGGTGCCGAGGTCGAGGCGCTCCGTCACGGCCGAGGCCTGGCCGAGGGCCACGAACGGGTCGAGGGTGCGCCCGTACTCCTCCGGGAGGTCCCCGCCCATGGGCGCCGGCGTGGCCCGACTCACCGGGATGTGGGTGTGCTCGGGCAGGTAGAGCCCGGAGAACCCGCGCTCCTCCAAGGCACGGGCGAGGCCGGTGGGGGAGACGGTGAGGTCGGTGAGGAAGATGGTGACGGCGATCCGCATGGCTGAGGCACCTCCGAGACGTGGGGCGGCCAACGTACGGGGTTCGGCGTGCGGGTGGCAGACGTTCGACACAGTGGTTCGACACGTGGTTCGACACGACGGGGTGACGACATGGGCGAGGACGGGATGTTGCCGCCCGAACTCGTGTGGGGCGCGCTGGACTGCCCCGGCAACGCGGCGGGCCGCCCGCTCGCCTGCTCGCCCACCGGCCGGCCGGCGCGGTCACGGCGGCCCTGACGGCCCGCCTGCTGCGGCCCGTGCCGGTCGGGGGCGCGGGCCTGATCTCGTACGCCTGGCTGCTCGGTGGGGAGGGCCGCAAGTACACGGCGGGCACCGCGCTGACCACGGCGGACGGTGACCTGTGCGCGGTGGCCGAGGCCCTGTGGATCGAGCCGCGCCCCCGGACCTGACGGGGCGCGGGTCCGGGTCCCGTCCGTCGGTCCCGGGCCCGACCCGACCCACGGTCCGGCCCCGGCCCCGGGTCCCGCCGGAGGCGCCGGTCAGCCGCGCGGGTAGCGGGCCAGCCAGCCGGGAGCCGAGACCGAGGGGCCGTGCAGGGCGGGCCCCTGCGTCATCTCCAGGGCGAAGTCGTCGGAGAGCTCCAGCATCGTGGACCGCCCCTCCAGGTCGGCCAACCAGGCCGCCGGCAGGGCGGTCTCCCCGTGCAGGGCGCCCAACAGCGCGCCGCACAGGGCGCCGGTGGCGGTGGAGTCCCCGCCGTGGTTGACGGCGAGGCGCAGCCCGTGCGGGACGTCCTCGGCCACCAGGGCGCAGTACACGGCCACGGCCAACGCGTCCTCCGCGTCGCGGCCGTCGCCCGGGGACAGCGACTCGACCATCTTGGGGCTGGGTTCGCCCAGGGTGACGGCCGAGACGGCCCGCTGGAGGGCGTCCGTGACCGGCTGGTGTTGGGCGCGGGCGCCCAGCAGGCCCAGGGCCCGCTGGATCGCGGCGTCGAGGGACTCGCCCCGGGTCAGCCCGTGGACGATCACGGCGAGCGCCCCGGCCGACAGGAACGCGGTGGGGTGCCCGTGGCTCTGCGCCGCGCACTCCACGGCGAGTTGCAGCACGAGCGCCGGTTCCCAGCCGACCAGCAGACCGAAGGGGGCCGAGCGGACGGTCGCCGCCGCGTCCCGGGCGGTGGGATTCTTCGGCTGTTCCAGGGTGCCGAGCGTCTCGTCGGCGAAGCCGGTCATGCAGGCCCGGTCCGGGCCGCGGCGGGCGTAGAGCCACTCCTCCTGCGCGAGCCAGCCGTTGTCCTTGCGCCGCTCGTCGGGCCCCCAGTCGTGCTGGGTCGCGGCCCAGCGCAGGTAGGCCCGGTGGACGTCGGTCGGCGGGTGCCAGCCGCCGGTGTCCCGGCGCACGTGGGCCCGTATCAGGCCGTCCACGGTGAACAGCGTGAGCTGGGTGGACGCGGTGACCGTGCCCCGACGGCCGTAGGCGGGGGCGAGTTCGGTCAGCCCCGCCAGGCCGTACGCCTCGCGGATGCCGTCGAGGGAGAGACCGGCGACGGGCGCGCCGAGCGCGTCCCCGATGGCGGCGCCGAGCAGGGTGCCGCGCACCCGGCTGCGGAAGTCCTGCTGCTCGACCCGACCCCAGAGCGCCGGGCGCACGTTCGCGGGCGCCTGGTCCGGGACCTGCGCCTGCGGGACCCGCGTCCCCGCCTCCCCCGCTTCCTGCGCGGCGGGCTCTGCCGGCGCGGCGGACACGGGCGTGGTCGGCGCCGGTTCCTCCCCCTCCACCGACGTCGCCGCCCCGTTCGTACCGGCGGTTCCCGTGCCGGCCGCGGTCGCGGTCGTCATCGTGTCCATGTCGTCCCCCCAAGCTCTGGCGCGCACTGTAGTGGACAGGTTCGGTCGAATCCGGAAGGAGTAAGTCACGCCGCCCATAAGTGGCCGTAGAACGGCCGGAATATGAATGGTTCCGGACAGGATCTCGCCGAATGACACAATCGTGGCACGTTTTGCCACTGGCCTCGGGTCCGGTTGTTTTCGGCCACACCGCGTTCACCCGGCGTTGTCCGCGGGCCCACGGCCTCGACGACATGAAGAAGGCACTCCTCGCCGCGACCGTCGTCGCCTCCACGCTCACCGCCTCCCTGGTCGCGGCCCCCGCCGCGACCGCCGCGGGCTGGGACTCCCCCCGGGACGGCCGGCACCAGAACCGTTCCGCCATCCCCTTCACCGAGGCCTCCGTCACCGCCGGCGCCGACGGTGCGTTCACCCTCCGGTGGAGCGCCCGCGGCACCGGGCACGTCGAGATCAGGGCGAACGGCAAGGTCGTCGCCCAGGGCGGCTCCCGAGGCCGGACCGTGGTCAGGGGACTGCCCGCCGCCGACCGCCAGTGGTTCGACTTCAAGCCGGAGCGAGGCCAGGGCCTGCGCCTCGCCGACCGCCTCGTGCGACTGGAGGGAACGGCCAACTTCCGCGACGCCGGCGGCTACCGCACCACCGACGGCCAGTGGGTCAAGATGGGCGAGATCTACCGCTCCGACGCCCTGGCCAAGCTCACCGACAACGTCTTCGACCTGCGCATGACCGACGAGCGCACCAAGGACGTCGACCGCGTGCCGGTCGGCGCGAAGTACGTCGTCGCCGACGTCTTCGCCGGCTACGACGAGGTCCGGGCCGCGTACGGATCCTTCGACCGCTACCTCGACAAGGGCCTCGGCATCGACCGCCGCGAACTGCGGGAGCTTCGCGAGGACCTCCTCGTCGGCTGAGCCCGCACCGAGCCCGGCAGCGCCGCGCGCAACGGGGCCGGATCGATCCCGGTCGGGCCCCGCGCCGCGTCGTCGTCCCCGCTCCGGCCTACTCCGCGATCGGCAGCAGCTCCGGCAGGTGCCCGTCCGAGGCCCCGGCCGCCCGCTGCCGCTCCTCGGGCACCTCCCCGTACAGCGTCGTACGGGCCTTCGCCGGCCGGCCGGCCGCCTCCGCGACCGCGATCAGGTCCCGCACCGACTTGTACGAGCCGTAACTCGACCCCGCCATGCGGGAGATGGTCTCCTCCATCAGCGTCCCGCCCAGGTCGTTCGCACCGGACCGGAGCATCTCCGCCGCACCCTCCGCACCCAGCTTCACCCAGCTCGTCTGGATGTTGGTGATGTGCGGGTGGAGCAGCAGCCGGGCCATCGCCGTCACCGCCCGGTTGTCGCGGACCGTCGGACCGGGCCGGGCGATCCCCGCCAGGTACACGGGCGCGTTGGTGTGGATGAACGGGAGCGTCACGAACTCCGTGAACCCCTCCACGCCCTTGGCCACCGCGTCCTGCTGGATCCGGGCCAGCGTGCGGAAGTGCCCCAGCCAGTGCCGAGGCTGGTCCACGTGCCCGTACATCATCGTCGACGAGGACCGGATGCCCAGCTCGTGCGCCGTGGAGACGACGTCGATCCAGTCCGCCGTCGGCAGCTTGCCCTTGGTGAGCACCCAGCGGACCTCGTCGTCCAGGATCTCCGCCGCCGTCCCCGGAATGGAGTCCAGCCCGGCCTCCTTGGCCGCCGTCAGCCAGTCCCGCACCGACATTCCGGTGCGGGTGGCGCCGTTGACGACCTCCATCGGCGAGAAGGCGTGCACGTGCATGCCGGGGACCCGCTCCTTCACCGCCCGCGCGATGTCGAAGTACGCCGTGCCGGGCAGGTCCGGGTGGATGCCGCCCTGCATGCAGACCTCGACCGCGCCCACGTCCCAGGCCTGCGCCGCCCGGTCCGCGACCTGGTCCAGCGAGAGCGTGTACGCGTCCGCGTCCGTACGGCGCTGCGCGAACGCGCAGAAGCGGCAGCCGGTGTAACAGACGTTGGTGAAGTTGATGTTCCGCGTGACGATGTACGTGACCTCGTCACCCACCACCGACCTGCGCAGGTCGTCCGCGATCCGGCACAGCGCGTCCAACGCCGGGCCGTCCGCGTGCAACAGGGCGAGGGCCTGCTCGTCGGTCAGCGCCGTCGGGTCGTCCGCCGCCCGGGCGAGGGCCGCCCGGACGTCCGTGTCGATCCGCTCCGGGACCATTCCGGGCGCCGCGGCCTCCCGCAGGGCGTCCCAGTCCCCGTAGACGTGGTCGAAGTCCTCGCGCCGGTCGCCCGTGCGCCCCTCGGTGTCGATCGCGGTGTGCAGGTCGGTGCGCCCGTACGCGGCGAAACCCTCGTCGGGCTCCTGCCACGGCCGGCCCTCGACCGCGGCCGTCTCGTCCGCCAGCCCCGTCCCCGCGTCGGCCAACGCCCGTACGTGCGGCAGCAACCGGGGATCGAGCCACGGCTCCCCGCGCTCCAGGAACTCCGGATAGATCGTGAGGCGCTCGCGCAGCTCGAAGCCGGCGGCGGCCGTCCGCGCGGCCAGCTCCTCGATGTGCGGCCAGGGGCGCTCGGGATTCACGTGGTCGGGCGTCAGCGGCGACACCCCGCCCCAGTCGTCGATGCCCGCCCCGATCAGCAGCGCGTACTCCTCGTCGACCAGGTTCGGCGGAGCCTGGATGCGGGCCGACGGGCCGAGCAGGTGCCGGGCCACCGCGATCGCGGCCGCCAGCTCCTCCAACTCCGCGTCGGGCATGCCGCGCATGGCCGTGTCCGGCTTAGCCCGGAAGTTCTGGACGATCACTTCCTGGATGCCGTGGTAGCTGCGCTGGATCCGCCGCAACTCGAAGAACGCGTCGGCGCGCTCCTCGTAGGTCTCTCCGATGCCGATCAGCACCCCGGTCGTGAACGGGACGTTGGAACGCCCCGCGTCCTCCAGCACCCGCAACCGGACCGCCGGCTCCTTGTCCGGGGAACCGTGGTGCGGGCCGCCGGGCTCGGACCACAGGCGGGTCGCGGTGGTCTCCAGCATCATCCCCATCGACGGCGCGACGGGCTTCAGCCGCTGGAGCTCGGACCACGACAGGACACCCGGATTGAGGTGCGGGAGCAGACCCGTCTCCTCCAGGACCCGGATCGCCATCGCCCGCACGTAGGCCAGCGTGTCGTCGTAGCCGTGCGCGTGCAGCCACTCACGGGCCTCGGGCCAACGGTCCTCGGGGCGGTCCCCGAGGGTGAACAGGGCCTCCTTGCAGCCCATCGCGGCACCCTTGCGCGCGATGTCGAGGACCTCGTCGGGCGAGAGGTACATCCCGTGGCCGTCCCGGCGGAGCTTGCCGGGCACCGTGACGAACGTGCAGTAGTGGCACTTGTCGCGACAGAGCCGGGTGAGGGGGATGAACACCTTGCGCGAGTACGTGATGACACCGGGCCGCCCGGCGGCGTCGAGCCCGGAGTCCCGCACTCGCGCGGCGGAGGCGGCGAGGTCCTTCAGGGACTCGCCGCGCGCCTGGAGGAGCACGGCCGCCTCGGTCGCGTCGAGCGCGACGCCGTCGCGGGCCCGCCGGAGCGCGCGGCGCATCGCGTTGTCGGTCGGAGCGTCACTCGGAGTGGTCATGGCCCGAGCATACGATCCACCGATCCGGCGGTGGAGGGGGTCATCGCATCAGCTCACCGGCGTTGACCAGCAGAGACTGGCCGGTTATCGCCCGTGCCCGGTCCGAGGCCAGGAACGCGGCGGCGTCCGCGACGTCCCCGTCCGTCGCGAGATCGGGCAGCGCCATCCGCTCGGCGAGCCGGGCCCGCACCTCCTCCTCGGGGACCCCCTCGCCGTGCGCGGTGAACGTGACGAACGCCTGCACCGGCGGCCCCCACATCCAGCCCGGCAGCACGGTGTTGACCCGGATCCGGTACGGCCCGAGCTCCCGGGCCATCGAGTACATGGCGGAGGTCAGCGCCCCCTTGGAGGCGGCGTACGCGGCCTGCTGCACCTGCGACGGACTCGCCACCGCCGACTGCGTCCCGATGATCACGACGGAGCCGCCGGCCCGCTTCAGCGCGGGCAGGCAGGCCCGCGTCATGCGCAGGGTCCCCAACAGGTTCACGTCCAGGATCTGCTGCCAGGTCCCGAAGTCGGCGTCCTCCAGACCACCGAAGTGCGAGTCCCAGGCGGCCACGTGCACCACCGCGTCCACCCCGCCGAACCGCTCCTCGGCGAGGGCCACCAGGGCCTCGCAGCGGGCTTCGTCGGTGATGTCGGTCGGCAGGTACGCGGTGTGCGCCCCGTCCGGGTCGATCTCGGCGGCGGACTTGACCAGGTTCGCCTCGGTCCGCGCCCCGAGCACGGCGTTCCCGCCGTCCCGCACCACGGTGGCGGCCACCTGGTGCCCCAGCCCGGCGCCGACCCCGGACACGATGACGGTCTTCCCTCGCAGCAGCATGGCGCGCCCTCCAGGCCGGTGATGCCGGCTCAGCAGATCTGACGGGGCGTCAGAGTAGGGCGTGGGGCCGGGGATGGGAAGAGAGGGAGGGGGGGTGCCCTCCGGACCGTCCTCCTCGTCCACGGGGCGCGCCGTCAGGGCCTCGTGTTCGCCGCCACCAGGTCGCGGAAGGCCCTCGGGTCGATCGAGGCGATGCCCTTCCCGGAGGACATGTCCACCTCCCTGCCGTCGGACCGCCCGTCGGGCGCTCCCGAGGCCTGCGCCGACCCCTTCCGCGCGTCCGTCCCCGTCGCCATGGCGTGGACACCGCCCCCCACCGCCACGCCCAGGACGGCGATCAGCGCGCCGCCGAGGAGCAGGGGGCGCCGGTGCATCGTGTTGCCGACTGTCATGCAAACCAGGCCAAAGAGCGAAGAAGCCACCCACACCGGGTCATTGGGGTGTTTCGGGCAGGGTCGAAGGGCCCGCGCCGACCCTGCCGGTCGTCCCGACCGAACGAGCGACGAAACCGAGACGAATGGTGTGTCATATCTGCCCGGGCCCCGGTGAGTCGCGTCCGAATACCTGATAGACAGAAGATTCACGGCTCGACCAGCCGCACGTACTGACGGCCGCCTCGGGGGGATCGCCGCACTGTGAAGCCGCTTCACCGTCATGTAGTCAACACCTCACGCAAGGTCCTGTGCACGGCCGCGCTCGCGGCCAGCCTGACCACCGCCGCCGTCGTGACCAACCCGTCGACCGCCGGCGCGGGCGAATCCGAACCGACACCGGACAGCCCCCAGGCCGCCGACCGCGGCGACGCCCGGCTGGACCTGCCCGAAGACCTCGCGAACCCGCAGCCACCCGCGACCGCGGGCGCCCCCGAGAGCGCGAGCGGCATACCGGGAACGGCCCTCGACGCCTACAAGCGCGCCGAGGTGGCCGTGGCCGCCGCGCTCCCCAACTGCAAGCTGCCCTGGCAGCTGGTGGCGGGCATAGGCCGGGTCGAGTCCGTGCACGCCTCCGGCTACGGGCTCAAGTCCGACGGGTCCACCGAACGCCCGATCCGCGGTCCCCGCCTGGACGGCAACGGCTTCGCCCAGATCAAGGACACCGACAAGGGCCAGTGGGACGCGGACACCGAGTACGACCGCGCGATCGGCCCGATGCAGTTCATCCCCGAGACCTGGAAGACGTACGGCGCCGACGGCAACGGCGACGGCCAACGCGACCCCAACAACATGTACGACGCCGCGCTGGGCACCGGCCTCTATCTGTGCGCGGGCGACAAGGACCTCTCGGACCCGGCCAAGCTCGACGCGGCGCTCCTCAGCTACAACAGTTCCCGCGAGTACGTGAACACCGTCCTCGGGTACATGCGCCAGTACCAGGAAGGCGGCGTCGCCGGGGTCCCGAACCCGCCCGTCGGCACCTACCCGACCCCGCCCGCGACGGGCACCCTGCCCATCCCGCGGCAGCCGGTCACCCGGCCCCCGGCCACGAGGCCGCCGACGGGCGGCACCCCGCAGAAGCCGCCGACCAAGCCCACGACCCCGCCCACCAAGCCGACGACCCCGCCGACCAAGCCGCCCACCAAGCCGGAGCCGCCGGTCGCGCGCCTCGCGAAGCTGTCGCTGATCGGCGAGGCGGAACTGAAGGCCGAGGTCGGGAGCGCCTTCACCCCGACCCTGAAGGTCAAGGCGCTGCTCACCGACGGCAAGCCGGCCGCCGGCCGCCAGGTCGTGCTCGCCGTGGAGCCGGACGACACCACGGGCGGCACCGTCTTCCGGGCCGCCAAGAAGAACTCCGTGGTCGTCACCACCGACGCCCAGGGCATCGCGACCGTCCCCGAGCTGACGGCCGGTCCGAAGCCGGGCACGTTCTCCTTCCGGGCCACGGCGTACGACATGACGAGCCAGTTCACGGTGATGCTGAAGGGCACCGTCCTGGCGAAGCCCGCGGCGGACCTGCTGGTTCGCGTGGACAGCGGCGCCGACAAGCCGCTGGAAGTCGTCACGGGCACGAGCTTCAAGGGCGTGGAGCTGCTGGCCACCGCCAAGGGCAAGCCGATCGCCGGCACCAAGGCCGTCGCGGGCCTGGTCGTGAAGGACGAGGCCACGGGCGCGTGGGTGCCGGTGGACCCGAAGACCGCGAAGGGCCCGTACTTCAAGGGCAAGGACGGCGAGAAGCTGACCACCCTGGACCTGGCCCCGACGGGCGCCGACGGCAGGATCGCCCTGCCGGAGCTGTTCACCGACGGCGTGGCCCCGGGCACCTACCAGCTGCGCGTGCTCACCCCGGAGAAGGTCGAACTGGTCCTGACGCTCAAGGTCGACGCCTCTGCGACGGTGCCGCCCACGACGCCGACGACGCCTGCGAACCCGACGCCCACGACCCCGACGACGGCGAAGCCGTAGCAACGGGCCCCCCGAACAACGCCGCTGCCCCGGTCACCGTCGAACGGCGACCGGGGCAGCGGCGTTCCCCCCTCGCACACACCGGAGGGGAGAGGGGAAAGGCAGGAGCCCCGCCGCCTCCGCTCGCACGGAGGAGGCAGGGCTCCTTGGGTACTGCTTAATCCAACCGCGATCCGGTCGGCCAGGCGACTAGGCCGGGATGACGTTCTCCGCCTGCGGGCCCTTCGGACCCTGCGTGACGTCGAAGGTGACCTGCTGGTTCTCCTCGAGGGAGCGGAAGCCAGAGGCATTGATCGCGGAGTAGTGGACGAAGACATCCGGGCCGCCGCCGTCCTGGGCGATGAAGCCGAAGCCCTTTTCAGCGTTGAACCACTTCACGGTTCCGGTAGCCATGAGCCCTCCTATGGGCCAAAGGGTCGCCCTGCTCCAGAACCTGCTAAGAAGTCTGAAAACTACAAAAGCCTGCGGGTCACATTCTCCGCAGGCCTCGTACTGCAAGGGAAACCAAACTGCAACTTGCGTCGAGCCTAGCATGCACCCTGCGGCCGAGACCAGAGGGAAAGATCACGTCACCCGGACGTTTGAGACCCGCCCGATCGCTGACGCGGAGCCGGGGCTAGTCTCGCGATGTGGACGTCTATCGCAGCCGGCCCCGCGTCGGCCACATCCAGTTCCTGAACTGCCTGCCCCTCTACTGGGGGCTGGCCAGAACCGGCACGCTGCTGGACCTGGAGCTGACCAAGGACACCCCCGAGAAACTGAGTGAACGGCTCGTCCGGGGCGACCTGGACATCGCTCCGATCACGCTCGTCGAGTTCCTCCGCAACGCCGACCAACTCGTCGCCTTCCCCGACCTCGCGGTCGGCTGCGACGGCCCGGTGATGTCCTGCGTGATCGTCTCGCAGGTCCCGCTCGACCGGTTGGACGGAGCCCGCGTGGCTCTCGGATCGACCTCCCGGACGTCCGTACGGCTGGCCCAGCTGCTGCTCGCCGAGCAGTACGGAGTACGGCCCGACTACTACACCTGCCCCCCTGACCTGGGGGTGATGATGCAGGAGGCCGACGCGGCGGTGCTGATCGGGGACGCCGCGCTGCGCGCCTCCCTGCACGACGCGCCCCGGCTCGGCCTCGCCGTGCACGACCTGGGGCTGATGTGGAAGGAGTGGACCGGGCTGCCGTTCGTCTTCGCCGTCTGGGCCGCCCGCAAGGACTACCTCGCACGCGAACCCGTCGTCGTGCGCAAGGTCCACGAGGCGTTCCTCGCCTCCCGGGACGTCTCCCTGGAGGAGGTCACCAAGGTCGCCGAGCAGGCCGCCCGCTGGGAGGCGTTCGACGCCGACCTGTTGGAGCGCTACTTCACGACGCTCGACTTCCGCTTCGGTCCGGAGCAACTCGCCGGCGTCCGGGAATTCGCGCGCCGTACGGGATCGGCGTCGGGGTACGCGGCCGATGTCGAGGTGGAGCTCCTGAAGGTGGCCGTACCGGAGCATTGACGCGCCTTATGCCCCCGGCGCGAGTTCCGCATCCCGGAAAGGGGAATGTTCCGTTTACCGGGAATTCGTTCCCCTTTCGCATTTCCGTCCGCCGACGGAACGGCCGACGGAACGGCCTGCGGAACAAAGGGGCCGAGACCGGTGCGCCGGCGCATTCGGCGGGGATCGAACCACCCGTCCCCGCCGTGGTGCCGTAGTACTCCGGACACGATGGAAGCTCCCCGGCCGGCGGTGGACACCCCTAAGGTGCTGGTTGACCGTCAGCGATCCACGAACCTCGGGGAGGGGGACGCGATGCAGCCGCTCGAAGCGGGCGAACCGCGGACCATCGGCGCCTACCGGCTGCTCGGACGCCTCGGCGCGGGCGGCATGGGTCGGGTCTACCTGGGGCGCAGCGCGGGCGGCCGGACCGTCGCCGTGAAGATCGTCCACCCCCACTTCGCCTCCGACGAGGAGTTCCGCGCCCGCTTCCGCCGCGAGGTCGCCGCCGCGCGCCGGGTGGGGGGCGAGTGGACCGCGCCCGTCCTGGACGCGGACCCGGAGGCCCCGGTGCCGTGGGTGGCCACCGGCTACGTCGCGGGCCCGTCGCTGGACCGGGCCGTGGCGGGCTACGGGCCGCTGCCCGAGCATTCGGTACGGGCCGTCGGGGAGGGGCTGGCCCGCGCGTTGGTGGCGGTGCACGGGCTGGGGCTCGTCCACCGGGACGTGAAGCCGTCGAACGTGATGCTCACCCTCGCGGGCGGCCCGACGGGCGGCCCGCGCCTGATCGACTTCGGGATCGCCCGCGCCTCGGACGGCGCCGCCGCGCTGACCTCCACCGGCGTCTCCGTGGGCTCGCCCGGCTACATGTCGCCGGAACAGATCCTCGGCAACCCCGTCACCGGGGCGGCGGACGTGTTCTCGCTGGGCGCGGTCCTGGTCTTCGCCGCGACCGGCCGGGCCCCCTTCAGCGGGGACAACTCCGCGACCCTCCTCTACAAGGTGGTCCACGAACCGCCGGACCTCGGCGGGATCGGGCCCGGACCGCTGCGGGACCTGATCGCGGCCTGCCTGGCGAAGTCGCCGGCCGCTCGACCCGCGCCGGCGGTGATCGCGGCCGCGCTGGACGGCGCCCTGGGGGTGTCGGGCTGGTTGCCGACCCCGCTGGTCGAGGAGGCCAACCGCGCCGCGGTGGCCCTGCTGGACCTGGACGAGGCGTTGCCGGAGTACCCCTCGGGCCCGGTGCCGTTCACCTCGCCCTCTTCTTACGGCGAGCAGCGGGTGGCCGTCGGGGCACCGGACGGCTTCCCCGGCGGCGGCACCACTCCGTACGGGCCGGCGTACGGCGCGGAGGCCGGCGCGGGCGGGGCGGGGTACGGCGGCGGCGTGCCCGGGCCGCGCACCGCGTCCGACGCCGACGGGCGGCGGGTCTCCGTGCGCGCGGCCGGCCGGCGGTTCAGCTGCACCGTGGTCCTCGCCGCGGCGGCCGTGCTGGCCGTGCTGTCGGGCGGGCTGTACGGACTGGACCTGCTGCCCTGGCAGTCGGGCGGGAACCGGGACCTGGCGACCGGTCCGCCGCCCTCCTCCTCCCCGCGTACGGCCGATTCGGCGCCCGCCACGGGGCCCACCGCGAGCACGGGCGGCGCGACCCCGTCCCCGGGGGTCCGGGACACCGTGCCCCAAGGCCTGGCCGGCACCTGGAAGGGCACGGTCACCACGGCCCGCCTGGGCGTGTCCAACGCGTTCGAGATCACCATCAGCGGCGGCCGGATCGGCCAGGTCGTCGCCCGGGACAAGTCGGTCCTGCCCGTCCTCGGCACCGATTGCAGCGGGGACTGGAAGCTGCGCGCCGCCACCGACCGTTCGCTGGTCCTCGACACGACGGACGGCCCCAACCCGGCGCCCGGCGTGTGTTCCGACGGCTCCGCCGACGAACGCTTCACCCTGAACGCGAACGGGACCCTGCACTACCGGTCCGGGGACGCGGCGGCCGGCAACCCCGAAGGCGATCTGACCCGAGAGCGTTGACCCGCGCACCCCTGAACGGACCCGAGGACCGCCGGCGTACGCTGGATCGGTCCGGACCCTTGACACACCGCCGAAAGGTGACGCACCGGTGACCGACCAGGCCGCTCTCCAGTCTGTCCTCGACCGAGCCGCCGCAGGGGGCCGGATCACCCAGGACGAAGCGCTCGACCTCTACCGGCACGCCCCGCTGCACGCGCTCGGCCAGGCCGCCGACGCCGCGCGCCGGCTGCGCTACGCGGGTACGGAGCACATCGCGACGTACATCATCGAGCGCAACATCAACTACACCAACGTGTGCGTCACGGCGTGCAAGTTCTGCGCGTTCTACGCCGCCCCGAAGGACACCAAGAAGGGCTGGTCCCGCGGCCTCGACGACATCCTGCGCCGCTGCGCGGAGACCGTGGAGCTCGGTGGCACGCAGATCATGTTCCAGGGCGGTCACCACCCGGACTACGGCGTCGAGTACTACGAGGAGCACTTCTCCGCCATCAAGAAGGCGTACCCGCAGCTGGTCATCCACTCCCTCGGCGCGTCCGAGGTCGAGCACATGGCCCGCATCTCGGGCGTCTCGGCGGAGGAGGCCATCCAGCGGATCCACGCCGCCGGCCTCGACTCCTTCGCGGGCGCCGGCGCCGAACTGCTGCCGGCCCGCCCGCGCAAGGCCATCGCCCCGCTCAAGGAGTCCGGCGAGCGTTGGCTGGAGATCATGGAGATCGCCCACAAGCTGGGTGTCGAGTCCACCTCCACCATGCTGATGGGCACGGGCGAGACCAACGCCGAGCGCATCGAGCACATCGCGATGATCCGCGACACGCAGGACCGCACCGGCGGCTTCCGCGCCTTCATCCCGTACACGTACCAGCCCGAGAACAACCACCTCAAGGGCCGGACCCAGGCGACGATCTTCGAGTACCTGCGCATGATCGCGATCGCGCGGCTCTTCCTCGACAACATCGCGCACATCCAGGGCTCCTGGCTGACGGTCGGCAAGGAAGCGGGCCAACTGTCGCTGCACTACGGCGCGGACGACCTCGGCTCGATCATGCTGGAGGAGAACGTGGTCTCCTCGGCCGGTGCCAAGCACCGCTCGAACCGCATGGAGATCATCGAGCTGATCCGCAAGGCGGGCCGCACGCCGGCGCAGCGCGCGACGACGTACGAGCACCTCGTGGTGCACGACGACCCGGCGAACGACCCGGTCGACGACCGCGTCGTCTCGCACATCTCCTCCACCGCCATCGAGGGCGGCACCGCGCACCCCGAGCTGAAGCTCATCTCCTCGAACTGACGCCGCCGAACCGATGCTGACGCTGCACACCGCCGAACTCCTCGTCGCCGGGCCGGGTTCGACCCCGCTCCCCGGCGGCGCGGTGCTCGTCGAGGGCGACCGGATCGCCGGCGTGGGCCCGTACGAGGAGCTCGGCGCGGCCCGCCCGCACGCCCGGGTCCGTTGCTGGCCCGGGGTGTTGACCCCGGGACTGCTGGTGCGCGGCGCGGACGAGCTGTTGGAGCGCACGTACTACCCGGACGACCCGTACGAGGTCGCCGAACTCGGCGCGGACCCGATCGGCGGGCAGGCCCTGGCCGGTCTCACCATGACCGAGTCCCGGTGGGGCAACAGCGCCCGGCGCGGGACGCAGAAGCTCCTGGCACGCGGGGTGGTGGCGGTCACCGGCCGGTTCACGATCCCGTCGGTGCGGACCGCCGTGGTGCGGTCGGGTCTGGCGGTCCTGCCGCCGGCGGCGCGGCCCCAAGGGTCGCCGGGTGCGGAGCGGGAGGCGTCCCTGGACCCGTTCGCCGGGTGGGACGCGGCCGAACAGGCCTTCCACGGCGCCCTGGAGCCGGACGCCCCGGCCCGGTTCGCGGTCTTCGCGGCGGCCGACCCCGGGGAACTGCTCACCCTGGGCGCGACGAGTTGTGTGGCCACGGTCATCGGGGGACGGCTGCTGCACCGCCGTCGCTGAGGTCCCCGGGCACGTCGTCGTCGGGCCGGCCGCCCTCCCGGGCGAGGGCGGCCAGCAGGCAGACCTGGAGGCGGCTCACCCCGCCGAGCTTGTTCCGGATGTTCAGCACGTGGAACTTGACGGTGCTGACGGACAGTTGCAGCGTCGCGGCCAGCTCCGCGTTCGAGGCGCCGGTGGCCAGCCACAGGAACACCGCCGACTCCTGGTCGGTGAGGTGGACCCGCGCAGGCGCCTGCGGGTCGTGGGCGGGGAACCACGACGGGACGCTGAAGCTGACGCTGCGCACGGCTTCCACCCCTTGCCCCCCGGCCGACGCGCTCGGCCCCCTGCCTAAGGGACGTTCGGGCCGGCCAGGTAGGTTCCGGCGGCGTTGAACGGCCAGGCGTTCGCCGTACAGCCGAGCAGTCCCTTGATCTGTTGCATCATCGCCGGTGCCTGCTTGCCGGGACCGGGGCAGGTCTCGTGCTCGCGACCGATCTCGTGGCCCACCTCGTGGTTGACGATCAGGGCCCGGTACTCCTCGACGGGACCGTCGAACTGCGGTGATCCCTCCTGCCAGCGCTTGAGGTTCACCACGACCGTGTGACCGGCGCGACAGTTGGTCTCGCCGATCAGCTCGGGGGTGACGACCTCGCACAGCCGGTCGGTGGTGGTGGGGGTGGCGATCTTCACGGTGAAGTCCACCGGTTGGCCGGCGCCGACGAGGCGGAACCCGTACGCGGGATCACGGGTCCAGCCGCGCGGGTCCCCGAGGATCGCCTCGACGGACCGGGCCGCGGCCTCCGGGTCGACCCCGCTGCCCTGCTCGACCTCGACCCGCCAGCGCAGCGCGCGCCCCTTGCCCTGCGGCGAGCCGGAGGCGGTGGACGCGGCGAAGACCCCGGGACCGGAGGCCGGAACCGACGGGGTCGGCTTCGCCGGGGTCGAGGCCTTCGGCGTGGCCTTCGCCCCGGGCTTCGGCGCGGCCGGCGGGGAGGCGGCCGGCGGCTTCGTCCGCCCGCCGTCCGGGGCCGGCTCGGAGCCGCCGTCGGGCGTGGGACCGCCCGCGTCGGCCTCCCGGGTGGGGGCGGCCGCGGCCGGTCGGTCGTCCGCGACCGCGGCGGTCCCGTCCTGCGGGCGCAGGGTGTAGGCGGTCACGCAGGCGACGGCGATTGCCGCGGAGCCGATGAGGGTACGGTGCAGTCGTCGCCGCCGTTCGGCGGCCCGGCGCAGGGCGCGCACGTCACCGCGGGAACGTCTGGTCGGATGGCCTTCCGGCATGCAGGAGCTTTCTGTTCGCGTGGTCCACGTCGCACACGAGCGGGCATTTCATGCGCTTCGCCGACGAACGTGGCTTTTGTCCGACCCGTTTCGGGCCACACGCGCACCAGTCAAAGCCGATCCGGCCGTCCCGCGTAACTGTCCTTCGGGTCAGTTGTGCCCGCGGCGGCCGGCCCCGGGTCCGCCTGCGAGAATGGCGGACAGACCCGCACCGCACCGCATCGCACCCGAGGGGCCCACGCCAGTGACCAGCGCTTCCCTGGACAAGCAGCCGCACGAAGTCGCCTCCATGTTCGACGGGCTGGCGGCGAACTACGACCTCGTCAACGACGTGCTCTCGCTCGGTCAGGCCCGCCTGTGGCGCAAGGAGGTCGCCAAGGCGGTCGGCGCCCGCCCCGGACACACGATCCTCGACCTGGCCGCCGGGACCGCGACCTCCTCGCTGCCCTTCGCCGCGACCGGCGCGTACGTCGTCCCCTGCGACTTCTCCCTGGGCATGCTCCAGGAGGGCAAGAAGAGGCACCCCTGGCTGCCGCTGACCGCCGGCGACGCGACGAAGCTGCCGTTCAAGGACGACACCTTCGACACCGTGACGATCTCCTTCGGGCTGCGCAACGTCCAGGACACCGACACCGCCCTGCGCGAGCTGTACCGCGTCACGAAGCCCGGCGGCCAGGTCGTCATCTGCGAGTTCTCGCAGCCCACCTGGGCGCCGTTCCGGACGGTCTACACCGAGTACCTGATGCGCGCCCTCCCGCCGGTGGCCCGCGCCATGTCGCCCAACCCCGACGCGTACGTGTACCTCGCCGAGTCCATCCGCGCATGGCCCGACCAGCCGGAACTCGCCGCGCTCCTGCAGAAGGCCGGCTGGTCCAAGGTCGCGTGGCGCAACCTCAGCGGCGGCATCGTGGCCCTGCACCGCGGCGTCAAGGCGTAGGACGCGATGCCCGCCGCGCCCGTCGACGACGCGCCCCCGGGCGCCGCGCCCTCCGGCCCCGCGTTCCTCGGCCCGGAACCCTCCGAGACCGTGCGCTTCGACTACCAGGGACTGCTGGAGCGGATCGCGGCCGACATCGCGCCGGTGATCGGCCGCGGCACCCCGGCCGAGTACATCCCGGCGCTGGCGTCCGTGGACCCGACGCAGTTCGGGATGGCCGTCGTCGACCTCGAAGGCAACGCGTACGGGGTGGGGGACTGGCAGGTCCCCTTCTCCACCCAGTCCATCACCAAGGTCTTCGCACTCGCCCTGGCCCTCGCGGAGGGCGGCGACAGCCTGTGGGAACGAGTGGGCCGCGAACCCTCCGGCAACCCGTTCAACTCGCTCGTACAGCTGGAGTACGAGAACGGCATCCCCCGCAACCCGTTCATCAACGCGGGCGCCCTCGTCGTCACCGACCGCCTCCAGACCCTCACGGGCGACGCGAGCAGCGAACTCCTGCAGTTCCTGCGGGAGGAGAGCGAGAACCCGGCCATAGGGTTCGACGCCGAGGTGGCCGCCTCCGAGCAGGAGCACGGCGACCGCAACGCGGCCGTCGCCCACTTCATGGCCTCGTACGGCAACATCGACAACCCCGTACCGGCCCTGCTGGAGCACTACTTCTGGCAGTGCTCCATCGAGATGACCTGCGCCGACCTGGCCCGCGCCGGACGCGTACTGGCCCGGCACGGGCTGCGCGCCGACGGCACGCGCCTGCTGACGCGCAGCGAGGCCAAGCAGATCAACGCGGTGATGCTGACCTGCGGCACCTACGACGCGGCAGGCGAGTTCGCCTACCGCGTCGGCCTGCCCGGCAAGAGCGGGGTGGGCGGCGGGATCGTCGCCGTCGTTCCCGGCCGGTGCTCGATCGCGGTGTGGAGCCCCGGGCTCGACGCCCAGGGGAACTCGGTCGCGGGTGTGGCGGCCCTCGACCGCTTCACGACGCTGACCGGCCTGTCGGTCTTCTGACCGGCGGATCCGGGTCCGCGGTCTACAGCGACAGCGCGTAGCGGCGGGCCGGGTTGCCGTCCGGCATCGTGGACTCCTCGTCCAGGTCCATCCCGAGCCGCTCCGCGACCGCCACCGAACGCACGTTCCGGGCGTCGATCATCGCCACCACGCGCGTCACGCCGGCCGCCCGTACCCGCTCCAGCGTCGCCAGCGCGGACGCGTACGCGTACCCCCGGCCCCAGGCGGAGCGCCCCAGCCGCCAGCCGATCTCGATCTCCCCGACCGGCCCCCACTCCTTCTCCGCGGGCCACGGCTGCGCACCGGTGAAACCGATCACGGCGCCCGCCTCGTCCAGCAGGGTCCACAGGCAGTAGCCGAGCCGGGCGTCGTGCAACCGCTGGCGGGCGGTGAACTCCTCGTACATGGACAGCTCCGCGGGGCCACCGAGGAACTCCATCACCTCCGTGTCGGCGAAGACCTGGTGCCAGGCACGGGCGTCCTCGTCGATGGGCACGCGCAACTGCACGGTGGGAAGCGGCCGGGCGGGCGAGGTGGTCATCGGAGGCACCCTTCGGATCGTGATCTCTCTCGCTGCATAGACTGCACGTGTCCGGTGCCGTTGGGCACCCTTTATCGAGCCTTCGGGAGACCCCGCAGTGACCGAGCCCCTCTCCGAACACTCCGCGGACGTGATCGTCGTCGGGGCCGGGCCCGCCGGCTCGACCACCGCGTACTACCTCGCCAAGGCCGGATTGGACGTCCTGCTCCTGGAGAAGACCTCCTTCCCCCGCGAGAAGGTCTGCGGCGACGGCCTGACGCCGCGCGCCACCAAGCAGCTGGTCGCCATGGGCATCGACGTCTCCGAGGAGGCCGGCTGGCTCCGCAACAAGGGCCTGCGGATCATCGGCGGCGGGCAGCGGCTCCAGCTCGACTGGCCGGAACTCGCCTCCTATCCGGACTACGGGCTCGTCCGCAAGCGCGACGACTTCGACGAGACCCTGGCCCGCCAGGCCCAGAAGGCGGGCGCCCGCCTCTACGAGCGCTGCAACGTCGGCGAGCCCGTCCGCGACGCGCGCACCGGCCACATCACCGGCGTGCAGGCGAAGCTGGGCGAGGAGAAGACCCCGGTCACCTTCAGCGCCCCGCTGGTCGTCGCGGCCGACGGCAACTCCTCGCGGATCTCCCTCGCGATGGGCCTGCACCGCCGCGAGGACCGCCCGATGGGCGTCGCCGTCCGGACGTACTTCACCTCGCCCCGTCACGACGACGACTACCTGGAGTCCTGGCTGGAGCTGTGGGACCGGCGCGGCGCGCAGGACCGGCTGCTGCCCGGCTACGGCTGGATCTTCGGCATGGGCGACGGCACGTCCAACGTCGGCCTCGGCATCCTCAACTCCTCCTCCGCCTTCAAGGAGCTGGACTGGCGCGAGGTCCTCAAGGCCTGGTGCGCGTCCATGCCGGAGGACTGGGGCTACACCCCCGACAACATGACGCAGCCGATCCGCGGCGCGGCCCTGCCGATGGCCTTCAACCGCCAGCCCCACTACACCAAGGGCCTGCTGCTCGTCGGCGACGCCGGCGGCCTCGTCAACCCGTTCAACGGCGAGGGCATCGCCTACGCGATGGAGTCCGGCCAGATCGCCGCCGACGTCATCGTCCAGGCGCACGCCCGCGCCACCCCGGCCCAGCGCGAACTGGCCCTGCACAACTACCCGAAGGTCCTCAAGGAGACGTACGGCGGCTATTACACGCTGGGCCGCGCCTTCGTGAAGCTGATCGGCAACCCGAAGGTCATGAAGATCGCCGCACAGCGCGGTCTGACCCACCCGGTGCTGATGCGCTTCACGCTCAAGATGCTGGCCAACCTGACCGACCCCACGGGCGGCGACGCGATGGACCGCGTCATCAACGGCCTCTCGAAGGTGGCGCCCCGCGCTTGACCGGTCAAGGCCGGGCCGCTCGTCGGGTGGTCGAGCGGCTCGGCTCGTGACATTTGGCCGTCACACGTTGACGATCTTCACCTTCGGTGAGCCGGGAAGTTCCTCGGCGGCCTTGCACAGCGCCGGGATGTGCGACTTGTCGGAAGTGACGAGTAGGACCGGGGGGGTGCAGAGTGCGGCCGTGGCCACCACGAGTGCGTCCACGAGGCATTCGTGCCCGTCGAGGCCCGAGGCGTCCAGCAGCTTCGCTGCGGCGTCCGTCACCGCGTCGTTGACCGGTTTCACGTCGAACCGGGACAGTGGGAACTGGAGTCGCTTGGCGGCTTCCCCTGTCCGGCGCACCTCCAAGGGCGTCAGCGCGGACAGCGCCACGCGTCGGCCGCTCTGCTGAGCGACTTCGATACGCGCACGCATCCCCTCGTCACCGTCGACGTGCAGTGAAAGTCCTTGGGCGTCCAGGACGAGCGTGCCCTCGCTCTTTGCCTTGATCTTGAGGCGCTTGCTTACCACTCCTGCTCCGCCTGCCGCCGTGCTTCAGCGGAGACGGGGCCGAACGCCGTCCGGTCCGTCCGTCGCGCAGGTGCGACGGACGGACCGGACGGCGTTTCGCGGTCAGTCGGCGGGGGGTGGTGCGGGGCGGGCCGGTTCGTCGGGGGAGTCTCCGCTCCGGGCCGCGGAGGTCCGGTCCGGGTGCCCGTCCGCGCACCCGTCCTCGTACGGAGCGCCGTGCACGGTCCGCACACAGCGGGCCAACAGCACCATCCCGCACACCAGCAGGGCGAGCGAGGCCGTCCAGCCGAGCCCGAGCGTGACGGGGTGCCCCGGCTTCGCCCAGGGGCGGGCGGTGGTCAGCAACCAGCCACCGACCGCGAGCAGGGCCAGACCCGCCGCGGCGGGCAGTGCGGTGGGGTCCCCGGTGCCGCGGTCGGCGACCTCGGCGTCCTCGGCGGGCCGTCGGGTGAGCACGGGACCACCACCTCCAGGGTCGTTGACGGTCGGGCGAGCGCCCCGACTATCTTCGCAGGGCCTCGACGGGTTCGATACGGGCCGCCCGCCAGGCCGGATGGAGCCCGGCCGGCAGGCCGGTGACGAGCCCGGTGAGCGGGGCGGCCGCGACGGTGGCGGGATGGATCACCGGAGTCCAGTCGCGGGCCAGCGAGACGGCGACCACCGTCAGTTCGCCCAACGAGGTGCCGACCAGCCCCCCGAGCGTGCCCAGCGTCGCGGCCTCGGTGAGGAACTGGGCCGCCACGTGCCGCCCCCGGGCGCCCAGCGCACGGCGCAGCCCGATCTCCGACGTCCGCTCCAGCACCGCGACGAGGGTGGTGTTGGCGATGCCGACCGCGCCGATGACCAGGCAGATCCCGGCGAGCAGGTTCTCCGGTTTGCGTTCCACGTCGGCGATGACGCCCGCCACGGTGAACGGCTCCTCGCCGATGCAGAGCGGGGGGCGGGTGCTCAGGGTGCTGATGCCGAGGCGTTCGGCGCCCCCGCTGCCGATGAGCACGACGCGCTGCCGGCTCCGCTCGGCGAACTCGTCGTAGAGCCGGCCCTCCCGGAGGGTGGGCACCAGGGCGGCGACGGCCCCCGGGGAGGCGGCGACGACCGGGGTGCCGGTGATGGTGCCCGTGGCGGTGCCGGTGGTGGCGCGGCCGCCGGTGGGCAGGACGCCGATCGTCGTCCCCGGATCGAGCCGTACGGTCCACAGCGTTCCGGCGTTGCGGATGCCCGCGACCTCGCGCAGCCGCTCCTCCGCGTCGGCGGGGAAACCGGAACCGGCGAACTCGTTCACCACGGGGGCCACGTCCTCGATGGTCACCTCGGTGGCGGTGAGGACACGGATTCAAGTTCAGTCGCGCTCTACGGGAAACAGCGCGACGCCCGTTTCAAACTGGCGGCCTCGCTCGTCTGACACGGCACGCCCCGCATTCCGTACGGAATTCCGCATTTCCGCGACGGGAAACAAGGGCACCGTCCGCCCGCGCACCCGCACTTCGGCCAGGCGCGCGTGAAATCGACCCGGCGACGGCGTGTTCCGTTCCCCTCTCGGGCACGGGCACGGGCGCGCGAAAGGGCCGGTACTCCACCCCCGAGCGGGGGAGTACCGGCCCTTTCCGTGCACGCGCGGTCAGCCGCGGGCTGTCCGAAGGTGCCTGAAGGCTCCTCAGGGCGTCCGAGAGCGGCTCGGACGGCCCGGAGGGTCCCGCACGAGGCCCCAGGCACCTCTGGACGCCCGGTAAGGCTTCAGAGGCCGCGACGGTTCACGAGGACGCGACGACTCAGAGGACGCGGACCGCGCCCGTCGGCATGTCGTAGCTCAGGCTGCGCTCGACGACACCGGTGCTGGGGTTCTGCGCACCGACGAACTTGCCGCCGCCGACGTAGATGGCGACGTGGTACGCGCTGCCCTTGGCACCCCAGTACAGGATGTCGCCCGGCTGGAGGTTGCTCAGCGACACCGAGGTGCCGGCGTTGGACTGCGCCTGCGACACGCGGTCGAGGGTGATCCCGGCCTGGCGGTACGCGGCCTGGACGAGGCCGGAGCAGTCGTACGCCGAGGAGCCGGTGGCGCCACTGACGTACGCCTTGCCGACCTGCGCGCGGGCGAAGTCGACGATGGCGGCGGCGGAGCCGGTGGCCGGCCTCGACGTGCTGCCGCTCTCGTCGGAGTTGCCGCCGCCGGAGCTGCTGCCGGGCGAGAAGGAATCGTCGTCCGAGGCGGAGGCGTTCGCCAGCGAGGAGCGGGCGGAGCTGCGGTTGGCGCGGTCGGCCTCGGCCTTGCGCGCCTGCTCCTCCTTGGCCTTCTTCTCGGCGTCGGCCTTCTGCTGGGCGTCTTCCTTGGCCTGCTTCGCCTCGGCGGCGGCGCCCGTGCGGGCGTGCTCCTCCTGGACGTTCAGCTCGCCTTCGACGGCTGCGGCGCGGGTGTTCTCGGCGGCCGTGGTGACGGCCGTCGCCACGTCGGCGCTCAGGTCCAGGTCGAGGACCGGCATTTCGAGCGTCGTCTCGGCCACGGGCTCTGGGGACGGGGACGCGCTCGCGGTGCCGGCCATGGCGAGGGTGCTGAGGACGCCACCGGCAACGCCGGCGCGGACCGCGAGCTTGGAGACGCTGCGGCGGGGCTTCCGGTGGCTGGGTGTGTGAGCGGTGTGGGACATGGGACTAACCGCTATCAGGGGGCGGCCGGTCGCTTCAAGAAACGTGGTGTGCGCCACAGTTGCGCGCGAAGGCCGCGAACCGGACGCGTCGCGCCCGTTATTGACGCGGTAACGGGCGAAACGGACACACCCTCACAAGCCTGTGATCATGGGGTTTCCGCGATAAGTCCCAATTGATCCGGCGCCTACCATTCCGCTCGACAGTTGGCCAAGCCCCCTTTCGGTGGCGCGGAGTCCACGTGACGCAGGTCACAGTTACCTACCGCTGTGCGGGCACTGTGGCCGCTCCGTGACCCGGCTGTGAGGTTCCCGTGTGGTTCGTGAACGGATGCACGCGATCCGCGCGGCCCTCGTCCCGCCGCCCCTCCCCCTCGGATCGGCTCGGCCCGACGTCCACCCGAGTCCTCCCGAACCCCTCGTTCGGGGGGTATGGATCCCCTTACCACCGCTACGGCAGTGGTGCCAATTTGCCTGCATGATCCAACGTTTGATAGTGCGGACCCCCTTCCACCTGCGGCGAAGGGCCCGGATGTCACCTTTGGTGATCATGTGGATGCCTTGCGTACGAAGATCACCACTCATCGGACTTCATGATCGTTCGTCAGGTGGTGGAGATCACAAACTCGGTGTTGTTACCCGTGTCGCAGATCACAGACCGGCAGGCATAAGATGCGCACCAGTCCGGCTTGTGAACTGCCTCACATGCAATCCCCTCCGATTCGGGTGATCTTCACGGGAGGCGGGTCACTCGGCGCCGGCACAGCGGTCCAACGGTCAAGGACGACTGGAAGGAGCGAGGAGCGTGAATGCGTACGCGCCCATCCTCGTGCTCGGCGCCCTCGGCGCAGGGTTTGCGATCTTCTCCGTGGTCATGGCCACGCTGATCGGCCCAAAGAGGTACAACCGGGCAAAACTTGAAGCGTACGAGTGCGGCATCGAGCCCACTCCGGTACCGGCCGGTGGCGGTCGCTTCCCCATCAAGTACTACCTGACGGCGATGCTCTTCATCGTCTTCGACATCGAGATCGTCTTCCTCTACCCCTGGGCGGTCACCTTCGACTCCCTGGGGATCTTCGGGCTCGTCGAGATGTTGCTCTTCGTGCTCACCGTCTTCGTCGCCTACGCCTACGTGTGGCGCCGCGGCGGCCTGGAATGGGACTGAGGGGCTGAATTTTCCATGGGACTGGAAGAGAAGCTGCCGAGCGGCTTTCTGCTGACGACCGTCGAACAGGCCGCGGGCTGGGTGCGCAAGTCATCCGTCTTCCCGGCCACGTTCGGCCTGGCGTGCTGCGCCATCGAGATGATGACCACCGGAGCGGGCCGGTACGACCTGGCCCGCTTCGGCATGGAGGTCTTCCGCGGCTCACCGCGCCAGGCGGACCTGATGATCGTGGCCGGCCGGGTCAGTCAGAAGATGGCGCCGGTGCTGCGGCAGGTGTACGACCAGATGCCCGCTCCCAAGTGGGTCATCTCCATGGGCGTTTGCGCCTCTTCGGGCGGAATGTTCAACAACTACGCGATCGTCCAGGGCGTCGACCACATCGTCCCCGTGGACATCTACCTGCCCGGTTGCCCGCCCCGCCCCGAGATGTTGATGGACGCGATCCTCAAGCTCCACCAGAAGATCCAGGGCGGAAAGCTCGGCGTGAACCAGGAAGAGGCGGCGCGCGAGGCGGAGGAGGCGGCCCTCAAGGCCCTCCCCACCATCGAGATGAAGGGGCTCCTTCGGTGAGCGACGACCCGGCCGTGCAGAACGGCAACGGCAACGGGGACGGGAACAACGTTCCCGCCCCCAGGGGCACCACCGGCCCCGAGGTGATCGGCGTCCGCAAGGGCATGTTCGGCGCCGCGGCCGGCGGGGACACCAGCGGCTACGGCGGCCTCGTCCGCACCGTGGCCATGCCCGGCGCGACGAGCCGTCCGTACGGGTCCTGGTTCGACGAGGTGGCCGACGAGTTCGAGGGCGCCCTGGAGGAACAGGGCCTGGTCCCCGAGCACGCCATCGAGAAGACGGTCGTCGACCGCGGCGAGCTGACCTTCCACGTGGCCCGCGAGCACCTCGTGCGCGTGGCACGGACCCTGCGCGACGACCCGGCCCTGCGCTTCGAGCTGTGCACCGGCGTCAGCGGGGTGCACTTCCCCGGGGACAAGGGCCGCGAACTGCACGCCGTCTACCACCTGCGCTCGCTCACCCACGGGCGGATCCTGCGCCTGGAGGTGTCCGTCCCGGACGCCGACCGGCACCTGCCGTCGCTCGTCGAGGTCTATCCGACCAACGACTGGCACGAGCGCGAGGCGTACGACTTCTTCGGCCTGATCTTCGACGGCCACCCGGCCCTCACCCGAATCATGATGCCGGACGACTGGCAGGGGTTCCCGCAGCGCAAGGACTACCCGCTCGGTGGCATCGCCATCGAGTACAAGGGCGCCCAGATCCCGGCTCCCGACCAGCGGAGGTCGTACAGCTGATGTCCACGTCCCACCACGCCTCCTCCAGGGAGACCACCGAGGGCCTCGTCTACACCGTCACCGGCGGTGACTGGGACGAGATCGTCCAGTCGGCGGCCCGCGCGGACGACGAGCGGATCGTCGTCAACATGGGTCCCCAGCACCCGTCCACCCACGGCGTGCTCCGCCTGATCCTGGAGATCGACGGCGAGACCGTCACCGAAGCCCGCTGCGGCATCGGCTACCTGCACACCGGCATCGAGAAGAACCTCGAATTCCGGAACTGGACGCAGGGCACCACCTTCGTGACGCGCATGGACTACCTGACGCCGTTCTTCAACGAGACGGCGTACTGCCTGGGCGTCGAGAAGCTGCTCGGCATCACCGACCAGATCCCGGACCGCGCCACCGTCATCCGCGTCCTGCTGATGGAACTCAACCGGCTCTCCTCCCACCTGGTGTGCATCGCCACCGGCGGCATGGAGCTGGGCGCGACCACGATCATGATCTACGGGTTCCGCGACCGCGAGCTGATCCTCGACATCTTCGAGCTGATCACCGGCCTGCGGATGAACCACGCGTTCATCCGCCCCGGCGGCCTGGCCCAGGACCTGCCCCCGGGCGCCGTGGACCAGCTGCGCGACTTCGTGAAGACCATGAAGAAGAACCTGCCGGAGTACGACAAGCTCGCCACCGGCAACCCCATCTTCAAGGCCCGCATGCAGGACGTCGGCTACCTCGACCTGACCGGCTGCATGGCGCTCGGCGCCACCGGCCCGATCCTGCGCTCCGCCGGCCTCCCGCACGACCTGCGCAAGACGGACCCGTACTGCGGCTACGAGAACTACGAGTTCGACGTGCCGACCACCGAGTCCTGCGACTCCTACGGCCGGTTCCTGGTCCGCCTGGAGGAGATGCGCCAGTCGCTGCGGATCGTCGAGCAGTGCCTGGAACGCCTGGAGCCGGGCCCGGTCATGGTCGCCGACAAGAAGATCGCCTGGCCGGCGCAGCTGGCCATGGGCCCCGACGGGCTCGGCAACTCGCTCGACCACATCAGGAACATCATGGGCACCTCCATGGAGGCCCTCATCCACCACTTCAAGCTGGTGACCGAGGGCTTCCGGGTGCCGGCCGGGCAGGCGTACGCGGCCGTCGAGTCCCCCAAGGGCGAGCTCGGCGTCCACGTCGTCTCCGACGGCGGCACCCGCCCCTACCGGGTCCACTTCCGCGACCCGTCCTTCACCAACCTGCAGGCCATGGCCGCGATGTGCGAGGGCGGCCAGATCGCCGACGTGATCGTCGCCGTCGCCTCCATCGACCCCGTGATGGGAGGCGTCGACCGATGACGACCGCGTTTTCCGGCGGGGACACCCCTCCGGCCCCCCTCAGCCTGGGCATGCCCCAGCTGCCGGCCCCCGACTACCCGGCGGAGGTGCGCGAGCGGCTCGCGGCGGACGCCGCCGAGGTCATCGCCCGCTACCCCGACAGCCGCTCCGCGCTGCTGCCGCTGCTGCACCTGACCCAGTCCGAGGAGGGCTACGTCTCGCGCACCGGCATCCGGTTCTGCGCCGAGGTGCTCGGCCTGACCACCGCCGAGGTCACGGCCGTCGCGACCTTCTACACGATGTACCGGCGCAAGCCGTCCGGCGACTACCAGGTGGGCGTCTGTACCAACACCCTGTGCGCGGTGATGGGCGGCGACGCGATCTTCGACGAGCTCAAGGAACACCTGGGCGTCGGCAACAACGAGACCACCCCCGACGGCAAGGTCACGCTGGAGCACATCGAGTGCAACGCGGCCTGCGACTTCGCCCCCGTGGTGATGGTCAACTGGGAGTTCTTCGACAACCAGACCCCCCAGTCCGCCAAGGCCCTGGTGGACGACCTGCTGGCCGACCGCCCGGTCGAACCGACCCGGGGCGCGCCGCTGTGCACGTACAAGGAGACGGCCCGGATCCTGGCCGGGTTCCCCGACGAGCGCGAGGGCGCGGTCGAGGCGACCGGCGGCGCGGGTCCGGCCTCCCTGATCGGGCTGCGGCTCTTCCGCGGCGAGGCCCCCCAGCAGGGCGGCCGGGTGGTCGCCCCGCGCGGCGAGGCTCCGCACGACGCGCCGATGCCCGGCTCGCGGCACCTCAGCTCGCACGACGCGCCACAGGAGACGTCGGCGTCCGACCCCGACCACCCGGCCGGACCGGCAGCCGAGGAGGGGGAGTGATGACGATGGCACCCGAGATCAGCGAGAACGGCACCAGCCCGGAGAAGCTCCTGGCACCCGTGCTGTCGGCGTTCTGGGACGAGCAGCGGTCCTGGACGCTGGAGACCTACCGGCGTCACGAGGGGTACGAGGGCCTGCGCAAGGCGCTCGCGATGACCCCGGACGACCTGATCGCCTACGTGAAGGACTCCGGTCTGCGCGGGCGCGGCGGCGCGGGCTTCCCCACCGGGATGAAGTGGCAGTTCATCCCGCAGGGCGACGGCAAGCCGCACTACCTCGTCGTGAACGCGGACGAGTCGGAGCCGGGAACCTGCAAGGACATCCCCCTCCTCTTCGCGAACCCGCACTCCCTCATCGAGGGAATGATCATCGCCTGTTACGCGATCCGGTCGACGCACGCCTTCATCTACCTGCGCGGCGAGGTCGTGCCGGTGCTGCGGCGCCTGCACGAGGCCGTGCGCGAGGCGTACGAGGCCGGCTACCTCGGCAAGGACGTCCTCGGGAGCGGACTCGACCTCGACATCACGGTGCACGCGGGAGCGGGCGCGTACATCTGCGGCGAGGAGACGGCACTGCTCGACTCCCTCGAAGGCCGGCGCGGTCAGCCCCGGCTGCGTCCCCCCTTCCCCGCCGTCGAGGGGCTCTACGCCTGCCCCACTGTCGTCAACAACGTCGAGTCCATCGCCTCGGTTCCCGCGATCCTGAACAAGGGCAAGGACTGGTTCAAGGCGATGGGGACCGAGAAGTCCCCCGGCTTCACGCTGTACTCGCTCTCCGGACACGTCTCCGGCCCCGGCCAGTACGAGGCCCCCCTCGGGATCACCCTGCGCCAGCTCCTCGACATGAGCGGCGGGATGCGCCCCGGGCACCGGCTGAAGTTCTGGACCCCGGGCGGTTCCTCCACCCCGATGTTCACGGACGAGCACCTCGACGTCCCCCTCGACTACGAGGGCGTCGGCGCCGCCGGCTCGATGCTCGGCACCAAGGCGCTCCAGTGCTTCGACGAGACGACCTGCGTGGTGCGGGCCGTCACCCGCTGGACCGAGTTCTACGCCCACGAGTCCTGCGGCAAGTGCACCCCCTGCCGCGAGGGCACGTACTGGCTCGTCCAACTGCTCCGCGACATCGAGGCCGGCAAGGGCGTCATGTCCGACCTCGACAAGCTGAACGACATCGCCGACAACATCAACGGCAAGTCGTTCTGCGCGCTCGGCGATGGCGCCGCCAGCCCGATCTTCTCCTCGCTCAAGTACTTCCGCGAGGAGTACGAGCAGCACATCACGGGCAAGGGCTGCCCCTTCGACCCCAGGAAGTCGACCCTCTGGGCTGACACGGAGGTGAACGCATGACCGTCACCACTAACGCCCCCGCCGGTGGCGGCGAGGCGGCGGTGCCGCCGCAGAACACGGTGTCCCTGACCATCGACGGCATCGAACTGTCCGTGCCCAAGGGCACGTTGGTCATCCGGGCCGCCGAGCAGATCGGCATCGAGATCCCCCGGTTCTGCGACCACCCCCTCCTTGACCCCGCCGGCGCCTGCCGCCAGTGCATCGTCGAGGTGGAGGGCCAGCGCAAGCCGATGGCCTCCTGCACCATCACCTGCACCGACGGCATGGTCGTCAAGACCCAACTGACCTCCCCGGTCGCCGACAAGGCCCAGCGCGGTGTGATGGAGCTGCTGCTCATCAACCACCCGCTGGACTGCCCGGTCTGCGACAAGGGCGGCGAGTGCCCGCTGCAGAACCAGGCGATGTCGCACGGCAACTCCGACTCCCGGTTCGACGGGCACAAGCGGACCTACGAGAAGCCGATCCCGATCTCCACGCAGGTGCTGCTCGACCGCGAGCGGTGCGTGCTGTGCGCGCGCTGCACCCGCTTCTCCAACCAGGTGGCCGGCGACCCGATGATCGAACTGATCGAGCGCGGCGCGCTCCAGCAGGTCGGCATCGGCGAGGGCGACCCCTTCGAGTCGTACTTCTCCGGCAACACCATCCAGATCTGCCCGGTCGGCGCGCTCACCTCCGCCGCCTACCGGTTCCGCTCCCGCCCCTTCGACCTCGTCTCCTCCCCGAGCGTGTGCGAGCACTGCGCGGGCGGCTGCGCGACCCGGACCGACCACCGCCGCGGCAAGGTGCTGCGCCGACTGGCCGCCGAGGACCCCGAGGTCAACGAGGAGTGGATCTGCGACAAGGGCCGCTTCGGGTTCCGCTACGCCCAGCGCCCCGACCGGCTCACCACCCCGCTGGTGCGCGGCACGGACGGGGTCCTCGCCCCGGCGAGCTGGCCCGAGGCCCTGGAGGCGGCGGCGAACGGTCTCGCGGCCGCCCGCGGCCGGGCCGGGGTGCTGACCGGCGGACGGCTCACCGTCGAGGACGCCTACGCGTACGCCAAGTTCGCCCGGGTCGTCCTCGACACCAACGACATCGACTTCCGGGCCCGGGTGCACAGCGCGGAGGAGTCCGAGTTCCTGGCCTCCTCGGTGGCGGGCACCGGCCGGGACCTCGACGGCAAGGGCGTCACGTACTCCGCGCTGGAGGCGGCGCCCGCCGTCCTGCTCGTCGGCATCGAGTCCGAGGAGGAGGCCCCCGGCGTCTTCCTGCGGCTGCGCAAGGCGCACCGCAGGCACAAGCAGCGGACGTTCGCGCTGGCCCCCTTCGCCACGCGCGGCCTGGAGAAGGCGGGCGGCACCCTGCTGGGCGCCGCCCCCGGCACCGAACCGGCCTGGCTGGACGCGCTGGCCTCCCGCTCCGGTCTGGAGCAGGGCGGCCACGCCGCGGCCGACGCGCTGCGCGAGTCCGGTGCGGTCATCGTCGTCGGCGAGCGCCTCGCGGCGGTGCCCGGCGCCCTGACCGCGGCCGTCCGGGCCGCGGCCGCCACCGGCGCGAAGCTGGTGTGGATCCCGCGCCGGGCCGGGGAGCGGGCCGCCGTCGAGGCGGGCGCCCTCGCGTCCCTGCTGCCGGGCGGCCGCCCGGCCACCGACCCGCGGGCCCGCGACGAGGTCGCCACGGCCTGGGGCCTGGACGAACTCCCGCACCGCTACGGCCGCGACACCGGCCAGATCGTCGAGGCGGCCGCCGGGCGCGAACTGTCCGCCCTGCTGGTCGCCGGCGTCGAGGTCACCGACCTGCCGGACCCGGCCCGCGCCCGGATCGCCCTCCAGGAGGCCTTCGTGGTCTCCCTGGAACTGCGGCCCGGCGAGGTCACCGACCACGCCGACGTGGTCTTCCCGGTGGCCGCGGTCGCCGAGAAGGCGGGCGCGTTCATCAACTGGGAGGGCAGGGTCCGGCCGTTCGAGGCCGCGCTGAAGCCCGACCAGATGACGCGCCGGCTCGCCCCGGCCGACGGCCGCGTGCTGCACATGCTGGCCGACGCCGCCGACCGGCCGATCGCCCTGCCCGACGTGCACGCCGTACGCCGGGAGATCGACCGGCTCGGCCCCTGGGCCGGGGAACGCGCCACGGCGCAGTCCGCGGACACCGTGCAGCTGCCCCGCCCCGCCGCGGGCGAGGCCGTGCTCGCCGGCCACCGGCTGCTGCTCGACCAGGGCCGCCTCCAGGACGGCGACGAGGCCCTGGCCGGCACCCGGCACGAGGCCAGTGCCCGTCTGTCGGCCGCCACGGCCGCCGAGACGGGCGTCAAGACCGGCGACGTCCTCGCGGTGACCGGCCCGACCGGCAGCGTGGAACTGCCGCTGCGGATCACGGAGATGCCCGACCGGGTGGTCTGGCTCCCGATGAACTCCACCGGCGCCGGCGTCCTCGCCGACACCGGCGCCCGTCCGGGCACCCTCGTACGCATCGGCCCGGCGACCCCGGCCGCCGCGGACGACACCACTGCGGAGGTGGGCGCGTGAGCACCCTGCACATCGCTGCCGAGGACCTGTCCCTGTTCGGTCGGGACGTCTGGTGGCTCGTCCTCCTCAAGGCGGTCTTCTGCTTCGCCTTCCTGATGGTGACCGTGCTGTTCTCCATCGTGTGGGAGCGCAAGGTCGTCGCCTGGATGCAGCTGCGCATCGGCCCGAACCGGCACGGCCCCTGGGGCATGCTCCAGTCGCTCGCCGACGGCGTGAAGCTGATGTTGAAGGAAGACATCGTCGTCAAGCGGGCCGACAAGGTCGTCTACGTCCTCGCCCCGATCATCGCGGCGATCCCGGCGTTCATGGCGATCGCGGTGATCCCCTTCGGGCCCGCGGGCAACGAGGTCTCGATCTTCGGCCAGCGCACCACGATGCAGCTGACCGACCTGCCCATCGCGATGCTGTACATCCTCGCGGTGGCCTCGGTCGGCATCTACGGCATCGTCCTCGCCGGCTGGTCCTCGGGCTCCACGTACCCGCTGCTCGGCGGCCTGCGCTCCTGCGCGCAGATGATCTCGTACGAGATCGCGATGGGCGCGGCCTTCGCCTCGGTCTTCCTCTACTCCGGGTCGATGTCGACCTCGGCGATCGTGGAGGCGCAGGCGGATCGCTGGTACATCATCCTGTTGCCGGTCTCCTTCATCATCTACGTCATCACGATGGTCGGCGAGACGAACCGCGCCCCCTTCGACATGCCGGAGTCCGAGGGCGACCTGGTCGGCGGCTTCAACACCGAGTACTCGTCGATCAAGTTCGCGCTGTTCATGCTGGCCGAGTACGTCAACATGGTCACCGTCTCCGCCGTCTCGGTCACCCTCTTCCTGGGCGGCTGGCGGGCCCCCGCGCCGATCTCCACCTACTGGGAGGGCGCGAACCACGGCTGGTGGCCGATGCTCTGGTTCGTCCTCAAGGTCCAGCTGCTGCTGTTCTTCTTCATCTGGCTGCGCGGCACGCTGCCACGCGTGCGCTACGACCAGCTGATGAAGCTCGGCTGGAAGGTGCTGATCCCGGTCTCCGTGGTCTGGCTGATGCTGGTCGCGACCGTCCGGGCCCTGCGGAACGAGAACTACGACTTCCAGCAGATCGTGCTCTACGTCGGCGGTGGGGTCATCGCCCTCCTGCTGCTGTCCTTCGTCGCCGACCTGTTCCGCGACAAGAAGCACAAGACGGCGGCGGAGGCGGCCGAGAAGGCCGCGGCGACCGAGCCCTTCGACCCGCTGGCGGGCGGGTTCCCCGTACCGCCCAAGCCCGGCCAGCACCTGGCACCCGTACCGCGCAGGCGACCTCGCGGTGATCGGGAGCTCATCGGCAGTGGCGCGGCGCATTCCGACAGTGACCGAGAGGAGGGTGCAGAGAATGTCTGACGCGGACCAGAACGAGAAGTGGCAGAACCCGGTGGCCGGCTTCGGCGTGACCTTCAAGGCCATGTTCAAGAAGCGGCTCACCGAGCAGTACCCGGAGCAGCAGAAGACGACCGCGCCCCGCTTCCACGGACGGCACCAGCTCAACCGTCACCCCGACGGTCTGGAGAAGTGCATCGGCTGCGAGTTGTGCGCCTGGGCCTGTCCCGCCGACGCGATCTACGTGGAGGGCGCGGACAACACCGAGGAGGAGCGCTACTCCCCGGGCGAGCGGTACGGCCGCGTCTACCAGATCAACTACGCCCGCTGCATCCTGTGCGGGCTGTGCATCGAGGCGTGCCCCACGCGGGCACTGACGATGACGAACGAGTTCGAACTGGCCGACTCCAGCCGCGAATCGCTGATCTACACCAAGGAGCAGCTGCTGTCGGGGCTGACGGAGGGCATGGTCGAGGCCCCGCACTCGATCTTCCCCGGGACCGACGACACCGACTACTACCAGGGCCTGGTGACCGGGGCCGCTCCCGGAACGGTCCGACAGGTCGCCGTCTCCAAGGGCGAGGTCGCCGAGGAAGGCGCCGGCGAGGAGAGCGACACGCACGAGGGGGTGGGGGCATGAGCGCCATCGCCGCCGCGGCCACCGTCACCTCCACCGGCGAGGCCGTCCAGTTCTGGGTCCTCGGCACGGTCGCCGTGATCGGCGCGCTGTGCACGATCCTGATGAAGAAAGCCGTGCACAGCGCACTGTGCCTGGCCGGAACCATGATCATCCTGGCGGTCTTCTACCTCGCCAACGGTGCCTACTTCCTGGGCGTCGTCCAGGTCGTCGTCTACACCGGCGCCATCATGATGCTGTTCCTCTTCGTGGTCATGCTCGTCGGCGTCACCGCCGCGGACTCGCTCACCGAGACCCTCAAGGGGCAGCGCTGGCTGGCCGTCCTGTGCGGGCTCGGCTTCGGCATCCTGCTGATCGCCGGCATCGCCAACGCGGGGATCACCCACTTCAACGGGCTCGGACGGGTCAACTCCGCCGGGCACGTCGAAGGCCTCGCCGAGCTGATCTTCACCCGGTACATCTTCGCCTTCGAGATCACCGGCGCCCTGCTGATCACCGCGGCCGTCGGCGCGATGGTGCTGACGCACCGCGAGCGCACCGAGCGGGCCCCCAGCCAGCGCGAACTCGCCGAACAGCGGGTGCGCGGGGGCGTACAGCTCCCGCCGCTGCCCGCCCCCGGCGTGTACGCCCGACACAACGCGGTGGACGTCGCCGGTCTGCTGCCGGACGGTACCCCGTCCGAGCTGACCGTGAGCAAGACGCTGCGCGCCCGCGGCCAGATCCGCGACGTGTCCAGCGAGGCGATCGGCGACCTCAAGGCGCTGGAGCAGCGTTCCTCGGAGCGCCTCGGCCGTGAGGAGGCCTCGAAGTGAACCCGGTCAACTACCTGTACCTGGCCGCCCTGCTGTTCACCATCGGCGCGGCCGGCGTACTCGTCCGGAAGAACGCGATCGTGCTGTTCATGTGCGTGGAGCTGATGCTCAACGCCTGCAACCTCGCCTTCGTCGCCTTCTCCCGGATGCACGGCAATCTCGACGGCCAGATCATCGCCTTCTTCACGATGGTCGTCGCCGCCGCGGAGGTCGTGGTGGGCCTCGCGATCATCGTGTCGTTCTTCCGTACCCGCCACTCGGCCTCGGTCGACGACGCCAACCTGATGAAGCTGTAAGGGGCGTTCAACAGTGGAGAATCTGATTGCGCTGCTGGTGGCGGCGCCCCTGCTCGGGGCGGCGGTGCTGCTGTGCGGCGGCCGCCGCCTCGACAAGGCCGGCCACTGGCTCGGCACACTGCTCGCCGCGGCTTCCTTCGGCATCGGCGTGGCCCTGTTCAGCGACATGCTGAGCCGGCCCGGCGACGACCGGGCCATGTTCCAGCGGCTGTACACCTGGATCCCGGTGGAGGGCTTCCAGGCCGACGTCGCGTTCCAGCTCGACCAGCTGTCGATGACGTTCGTCCTGCTGATCACCGGGGTGGGCACGCTCATCCACGTGTACTCGATCGGGTACATGGAGCACGACGAGCGGCGCCGCCGCTTCTTCGGCTACCTCAACCTCTTCCTCGCGGCGATGCTGCTGCTGGTCCTCGCCGACAACTACCTGCTGCTGTACGTCGGGTGGGAGGGCGTGGGCCTGGCCTCGTACCTGCTCATCGGCTTCTGGCAGCACAAGCCCAGCGCGGCCACCGCCGCGAAGAAGGCCTTCCTGGTCAACCGGGTCGGCGACATCGGCCTGTCGATCGCCATCATGCTGATGTTCACCACGTTCGGGACCTTCGCCTTCGGGCCGGTGTTCGGCGCGGTGGACGAGGCGGGCGAGGGCACGCTGACCGCCATCGCCCTGATGCTGCTGCTGGCCGCCTGCGGCAAGTCGGCCCAGGTGCCGCTGCAGTCCTGGCTCGGCGACGCGATGGAGGGCCCGACTCCGGTCTCGGCCCTGATCCACGCCGCCACCATGGTCACCGCCGGCGTGTACCTCATCACCCGGTCCGGGGCGATCTTCAACGCCGCTCCGGACGCACAGACCGCGGTCGTCGTGGTCGGCGCCGTCACCCTGATCTTCGGTGCGATCGTCGGTTGCGCGAAGGACGACATCAAGAAGGCCCTGGCGGGCTCCACGATGTCGCAGATCGGCTACATGATCCTCGCGGCGGGCCTCGGCCCCATCGGCTACGCCTTCGCGATCATGCACCTGGTGACGCACGGCTTCTTCAAGGCCGGACTCTTCCTCGGCGCGGGTTCCGTGATGCACGGGATGAACGACGAGGTGGACATGCGCCGCTTCGGCGGCCTGCGGAAGTTCATGCCGGTCACCTTCGTCACCTTCGGCCTCGGCTACCTGGCCATCATCGGCTTCCCGGGCCTGTCGGGCTTCTGGTCCAAGGACAAGATCATCGAGGCGGCTTTCGCGAAGGGCGGCACCGAGGGCTGGATCCTCGGCGCGGTCACCCTGGTGGGCGCGGCACTCACCGCGTACTACATGACCCGCGTGATGCTCCTGACCTTCTTCGGCGAGAAGCGCTGGCAGCCCGACGCGGCGGGCCACGAGCCGGACCCGCACGAGTCCCCGAAGTCCATGACGATCCCCATGATCGTCCTCGCCTTCGGATCGGTCTTCGCCGGCGCCCTCTTCAGCTTCAACGAGTCCTTCGTGAAGTGGCTGGAGCCCGTCACGTCCTTCGAGCACGGCCACTCCCCGCTCAGCGCCGGCGTCATCACCGCCGCGACGGTCGTGGTCCTGATCATCGGCGTGGGCATCGCGTACGCGCAGTACGGCAGGAAGCCCGTACCGGTGGTCGCCCCGCGCGGCTCGCTCCTCACCCGGGCGGCCCGACGGGACCTGCTCCAGGACGACTTCAACCACGTCGTGCTGGTGCGCGGCGGGGAGCACCTGACCCGCTCCCTCGTGTACGTCGACCACAGTCTGGTCGACGGGGTGGTCAACGGGACGGCCGCCTCGGTCGGCGGGCTGTCGGGCCGGCTGCGCAAGCTGCAGAACGGCTATGCCCGCAGCTACGCGGTCTCGATGTTCGGGGGCACGGCGATCCTCATCGCCGCGACCCTGCTGATGAGGGCGGTGTGAGATGAATGTCCCGCTTCTGACGGTGACGGCGGCCGTGCCCGCGGTCGGCGCGATCCTGACGGCGGCCGTCCCGGCCGCCCGCAGGACCGCCGCCAAGTGGCTCGCGCTGCTGTTCTCGCTGGCGACACTGGCCCTGGCCGTGCTCGTCGCGATCCGCTTCGAGCCCGGTGGCGACCGCTACCAGCTCACCGAATCCCACGCGTGGATCGCCGACTTCGGCGTCCGCTACGAGCTCGGCGTCGACGGCATCGCGGTGGCGCTGATCGCGCTCACCGCGCTGCTGATCCCCTTCGTGATCGGCGCCGGCTGGAACGACGCCGACCCGCTGGAGACCCATTCCTCGCGGTGGCGGCCGACCCAGGGCTTCTTCGCCCTGATCCTGCTGGTCGAGGCGATGGTGATCATCTCCTTCGAGGCCACCGACGTCTTCCTCTTCTACATCTTCTTCGAAGCCATGCTCATCCCGATGTACTTCCTCATCGGCGGCTTCGGGGACCGGGCGCACGCCGGGTCCGAGGAGAACGCGGCCGCGCAACGCTCCTACGCCGCGGTCAAGTTCCTCCTCTACAACCTCGTCGGCGGTCTGATCATGCTGGCGGCCGTCATCGGGCTGTACGTGGTCGCCGGGAACTTCTCGCTCCAGGAGATCGCCGCCGCCCGCGCCGCGGGCACGCTCGACATGGCGACCAACACCGAGCGGCTGCTGTTCCTCGGCTTCTTCTTCGCCTTCGCGGTGAAGGCCCCGCTGTGGCCGCTGCACACCTGGCTGCCGAACGCGATGGGGGAGTCCACCGCTCCGGTGGCCGTCCTCATCACCGCGGTCGTCGACAAGGTCGGCACCTTCGCGATGCTCCGCTTCTGCCTCGGGCTGTTCCCCGACGCCAGCAAGTGGGCCACGCCCGTGATCCTCGTACTCGCCCTGATCAGCATCGTCTACGGCGCGCTGGTCGCGGTCGGGCAGCGGGACATCAAGCGGCTGGTCGCCTACGCCTCGATCTCGCACTTCGGGTTCATCGTCCTGGGCATCTTCGCGATGACCTCGCAGGGACAGTCGGGCGCCACCCTCTACATGGTCAACCACGGGATCTCGACGGCGGCGCTGATGTTGGTGGCCGGCTTCCTGATCTCGCGGCGCGGCTCCCGGCTCATCGCCGACTACGGCGGCGTGCAGAAGGTGGCCCCGGTGCTCGCCGGCACCTTCCTGATCGGTGGTCTGGCCACCCTGTCGCTGCCCGGACTCGCCCCGTTCGTCAGCGAGTTCCTGGTCCTGGTCGGCACGTTCGCCCGCTACCCGGTGGTCGGCATCATCGCCACCGTGGGCATCGTGCTCGCCGCGCTCTACACCCTGGTGCTCTACCAGCGCACGATGACCGGCCCCGTGAAGGAGGAGGTCCGCACCATGCCGGACCTGCGCCTGCGCGAGGTGCTCGTGGTCGCGCCGCTGATCGTGCTCCTGATCGGCCTCGGCGTGTACCCGAAGCCGCTGACCGAGATCGTCAACCCGGCGGTGAAGCACACCATGTCGGACGTGAAACAGACCGACCCGAAGCCAGAGGTCGTGGTCGACGCCAAGAACGGGGAGGCGGCGAAGTGAGCACCGTGACTGCTGCCCAGGGGTTGTGGGCGCTGGCGGCCGGGGACCCGGCCACCCGCATCCCGACCCCGCACATCGAGTACGCGCAGCTCTCGCCCACCCTGATCGTGGTGGGCGCGGCGATCCTCGGAGTCCTCGTGGAGGCCTTCGTCCCGCGCAAGTCCCGCCACTACGTCCAGGTGTTCCTGGCCGTCGCCGCACTGGCCGCGGCCTTCGCGGCGGTCGTCGGCCTCGCGGCCGGCGGGTACGGCTCCACCAAGGCCCACACCGCGGCCATGGGCGCCATCGCCGTCGACGGGCCGGCGCTGTTCCTTCAGGGCACCATCCTGCTGGCCTCGATCGTGGCCGTGTTCACCTTCGCCGAGCGTCGCCTCGACCCGGCGGCGCACGGCAACCGGGTGGACTCCTTCGCCGCGCAGGCGGCGTCCGTACCGGGCAGCGAGAGCGAGAAGGCGGCCGTCAAGGCGGGCTTCAGCACCACCGAGGTCTTCCCGCTGATGATGTTCGCGGTCGCGGGCATGCTGATCTTCCCGGCGGCGAACGACCTGCTGACGCTGTTCATCGCCCTGGAGGTCTTCTCCCTCCCGCTGTACCTGCTCTGCGCCGTCGCCCGCCGCCAGCGGTTGATGTCGCAGGAGGCCGCCGTCAAGTACTTCCTGCTGGGCGCGTTCTCCTCGGCGTTCCTGCTCTTCGGCATCGCGCTGCTGTACGGGTACGCCGGCTCGGTCTCGTACGCGGTCATCGCGGACGTGGTCGACGGCACCGTCCAGAAGATCGACCCGGCGCTGGCCGGCACGATGGGCAACGACGCGCTGCTGCTGATCGGCGGCGCGCTGATCCTGATGGGCCTGCTGTTCAAGGTCGGCGCGGTCCCGTTCCACATGTGGACCCCGGACGTCTACCAGGGAGCCCCGACCCCGGTCACCGGCTTCATGGCGGCGGCGACGAAGGTGGCCGCCTTCGGCGCCCTCCTGCGCCTGCTGTACGTGGTCCTGCCGGGCCTGCGCTGGGACTGGCGGCCGGTGATGTGGGGCGTCGCGATCGTCACGATGCTCGCGGGCGCCGTGATCGCGGTGACCCAGACCGACGTCAAGCGGCTCCTGGCCTACTCGTCGATCGCGCACGCCGGGTTCATCCTGGCCGGTGTGATCGCCACCTCGGCGGAGGGCGTCCAGTCCGTCCTCTTCTACCTGGCGGCGTACTCCTTCGTGACGATCGGCGCCTTCGCCGTGGTCACCCTGGTCCGCGACGCGGGCGGCGAGGCCACGCACCTGTCGAAGTGGGCCGGCCTGGGGCGGCGTTCGCCGCTGACGGCGGCCGTCTTCGCGGTGTTCCTGCTGGCCTTCGCCGGCATCCCGCTGACCTCCGGCTTCTCCGGCAAGTTCGCCGTGTTCAAGGCGGCGGCGGAGGGCGGCGCCGGGGTGCTGGTCGTGGTCGGTGTGCTCTCGTCCGCGATCGCCGCGTTCTTCTACATCCGGGTGATCGTCCTGATGTTCTTCAGCGAGCCGAAGGCCGACGGCCCGACGGTCGCGGTGCCCTCGCCGCTGACGATGACGACCATCGCCGTCGGCGTTGCGGTGACGGTGGTCCTGGGCGTGGCCCCGCAGTACTTCCTGGACCTGGCGGGCCAGGCGAGCACGTTCGTCCGCTGACGCCGGCCTCGACGCGACAGGGCCCGGCCCCCTTCGGGGGGGCCGGGCCCTGTCGCCTACTCGGGCCGTGCCCGCTTTGCCGTGATGGCGGTGAGGTCGAGGTCGATGGAGAAGGGGACGGAGACCTTCAAGCGGTCGTGGAAGATGCCGGTGGCGACGTAGCCGCCGCCGGCCGGCTCCCGTTCGAAGACGTAGACGACTGCCCGGCCGTCCTTGTTCTCCACGCGCCAGTAATGGGGGATCCCCGCCCGCGCGTACTTCAGGGGCTTGGTCTCGCGGTCGCGGTCGACGGACTCCGGAGACACCACCTCGATCGCCAGCAGGACCGTCTCGGCCGGAAGGCGCGTCTGAGCCCAGTCGTCCACGACGTCCTCACGACACACGATGACATCGGGTTCGGGGCGGTTGCGCCGATCGATGTCGATGGTGAACTCCCGGAGGACCTCAAGGCCTTCCGGGACCAGCGAATCCAGTTGCCGGTCGAAGAAGTTCACGGCGCGCATGTGGAACCGAGTCTGCGGACTCACGAAAACCAAGCTCCCGTCGATCAGCTCCGTGTGCGGAGGCAGATTCGAAAGCGTGTCCAGGTCGTCCGCGGTCCAGCCGCCCTCGGGGGGGACCGGCCAGCTGTGTTCCGGGTTCATCAGTGCTCCCATGAGCCGGAGTCTCGCGAGTGCGACCAGCGTATCGCCGGGGATCCGCAGAACGCCGCCCTTCCGGGTGAGTCATGTGCGTTCGGCACTTGACGACAGGGCCTAGTGGCCGTGCGCGTGTCCGGAGTTCTCCGGCATGGTCTTGGAGCCGGCCTTCTTCGGGCAGGACAGGGCCGTGTTCCAGTTGTGGAAGCGGCCCGCAGGGTTCTTCTTGTACGCCCACATGTGCAGGTCGTAGTGCTTGGGCATGCCCGCCCAGTGGCCCGGCATCGGTCCGTCGAAGGGGAGCCCGAACATGCTCGGCCGGTCGTCCTTGGTCTTCAGGTCCTGGTCCCGGTCGGTGGACATCCACTCGACGGTCTCCAGCCGGCGGCGGCCGTTGCGGTCCTTCTCGCTGCTGTAGAGGAGCGCGGTCGGCCGGGCGGGGTCCTTCGAACCCCAGTTGGCCTGCTTGACGTAGTGATAGCCCATCGCGCCCGCCCCGAACGGGTTGTTCATGCAGCTCTCGCCGTGCGGGACGTACCCGTCCTTGAGGGCCTCCCGCTCGTCCACGTACTTGGCCGTCACCCGGATCGCCGTCGCCATGTCCCTCATGGCCTGCCGGTTGCGCGGGTCGGGCGCCGGGCCGTCGACGCCGTGCGCCGGGGCCACGGCGGCCAGCCCGAGCGACACGGCGGCCGCGCAGGTGAGAACGGTCTTCCGGCGGCGTGCATGCATGGCGGCTCCTCGCGGTGGCGGTACGGAGGCACGGTTGTCCCGTCCCGTGCGTCCACCCTCGCGGGGCGTCCCGGGGCGCGCACGCGGGCCGCACCCAAAGGGGTGGGTGCGGCCCCGGCCGGCCCGGGGGCGGGACCTACCGGCCGGCCACGACGCGGCCGGTGACCTCGCCGAGGCCCACCCGGGTGCCGTCGGCCCCGGGGGCCCAGGCGGTGAGGGTGACGACGTCGCCGTCCTCCAGGAACGTGCGCTTGCCGTCGGCCAGTTCGATGGCGTCGCGGCCGTTCCAGGTGAGCTCCAGCAGCGAGCCGCGCTGGTCGAGGTCCGGGCCGCTGACGGTGCCGGAGCCGTACACGTCGCCGGTGCGCAGGGAGGCACCGTTGACGGTCATGTGGGCCAGCTGCTGGGCGGCGGTCCAGTACATCGAGGAGAACGGCGGCCGGGCCACCTCCTGCCCGTTGAGGGCGACGCTGATGTGCAGGTCGAAGCCGCCGGGCCGGTCGCTGTCGGCGTCGTCGAGGTAGGGCAGCAGCGGGAAGTCCCGAGCGGGCGGGGCGACGCGCGCCGAGTCGAGGGCCTCCAGCGGGGTCACCCAGGCGGAGACGGAGGTGGCGAAGGACTTGCCGAGGAACGGGCCGAGCGGCACGTACTCCCAGGCCTGGATGTCCCGCGCGGACCAGTCGTTGAGCAGGAACAGCCCGAAGACGTGGTCCTCGAAGTCGGCCAGCGGCACCGGGCGGCCCAGTTCGGACGGGGTGCCGACGACGAATCCGACCTCGGCCTCGATGTCCAGCTTGACGCTCGGCCCGAAGACGGGCGCCGGGTCGGCGGGCGTCTTGCGCTGGCCGGAGGGACGCACCACGTCGGTGCCGGAGACCACGAGGGTGCCGGCGCGGCCGTGGTAGCCGATCGGCAGGTGCTTCCAGTTGGGGGTGAGGGCGTCGCCGTCCGGACGGAACATCTGTCCGACGTTGGTGGCGTGGTGCTCGCTCGCGTAGAAGTCGACGTAGTCGGCGACCTCGTACGGCAGGTGCAGCTCCACGGCGTCCAGCGGCAGCAGGTGCGGCTCCACGGCGGGCCGGTGGCCGGGATCGGTGACCCAGGCGGTCAGCGCCCGGCGCACGTCGCGCCAGGCCGTGCGGCCGGCGGCGAGCAGCGGGTTGAGGGAGTCCCGGCCGAGGAGTTCGGCGTACGGGGAGCCGAGCGCGACGGCGGCCGCCCCGGCGTCGAGCACGTGCCCGCCGATCCGTACCCCGATCCGCCGGCGCGGGTCCCCGGAGGTGGAGAACACGCCGTAGGGGAGGTTGTGCGGCCCGAACGGGTCGCCCTCGGGAACATCGAGGGGGCTCTGCTGGGGCATGGGTTACTGCCTCGCTTTCGACGCGGTCCGGGGGTGTCCCGGGGGCTGGTTGACACGTTACGTGGCCGGTGGGGCGGGCGGGAGGCCGGATTCGGGCGCTATTTGTAGGACTTGTCCGAGGGGGTCCGTATCCTTGGCGGGGTGACTTCCGCCCTCCCCTATGCACTTGTGGCCACCGACCTGGACGGGACTCTGCTGCGCGCCGGAGACACCGTCTCGGCCCGCTCCCACAAGGCCCTCGCGACCGCCCGAGCGGCCGGCGCCCAGCACATCATCGTGACCGGCCGCCCGGTCCCGCAGGTTCGCCACGTACTCGACGGTCTCGGCTACACGGGGCTCGCGGTGTGCGGGCAGGGAGCGCAGGTGTACGACGCGGCGCGCGGGCGCCTGCTGCACTCCGTGTCCATGGACCGGGGCCTCGCCGAGGTGGCCCTCGGGAAGATCGAGGCGGAGATCGGCGAGGTCTACGCCGCCGTGAACCAGGAGGGGGTGGACGCGGAGATGTTGATAGGGCCCGGCTACCGGATGTGGCACCCGCACCTGCCGACGGTCCGCGTCCACAGCCGCGCGGACCTGTGGTCCGCCCCCATCAACAAGGTGCTGCTCCAGCACCCGCGTCTGGACGACGACGAACTCACCCGGGTCGCGCGGGGAGTGGTCGGCGACCTCGTCAACGTGACGATGGCCGGGGAACACACCGTGGAGCTCCAGCCGCCGGGCATCGACAAGGCGAGCGGCCTGGCCCGGGCGGCGGAGGTGCTGGACCTGCCGGCGTCCTCGACGATCGCCTTCGGGGACATGCCCAACGACGTCCCGATGTTCGCGTGGGCGGCCCACGGCGTGGCCATGGCCAACGCGCACCGCGAGCTGGTGGCCGTCGCCGACGAACTGACGCTGTCGAACGAGGACGACGGCATCGCGGTGGTGCTGGAGCGCCTCTACGGCTGACCCGGCCGGGCGGCCGGCGGGCGGCCGGTGCGTCAGCCCGCCGTCAGCCCGCCGCCCTCGGCAGGCGCCGTTCCCACGTCCGGTGGAAGACCACCTCGTCGCCCTCCCGGCACACCACCTCGTTCGACGTCAGGAACCCGCCCTCGTCGCACGAGATCTCCGACCGGGTCTCCACCCGCGTGTCCCAGCCCAGGTCCGGCCGGTGCAACCGGATCCGCCAGTCCGACCGGGTGTGGGCGGACAGCGGGTCGCGGGAGTCGATCTCGTACACCTCCACCGCGTCCTCGGAGAACTCCAGCCCGTCCGGGTACACCCGCGTCCCCCCGTACCGGGGATCCACCTCCAGCCGCCAGGTGCCGGCCGCGACGTCGCGTACGACGACCCGCTCCGGCCGGGGCTCCTCCAGGGTGTCGGGGTACACCACGCGCAGCGGCTCGGACTGCTCCGGGGCCTCGAAGACGATGCCGTGGTCGGCCGGGCCGGGCGTGCGCAGGGGGAGTTCGAGGGTGCTGCCGGCCGGGTCCAGCGTCCACCCGGCCTCGGAGCCCGCCCGCGGCCAGATCCAGGGCCAGTACGCGGAGGACACGGCCAGCCGGATCCGGTGCCCCGGCGGGAAGGCGTGGCCGATGCCGTTCAGCTCGAAGGTGACGTCCTCGGTCGCGCCCACCGGCCACGGCACCGCCCTGTCCCGCCCGCGCCGCGCGGACAGGTTCAGCACGCCGCGCGTGACCAGGGTGGAGGACCCGTCCGGGGCCACGTCGCACAGCCGGGCGATCACCTGCCCGTACGGGACGTCCATCCGCAGCCGCAGGGTGACCGAGGGCCGGCCGAGGATCTCCACCGGTTCGCCCGGCGCCACGGGGAACTCGAAGCACGCCGACTTGGCGTCCTCCTCGCGCTGGTCCGGCGGCAGGTCCGCGTCGTTGCCGAAGGGGAAGAACCGCCCGGCGTCCAGGCCGGTGTGCTGCGGCGAGGCGACGGCCACGGGCGGGCCCTGGAGCCCGTACGAGACGGGGACGACCGAGGGCGAGGGCCAGGCCGTGTCGCCGACCCAGCGGCCCTCCAGGCGCTCGTAGACGGTGGCAGGGGGGTGCGACTCGCTGATCCAGGAACGCAGCAGCGGCTCGTCCATGACCCCGTTGTCCTCGCCCCGGAGCCAGTGGTCCCACCAGCGCAGCGTCTCCTGGAGGAAGCCGATCGCCGGGCCCGGCGGCAGACCGCGGTCGGGGTACTGGTGCGACCAGGGGCCGATCAGCCCCCGCACCCGGCCCGCCGGCAGGTGCTCGACCAGGCGCAGCACCGTGTCCCGGTACGGGTCGTGCCAGCCGCCGACGGCCAGCACCGCCGCGCCGATGGCGGAGTAGTCCTCGCAGACGCTGCCGTGGCGCCAGTAGTCGTCCCGGGTCTGGTGCCCGAGCCAGGTGTGGACGAGCGGCTCCACGGCGTCCAGCCGGGCGAGCCACTGCTCCCGCCAGCCCTCGCCCGCGTACAGCGGGTCCGGCGGGCGGGAGGCGAAGGCCAGCATCGTCGAGGCCCAGGCGTGCATGTCCACGGCCAGCACCGAGCCGCCCATGTAGTGGACGTCGTTGTCGTAGCGGTCGTCGGTGGAGCAGACGGTGACGACCGCCTTCAGCGCCTCGGGGGCGAGCGCGGCGATCTGGAGGCTGTTGAAGCCGCCCCAGGAGATCCCGAACATGCCCACCGCGCCCGTGCACCACGGCTGCGCGGCGAGCCACTCCACCACCGCGACGCCGTCGGCCAGCTCCCGGGCGTCGTACTCGTCGCCGGGGTCGCCGCCGCTGCACCCGTGGCCGCGCACGTCGACCCGTACGGAGGCGTAGCCGTGCCCCGCGTACCAGGGGTGCCGCTGCCAGTCGCGGGGCGCCGTCCAGTCGGTGAGCCGGTACGGGAGGTACTCCAGCAGGGCGGGCACGGGCTCGCCGGTGACCGGGCGCCAGATCCGGGCGTACAGCTCGACCCCGTCGGACAGCGGGATCCGGACATCCTCGCGGGTGGTCGCGTACGGGAAATCGGTGCGGATGATCATGCGGAAACCAATCTCCGATCGCCGGTCGGCCTCAGTGGACGGGGTGCATGGTGCGCTTGAGCCAGGGCGCCAGGGCGACCACGACGAGGCCCGCGGCCACCGCGACGGCACCGTTCACGCCGAAGTAGACGGGGTTCGAGACCTGCCCGTAGACCTTCACCACCTGGGCCTGGATGCCGTTGGCCAGGGCCAGGGAGAGGAACCACAGGGCCATCGTCTGGCTGGCGTACGCCTTCGGGGCGAGTTTGGTGGTGGCCGACATGCCGGAGGTCTCCAGCAGCACGTCGCCGAGGCCCAGCAGCAGGTACGAGACCCTGATCTCGGTGATCGCCCCGATCGTCTACTTCGTGGTGATGTTCCGCAGTCCCAGGGTGACGACCGCGGAGCGCGGGCGGCTGCGCCCGTACGTGGTCCTCTTCCTGGCCTCGGTCGCGTTCAACTTCATCCTCTTCCAGGCGTACTCGACGATGATGCTGCAGCAGGTCCACGAACCGGCCCATGGTGAGCCACCCGGCCAGGGCCAGCGCGGTGGCCGCGACGGCCACCGGGAGCAGTCCGCCGACGATCCGCCACACCGCGGTGCGCATCGCGTCGGGGGCGAGCGCGAACTCGGCCGAGTGCTTTCGTCCGGCCAGATGGCGGCGTCCCAGGACGTACTGGATCAGACCCGCGGTCATGCCGATGGCGGCGGCGGAGAACCCCCAGTGCCAGCCCTTGTTCTCGCCGAGCCACGCGGTGATCAGGGGGCCGGCGAACGCGCCGATGTTGATCCCCATGTAGTACAGGGCGAATCCCGCGTCGCGCCGCTGGTCGTCGGTCCGGTAGAGCCTGCCGACCATGCTGGCCACGTTGGGCTTGAGCAGACCGGTGCCCGCGCTGATCAGGCCGAGGCCCACCCACGTCATGACGGCGGTCGGCACGGCCATGCCGTAGTGGCCGCAGGCGATCAGGATGCCGCCGTAGAGCACCGCTCGATAGGAACCGAGGATCCGGTCGGCGAGCCATCCGCCGGCGACGGAGACGAGGTAGACCATGGTCCCGTAGGCCGCCGAGACGGAGGCCGCGGTGCCCGGGCTCATCCCCAGGCCGCCGTTCGCCACCGTGTCCGCGAAGTAGAGGACGAGAATGGCCTGCATGCCCAGGAACGAGAAGCGCTCCCAGACCTCCAGTCCGGAGAGCGTGGCCAGACCCCTGGGGTGTCCGAGGAAGGCGTGGTCGTCCTCCGGTGGCGACTGGTCCGCCTCCGGGTCGTTCGCCTCGTCTCGATCGGCTGTGGTTCTGGACAAAACGCCTTCTCTGGTTGTTTCGGCTCCTCCAGAACATACCGGTGCGCATCGGGCGGTGCGCGCGCGGCGGCCGGGCAGGCGCTCTGGGTGATCGAAAACAGACCGGATACGCTGGCTTGAGTGATGGCAGCGACACATCGACAATCCATGTGATCGTCAAGGTGATCGTCAGCAGACAGGAGTACCCCTCGTGACCGTCGTCGGGCCGTTCGGACTGAGCGTGCGGGACCAGGCTCTTGAGACCGATGTCCAGGCCGGACTGGCCGCCGTCGAGGCGGGTCTGCTGGAGGCCACCAAGAGCGAAGTCCCCTTCATCACCGAGGCCGCGCAGCACCTGGTGCGCGCCGGAGGCAAGCGGTTCCGGCCGTTGCTGGTGATGCTCGCGTCCCGTTTCGGGGATCCGTACGCCCCGGGCATCGTGCCGTCCGCCGTGGTGGTGGAACTCACCCACCTGGCCACGCTCTACCACGACGACGTCATGGACGAGGCGGACGTGCGTCGCGGCGTGGAGAGCGCGAACGCCCGTTGGGGCAACTCCGTGGCCGTCCTCACGGGTGACTTCCTGTTCGCCCGCGCCTCGCACATCCTGGCCGACCTCGGGCCCGAGGCCGTCCGCATCCAGGCGGAGGCCTTCGAGCGCCTGGTGACGGGTCAGATCCTGGAGACCGCCGGTCCCCGCGACGGCCGCGACCCGGTCGCCCACTACCTCGACGTCATCGCCGGCAAGACCGGCTCGCTGATCGCCGTCTCCGGCCGCTTCGGCGCGCTGATGTCCGGCGCCGACGAGTCGGTGGTCGACATCCTGACCCAGTACGGAGAGCGGCTCGGCACCGCCTTCCAGCTCGCCGACGACGTCCTCGACATCGCCTCCGACTCGCACGAGTCCGGCAAGACCCCCGGCACCGACCTGCGCGAGGGCATCCCCACGCTGCCCGTGCTGCGGCTGCGCGAGATGGCGGAGCGGGACGGGAACCCGGACGACCTGGAGCTCGTGGGGCTGCTGGACGGCGACCTCACGGACGACGCCCGACACGCCGAGGTGCTGTCCCGGCTGCGCGTCCACCCGGCCCTGGAACAGGCCCGACGGGACACCATCCGGTACGCGCAGGAGGCGCGGGCGACGCTCGCGCCGCTGCCCGAGTGCTTCGCCAAGTCGGCGCTCGAAGAGCTGTGCGACGCGGTGGTGCACCGCGCGGGCTGAGCCCCGCGACGCACACCCCCGCGACCGCGGACCGGGCTCGGCAACCCCTACGGGTGGGGGATGCCGGGCCCGTGTCGTGTCATCCCTGGGAGGTACGCCAACTTGAGTCCGGGGAGTGACGCCCCACCGCCCTCTTCTTTGGTCAGATAGAGGCACATCCCCACCAGATCGGGTGAGAGTGGCGGCGCGGGGTGGACGTGTACACGAATGACGGGTAGGTCGCCGCCGTACACACAGAGGTAGGGCAGACACATGGCAACGAACACGAAGACCCACAAGGCCGCTCGGTACGCCGTACCGGTCGCGGTGTTCGGGGTGGCCGCGGCGACCATCGCGATGGTCCCGGCCTTCGCGAACGCCGGAGGACCGGACCTGCCGAAGGTGACGGCCCAGCAGCTGATCGAGAAGATCGCCGCCTCGGACGTCCAGGAGCTGTCCGGCAGCGCCCGCATCAGCACCGACCTCGGCCTGCCGACCCTGGCGAGCGGCCTGCTCGGCGGCGGGGGCGTCGCGGGCGGCTCGGCCGACCCGCAGGACAAGGTCGCGCAGCTGGCCAACGGCACGCACACCTTCCGCGTCGCGGCCGACGGCCCGGACCGCCAGAAGCTCACGTTCCTGGACGGCAAGGACGAGTACAGCCTCATCCACAACGGCACGGACGTGTGGGGCTATGACAGCCAGTCCAACGAGGCCTGGCACGAGAAGCACGAGGAGGCGGCCGCCCGGGGCAAGGACGGCCACAAGACGGCCGACCGGCTCGGCGCCTCGCCCCAGCAGCTGGCCCAGGACGTCCTGAAGGCCGCCGGCACGACCACCGACGTCAGCGTCGGCGACACCGCGCAGGTGGCCGGCCGCGACGCCTACCAGCTCGTGCTCAAGCCCAAGCAGTCCGGTTCCACCGTCGGCTCCGTCCAGATCGCGGTCGACGCCAAGAACGGCGTGCCGCTGCGCGTGCAGCTGCTGTCCAGCCAGGGCGGCAAGCCGATCGTGGACGCCGGCTTCACCAAGGTGGACTTCGCCAAGCCGGCCGCCGACGTCTTCGCCTTCAGCCCGCCCAAGGGCGCCAAGGTGACCGAGGGCGCCGCCGAGGCGGACAAGGGCGCCAAGGGCGAGCACGGCAAGGAGTGGAAGGGCCTGGACGCCTTCCCGGGCCTCGGTGCCCTGACCGGCGGCGCGGGCGACGGCGACGTGAAGGTGCTCGGCGAGGGCTGGGCGACGGTCGCACAGATCTCCGTACCCGGCGGCAAGGGCCTCAAGGACGCCGAGGCCGCGGCGAACGGCAAGGACGCCCCCAAGGAGGCCAAGCAGTTCATCGACTCCCTCGGTGACAAGGTCAACGGCTCGTTCGGTTCCGGCCGGGTCTTCTCGACCCGCCTGGTCAACGCGCTGATCACCGACGACGGCAAGGTCTACGTCGGCGCCGTCACCAAGGACGCGCTGGTGAAGACGGCCAACGCGGCGAAGTAGCCCGGCCGGCTCCGTCAAGGGGCCGCGCGAGAGCGGAGGGTGGCCGGGGACCTGTGTCCCCGGCCACCCTTGTGTCGTTCCCCTCCTGCGTACAGCACGACCGCTGTACGGTGAACGCCATGTCGAGACACGTCACCATCCGCCTGGACGAAGAGTTCCACGAGCGCCTCAAGGCGCGCGCGGCGGCTTTGGGGACGACGGTGACCGCGCTGATCACCGAGGTCACCGAACGCGAACTGGACGAGGACCGGAAGTCGTTCCTCTCCGGCATCGAGGAATTCGCCGACCACTGGAGCTACTTCCAGGAGCGGTTCGGCAATTGAAGATCACCATGGAGTGGGCCTGGACGGCCCTGGCCCATCACCTTCCGTCGGATCCCGCCGTGTGGGATCCCTCCGGGGTGGCCGCCGCGGTCGCCCGGCACCAGAACGACCTCGTCCTGGTACCCGAACAGCCCGCCCCGGACACCGCGTGGCGGGCCGCCGCGTTTCTGCACACCCTCGCGGTCTGCCCGGCGCTGGAATCCCCGATGAACGAGTTCTACGCGGCCGCCGCGACCCGCTCGTACCTGCGGGTGGCCGGGGCGAAGCACCTGCCCTCCCCGGAGGACCTGGGAGACCTCGTCGAGGCGGCGAAGCTGGGCCGGTTGGACATCGGCGCGGTCGCCGACGAACTGCGCAGCCTCATCAGCGAACCCCTGCCGGCCTCGCTGCGGGGCCACGCGGAGGACGCGTAGCACGGTGCGGCGAGGCCGGCGGGGATTCCCGGAGGCGGCAGGGTCCGGAGAGCCCGGAGGCCCGATCCCGGGGAACAGAACCCGGAGGCCCGAGCCCGGTGGTCCTAGTGCAGCGCGTTGCAGGTCCTTTTCCGGTTGGGCGGGTTGGGTGCGGTCACGCCTCGTGGTCGGCGAGGTGGACGATGGCGGCGGTGTCGAAGGCGTCGTTGGGGTGGCCGATGTCGGTGCCG
>NZ_JAPNLK010000229.1 GCF_026627505.1 Streptomyces sp. H27-H5 | reverse complement strand
GTCTCCTCCGGAGACACGACGCGACGGCCCTACGGGCCGTCAGGATGCCGGGCGCTCCGCGCCCTTGGCGGGCCTCCGGCCCTGACGCTAGGTCACCTTCGGTGACCTAGACGGGCCTTCGGCCCGAGGGGTCCGGCCTCCGGCCGAACCCTGGCTGGCAGCGATGATGAGGGCTGATGTCGCGCGTTTCCACTGATCAGGGTGGTGGTAGAGGAGTTGGGGGCTTGGGCCTGGTGCTCGTGCACCTCAGCGCCTCCCACTCCCCTGAACAGCCAGCCCACCGGCCGCTACGCGACCGAGAGTAGCGCACCACCAGACCGAACGAAACCCCTATCGGGCCCCCGGACACGCGGACATAAGCCCTGTGAGCGGTCTACACCAATATGGCGAGTTTCGGATACACCAACCCGCCCACGAAACCCAGGAATTCACCACGGCCGAATGCGGAGAACCCTGAATGCGGAAAGTGGGAAAGCCAGCCCATTCCTCAACACTCATACTCCCCCCACCAATCCCGAGCTATGCGCAATTCACACCTCACACCCGCACAACCCCGCATGCGCACACCGCATGCCCCAAACACGAAAACACGCACGCGACCCCCTCCGCCGATCCGGGCCAAGGGCGAGCGCCAGCCCTTCGAACCTCCCGCTGGCCCATTCCACGGCCGCCAGGGTTACTGATCGTTCACAGAGCGGTGTTGGGGAGGGAGTTGCGGGGCTAGTTCGTACGCGGCGCATCCTCAACTCGCAACGAAGAGCCCTTCTTGAAACGGCGTCCTGTCAAGGCTTCGCGAATCCGCGTCGCGGACGCGCTGGAGCCTTCTGACCAGGCACGGAACGAATATTCGCGAGAACTCGACCCTCGGTCGTCGGACTCGCACAGTGGCTCTCGCCCAAGCCTCCCCGGCGCCACGCCGGGACCATCGAGAGGAACACCATGTCCACCATTGCCACCACGACCGCCCAGACCGAGAGCACCGCTGGCGAGACCGCGCGGCAACTGGCACGGCTGCGACACCAGCGAGACGTGCTCCTCTTGGCGGTCGGCGCCTTCTTCGCCATCGTCGCTCTCCTGGTCGTGCGCATCGCGCCGTCCTGGACCGACCCGCTCGACGCCGGCCTCACCGCCTTCGGCGCCTACGCGGGAGTGGTCGTCCCCTACCTCCTCCGACGCCGGTGACACCACCGACGAAACTCCCCACCACAGAGGAGCGGGGTTCGGGACCGGCCGTCGAGGGGCCGGCCGGCCCCGTCGGCTGTCATGACGGCGCACCGTCTCGCCGTTCCAAGTTCATGCCTGGCTGGGAGCCGTAGTCGCCCTCTCCCGCCCTGGAGCGGACGTCCATTGGCAGGATGCTCTCGAAGGGGGTGTCCATGATCAAGAAGCCGGGTTTACCCAGAAAGACTCCGGAGGAGGTTGCCTCGGAGGTTCGGGTATTCCTGACTCGCATCCAACGGCGTCGGAAGCGCTTCCGAGCCGCGGACGAGAAGCATCTACGCGAGGTTCGGAAGCGCGTCCTTGAGGCAGTCTGGGCAGGCATCGGCCACGAGGACGTGGCCAAGAGTTCCGGCTACGCGCTGAAGACGGTCTCGAAGTGGGTGGCCAGGTGTCGGGTCGCGGTGCAGGAGGTCGAGATCGATACGGCCAGGGAGAGGCTGAGCATCATCCATGCGCGGCGGAATCGTATGGCCGCGGAGGAACTGAGGATCTCGACCAAGGCCCGGTCCGTGATCCGGAAGGCCATGGGAGTGGGCATCCCCGCCACCGAGTTCGCCGAGATCACCGGTTACGAACTATCCACTGTTGAGCGGTGGTTTGCGTCGACTCGTCGCGTTCTGTTGCAGGCTCATCGTCGCTGGGAGATCGCGTCCGTCAGGCGAGGCAAGGCGAATCGCCCGCCGCAGGAACTGTCTCCGGTCGAGTACGACCAGTGGCTCGTCCAAGACGACCAACGACGCAAGAGCATGCTGCGGAAGTACGGGCTCCAGCCGAGACGCCGGCGCAACCTTCCGCGCTTCAACTCGGCGCGCTGGAGACGACGCCAGAAGCGTGGCAGGTGACCTGCGTCACACACGCGCCTACGCGTGCGCGGACGTGCGCACGCGTAGCGTCTCCACCTTTTGCTACCCAGCGGTAACCAGCCTGTCCGACAGCCCGGCTGACGGTGCGTCTGGGGCTACTGTCGCTCTCACTCCCCGAAGCGGGAGCACGCACTGGACAGCCGCACGACTGCGGCTGTCTTCGTCCGTCAAAGGGCCTCACCAGCGAGACGAGCGCCTCGGCGGGCTGCGGAATAGCAGTCCTCGGACCACTCGGGCCGAGGAACAGGTCGGGGCCTGCTCGTTGAAATCTTCCCGGATCGTGGCGAGCAGGCCCCCGGACCCCAAAGGGCCCATCCATGACGGTACACAGCGAACAGCGGCCTGAACCGGCCGAGATTCGTGGAATCGAACACATGAGCAGTGCGATCTCTCGACCGCGGCCTCAGAACACCAGGGTGAGGGTGCTCTTCGTGCTGCTGGCGTTGATGACCGGCGTCGCCGGTGCTCTCGCCGCGTACATCGCGGGCACCCACGTGAGCAGCGCCCAACCCATCACCTGGGCGGCCTCGACGTTCATCGGCGCGACGGGCCTCGTCCTCCTCCTCGGCGAGAAGACCGGACTCATCGAGTAGCGCGCCGATCCCTCCCGACTCAAGGCTCAGCTCCCGACAGGGCGATCCCCTGGAAGGTGATCTGACGGCCGAACAGGCCCTGCCTCGCCCCGAACCACCCAGGCGGCGCGAAACGCGGCGAGGGCGGCACACAGCGCCCTCGCCGGGCCTCTCAATCTCATCGCGTGCGCCGGCAAGTGTCAGAAATCCGATTGGGGGACGGCTACCGATCCCTCGCCTGTGGAAGAGGGGGTAGGCCAGCCGGTCCCCGTCTGCTTCGAGAGCTCCCGATAGAAGCCCAGAAGCATGGTGACGTCGCCGTTGGCCGACCACGTCGCGCCGGTGAGACGGTGAGGGCCGGGCCGGCTGGCCTGGTCTGCCGCTTTTAGGCACCGATACCGAGCGAACCGACGTATGCGTATGCCGCATAGTCGGAGTCCAGGTCTGTGATGACGTCGTCCCAGATCTCGTCCAGGGTGGACATGTCTCCCTGGCTCCAGGCGTCGACCGCGTCGTCCCAGATGTACCGGGCCTGTACGGACCGCTCGCTGACGGTGGGCCGGCGCCGCTTCTCGTCCACCCCGGTCTGGTCCACCGGGTAGATCTCGATCCGCCGGCCCCGCCCGTCGTTGTCCAGGAGGCGTTTCAACGCCCCGGAGCGTACGAGGTTGGCCCGGCGGTGCTCCTGGTACGCCTTGTCCACGGCGTCCAGCTTGACCCGACTGGGACGGGCGCCGCGGTCCCAGGAGCGCAGCAGGCGGGCGCTGACGCCGTGGCCGGCGAGGACCTGCCGGCCGGGGCCGCTGGACAGATACCGCAGCCGCGCGGACAGGCCGCGCTTCGCGGTGACCGGCGTCGCGATACCGCCCTCCCCGGCGATCCGATTGATCTCGGCGGCCAGGGCCTGCGCACCGCTCATGCCCTGGGCGCCGTGCTTCTGCCATTCGCCCCAGAGGTCGGTGGCTCCGCTCACGGTCTACTCCCCCAGCGTGTAAATGGACTTGGCCTTGACCTGGGTGAGGTCTCGGCCTTCCGGGAACACCTGCTGCCAGTCACCGGCCACATGCAGTTCGTCGGTGCCGGACATTTCCACCACGGTCAGACCGGCGGCGTGCGCCTTATGCGCTTTCAGCCACAGGTTCGCGAATGCCT
>NZ_JAPNLK010000228.1 GCF_026627505.1 Streptomyces sp. H27-H5 | reverse complement strand
CTCCAGGCGCTTCCTTCGTTTCCGACTCTATCAGACTCTTTCGTGTCCGATTCCCGGTCGAAGCGGGTTTTGCTTTCCAGTTCTTCGCTTTCGCGTTTCCCTTTCCGGCGAGTCCGACTCTATCAGAAGTTTTCCACCGGATTTCCCGGCTTCAGATTCCTGGATGAGGAGTCGAGGGTGCCCTGTCTGAATTCGATTCATCGGGGGCGTGTTGCCGAACCGTCAGCTCGAGGCAACCGCTCTACTCTACATCAGCCTCGGACAGGGGTCCAATCGGCCCAAGGGAACCCGCCGACACCAGCCCTCCGTGGCCCCCAGGCCGCATGCATGACGTTGTTCTCCAGCTCGCCCCGTCGACGGCGCGGCCGACGTGGCTATCCAGTCGAGCAGCGGACGAGCTCCGTCCCCGACAGCAGGCTGATCGCCTGCTCCGCGGAGCGCGAGCTGCGCGCACGCCTGCCTGGGGCCAGAGACGCGCGAGCGGAGCGACACGCAACCCTGAGCCCACCGGTCATCCCCTCGTGCCCCTGGGCGGGCTGATCATCAGCAACTGCGCGGTCGCCGGGCTGACCGACGCACACCACCCTGTCACCGTGTTCTAGGAGAACCCCTTCCCCGCGTACGCCCCACGCACAGGTCGAGGCCGGCAGTACCAGGCTCCGCCCGTGGCGAGCCCGGACACATTCCTCCCCCGCCTTCAGCCCGGCCTCTGTCCGCGAGGGCGCCTCCGGGGAGGTCCGGCGGCGTGAGATCTTGGAGCACCGCCACCGAACGCGATCTGCGGCATCTGCTCAATGAGTGGGATCCGATCGGCGCCGCTGACGAAATGCAGGACGAATACGACTGCGTGCTCGCCCCTCTGCTCGGGCGGCTTCACCGCGGTGCGGGCCAGACGGAAATCGACGAGTTCCTGCGGCACGAGCTCAAGGACCACTTCGGCCTCGACCCCGTGGGCCTGCGCCCCGACGCGGGGGCAGCCCGAGCAATCACCTGGTGGGCATCTGTAGAGCCGGCAGCCGGTACCGCCAACCCATAACAGCTTCCTCACCGGACGCATCGACGCGGGCCTTACCCATCTGGCAGCGGCTGCGGATGGCGGCGGCACCCCGTAGCGGGTCACCATCCTGAGCCCAACTCTCCGGTCACGAGGACCTGGACCGGGTTACGTCGGTCGACTCCACGATGGTGCGCTCTCATCAGCACGCAGCTCGCGCCCGTAGAGGGAGCTCGAACCAACGAACCCGAAGAGCCCGCCATCGGCAGGTCCCGCAGGCCAACCGACCGGGAGTTCGCCTCACCACCGGGCACGCTACGATCCGCCGGCACCCCCACGAAGCACAGGCACCAGACTGGGGTGTTCCTTCCCGTCTCGGTAGACCAGCTCGGCCACCGACTATGGAGAGACCGCCAGGGGCAGACCATCTGCCTCGACCGCGGACGAGACCGGCCGCCGGAACCCACCCAGCAGCTCACGCTCGCGCTCCCCGCCCAGGCCGGCTCCCCGCTGCCTGAACTGCCCCGGGCCAGCCGCCCCGGACCCGCCGGTAGCGGCCCCGTCCTGGTTCCGTCCACCAGAAACTGACCCAAGACGACACCCACCCCCCTCCTCAACTACCGCGCCTGACTTGGCCGATGGTCCGAGCGGGGCCATGACCGGCCCCGCGAACCAGCCACATCGACGTCGCCATCCGGGGAGGCCTCCCCGGATGGCAACAACGCCCCTGGATGGCCGCGAGTGACATCGGCTGTCCCCACTCCGCGCCGGCGATCAAACGCGCCTCGCGCCTCCATCGACATCCGCCCCACAGAGAAGGCCGACCCTGGGCCGCCACCCGGATCCGGCCGGGAGACAGTCGTGCACACGGTCGGGCCTTGCTCGACGGCAGCACCACGGCCGCGTCCTCCGACATGCTGCCGGACACCGTTCGATCAAGGACACCAGAGATCTGTTCGAGCGGCGCGGACTACCTTCGTGCCAGATGAGAATCGCGCCGAGGTGCAGGGCCGCTTGGTCCGGTGTGCCGAATGTGGTTGCCCGGGGACTGCGTGCTGGTCTTCGAGGACCGGGCCAGGGCTAGGCCATGCTTTGAAAGTCGCTGATGTGCTGCGTGGGGCGTGCGGGCCGGAAGTCGCGGGCGGCCAGATCGTGAGGTCGCGTGCGATCCGGTCGATGCTGGTCTCGGTGATGAAGTCGTGTTCTCGACGGGTTGTGTCACGTCGGACGACCTCGTAGCCGGCTTCACCCAAAACCGCGACGGACGTGAACCAGGCCGGGTCGTGTTCATCGGGCTGGATGGCGACGAAGGTGTTGTCCGAGTCGTTGAGGTCCTCGATCAGCATGAGACAAGACGCCCTCGGACGGGTCCTCGACATGGTCGCCGCTCTCACTCTCTGCCCGGTAGTACGCAGCCCCCATCGCCTCAGCGTCCCCTCACCCCGCCGACCTGGCCGCGGCCAGAGTGACATGCGGGACCGACACTTCCGGCAGGTCACAGCCATTCGCTGAGCGGCCGTCGTCCTTGTTGACAGGCCGACTGCATGTTCGCGGTCCAGCGACCGCGGGATCGCTCCAAGCCGTAACCGTCTACTTCGGCCTGGCCGCCGCACAGCGGATACCCCTGGGCTTGGCCGTCGCGCCGTGCACGGCCGAGTGCTGATGCACCTGGCACATCGTGGAGTCGACGTCTCGCCCCACCCCGAGATCACCACGGTACGGAGCGAGACACCGACCCCCGTTCTGTGCACGCCCTACAGGCGAAGGCCTCAGAGCACGGGAGCGGGCCGCGAAGGTTCGACGCCGGGGTGGCCACGGGATCAACGAGCGCTGATGCAGCGGTCGGACGTCCATCCAAAAGGGTGAGCTCGCGGGCGGTGTCGCTACTGCCTTGGGAGGTGGTGACCTCGTGGTCGTCTCGGGTGGAGTCGCGGCGGACGACTCGTACCCGCCTACGTCCAGCACGGCCACCAAGCCGGGTGGTCGCCTCGGTGCCGTTAGAGGTTGACGCGCTTCAGGTAGACGCGACTGCGATGCGGGATGGTCTGGTACCAGAGCATCAGGTGCTCGTCCTCGTACGTACGGAGCCGCATTGGCTGCTCGTCCTCGTAGAGGCTGCCGTCCTTGGGGTCGATGCCCATCGACGCCAGGTCCACGAGCCCGTCCATGACAAAGCCGACCAACCTCTGCTGTTCCGCAGGCATGTCTCCGAGGACCCACAGCCGACCGGGATCGCATTCCCATGCCCAGCCGCTCTCGTTCTCCACGCTTTCGCCGCGGGAACTCACCGGCCGATCTCCTCCTGGGCCTCGGCCAGGATGCGGCTGCTGGTCTCCATCGCCGCCCGGAACTCCTGCTCGGTCGCGTTCGGGTCTCCGGCGATGCGTTCTGCTTCGTGGAGAGCCGCCGCCCGAGCCGGCCAGCGATGGATGGCCACGTGCGTTGCCCATTTGATCAGGAAGAACCGCAGCGGATTGATGGCGCCCGTGGCCGCGGCGCGATCGAACGCCTCGTTGCACTCCCTGTCGAGCACGGCGAGATTCGCCATGTCGATGCGGCGCACGGCGTCCCGGAGCGCTTCCCGGGTCATGGCCGGCTGAGGGATGAGCGGGCCGCCGTCTTCCAGCTGCTGTGCTGTCATCGTGTCCTCCTGGGGAACGCGGCCAGGATACCCAGCCGAACCCGACAACCTGGCCCGGAACGCAGAAAAGCCCCGCACCCTGAAGGGTGCGGGGCTTTCCCACAATGATTGTTCGGCGGCGTCCTACTCTCCCACAGGGTCCCCCCTGCAGTACCATCGGCGCTGAAAGGCTTAGCTTCCGGG
>NZ_JAPNLK010000227.1 GCF_026627505.1 Streptomyces sp. H27-H5 | reverse complement strand
CGCTCCTACCTCGACTCCGCCCGCAAACACGGACTGAGCGCCTTCGAGGCCATCCACCGCGCCCTCACCGGCAACCTCTGGATGCCCCCCATCGCGCAGACCGACTGACCAGTACCTCTCACACACCATCACCGGTCAACTGCATTCCTTCTGAATGCTTACGGTTAAGTAGGGGCCCTTGGAAGGTTGACCCCGACTGCAGACCCCGGTCGAGTAGGAGTCAGCCAGGTGACGGGCGTGGCCGGAAACGGCGGACTGTCTGGACGAGCGGCGGGTCAGTATCGCTCGCAGAACAGTTGGGCTCCTCTTGAGGCGGCGCCGAGGGTGGTCAGCTTGTGGGTCTCACTCAACTTTTCCAGCAGCTGCCCGAAACATCCGCTATTGTGCTCTAATTCCATGCAGAGGAACTTAATACTTTCCTGAAGTGTTCTGGACATGTTGAGGACGACAGGTACCTCGCTGCCCTCGATATCTATTTTCAGTATGTCGATCGGCTTTCCGAGGAGATCCCGGTCTTCAAGGAGGATATCCAGTGGCTTGACTGTCACCTCGGCTCCCCCGGCCCCGAGCCGGCTGCCGCCAGCATCATCGTTGATGGTCGCTTTGCCTGTGAAGTCCGACACCGCTTCGGTGATGATCATGCATCTGAGCGGGTCCACCCGGTTGATGTTCATTCTCAGTAGCTCAAGATTGTGTGGCTCGGGCTCTATGGACACGACGCAGGCCTGGGGCGCCATTTCCAAGGCGAAGCAGGTGAAAGATCCGATGTTCGCGCCGACATCGACAACAAGGTGCGCATCGCGAATTCGGTCGTGAACGTGGTACACATCCTCGCACCACACCTCTCGCAAAACAACGAAGTCGGCAGGGCGGTCGGGGCGCACATGAAGGAGGACCCTCGGATTGTGCGTGGGCGCGAGAATCGTTGTCACTTCCATTTTTTCCCCATAATCGCCAGCATCTCTCTTACTCGGTGAACGTAGGTGTGGCGTTCGAGTGCAATTCGATGCATTCTCGATCGCGCACTCGAGCGCGCTCCCTGATCAGCTAATGCATACTTGATCATGCGTTCGAGATCATCGAAATCTCCCCATTTGTACATAGGGAGGACTCCATCGAAATCCTCTTTGAGGAAATCTATCTCCGGCATGATCAGATAGCCGCCGCGTCCGATTGTCTCGTAGACCCGGTCCGAGCAGTACAAGGTTCTCTCTTGGTCGAGACAGAGACTATCGCCCACCGTAACGCAAGCTGACACGTAGAAATCGTTGAGGGCCTCACCGCGCTCGACCCTGGGATGGTCGCCACCGGGATTGCGCCAGGACCAGTTGTTGCGGGCACACATCAGTCGCAACGCGTCCACGACCTGTTTACGGTAGGGCCAGGCCTTCGGGTGGTAACCGTTGCCATTGCTCCCAACGAAAGCTACATCACAGGCATATCGGGCGTATGCCGTGCCAAAGTGGGCGGCGTCGTGACGGATGCCGGGTCTCAGCCAATGATGGTTGACTCCCATGTCCCTCCATCGGTCCTGATGGGAACCGTCTGCGGTGAAGACATGGGAGGCGAAGAACATGGGGTGCAGCCACCACTGACGCGCGCCTCTGTCGCTGCCGTGGAAGATGTCGAGGTGCAGTGCCGCCGTCCGGACGCCCGTCATGGCGCACCGGCGCAGGGTGTCGAGACTCTCTCGCAAAGGCTGGGCGTCGTCCCATGTGCCGGTCCACAGCAGGAGATCGGAGGCGAGCGCGGTCTCGCGGACACGCTGCCAGCCGGTGGCATTCTCCTGCAATGGGACCACTTGGTGCCCTAGGAACTCGAATGCTTTGCGCACGTCGTTTTCCGTGCTGTAGGCGGGTTTGAAGTTTCCCACGTATGCGACACGCACGACGGCTGCCTCTTTCCTCGGCCTCAGTCCCCGTCGAAAGAGGCGGAATGTGTCGGCCCGGGCTGTGAAGGCTCGGGGTATGTGTTCCTCAAGTCCTGTGCTGCGAAAGGTCCGACAGCGCTCGTTTGTACAGGGGTAGCTTCTCCTCCCAGCGCATTCCTGCGGCCAGTTCCTTGGCCTGCTCGTGCATGTGTCGTACGGCGTCGGGATGTCGATACAGGTCGAGTATTCTGCGGGCGAGTTTCGGGACATCGGCGGTATACACGTCGACCCGGCCGCGGATACGGATGGTCGTGACTTCGGGCCGGACGGGGACAAGCCATTCGCGGGGCAGGACGATGTTGTTGGGGGAGACGTCTGTCATCAGGACAGGGATACCGGATCCGATGGCCTCCTGCGCCGGGAGACAGAGGCCGCCGTATCGGCGGGGGAGCACCAGGACGTCGCCGGTCTGGAAGATGTCCGCCGGCCGCGGGACGTGGCCGACGAGGCGTATCCCGCTGCCGTCGAGCGCTCGCCGGAGGGCGTCGTTCGGCTGCTGGCAGTACAGCGTGAACACGGCGTCGGGCATGAGCGGCCGCACCGACTTTACGGCCTTGATGAAGGCCAGGGTGCCGTTGCGGTCCTTGAAGGCGGGTCGTCCCGCCACGTGGAAGAACTCGCGTGCCCGCGTGATGTCGCGCTGCGGCAGGCCGGACAGGTCTATGGGCACCGGCAGATACCGTGTCGAGCCGATTCGCTCGATGTCCTCGAGATGCCACGGCGAGGGAGCGATGAAGAGATCGGGCCTTGGGATCGTGGGCCGACGCTGTTCGGACGGCGTCATGTAGTCGAGAAGCTCGTAGTTCGGTTGACAGACCGTCTTGACGTTCTGATCTCGGCAGTACCGCAGTAGATCATAATTTAGTGGCGTTTCGCAGTAGATCACCAAGTCTAGATCCGATACGAAATCCTCTATGTCACTCCTCGACGGGACCCCATGTGTGCGCACATCATACTCATACCAATTAGCGTGCACCGGCATGTGGTTTAGTTCGCCAATGTCCAGCAACATCGTCCTGGCCGGTTCGAGCCATTTGTGGAGCGACCTTGTCTGAATTCCCAGACCGGTATCCGTGGCGAAAGCGAGCAAGCCCACTCGGGGCTCAATCTCCTTCATTCGCCAACCCGGCAGGCCAGTGAGAACTCGCGGCAATGCCGAGCGAGAAAAGGAACTTCACTCATGCCGTCAACCCCTTTCATGCGTGTTCTCCGCGACTTGAGCGCGCCCGTTCAACATTGCGCGAGAGCAGTGCATTAGCATTACATGGATTGACGGATTCCCTCCGAACGGTGACAGGGTCCCTTTCGGGTCGAGGTTGACACTTGGGTATTCGTTCCGGCCATTCATAAGGTCGGGAGGCAAGACAAACTACACCGGGACTTTTTTTCGGCGCAGGTCGGGGTCGATGGTGGGTCGACGGGCCCGGGATATGAAAAGTTGAAGGCCGCACGTGCCCGTGGTGTGGTTCATCGTGGCATGCGGTCGGACCACACCACATTGTCGTCACCGGTCCGCCCGGGTCGGAAGGTCCCGGTGGGTTCCTCTCCAGGTACCCACCTCGCCTCAAAGGGAACGCTTGACCTGCGTTCCACAGTTGAGCGGGCTTCTCGGGGGTGCGGCAGGGCATCGTTGCAGGTCAGTGCCCCTGTTCCCTGTCGGGACGCCTTGCTGGCGTGAAAACATGGGGGTGGTGCCTGCCCGCCGACCCCGATGCTTCGTTGGGACTGTGAGCCCGAGGTCGGTGCTGTCACGTTGGTGGGGGTGGGGGTGTCTGAGCCTCGATCCACCGTGTAACGGCCGGGCTGTGGACAGGGAAACGGGAGGAGGTGCCCGCTGACCTGGGATGATGGGAGTTCTCACGCTTCCACCAGCACCAACCGGCAAGGCACCTCTCAAGTGAAATTCTTCCATAGCCCGGCGAGGGTGTTCGCCGCGTTC
>NZ_JAPNLK010000226.1 GCF_026627505.1 Streptomyces sp. H27-H5 | reverse complement strand
CGTTATCGCCGGTTCGACCTCGATCTGAGCATGTTGTTGCAGCTCAGGATGGTTCTTCGATTGATGCTGCGTACTCAGCAGGGTCCGATGATCTGGGTTCTTGAGGGTGCGATGTCTCCGCCGCGGCGGGCGAGTTCGCGACGGAGGTCGAGGTTCTCGCCGTGAGCCTGCTCCAACGCGTCCCGCAGGGCCTGTACTTCTTCTCGGTGCTGCTTCTTGAGACGGCTGATCTGGCTGGTCAGCGCGAGGGTGAGGGTGCTCTGTTCGTTCGCTGGGGGTGTCGGCGTGGGGACCGGGTGGGCCTGCGCCCGCAACCGCTCGATCCGTCCGCGCAGGTCGGGGTGGTTATAGAGGAAAGCGTGTGAGACGCCGGCCTCGCGCTGGACGGCCTGGAACGTGATCGGCTCGCCCCGCTTGACCAGGGTGCGGATCGCCTTCTCCGTCGTCTGGGTTTTGGCCTGGGACTTCGCTTTCGCGGCGGCGGCGAGTGTCTGGGTGCGCTTGGCGCGGGCGTCGGTCATGGCCGGGTCCTTCGGTGGCGGTCAAGATCGAGGGTGAGAGAGACGGGACCGGTCGGGGTCGCGTCGCAGCCGGCTCCCTGGACCGCTCGGCAGGGCTTGTCTCCGATGGTGTCCAGCAGTTTCGTCAGGGCCGCGTGCTCGGCTCGCCGTTGCAGCAGCCAGACGTTGTCCTCGGGCATCGGACGGCCGTGTCGTTCCTGGAAGGCGGCGGTGCTGCGGTCGATCAGTGCCGCGGTCTCCGTCAACTGTCTTTCCAGCGCGGGCTGGTGGGAGTCGTCGGTGACAAAGACCGAGCAGGTCAGGCAGGCATTTCCCTTGTCGCAGGTCTGCAGGGGCGGCAGCATGCACCAGCCGTGAGGCAGGAACCGGTCGGCCCGGTTGAACAGGTGGAGACTGTCGTGGTCGTCACGGGAGAAGACGATGTGGGTGCCATCCGCCCGCAACTTCGCAGTGGCCAGGAACGCCTGCTCGGCGTGTTCCTGGCGGGCGGCGACGTAGTGCATCGACATCGACGGGGTGGCATGTCCGGCATAGCGCATCAACACATGGACGGGCAGTCCGAGTTCGGCGAGCCGGGTCAGCTTGGTGTGACGGAAGCGATGGGTGTGGCTCAGCCCGACGGGCTTGCCCTTGCTGTCGGTGATCTTCACGATCTTGCTGAACTCGCGGAGCATCCAGCTGTAGGTGCCCGACGGGTAGGGCTTGTCGCCCTGCCGATTGCCGGTCCGCTGCAGGAACAGATGACGCGGGGTGATGCCGGGGAGGCGGTCGCTCACCCACTGCCGCTGTTCGTCGATGACCGCGACGACTTCGCGGTCGACGAGAATGTTGTCCGGCGCGATATCAATCTTGCTCTGCGCGTAGTGGAAACGGGCGATCTCCTCTCCCTCGGCCGCGTCAACCGGCCGGTCGGGGACCGGGGAGAGACAGTCGAAGATACAGGTGCGGATCTCGCTGGCCCGTCGTCCGGTGAGGATCTGCAGCAGGATCATGCGCATGGCCTGCGGGTCGTCGAAGCCGCGGGCCTCGACCTGCTGTCCGTCGCCGCGGGTGACGGTCATCTGTTGTTCTCGGGGCAGGCCGAGCAGGGGCAGAGCGGCGGGAATCTGGGCGAGCGCGTGATCGTCGACGTAGTGCTCGTCGTTGAGTTCCCGCTGGTGCGGGATGCGGGAGACCTGGCGGAACCAGCCGGCCGCGTGCGCGTCGGTGGCCCGGGACCACGGACTGGGCCCCAGGACTTGGCGGGCCTCGGTGGGGTTGGCGGCGATGAACGCGAACAGTTCGGCGACGGCCCGCAGATCGTCGTTGACGAGGCGGGGATGAACCGGCTGGTGGGCGAATCGCTGCTCGGACTGGCGAAGGAGCCGGTTGGCCGGGTCGGCATCCCACCGGCGGAAGGCCGCGGCGAGTTGGACCGCGTGGGCAGGGTCGCTGAGGACGTCGAGCGGGTCGGTGAACGTCTCAAGCCACCGGTCGAAGCGGGCATAGCAGCGCATCCGTTCCTGGCTCACCGTCGACCAGCGCATGGTCCCGGCCTCCAGTTGCGTGCCCAGGTGCCACTTGACCGCCTCCCGAAGCCACGGGTGCGTGATTCTCGAGGGCGAACAGCCGTAGTGGGCCTGGGGTTCGTGCTCGGCCAGCGGGATGCGCGGATCGCAACGGGGGTGCCACTCGTCCAGGCTCCACCACGGCCCGCTGGTGCAGCGGGCGAGCAGGGCGAGACGGGAGAAGCGGAAGATCACCCGCAGCCGGGCGACGCTGCCGCGGGGAGGGATCCGGCCCCAGCGGGTGGCATAGAACCACCGCTGCAGGCCGGCTGCCGTCTCCCAGTCCATGGCCCGCATCGAGGCCGGGAAGGGACGCTTCTCCCGGATTGCCCGGCGCAGGATGTTCGCGAACTGGTTGGTGCCCAGCACCGAGGAGCGGGTGCCGTCCATGGCCTGCCAGTGCGACATCCAGGCGAGTTCCGCGACCATCATCTCGGGCAGGCCGGTGAGGTCGATGTTGCGGTCGCCGTTCTCGGTGATCCGCTCCCAGTCGTCGATCCCGTCGCCGATCACCGGACCCTGCCAAGGCTCGGGCAACTGCGACCACAGCCCCCAGAACGGATCCTGGTCGCCGAGCGCGTGCAGATTGCGCTGTTCACCGGCCATCGTCGACCCGCCAAGCAGCGATGTACGACTTCCAGTTCACCGCGGCCCGCAGAGCCTCGTCCTCGCGGACCCAGCCATAAAGGTCGAGCGTGGTCTGCACGTGTGCGTGACCAAGCCGCCGCGAGACTACCCACTCCGGGGTCCCGGCCAGCAGCAGCGCGGTCGCATGGCTGTGGCGGAACCAGTGTGGGGTCCAGGAGGCCGGCCCGATGTCCTTCTTGCGCAGGGCGCCGGTCTTGTCCCGCACCGTCCCCTCCCGCAGCGCGGCCAGCAGCGGAGGACGGGTCAGGTTCACCAGCAGCGGCGAGTCCGTACGAATCTCCATGCCCAACTCGGCGGCCCGGCAGGCGAGATGGGTGAGGTAGTCGGCGAACAGCTTCTCCAGGTCGCAGCCGACATAGACCCGCCGTGGGCGCATCATCTTCACCCTAGCTCCGTTCGGGTTGTCCTCACGCGGCACGATCTCGACATAGGGAGTGGAGCCGCGGCCCATGACGAAATCGCTGATCCGCAGGCCCAGGGCCTCGCCCAGGCGCATGCCGGTTTCCGCGAGCAGCGCGAACAGCAGCCGGTCGCGTAGGTTCCCGCTCCAGTCGCCGGCCGTGGCGTCCGGCATCGCGCAGCCGTCCAGGATTGCCTGGATCTCACCGGGCAGCAGCAGCGGCGGGCGTCCGCGATGACGGTGACGACGAACCCTCACCAGCGACGACGGCGCAGGAGCGGTGCGGGCGTCCAGGTGCGCGAGCAGCCCACGGGCCGGGGCTCGCCGCGGCGTCCCACGCATCAGCCGGCCCGCCACCGGCACCGAGTAGACCGCCTCCTGCCAGCGATAGAAGGAGATCAACGCGGCCAGCCTGGCCTCCAACGTCTCAGCCGCAGGCGCCTGTTCGGGCTCGACCAGGGCGTGCTCGACGGTTCGGCCGTTGCGCAGCCAAGACAGGAACCCGGCGACCGCCGGGACCCCGAGCTCGTCCCACCTCGCGGTCTCGTCCCGTTGTTCGAGGAAGGTCCACCACTGGGACAGCGAGGTTGCATAGCCGCGGACCGTGTTCGGAGACCACAGCTGCCGGTGGGCCTCGAGCCAGTCCTCGACCGGGGCGACCGTCCGGTACTTCTCGTCGATCACGGTCCACGTCCGCCGCCCGCGCGAGGGCCGGACCGCCAAGCTGTGTGCCACTGATGCCGTTCCGTCTCGTTGAAGAACTCCCGTTGATAGCAATGCATCAACGACACAGAACGCTCATGGTGACGCTCGTCGAAGACAGAGAAGAGAGGGACTCAGGCCCCGTTGATAACG
>NZ_JAPNLK010000225.1 GCF_026627505.1 Streptomyces sp. H27-H5 | reverse complement strand
GCCGCGGCGGAGACATCGCACCCTCAAGAACCCAGATCATCGGACCCTGCTGAGTACGCAGCATCAATCGAAGAACCATCCTGAGCTGCAACAACATGCTCAGATCGAGGTCGAACCGGCGATAACGCCCGGGACGGGGAAAAGTCACTTCACCGAGGGGCTCGCCCAGGCCGCGATCGAGAAGGACATGCGGGTGTCCTGGTTCACCCTGGAGACGCTGGCCGCCGCGATCGGCAAGTCGAAGGTCGACGGGTCCACCGCCCGCACCGTCGCCCGGATCTGCCGGGCCGACTTGATCGTTATTGATGACATTGGCCTGCTGCCCGTCGGCGAGGACGCCGCCGAGGCGTTCTACCGGATCATCGATGCCGCTTACGAGCGCCGGTCCATCGCGGTGACCAGCAACATCCACCCCTCGGGCTTCGACACGATCATGCCGAAAACCCTCGCCGGGGCCAGCACCGATCGCCTCATGCACCACGCTCACCTCGTGACCACCTCCGGCGACTCGCATCGCCTCGCCGAGGCCCTCGCTGGCAAGGGAGTGGTCCCCTTGAACTGACCCCCACCTCGGGAATGCCACTGGCCACACGCCTGGGTTTCTGATGGCCGCCAGCCTGGCTACCCAACGGCCACCCACCTGGGCATCTCAATGACCGTTGACAAGACACTTCTTCACGATCTTCTTGCAGGTCGTGGTGCTGCCGTCGCCCAGCGTGAAGGTGAAGTTCGACGGGACCCGCAGCACGTACCCCTGCCGCACACTTTCGCAGGAGGATCGCAGGTCGGGGCTGTTGCCGTAGACCTCGTCGCCGCAGATGAAGTCGAGGACGACCCCGCCGTCGTGCGCGTCCTGGACGATCCCGGCAGCAAGCTTCCCCTTGGTCGCGAACTGGAGGTCTTCCGGCAGACCCGTCCGGGCCGCAATTTCCGCGTCGTCGATCTGCTCGGCGGGAACCCACTGCCGGCACCCGATCAGCGCATGGCCCACGCCTTCCCGCACATACGACAGGTGCACGGTGTTGATCCCGTTGGCGACCCCGTCGGCGCAGCCCATGTGCTGGCGTTTCACACCCGCGGTGGCCCGGCCCTTCTTCTCCTGACCGGTCTCGTCCAGAGCCACGGATCCGTTCCATCAGAAGGTTGATGCCCTCATCGGCCCGCCGGGCCTCTACCATCAACGCAGCGGCCGTTCTTGGATGTTGACTTGTCACAGAGCAACGATCCCGGAGCGGCCGCCTCACTGTCCGCCGAACCGGTCACAACAACACGTCGATCAACAGCGTCCCCGCAGCTCACCACACGAAGTGCGGCTGCCGTACCGGGGCGCCCTCGCCGCGGTCGGCCTGATCGCGACGGACCCAGTTGCGCATAACCGGTTTATCTTAATTGGCGTGGGGCGTTGCTGCGGGGGAGGGAATGACCGTGATGACTTTGGAGCCCGTTTCATGGCGCTATGCGGCCTATTTGGGCGGTGGGGGGGGATAACCGCGGTGAGGTTGCACATCTGTGGTGGTTGCGGTCAACGCGATGACAGTGGTGATCTTTGCCATGCCGACATCGTGTCGACCTCGCCGACTTGAAGGGCGTGTGTGCCTTGCTAGTGCGCAATCGTGAACAGTTCACCGACCTGATGCTCGCCTTGAAGGTCTCACAGCGCCAGCTCGCTGCCAAGGCCGGTGTCTCCCAGCCCTACATCTCACTCCTCATCAAGGGGGCCAGGGGAGCCCGCCCGGAGACCGCATGGCGCATCGCGTCGGCCCTGGGCGTACTGATCGAAGAGCTGTTCACCCGGGAACCGGCCAAGTCGAGCCTCCCCGCGCCCGCATCCGCACCCATCTCCCCGGCCACTCTCGCCTCCAGAACGGAACTCACCCTCGTCCCGCCCGCCCACAACCCCACCACTGCCCTCCCCCGAGACACCCCCCCCCTCCCCCTTCCCACGCAGATGCGCCGTGCCCCCCGGATGAGGGCACAGCCCCGCCTCACACGACGCCCCCTGGCCCACGCCGCCTGATACCCACCCGAACTCGGACCAACGGAAGAGACACCCTCGTGATCAGTGCCCTCCGAACCCCGCCCGTCCCGCGCATCGGCGCACTCGTCATGCTCCGACGAGCCGCCGCAGTCGCCCAAGAAGCCAAGGAAACCCCCGGCACCTACGTCCTTTTCGGACGTTACCCCCGCCCTCTCGCCGACCGCCTTGCCGCCCGCGTCAGGACATCCGGCTACCCTGCCCTGCTCGGCAGCGACTGGGACGCCACCCGCCGGAACGACGAAGTATGGGTCATGTACCTCGGGAAAACCCACACCGCAACCACGGCCCCCAGCCCCCGCAAAGCTTTCGACGACTCAGCCGCACAATTCCGCTGAGGCCTGACCGGACAGACAAGTGATCACCGCATAACGAACGGCACATCCGTGCCCGGCCGAGCGCCCCGGCACCCCGGCGCAACTCGGCGCAATCATGCGGCAGAGTCTTCGCCACCCACCCACCACCCGGACATCCCCCGGACACACACGGGTCGAAGGCGGCCCCGGAAAGGCACAACATGACAGTGCGCCTACACGTCCTCATCCTCGCGCTGGCCACCGTCGGACTACGCATCTCGCCCAACACCGACAACGTCCCCGTCCTCTCCCCACTCATCGGTATCGCCACCGCGATCACCATCCTTCTCTGCATCGCCGCACTCTCCATCGCCCCCCAAGCTCTACCCCTGTCCATGCTCAGCAGCGGACTCCTCTTCACCACCTGCGCCACCATCCCCTACTTCACCCAACACCACCCCACCCCCCAATTCCCCCTCCTCAGCTGCGCCGCACTCGGCATCCTCGGCTTCCTCCAACTCCACCACAAACCCACCACATCCAAAAACAGCACCCACCCCTACACACACACCCAACCACCCCAACCCACCACCAACCCAACTCCCATTTTCTACACCGTCAAAATCGGCGATTCCGGGCGGGTCGCTAGCTCCATGTAAGTCTCAACGGCGCTTTGTTATTGAGGCGACGCGCCCATGTACACGCTCGACGCGACTCGTACGCGCGGCGACTGCAACGGGCGACGGTCCAGGAAGGACAAGGTGAGTGCCGCTGACCGCAAACCGAAGAGTCAAACCGCACGGAGCGTCAGTGATCCCGCATGGATGACTGACAGCCATTTGCGCGCCCACTTCCCCACAGGTCGACTCGGTTGCGCCTGCCACATGCCGAAGTCGCAGGTCTGCGAGGAGGTCGTACGCAAAACGCGCCGCAGCGCAGCGGGCCAAGCGCGGCGCAATGCAGGCGCACAAGCAGCCAAGCACTCAGAAATGCAGACCTCCATGCTCATCGCGATGCAGATCTCACATCAGATGGCAATGCATCACAAGATGCGGAGTGCAGTGCTTTCCCCCATGCCTCTCCAAGCCTATACCTCGCTTCATCTAGGAGTGCAAGGCGCCGTGCAACTCTCACTGCATATCGCGATGCACAAGCTGTGAACTTGTGAAAGGGTCGGGTCGAAGCCCTGTGTGGGTGAGCCCGGGGTCGATGACTCTGTTGCTGAATTGGCTGCGGTTTCTGGGGCTGTTCGGCATGATCGTCGGTGCGGTCGTTCTGTCTGCCCCGGTCGCAGGAGGTGGGTGCGGTGTCCATGCGGCCTGGGGGTCTGCCGCCCGTTCCGGAACAGACGGTGCGTACGGCTTGTGCGGCCTTTCCGAGGGGAAGCCTCCCTATGCGGGTCCGTGATCGCCTCGCCGAGGTCTTCGACGATGTGATGTTCGCCGAGGTGTTTCCCGGGCGTGGGGCTCCTGCCCAGTCCCCGGCCCTGCTCGCGCTGGTGACGGTGCTGCAGTTCACCGAGAATCTCACCGACCGCCAGGCCGCGGACGCGGCGCGGGACCGTCTGTCGTGGAAGTACGCGCTGGTGCGCCACGAGGCGCCACTACCCCGAGCGGGGGTGAAAGGACCCCGCCGCTGGCCTGTCGCAGCAGGCTAGTGCAGCTGAGGGCAGCCTGACCG
>NZ_JAPNLK010000224.1 GCF_026627505.1 Streptomyces sp. H27-H5 | reverse complement strand
CACCGTGTGCCGGACCGAAGCCGGGTCGTCCGAGGACCGCTTCCCGCAGGATGCCTGCGCGCTCACACAGCGTCACCAATCCAGCCACGCCCAACCGGCAAAGGACCTGCGACGCGCTGCACTAGGACGTGTGCGTCCGCAAAGTAGGGGATGACGCGGAAGGGCCCGCACGTCCGTGCGGGCCCTTCCGCGTGGCGGCCGGCCGGGGTCAGTCGAGGCTGAGGCGCGCCAGCAGGCCCTGGACACGGCCGGCGAGCGCCTTCACCGGGTCCGGGCTGATGGTGGCACGTGCCACTGCGGCCGTCACGATGACGTCGCTCAGCTCCTTCTCGACGAGCCGCCAGCGCGGGCGGTGAGGAAGTCGAGGGTGTAGCGGTCGGGGTTGCCGGAGCCGGCCAGGCCCATGAGCTTGCCGGAGCTGGTCCAGTCGCCGAGTCCGAGGTGTTCGGCGACGGTCTCGTAGAACCAGCCCAGCGACTGGCTGAACGGGAACTGGCGCAGGGCCTTCATTCCGTCGGCGGTGCCGTGGGCGAGGGTGGCGGAGACGCCGTCGCCGGAGCCGTCGACCACCAGGACGGCGGCCTCGTCGAAGCCGCTGGGGTGGAAGGCGGAGGCGGCGTGCGCGAGGTGGTGCTCGACCACGGTGACCTGCCGGGGCCGGTGGTGGCCGAACAGGGCAGGGGCGAGGAGTTCGGCGATCAGCTCGGCGTCCGTGCAGATGTTGCTCGGCGTAGGCCAGGCCAGGTTGAAGGCGATGGCGGTCTCGACAACGTCGGCCAGGGTGATGCCGGCCTCGGACAGGCAGTAGGCCGCGGCCACCGCGCAGGAGCGGGAGCCCTTGTGGTGCTTGCGGCGGGAGAGGCGCTCCTCCTCGGCGAAGGCGACCACCTTCCCGTCGAGGACCAGGCAGGCGGAGGGGTGGAAGCAAAGGAGGAGGAGGGGGCGGCGGTACGGGCCGATTCGGCTGGTGCCCGTCGTCCCCGATCGGCGACCGGTGTTTCCCCTCCACGATCCTTGCCACAGCAGCCTCCTCAAGGCCTGGGTTCTCCACTGCAGAAGCGGAGGCCCGCGATGCACGAGGGCGCACATGCGCCTGTACGCCTGCTGCGTACAACCCAGCGACTGGGTCGCTCGTCAGCCTTCGAGCGGGCGGCCCTGTGCTGCCCGCAGGCGGGCCAGACCGGAGATCCGCGTGCGAGCAAGTGGCAGTTCGTCTTCGGGGGTCGGGAGCGTGACGGGCAGGGACCACACACCGCTGGTCTGGGAGGCGATGCCGAGCGCGACCATCACCTCGGCGAGTCCCATGCCGTGGCGGGGACAGGGAGCCCGGCCACGGTGAGTACGTCGGTGCAGCCGGCCTCCTTCCCGGCAACCAAGGCGCGGATCTGGGCCTTGGTTGCCGTCCCGCGCAGCGGTAATCGCGGAGCCAACTCAGCCCTTACCGCATTGCCCTCGTCCGCATGTCCAGAGACGCCCGCGCCAACGAGTTTGCCGCGGCGGCGGACCGTTCCGACTTTCCTGCCGGTGGATGTCGGCCGGCGATCGGCCGCGTCCAGCTGCTCGGCGAGCGGGAAGCTGCCGCCACAATGGGGTGCCCTCCAGCCCGCACCACCCCGCACCCGCGTCGAAGAACCTCTCGGGCACGGACGCCGAGGACCTCGCGCTGTACCGGGAGAAGTTCCGGTGCCGTCTGCCGGAGTCGCTGGACGAGTTGCACGGCCCGACCCAGGGGGCCGTCGAGCTGCCGCTGCACATGGCCTGGTCCGGGATGACCTCGTACAACCTGGGCAAGCCGCGCCAACGCATGGGCCTGTACCGCACTGTCTTGCATGAGGGCCTGCACGACGACCTGCCCCGCTACCTCAACCAGGACCTGCTCCTCCAGCTGTGGCCGGTGCTGCGCACTCTCGTCGGCCGCACCGTGCGCACCGTGTGGGAGGACGCCTTCGCTCAGCTCGCCTCCCGCACCCAGGCAGCCGCGTGACGGACATGCCGGAGCTGCACGCGCGGCTCCTGGCGGATCTGATCGCCCTCGGCTCCCCGTATCCCCTGGTCCTCACTGGCGGGCATGCCGTGCGGGCGCACCGCCTCGTGAACCACCCCAGCCAGGACCTCGATGTCGCCACCGAGAACCCGGCGCCCATGGCCGACATCGCGGCCACGCTCCGCGCCGGCCTGGAAGCCCGCGGCTGGAAGGTGCACGCGCTGGAGACCGCCCCGCTGTCCGCCCGCTTCACCGTGACCGACCCGGCCACCGGGCAGGACTGCGAGGTCGACGTCCTCAGGAGATCTTCTGGCGGCCGGTCGCCCAGAGCCCGTACGGGCCCGTCCTCGCGGAGGAGGACGTGATCGGGACCAAGGTCCGCGCCCTCGCCGACCGCGGAGCGCCCCGTGACCTGATCGACGTGTTCGCAGCCTCCCGCCGTTGGAACACCGTCGATCTCGAGGAATTCGGCCGTCGCCACGCCCGCGGCCGCTTCGAGCGCGAAGACCTGCGGGCAAACCTCGCCGGATCCGAGTGGACCGACGACGAAGCCTTCGCCGCCTACGGCCTGGACCAGGCCACCATCACCGCTCTTCGTGCCTGGGCCGTGGAGGGGGCCGACGACCTCGCGACCCGACTCCTCGAAGAGTCGGATGATCCGGACATCGACTGATCACATCTGGCCGACCACTGGAAACGGGAGCCCGGGGAAGCCGAGCGAGGGGCAAGTACGGTGCCGTGGAAATATCCCCACGGCACTGGGCAAACTGGCCTCTCACGGGGCGAAAAGAAGAGCTCCTCGCTCGCCAACACTGCTCTTCCAGTGGCCTGACCAGCCAGCCCGCCGGCGCACCCGACACGCCATCAGAACGAGCGTCACGAGCATCATTTCAGCGCCAAGATACCGCACATACCGCACATAATATGCAGAGGCAAAATCGCAGGCCCGGAGCCCTTTGCGGCCGACTCCAAGATCGCCACCACTCCACATGATGCGTCGTCAGAATCAGACAGAACGAAAACAAGGGGACGATAATCGCAGCTCAGAGGGATACAGAGGCCAAGTGCGGTCTTCTCCAGGCGCCACCAGGGCAAAGTAGGCGACAAGACGGAGAGCGCGGCGAGGGCCGCGAAGAGGTGGCAGCATCCGCCGAGTGGGGCGTCGAGGCCGACACTGATCCAGGGAACCATGGCTGCTTCGTTTTCGCGTCAGCTCCGTGCTGAAACCCCGGCCAACGTGAGTGGTGCCGATCAGAGGGTGCGACGCGCCTTGTGGGAGGCGATGGCAAACCGGATCTCGACCGGCAGGTGCGACCAGCCAGTCGAGTCCCGGGCGGACTGGACCGCTCCTGCCTGCAGGTTGTTCAGGACCGCGCGCGGGTTGCCTGTCGGGGTCAGAGTCACCTTGAGCTCCAGGCGGGGGCCGGCGCCGGGACCGATCAAGCGTACGTGGGCATGCTGGACTCCGGGGACGGCCAGAATCTGGTCCCGGACGGCCTGTGCCAAGGCGGAACCACGTACGGTGACGGGTCCCCGTTGCGCTGGTCCACCCACGGGAGCATTGCGGGGCATGGCGCCGGGCAGTTGCCGAAGCAGCCAGGCCAGCCCGAACAGGACGAGCAGGGTCAGTAAGGTCACGGACACCGGCCAGGCCCACGGCCATGTGGTGATGCCGTCGCGGGCTGTGGAGCGCAGGGCGGCCTCACGCGGGCTGGTGGGAATCCACCGGGGTGGCTGAGGCAGGTCCCAGCGGCGGTACAGGTCAAGTCCGCCGGCCAGGGCCAGGGATCCGGTGCCGAGCAGGATAGCCCCGATCAAGGCCAGGAGGACGCGGTTGACGGCAGGTTGCGCTCGCATGGCAGGTCCCAGGGACGATGGTTGGCCAGGTGGCAGTGCGCGAGGACCCCGCAGGCTAGGACGCGCGCTATCGGATGCGGAGCCTTAGTGGTCTGCGTCGTAAATCCTTCGGGGGTTGACGTCGGGCTTGGCGTGCGCTTGCCCGTGTCAGGTGTCGAGACCGGTGAGGTGGAGGTGGCAGGCGGTGTCGAGTGCGTCCTCGGGGGTG
>NZ_JAPNLK010000223.1 GCF_026627505.1 Streptomyces sp. H27-H5 | reverse complement strand
TTCACTTCAGAGGTGCCTTGCTGGTTGGTACTGGTGGAAGCGTCAGAACTCCCATCATCCCAGGTCAGCAGGCACCTCTTCTGGTTTCTCCGTCCACAGCCCGACCACTACACGGTGGATCGAGGATGAGACGGCCCTACTCGTTCGTGTATTCCTCCACAACAGTGGCTCCGAGCTCGCGCACGATCAGGTCGTGTCCGGTCAGGGCGCTGTCGACGAGGTCTGGGTCGTCCTCCTCGGGGACGTCGTCCTCGGGGGCGACCGGCGGGGGCGCCTGCCGCTCGGGCGGCTGCGGCGGGGGCGCGGACTGCTGGGACCGCTGCTGGTACGAGGCCTGCTGGGACGGCTGCTGCGGAGCCGGGGCCGGGGCCTGCTGCTGCGGGGGCGGCGGGCTGTACGCGGGCGCGGCGGGGGCGGAGTACGAACCCACGGCGGGCACGGGCGCGCCGCCGCCGACCACCGCGTCGATCTTCCAGTTGACCTGGAACTGCTCGGCGAGAACGGCCTTGAGGACGTCCTCGCTGCCGCTGCTCGCGAAGTTGTCGCGGGCTCCGACATTGGGGAAGCCGAGCTGCAACGTCGTTCCGTCGAAGCCGGTGACCTGGGCGTTCTGGCTGAGCAGGATCCAGGTGAAGCGGCGGCGGTTCTTCACCGCCTCCAGGACGCCGGGCCACATGGCCTGTACCTGATCCGCTCCGGCGGCCATGCCGGGCGAGGGGATGGCGGGCGTGGGTCCGCTCGGGGCCGGCGCGGCCGCGGGTGCGGGGGCGCCCGATCCGGGTGCGGTGGCGCTGGGCCAGGCACCGGCGGCGGGGGCCTGGACGGCCGGGGCCGGGGCCGGGGCGCCGGAGGCGGGGCTCGCGGCTCCCGGCCAGGCGCCCGGCTGGGCCGCGGCGGGAGCGGGCGTGCGGGCGCCGGCGCCCGGCTGGGCGGCGCCGGGCCAGGCGCCCGGAGCGGTGGCGGGGGCCTGCGCGGGGGCGGGTGCCTGCGCCGGGGCTTGGGCGGTCGGGGCTTGGGCGGGGGCCGGGGGTGTGGCGGGCTCCGGTTCGGGGGCTCGGACGGCCGCGCGGGCGGCGGCCATCCCGCCGGCGGGTCCGGCCGGGGCCATGCCGTGGGCCTCGGGCCCGGGGACGTACCCCATGGCGGGCATCGCCGCGGGCGCGGCGGCGGCCGCGGCCGCGAACCCGCCGCGCTCCAGGCGGTCCAGGCGGGCCTGGAAGGAACGCTCGTCGTCGAAGGCGGCGGGCAGCAGCACGCGGGCGCAGATCAGTTCCAGCTGGAGCCGGGGCGAGGTCGCGCCCCGCATCTCGGTGAGCCCGGTGTTGACGAGGTCGGCGGCGCGCGACAGCTCGGCGGCGCCGAAGACGGAGGCCTGGGCCGTCATCCGCTCGACGACATCGGCGGGGGCGTCGATGAGCCCCTTCTCCCCGGCGTCGGGGACGGCGGCCAGGATCACCAGGTCGCGCAGCCGCTCCAGCAGGTCGGCGACGAACCGGCGGGGGTCGTTGCCGCCCTCCACGACGCGGTCGACGACCTCGAACGCGGCGGCCCCGTCCCCGGCGGCGAACGCGTCCACGACGGAGTCGAGCAGCGATCCGTCCGTGTAACCGAGGAGGGACGTCGCCATGGCGTACGTCACACCCTGCTCGGCGGCGCCGGCCAGCAACTGGTCCATCACCGACATCGAGTCACGCACCGACCCGGCGCCGGCCCGCACGACGAGCGGCAGCACGCCGTCCTCGACGGTGGCGCCCTCGCGGCCGCAGACCTCGCCGAGGTAGTCCCGCAGGGTCCCGGGCGGGACGAGCCGGAAGGGGTAGTGGTGCGTCCGGGACCGGATGGTGCCGATGACCTTTTCCGGCTCGGTCGTGGCGAAGATGAACTTCAGGTGCTCCGGCGGCTCCTCGACGACCTTCAGCAGGGCGTTGAAGCCCGCCGAGGTGACCATGTGGGCCTCGTCGATGATGTAGATCTTGTAGCGGCTGGAGGCGGGCCCGAAGAAGGCCTTCTCCCGCAGGTCGCGGGCGTCGTCCACACCACCGTGCGAAGCGGCGTCGATCTCGATGACGTCGATGGAGCCGGGGCCGTTGCGCGCGAGGTCCTTGCAGGACTGGCACTCCCCGCAGGGGGTCGGCGTGGGACCTTGCTCACAGTTCAGGCAGCGGGCCAGGATGCGCGCGCTGGTGGTCTTGCCACACCCTCGCGGACCGCTGAACAGGTACGCGTGATTGACCCGGTTGTTCCGCAGGGCCTGCATCAGCGGTGCAGTGACATGCTCCTGACCGATGACCTCGGCGAACGACTCGGGGCGATAGCGGCGGTACAGCGCAAGGGACGACACGTATACGAGGTTATCCGGGCCCACCGACAAGAGCCGCCCACCGGCCCGCGGATCCCCGCCGAAGCCGCCCCGGAACGCAAAACGCCCCCCACGCACCCGCCAGAGCCCACTTACCCTTGCTGCCTTCCGGCCCTGGGGGAGTTGGGTGAGATAGCGCCACGTGAGGGGCTGGCCCCACCCTAGCCGATGAAGCGACCCGGAATCGACCCGGGTCGATCCGTCGGTCGCTTGCGGGTCGCTCGCGCATCTGTCCCGGATAGCCGGCGACATCCCTCCCGCACCCCTCCCGGATCGCTCCCGGATCCGTCCCGGTCCACCGCCCGACGATCACGTTCGCGAGCACCCCTGAACGTCTTGTATTGTTTGCCCCGGAGGATTCGCCTAGTGGCCTAGGGCGCACGCTTGGAAAGCGTGTTGGGGGCAACCCCTCACGAGTTCGAATCTCGTATCCTCCGCCAGTGCCTCACCGGGCACTTGAAGGCCCCGACCGGGAAACCGGCCGGGGCCTTCTGCGTTCCGTGGTCTCAGTTCCAGTCTCGTTTATTTGCCTCAAAACCGGACCTTCCCCGCGTTCCAGCCTCGATGGCCTATCCCTCGTACTCCCAAGGGTTCAGCAGCAGTGCGCCTGATCGCGCCAGATGCTTGATGTTGCGGCTCACGAGCGTCCAGCCGTTCGCCAGGGCAGTGGCGGCGATCAGCGCATCAGGTGGATCGATGCTGGTTCCGGCATTTTTGAGCCTCCGGTGAAGAGCGAGGTAGGCAAGGGCCTCCCGCTCGCCGACGGCGGCGATCCGGTCGCGGTACTGATCACGGAGGTCCGTGAGCGCCCGCTCGAAAGCCGTACGCCGCACCGGATCAGGGGTTCCGGCAATGCCTGCTTCGATCTCCGCGACCGTGATGACGCTCAGGTAGAGGACAGGAGACGGAACCGAGCGAGCCCAGGCGACGACGGCAGGGGCGGGCTTCGGCCGGGTGGTGATCTCGGCGACCACATTGGTGTCGAGCAGATAGATCACTCGCCGTCCGCCGCATCGTCATAGGACCGCTGCCCGAACTCCAGACCCTCGAACGGGGCCGCCGTAAGTCGCTCAAGGAACCCGTCGCTGCCCAGGGTCGCCCAGCGGTGAAGCGTGTCGGGCAAGGCATCGATGTCGGTGTCGGCCAGCTCGGCATCGAAGTGCCCGAGCTGATGCTCGGGAAGGGACTCCCGGATCTCCCGGATCGTCCGTAGCGGATGGGACTGAGGATGCGACTCCTCGGGTCTGCGCGGCGGGAGCGGCAGATTCGGGGCAGTGCTCATGATCGGCTCCTCCACGCTGTGGTCCACGGGCCCATGCCTGAAGACCACCCTAGGCCGGACAACCCTGGAGAGGGCCGAGAACGACCCGAATCCGAGCTTCGACGGAACGCATCCGCCGAGTCTCGCCGCCGGCTGTGTCCGGCAGCCGGGAGTCCGCCTTCGCCTGCGACAGCGATGGCCCTCGAGTTGGGAACCAGCCGAACGAACCGGTCGGGCATGACGGTCCATCGGAACCTGCCCCGCTTCGTGCACGGTTGTGTCAACCGCTGCGGGCGCGGCCCGGCCGTTGCCTGTGCTGCCATGAACACGGCTGATCTTCACGATGTACCACTGGCGCGGTGCTCGCGACGCGTCGCTTAGTGGTCTGCGTCGTAAATCCTTCGGGGGTTGACGTCGGGCTTGGCGTGCGCTTGCCCGTGTCAGGTGTCGAGACCGGTGAGGTGGAGGTGGCAGGCGGTGTCGAGTGCGTCCTCGGGGGTG
>NZ_JAPNLK010000222.1 GCF_026627505.1 Streptomyces sp. H27-H5 | reverse complement strand
GAGGGTGGGCCGAGATACGGCCGAAAGGGATAGCAGGGCGATCTTGAGCGGGTGACCGGTTCCCTTTGTGCGGCTATCGGTGGGGTTTGCTGGTGTCGCGGAGGTTGCGCATGGTGGGGTCGTCGTTGATGGCCGGGGCCTGACGGATCGCACCGAGGACATTGGCGGGCAGGGTGTCGGGCCAGTCGTCGGCTTCCACGAGGTGGTGTTGTCCCGCGAACCACACGGTGGCCAGGAGCGAGGTGGCGATGTGCTGGTGGAGGTGTTCGCGCATGCCGCCTTGACGGGCGGTGGTTCCGGCTGCCTCCTCGATCTGCAGGCGGGAGGCTTTCTGGTGCGGGTGTGGCGTGCGGCGGTGCCCCGGGTTCGTGGGCGAAGCTGGGCCGGTCAACGTCTTCAGGCAGAAGGAGGAGCGGGCAGTGGCAACGATGGCAGTCGGCTACGAGGCCAGCATGACCGTTCGGTCCTGTGCCCCGCAGGACCGGGAGCGGGTGCTGGAGCTGATCGCGGGCGACCGGCTGCCCGGCCGTCCTGCGGTGACGGCCGTCATGCTTGGCCGTGCCCTTGAGGACGGCTGTCTGGGTGATCCGGCGGCCGGTGCTCTGGGGGAGCTGTACACGGACGTGGCCGTTGACGGCGCAGGTGAGGTCGTGGGGGTTTCCTGCTGGGCGGTCCGTGAGGAGGATGGTGAGGGCCTGCTGCTGTGGCTGCACGGTGTGGAGGACGACCAGAGGGTCGCCGGGGTGCTGGTGGAGCACATCCTGGAACAGGCGGGGCGGCGAACGGTGCACGCATTCAATATGCCCACCGAGATCGGGTTCGCGGGCCTGCCGGTGCGAAACCGCCGCGGCAGCGCGGCGGCGCTGGAAGCCGCAGGATTCTCCCGCCAGGACAGCTGGAGCTACCTCCACCACCGCCTCGACACGCTCCGGCCCAGGTCGCACGCGGTCATCGACATCACCGAGTGCGCTGACCCGTACGGCTGGTACGTACGTCTGCGGGAGAAGAACGGTACCCCGCTCGGCAAGGCAGTGATCACTCGGCCCGTCGAGGGGACCGCGGTCCTGGAATGGATCACCCTCGCGCCCGAGCCCGACGGGACCGGACACGTCCTCCTCGAACAATGCCTGTCCCACCTCGCCGACCGCGATGTCCGCGAACTCGTCGTCCTCCTCGACACCTCCGCCGACGATCCCGGACACAGTGGGGGCCCGGCCAGGGACTTGCACCAGCGGGCCGGCTTCCACGAGATCGATCACTTGTACACCTACACCCGCCGCCCCTGACCCGCCACGACCGTCAAAAACGGGTGCCCGGACCCACCGCAGCCTTTGCCTGCCCGCGTGCGCTGGCGACGGGTGCCGTGGCGGGGTGGCAGACTTCGTATGCCGGAGCCGCGACAAGGCGCTGGCCTGCGCCCGTCAGGGCGGCGCTGTGGCATGGAACAAAGGGACTTGAACGATGGCAACAGGCACCGTGAAGTGGTTCAACGCCGAAAAGGGATTCGGGTTCATCGCACAGGATGACGGCGGCCCGGACCTGTTCGTCCACTACTCCGCCATCCAGTCCACCGGCTTCAAGGAGCTCGCCGAGGCCGACCAGGTCGAATACCGCGTCGCCCAGGGCCCCAAGGGACCGCAGGCCGAGCAGGTGCACCGCCGGTAACCCCCGGCAGAAGGCCCTGAAGGCGACGCCTGTCATCGTTCGGCCAGGCTTCGGCTATGTCGGCCATGGCATCCCTGTGTGGCCGTCGGCTACGTGGCGCGTCGAGACCAGGCCAGCGGCGTCGGATGAAGGGTGTTCCGCCGTCAGGGAGGCCGGGGCGTGTCCTGGTCGTGAGTACTGTCCGTTCGCGGGTTGCGAGGGCGTAGCTGGCAGCGCGGGCAGAGTGTCAGGCCGTGGCCGCCCGGGCCGGTGAGTGTTCCCCAGCCGTCGCAGAGTCCGCAGTCGCGGGCCAGAACAGGGTCTGGCCTCGGTGTCTCGGGCTGGGGCGGGGCATGCTGGTCCATGGGGTCAGCGTGGCATCCGGGGCGTGGCCGGGACCTCTGCGCCGGCCGTCCGGGGTGAGAGGCCGGTGCAGAGGAGGGAAGGCGCATTTTCCCTTCACATGAACGAGAAGCAGCCGAAATGGTTGCGTGTGCGGGCGTGGTTCTCTGCGGGCTTCCCGGCCCGGCCCGGCTGCCCCCTCGGCCCGGATGATGGTGAACACCTGGGCGGGCAACGCTGAGCCGAACGCGTGACGGCCCGGCCGCCCGGGGGCGGCGATCGCTCCTCATCCCGTGCCTGTCTCTCTGATATGTCGGGCTCCCGGTGGTGCAGGCGAGGATGGACGAATCCGGTGGCGGGACAACAGCATGAGGAATGCGAGAAGCCGGGGCGAGTCAGAGGGAATGGGAGTGCTAGTGAGCGTCGAGGATGCTGGCGTGTGGGAGGACTTGTTCGACCGTGAGGTCGACGAACGGTCCGTTCAGTTCGTACGGCCCGCCGACACCGACCGCCCCACCTGGGCCGTCTACGAAGGCGGGAACTACCTGGGCACCGTGAACGCGCAGCCGACCGGCGACACGGTTATGTGGCGGTCGCAGACCACCCGTGAGTCCCACCGCCAGCTCGACGACGCCATCAGGGCGCTGCGGCGCCCGCCTTCCTGGCCACGAGAACGCGAGCAGGTCAGTCAGTGGGCCCGCCGCCGCCTCGACGACGATTCTCTGATCGCTCTTGATGTGGAGACCACCGGACTGCAGAACGCGTTCGCGGTGCAGATCGCCGCCGTGGCCCGAGGCGGCACCGTGGTGTTCAACGAGTACGTCAACCCGGACGCGGACATCGAACCCGGCGCCGCCGCCGTACACGGGATCACACCGGAACGTCTTGCCTCGGCCCCGGCCTTCGGCGAGGTGCTGCCCGCCCTCACCGATGTTCTCCACGGCCGGACTGTTCTCGCCTACAACATGCCCTTCGACCGCGACGTCCTCGAACGTGAACTCGTCCGGCACCAGGGCCCTGTGGCAGCCGGGCAATGGCTCGCCCGCTGCCGGTGGGAGGATGTGATGGAGCCGTACGCGGTCTGGAAGGGCTTGTGGTCCGTCAAGCGCGGCGCCTACCGCAATCAGCGACTCGGCGGCTCCCACGATGCTGTCGCCGACTGCCGCGCCCTACTCGCGAAAACGGAACAGATGGCCGCACCCGCACCCCCCAGCCACTGGTGATCACCGAGCTGGAGTGAAGACGGGGACCAGAAGCGAAGTGAAGCGTGCCGCCGTGAAAGCACGACAGCCGCCGGTTTTCTGCCGTCGCAGGTCCTGGCCCACGCCGTGCTGCCGGCCGCTGCCACACCCCTGTTCAGCCGGGTTTCCACGGGTTCAGCCGAACCGGTGGCCGCCGGAGGCCGTCTGCCGTGATCATGGCGGGACTACTGTACGCACGAGGAGGTATTCCGATCATGTCCCACGAGTCCCCGGTCCGTCGGCTACTGCCAGGCCCGGACCGCGACCGGGTTGCCACGGACCTCAAGTCCCAGTACGAAGCAGGGGCTTCGATCCGCTCCCTCGCCCAGTCCAGCGGCCGCTCCTACGGAGCGGTGCACCGCCTCCTCTCCGACGCCGGAGCAGACTTCCGCTCACGCGGCGGCGTCCGGCTGCAGCCGCCTACCCCGTGACCGGGGCCAGACGCGCCGGCTCACCGGGAACCTCGTCCCCAGCCGGATCTTCTGCGGCGGTCTCGTCCTCCTCCATGGAGTCACCGAGCGCGCGGAGTTCGGCCAGGACCGCGCGTGCACGGCCGTGACTCACCTCCGCGACAAGCGGCAAGGCTGCCACTTCTGCGATGACACCCGATGACCCGCAGGCAGCCCGCCCCTCTTCAGCAGAGGCACGCCGTCGAAGCGACTGAGCGGCAACGAACCGGGCAACGACCCCCACCGACACGCGAATGACCATACCCGGCTCAACGAGCGGGCCCTTTCTCCCGCAATCGCCCGACAGAGGACCTACCCGGCCCAGTTCTCGTATACCTGCCGCAACCCGACAGATAACGCTGAGTAGTCTCCGCTGCTGTCCGCGTTCACGATTTTGAGCTGGCTTCTCGTCGTCCCGCTCGGTTGCGTTGGCGGGGCGGGGCCGGGTTCGTCCGTGGTGTGGTGTCCTCTACGATCGGCTGGGTGAAGAGCGCAACTGCCCTGAAGAACTGGCTCGCCGAGCGTACCCCTGAGC
>NZ_JAPNLK010000221.1 GCF_026627505.1 Streptomyces sp. H27-H5 | reverse complement strand
TCGACAGCTACATCATCAACCGCAACGAGAACGCCAAGCCCTTCCGCTGGACCTACAAGGGCACCCCACTCAAGGAAGCAGCCTGACCAACACCCCTCCACGAACTTTCGCGGTGCAGCACTAGGCCTGCGCAAAATCGCCCCGACCGTACTGATCAGCACCGCACCCCCCAAGGACACACTCACCGCACTGCGTGCGGCCGGCTACACCCCGGTACTGGAGGCCGAGACCGGCACGACCGTACTGGAGCGAGCCCCCCAGGAACGCGCCGAACCCCGGATGCCCGAATTCGCACAAGCCCACCCCCACTACGCGCCGGGCCCGGCAACCGCCCCCGCCCTCGCCGCCGCGCTACTGCACCCGCAGGACAGCCGAAACGACCGGAAGGGACAGCGGCGGCACCTCTCTTGAAGCACGTCCGGCCTGTTCGTTAGGGGATCCTTCAGCGAACAAGCTGGATCCTGGGGTGGCGGGCGATGCCGACCTGCACGATCACCGTCTCATTTAGCGTGTCCGGTGATCTGTGCGGTGAGCGGGGGCTATCCGTACGCTTCGTGCATGAGCGAAGTCATCGGGTACGCGAGATGCAGCCTGGACGAGCAGGACCTCACCGCCCAGCGGGGCATCCTTGCCGGGCTCGGGGTGGCGGAGGAGCGGATCTATCTCGATCACGGTCTCACCGGCACCAACCGGGAGCGCCCCGGCCTCAACCAGGCCCTCGCAGCGGTCCGGGCCGGGGACACCCTGGTCGTCCCGAAACTGGACCGGCTCGCCCGCTCGGTGCCCGATGCCCGTGACATCGGCGACCGGCTCACCGGCCGAGGGGTGAAGCTGTCGCTGGGCGGCTCGCTGTACGACCCGGCCGACCCGATGGGCAAGATGTTCTTCAACATCCTGGCCACCTTCGCCGAGTTCGAGGTGGATCTTCTGCGGATGAGGACCCGCGAGGGCATGGCCGTCGCCCGGGCCAAGGGGAAGCTGCGGGGCAAGCAGCCCAAACTCTCCGCCCGGCAGCAGGCCCACCTCGTCGAGCAGCACCGGGGCGGCGAGCACACCATCGCCGACCTCGCCGAGATCTTCTCGGTGTCCCGGGCGACGGTGTACCGGGTCCTGGAACGCGCCCAGAACGCGGACCAATAGGAAGCTGGTGGGAACATCAGGCCCGGCGCCGGGTGCGTAGGGTAGGGGTGTGAAGATCTCCGAGACGGACCGGGCCCGGCTGAAGAAATGGGCCGGGCAGCAGGTTCCCGAACACGCGCGGGCCGAGGTAGGTGTGGGCTGCGTGGTGCGCGGTAGTACTGCCGTGATCACTGAGGAGCGGGCTCCGTGGGACGGTGTCGGTGAATGGACCTCTCGCCGGGTCGCCCGGCTGCGGTCCACTGATGCGGGCTGGCTGGTGGACGGGGCGGACCGCAACGGCCGCTGGTACCCCTGCGATCACCTGCCGGCGGTCCCGTCGCTGGACCAGGCACTGGCCGTGCTGGACGATCCCCGCAACGCCTTCTGGGGCTGAGACCGGCTCAGAACGGGTAGGTCTCAGCGGGCGCCGTGGGCTGGGCCTGCTGTGCCGGCCCGGGAGACTGGCTGTGCGCGGGTGCCGCTGCACCCTGGGAAACCGCGCCGGAGCGGTAGGTCTTGGTGACGGTCGCCGTCGCGTAGGTCAGAGACGCCGCGATCTCCTCGGCGTCGATCTCAACGGTGGTACGGTGCTGTCCTTCCTTGTCGTCGAAGGTGCGCTGCTTGAGCCGCCCGGTCACGATGACCCGCATGCCCTTGGTGAGGGACTGGGCGGCGTTCTCCGCGGCCGCCCGCCACAGCGAGCAGCGCAGGAACAGCGGCTCGCCGTCGGTGAATTCGCTGCGGTCGCGGTCGTACACGCGTGGGGTGGAAGCGACGGTGAAACCGGCGACCGGGATACCGGCGGCGGTGAACCGCAGCTCCGGGTCAGCCGTCAGGTTGCCGACCACCGTCACCAGCGTCTCGCCCGCCATGCCCGCCACCCCTTTTGTGTCTGCTGCCGAAGTACGACCACCGTACCGGGCCCGGCCCCCGGGCTGGCACGATGGCCGGTATGACGGATGAGGACAACGCGCTGGCGGCGGCGACCGCGGCACTGGCCGCGGCGCAGGAAGCACTGCATGTGGCCCGCCGGAATCTGAGCGCGGCGATCGTGGCCGCGTACCGGCGCGGGGAGCCGGTCGCGCGGATAGCTGAGCGCACCGGCAAGGAAGTCATCGAGATCCGCAACCTTCTGGCCGCCACCGGAGCAGCACACCGCGGGTGATGGCGCGATATGCCTGCCGCCGCTGCCCCGGCATGTGCCCAGCCTGTGCGATGCACGGAACCGGCAGCCGCAGCGCCGGTAGAGTGGCGGCGCGATATGCCCGCTTCGAACCAGGATCCAGGTGGCCATGCTCCAGGTGCCCCATGACGATGACACGCCCGACGGCATTGTGGCGGCCGAGGCCTTGTCGATGACGGTCACGGAACTGGTGGCCCGTAGCGGGGAGCTGAAGAGCGAGCTGGTGGAGTTCGCCCAGCATCCCCGTTTCGGCAGGCAGCTGACCGCACGCCTGCGGGCCTCGGGCGACAGTGGTCTGCTGGATGAGGGAGTCGCCGTCCGTACCGTCGATCATTTCGCCCTGCAGCACCGGCTCCACGACGGCACCACAGTCGTGGAACGTTTTATCGCCCAGCGACGGCCGCCCCTGACAGGCGACGAGCGCGCGATGCTGCTGGGCTGGCGCGACGTCGTCGAGGGGCTGTTCGAGGTCCACCGGGACGACGATCCCGACGGCACTGTCGTACTTCACAACCTGATCGATGACCTGCGCTACCCCGTCCGCTCCAACATGGGCTCCGAGGCACTGGCTGTCCTGGAGCAGGGGATGTTTATTTACGGCCGTATCGTGCCCGTCCATCCCGCCACCGGTCACTGGCTTGTCAGCGGCTACCTCTCGCCCTACCCCCAGTCCTCGGGCCCGGATGTCGCACGGGCCGCCCTGCGGATGGCGACCGCGGACCCGGGTCTGCTGCGCCGCAACAGGGATCTGTCCCGGCGGGCCTGGCAGATGCAGGCCGAAGACCGCGCCGCCTTCATCGCCCTGTTCGGGTCCGACCTCGTGATCCTGCCGCCGGCCAGCGCCCAGGAACAGCTGACCGAGCACCACCGGCGCCGCCTGGAGGAAGCAACGGCACCAGCCGAAACCGACGGCAGGCCCACCACGAACAGCGCTCCTGGCGCTGAGGAGATGGGCCGGCTGCCCGAGGACTACATGCAGGCCGACAGCGTCGGGCTGATCTACGACGAGATCGAAGGCCTCAACTACTACCTCGACTTCGGCCGCCTGGACACCCTCTTCGCCGACCCCTCCCTGGCCCGCGACCACACCTACATCACCCAGCTTCGCAACTACCTGAGCGACGACACTGTCTCGCCCCTTCCCCTGCGCCGCCTGGTCCAGCGCCATCCCGACGGCGCGGACGCGGTCTTCCGCGCCCTCCTGCGCAAGCCCGGCTTCTCCTGGACGCGCGACGGCGAAGACCTGCTGCGCAGCCGCAAGAAGTCCTACTTTCAGCAGGAGACGGCCCCCAGCTTCTCCGTCGTCGGAGAACGCCTCGCCGAACTCCTGCGCACCCCGAATTGAGGGCTCTGTTCCGTAGTCGGTGGTGACGCTGCGTCCTTGGCTGCGATCATGGATCGTGCATGATGCCAACTCTCTTGTGAACGTGGTGTTTTCGGGGCTGTCGGCGCTGGCCGTCGAGGATGTGGTGGATGGCGGCGAAGTGGTCCGGGTCACGGCCCGGACCCGGGATGTCCCGGTTCTGTGCTCGGTGTGCGGGGTGGCCTGTTCTCGGAACGTCTGCCGCGGACAGCCCCGGACCGGGCAGACCAGCCGACGCACACGGGTCCCCGGGCTGCTTGAGCGTCTGCAGCCCGACGGGGAAGGTGCACGGGTACCACTGGCGGAGGGTGGCGGACGTGCCGGTGGACGGCCGCCGGGTGGTGGTCCGGGTCGCCGCACGACGCGTCTGACCTATGCGGCCGGGCGGCCGCCCGCCTCGCCCGATCCCTGGCCGTGCCGGTCTCCTACTCAGGTTGAACTCGTAGTTGCCGTGGGTGATGACGGTCCTTGATCCCTGCGGTATGCCGTGGGGATGAGGTATGCGCAGGGGGGCGGGTACACGCCCGAAAGACAGGCGGCGCGTGAGCGGTTG
>NZ_JAPNLK010000220.1 GCF_026627505.1 Streptomyces sp. H27-H5 | reverse complement strand
CCACCGTGTGCCGGACCGAAGCCGGGTCGTCCGAGGACCGCTTCCCGCAGGATGCCTGCGCGCTCACACAGCGTCACCAATCCAGCCACGCCCAACCGGCAAAGGACCTGCGACGCGCTGCACTAGCATCAATGCGCCGCCGATGTCCGATCGAGAAAGCGATGCCACGCAATGGCCGATGACGCTTACCTTTTCCTTCTCTCTGACCAGCGTCCTCGGCTCGGGGCAGCCCTTGCCGCCGTGGGCATTGTGGAGTGCACAGAAACACCGGCCGTGCACGGCTGACTGCAGGCCCACGACGTCTCCGCCTCCTCAGAACGGGTGCGGATCCTCCCTTCCGGCGCGGAGGCTTCTATCCCTGAGGACGCGGAGCGCCTGCCTGTACCGTTGAGTGAGGAAGAGAGCCTTCGGGTTCAGAGGGAATGTGCGCCCCAGTCGGTCACGGGTATGGAGAGCGAGCTGCTGGAGTTCCGCGCGACGACCCAGGATTGGGAGGCTCTCGTCTACCGGGCGCTGACCGCGGGAGTCCCGGCGCCTCGCATCGCGCAACTGACCGGCCTGGACCCGCAGGACATCGGCCGCTTGACTGTGACTTCAGCGGCACCGCGGCCTGCGGGATGACACGCTCCACCTGTCGGCTCATGTTGCGCGAGAGCCGGGTGCAGCGGCAACGGCGCGGCCAGGGCCCGGATTAGCGCGGGCCTGGGCTCGGCCGTCTGCCGGAGTGGATGTCAACCCCCATGGGAGGACGGCGCTCGCCGCGCCGGCGGGGCGGCCGAAGGCCGACCCGCGGGACAGGGAGATCACCCGGCTGACGGCCGGGAACGCCCGCACCTATCGTGCATGCCCCCGCACGTGACCAAGCCCCGTGGCCTTGCGTGCTCTTCCGTGCTCGGACGCGGGAGCGGGAGGCAGCCCGTGCGGGCACCGGGGTGGGGCGAGGCGCCGTCATTGGCCTACCCCATCCCGGTGTTCACTGTCAGCGTCTGCGGCCCGACCAGCTACTGCCGATTCCCGCGACGTGCAGGGCCAGGACCATCAGGCCGAGAAGCATGACGTTCGAAGAAGTGAAGACGTCGTTTGTCGTGATGTCGGCAGCGTTGATCAGAAACGCGATGAAGAACAGTACTGCCGCGGCTATACCAAGCATGGAGCGGTTCCTCTCGAAAAGGGTGAGGCCCGGATACCCTCGTATCCCATTTACTGCCACCTGTTGTCCGGTGTCCTGTCCTGAGGTTGGACTGCCGGAGGTGGGGCGGTAGTTGCGGGTTCCTCTGATCTCGGTGTGTGAAGACAGAAGATCAGACGGTGGCCGCAGGTAGCACCATAGATCCTGCCCAGTGGCAGGAGACGTTCGGGGTCCTGATGTCAGACGGGTTTCCGGGCGCATAAGCGGATGAGATGGGCGGCCGGGCTCGCGCCTCATCGAGGGGCATCCAGCGCCTATGAGACGAACCGTATTGAATGCGCGTAAGGCGCAGAACGCCCTTGACCTGGAAAAGCGCCCGCTTACGCCCTGTCGGTCACCAAGCGGAGTTTGGCCAGTTCGGCGTTGAACTGGGCGCCGGTGAGGAGGGCCAGGTTGGACAGCCACAGCCACACCAGGAAGACGATGATCCCGGCGAGCGATCCGTACAGCCGGTTGTAGGTGCCGACGTGCGAGACGTAGAGGGCGAAGCTCGCGGAGGCGGTGAGCCACAGGGCCACGGCGAGAGCGTCTCCCAGAAGCCGCTGCCTCACCCCGCGTGTCCCGGCCGGGCCCGAGCTGAACAGAACCAGCACCAAGATGGCGACCAGGCACAGCAGAAGCGGCCATTTCAGCGCGTTCCAGGCAACGCCGGCCGTGCGGCCCATGCCCACGAGCCGGCCGACGGTGTGGGCCGCTTCGCCGGTCAGGATGAGCACCAGGGCACTGGAAACCAGAAGCGTCAGCAGCACCAGAGTGGTTATCACCAGCCGCGGTGCCGTCCTCCACGCCGGGCGCAGGTCCTCGATGCCGTGCATGAGGTGCAGGGCTCGGCGGAAGACCCCCAGATAGCTGGAGGCGGACCACAGGGCACCTATCGTGCCGAAGACGGCCAGCGTCCAAGCAGCTGTGTGCTGCTGCGCCATGCCCTGCAACGTGCTCAGCATGACGGGGCGGGACTCGGTCGGCACGACAGCGATCACTTTACTGATCAGGTTGTCGGTGGTCGAGGCGCCGACGATTCCCAGCAGTGAGACCGTGACGAGGAGCGTCGGGAAGAGCGCGAGCACCGCGTAATAGGTGAGTGCGGCAGCGAAGTCGGTCACGTTGTCGTTCCACACCGAGGCGGGGGTGCGCCGCAGAGCGGTGACGATGTGGCGCCAGCCCGGCAGATCGCGCGCGTACGTCGGGGGCGGCAAGGGCGCTGTGGTTGCCACGCGTGTCTGCAAGTGGTGTGCAGGAGGCTCTGCTTTGGAGCGTGACAGCGGTGGGCGGCCGGCACCGCCCGGCTCGAGCGCAGGCGTGGGCGAGCTGCACATCAGGCGGCGCCTTCCCCTCGTGCCATGTTCCGTCGTCCGGTTGCTGTTGTTCCCCGTCGAGCCGTTCGTGCGTCACCCCGGGCGGCACACCCGGCTCGCCGATGCGCGATCTGCGTGGAGAAAGCGGCGGACCCGCATCTGTTCGTGCCGCAGAACCTATCCGCTGCTACGCCGGACAGCCAACTCCCCAGAGGCGGTCGTCTGCCTCCTTGTCCCAGGCCCCGCAGACGGCCGGTGCCGGGACCGTTCCCCTCCTGACTGTTGTCATGGCTAAACAGTTCGGCCGGATGCGTGGCGGGGAAGAAGAAGGGGAGGGCAGGAGCTGATGTCTCCAGTACGGCATGGGCATGCCGGTACCCCGCCGTACGAGGGGGCTCTGCCCGTGGACGTCACCGTCTGGCGCCTGTCGGTGATCTTCCGGCGCAGGCGGTTGGCAGGTCGGTGGCGACTGGCAGGGGGCGGCCACTGAATGCGCGTGATCGTGGGAGTGTACGGCGACTATTGAGAAGTCATCTCATTTGGTGAGTCTGCGGCAGCAGATGAGGGTGCAGGCGATGCTGGTGAAGGCGAGGAAGTGTTCGGCTTTGCGTTCGTAGCGACGGTGGAGGCGTCGGCAGCCGGCGAGCCAGGCCATGGTGCGCTCGACAGTCCAGCGGTGTCGGCCCGGTCGCTGGGAGGATTCGATGCCGCGGCGGGCTATGCGGTGGGTGATGCCGCGTCCGCGTAAGCATCGCCGCAGGTGAGCGTAGTCGTAGCCCTTGTCTGCGTGGAGCTTGCCGGGGCGCCGTCGGCGGGGTCCTCGTCGGGATCGGATCGGCGGGATGCCCCGCACGAGCGGTTCGAGACCGAGGCTGTCGTGCATGTTCGCGCCGGAGATGCCGACGGAGAGGGGCAGACCGGTCCGTTCGGTGAGCAAGTGGATCTTCGATCCGTACTTGCCCCGATCGACAGGATTCGGACCCGTCAGGTCCCCCTTTTCAGGGCTCTCATGTTCACGGAGTCGATCGCGCAGCGGGACCAGTCCAGTTCGCCGCGGGCGCCGAGCTCGTCCAGGACCAGGCGGTGGAGTTTGGCCCACACCCTGGCCTTCGACCACTCGGAAAAGCGCCGATGGGCGGTTGCTCCGGAGGGTCCGAACGACGCTGTGGGCAGCTGCTGCCAGGTGCAGCCTGAGGTGGCGACGAACACGATCGCCGCGAGCACTTCCCTGTCTCCGTGCCGACGCCGGCCCCCTCCCTGACGCCGCGACGGCGGCTCAGGCACCACTCGCTGGAACAGACACCACAACTCATCCGGCACCAGCCGCTCAACGATCCCCACCATGAACGACAGCCTACCCAATCACCTAAATGAGATGACCTCTTATGCGGCTGCGCCTGGATGTGTGCGTGGCAGGCGTCGTACCGTTCGGGGCAGGTCCGGCCGCGGCATCCGGCTGGGGTCGTCGTCCTTGGTTTCGTCCCGTCCTCGCCGCGAGTTGGGGGACGCATGGCTGAGGGGAGTCACCTCAGGGGCGACTCCCCTCAGCCATGCGGCTGGTTCAGAGGCGTACGTGGCCCGCTGGTGCCGGGACGGTGGCTGCCTGCAGGTCAGTGGCCTGGGTGCTCAGTACTCGCCGTGCTGGTTGGTCTTGTGGTGGTCCTTGTGGCCGCCGCTGGCGTTGATGCAGGTGTTGCCGAAGGCCGGGTTGAGGGCGCCGACGACGTTGACGGTGTTGCCGCAGAGGTTGATCGGGATGTGGATGGGCACCTGGACGACGTTGCCGGAC
>NZ_JAPNLK010000021.1 GCF_026627505.1 Streptomyces sp. H27-H5 | reverse complement strand
ACCACCTCCGACCTGGACGATCTCCTGGCCAGGCTCGACCAGCACACCGCCGATCACCCAGAAGAATCCTCCGCCGCCAAGGCCGCGTGATCAACCCCCGAAGGACTTACGACGCAGACCACTTAGCTTGCCCTCGACCACATGGCGGGCGAGGTCGTCGAAGTCCGCCCGCGTGGGGTTGCCGCTGAAGAAACGCACCCGGCCGTGTCCGTGGACTGTGCTGGCCGCGAGGTAGCCGAGCGACGCCGCGGGCCGTTTCAGGTCGAAGGCGATGGTGACCATGCGCCCGCCCGGATTCAGCAGGCGCCGGAAGGCCCGCAGGTCGGTCCCCGCGGTGTCCAGGACCACGTCGAAGCGGCCCAGTTCCGCCGGCCGCACGGTCCTGTGGTCGACGGCCTTGTGCGCGCCGAGCCCGCGGACGAAGTCGAGGTTGGCTGCACGGGCCAGGGCCGTGACCTCGGCGCCGTACGCCAGTCCGAGCTGGACGGCGGCGTTGCCGACACCGCCCGAAGCACCCCGGACGAGGAGTCGTTCGCCGGGGCGCAGCCCGGCTTTGTCCCGCAGCGCGGTGATGGCCGTGGTGGCTACCGGCAGCGCGGCGGCGTCCACCAGGTCAAGGCCGTCGGGGAGCCGGCCGACCCGCTCAGCGGGTACGGTCACGTACTCGGCGGCGCTGCCGAGTACGGAGGTGCGGCCCAAGACCCCCCATACGCGGTCGCCTGCCGCGAACCGGGTGACTCCGGCGCCCAGTGCGGCGACCTCGCCGGTGAAGTCCAAGCCGACGCGCTTGGGGAATTTCCGGCCGGTCATGAGGCGGAGACGGCCGGCACGTGCTGCCAGTTCGCCGCCGTTGACGCTGAACGCGCGCACCCTCACAAGGACCTCGCCGGGGGCCGGCTCAGGGCGTGGCACGCAGCCCGTGTAGAGCACATCGGGGCCGCCATAGCGGTCGTAGAGCACTGCCTTCATCATGCGGTCGTTCATCGTTCTGCCTTTGCCGCCGGGGGCCGTACAGGGATCTGGCATCGACCGTAAGCTCTTAGGTGGACGCAATCGTCCACTTGGACCGGAAGCGAGAGACAGTGATGGCGGAATCCTCTCGGATCACAGCCCGGGACGGGGTGCGGGCGGATGCCCGGCGCAACCGAGAGCGCGTCCTCGTCGCCGCCCGTGCGGTCTTTGCGGAGCACGGGATCGGCGCCCCGATGGCGACCGTGGCCCGACGGGCCGGGGTCGGCGTGGCGACGCTGTACCGGCATTTCCCGACCCGGGACGCCCTGGTGAGAGGCGCGTTCGCGCAGCAGATGGAGACCTGCGCGCGGGCGCTCACCGAGGCTCTGGCCGCCCCTGATCCGTGGCAGGGCTTCCAGCAGCTGGTCGAAACGGTCTGCGCTCTGCAACGGGAGGAACGCGGGTTCTCGGCCGCGTTCGTCGCGGCCTTCCCGGAAACCGAGTCGGAACACGCGCAGTCCCGGCAACGAGCCGAGCGGGACTTCACGACTCTGGTACGCAGGGCCCAAGCGTCGGGCGCGCTACGGTCCGATTTTCACCCTTCCGACCTCGCCGTGGTCCTATTGGCACACTGCGGTCTGGCGACCGCCCTACCGGATGACGGTGCAGCGTCCCGGCGCCTGGTGGCCTATCTGCTCCAGTCGTTCCGCACCGACCCGGCCAACAAACCGCTGCCCCCTCCGGCTGCACTGACACTGCGCAGCCTCCCGATTGCAACAGACAGTCCCCAGGGGCAACGACCCTCCCGAGCCTGACAAGAAACGGTACTTGCCGCAGAGCACATCCAGCCCGATAACTCCACTTTCGCAACAGGCCCTAAGGCCGGTAGACGAGTTCGATCATCATGGCGGTGATGACCGCCCAGACGCCGATGCCGAGCAGCCACAGGGCTTCGAGGACGGCGCCGGTGGCGATCACGGTCACGCCGGCCGTGCCGATGGCGAGGATCGCCCGGCGGATGCCACGGTCGGGAAGCCAGTCGATGGTCACGGTCCGAGGATCCCGCCGGAAACTCGCCTTGGCGAGGGTCCGGCGGGATTCCTTTCGGCATCTTGACGTCGGGCCACGGACTTCGGGTTCGTACTTCCGCCTCGGACGTCAGCCGGCGTGGACGTGGGGGCGGCGGGCCCGGTCCGGTTCCGCCTCCCGGATGACCTCCCGGGTGACGGGGGCGACCTCGCCCTGGCCGAAGAGGAAGAACCGCAGGAAGTTGGCCATCGGGTTGCCCTCGGTCCACTCGAAATAGATGTGAGGGCGCTGTCCGGTCTCGTCGCGTACATGGAGCAGCAGGGCTGCCAGTGCGTTGGGGATGCTGGAGCTTTCCAGGGTCAGGACGCGGTAGCGGTCGTGGAGCACCTCTCCGCGTACCCGCATGCCGGACTCGAACTCGGAGGCATCCAGGACGGTGACCTCGACGAACATGACGTCGTCGCCCTGCGGGATGTCGTTGTCCGCGCGGATCTGCTCGACCTTCTCGCGGTACTCGGTCCGGTCCCTGTTGTCGGGCTCGTTGGCGATGAAGCGGATCGTGCGGTTGGCGGTGTCGCGGATGAACCGCTGGGCCATGTCGTCCAGCTCCACGTCCGTGACGCGCAGCTCGAAGACGCGGGCGAGGCGGGACAGCAAGGAGAGGGCCATGATGCCGCCGATGAAGCAGGCGCCGATCTTCACACCGTCGGGGCGTTCGACGACGTTCACCGCGGTCGTGTAGATGAAGACGGCGGAGATGATCCCGAAGCCGATGGTCCAGCCGCGCTCCCCCGCCCGGCGCGCGGCGATGGTCACGGCGACCGCCGCCGAGGTGATCAGGACGAGCACCCCCGTGGCGTACGCGCCTCCCTGGGCGTCCACGTCTGCGTCGAAGATCCAGGTCACCAGGAACGCGACCAGCGTGAACACGATGACCATGGGACGCAGTGCGCGGGCCCACTGCGGGGCCATGCCGTAACGGGGCAGGTAGCGCGGCATCAGGTTGAGCAGGCCCGCCATGGCGGAGGAGCCGGCGAACCAGAGGATGAGGATCGTGGAGATGTCGTAGACCGTGCCGAAGGCCGATCCCAGGTACTCGTGGGCCAGGTAGGCCAGGGCGCGGCCGTTGGCCTCACCGCCTGGCTGAAACTGGGCGGGTGGGATGAGCAGGGTGGTGATGAAGCTGGAGCAGATCAGGAACACGCTCATGATGATCGCGGCGGTCGTCAGGAGCTTCTTGGCACCTCGGATCCGCCCGGCGGGCTTCTGCTCCGTGTCCTCGGGATCGCCCTTGACGTGCGGCATGACCGCGACGCCCGTCTCGAACCCCGACAGGCCCAGCGCGAGCTTGGGGAACACGACGAGCGCGATGGCGATCATCATGAACGGGTTGCCGTGCTCGGTGGTCAGCGCGGTCGTCCAGTCGGTGATGACCTGCGGTGCGGTGAACACGTGCCACAGCCCGACCGCCACCACGACCACGTTCAGGCCGAGATAGGTGAAGACCAGGAAGACCGCGACGCCGATGGCCTCGCTGAACCCCTTGAGGAAGACGGCGCCGAGCAGCGCGATCATGATCAGGGTGATCAGCACCTCGTGGCCGTGCAGGGTGCTGGTGAGGTGCGGGTTCTCCACCAGGTGCGCGGTCGCGTCCGCCGCGGAGAGGGTGATGGTGATCAGGAAGTCGGTCGCCGCGAACCCGAGGAGGGTCAGGACGAACAGCTTGCCCTTCCAGAACGTCAGCAGCCGCTCCAGCATCGCGATGGAGCCCTCGCCGTGCGGGCTCTCCTCTGCCACCCGCCGGTAGACGGGCAGCGCGCCGAACAGGGTGAGCAGCACGAGCACGATGGTCGCCAGCGGTGACAGCAGCCCGGCCGCGAGGAACGCGATGCCGGGCTGGTAGCCGAGGGTGGAGAAGTAGTCCAGGCCTGTCAGGCACATGACGCGCCACCAGGGCCGGCCGTGGGGCTGTGCCGCCGCTTCCTTGGCGGCGGGCGAACTGTTCTCGGCGGTCAAGCCTTCCAGCATCCACGCGCGCAGGCGCGATGTGCGGGCAGGGGTGGCCATCGTGGGGGGCTCCTGTCGTACGGCAAAGAATCAGCCATCGACGTCGACGGCTGGGCAAGCGTACGCAGCCTGATCACTTATGCCCGCGTGTGAGCGAATTCTGACGCGTCCTTAACGCGCACCCTCCCAGTGGCGTAGTGGACGTACTCCTGTCGCAGCCGGGACCCTGCATTTGTGTCCTCTTGACGGCTGTGTACCTGATCCCGTCAGGACCCCGTGAAGGGCGCGTCAGGGACCTGCGGTGCGGTCGGGGAGCCGAGGCGGAAGCGGAGGCGGCAGATGACGGCGTCGGTGTCGCGGCGGACGGCGTGGGCGACGACGGAGCCGCGCTGGTTCTGGAGGATCCGCTGCCAGAGGTGTGCGGGTTCGGTCTCCGGGATGAGGACGGTGATCTGGGCGTCCGGATGGGTCTGCGTCAGCTTCCGTACGTAGCCGGATACCGGGCGGCCCAGGGAGCGCGTCTCGGAGGTCACCTCGACGAGGTCCACGCCGGGGTTCCACAACTCCCAGTCGCGGCGCAGGGCTTCGGCGGCGGCCCGGTCCTCGGCTGCGGGGTGGGTGACCGTGACGGCGAGGGCTTCGTCGCCCAGGGAGCGGGCGGCGGTGAGGGCCTGGCAGGTCAGGCGGGACAGGCCGGATACGGGGACCACGACGAGCGAGCGGGCCCGCTGCGGGGGCTGCGGGACGCGGCCGAGTTCGAGGCGCTCGCCGATCTGCGCGTAGGCCCGGTTGACCTTCTCGAAGCCGAGGACGATGAGCGGCAGGGCGAGGACGATCAGCCAGGCGCCTTCGGTGAACTTGGTGGCGGTGACGACCACCGCGCAGACGCCGGTCAGGAGCGCGCCGAAGCCGTTGAGGGCGGCCTTGGCCCGCCGGCCGCGCGGGCGCTCGCCGTACCAGTGTCGGACCATGCCGACCTGGCAGATGGTGAAGCCGACGAAGACTCCGATGGCGAAGAGCGGGACGAGGGTGTTGGTGTCGCCGCCGGAGAAAACGAGCAGGGCTGCCGAGACGAGAGCCAGCCAGACCACGCCGTGGCAGTGGACCTGACGGTCGGCCTTGAGGGCGAAGAAGTGCGGCAGGTGGTTGTCGCGGGCCAGCAGACTCATCAGCACCGGGAGGCCACCGAAGGAGGTGTTCGCGGCGAGCGCGAGCAGCACCATGGCGGCGCACTGGACGACATAGAAGGCCGCGTTGTGTCCGAAGGAGGCGTCGGCGAGCTGGGCGAGGACGGTGACGCCCTCGACCGGCTGGAGGTGGAAACGGCCGATGAGGACGGACAGGCCGATCAGCATGACGCCGAGGAGGGCGCCGAGGGCGACCTCGGTGCGCTGGGCGCGGCGGGCGGCCGGCGCCCGGAAGGACGGCACGGCATTGGCCACGGCCTCGACACCGGTCAGCGCGGAGCAGCCGGCCGCGAAGGCCTTCAGCAGCAGGAGCGCACCCACTGCGGTGGCGCCCTCGCCGAGCGCGGAGGCGTGCCCGGCGGCGGACGCCGTACTGGCGGGGCCGTCGCGGAACAACCCGACGGCGATCATCGCCAGGATCGAGCCGACGAAGAGTGCGGTCGGGATCAGGAACGCTTTCGCCGAGTCCACGACCCCGCGCAGGTTCACGGCCGTGACGAGGACCAGGACCGCGAGACAGATCCACACCCGCTCGCCGTGCAGGCCAGGGAAGGCCGAGGTCAGCGCGGCGACGCCGGCGGTGACGGACACGGCCACGTTCAGGACGTAGTCGAGGATCAGTGAGGCCGCCGCGACGAGGCTCGTACGCCTGCCCAGATGCCGCTTGGCGACCGCGTACGAGCCGCCGCCGTCGGGGAACGCCGCGATCACCTGCCGGTAAGAGGCCACCAGAACCGCCAGCAGCGCGGCGATGGCGAGGGTGACCGGGAGTGTGAAGCCCATCCCGTGGGCTCCGGCCGCCGCCAGGACCAGCACGATCGACTCCGGTCCGTAGGCCACCGACGCCATCGCGTCGAGCGAAAGCGCGGCCAGGCCCTGGAGGGCGGTCAGTTTGTGCCGGTCCCCCGCTCCACCGGCTCGGGTGTCGGGAGGCTCCTCCTGGCCCGGCCCCTGAGCGGCCTCGGTCGGTTTTCCTACGTGAATGGCCATGTCGCCGGTCCCTCGGAATGAGCAAAGTGAGGACAGCGTCGAAGCCTCACGATCAGGCCACCAGCACCCTTGGCGCGTTCCATACGCCCGCCCCGACACTCTTCACGCGTTCCATACGCGCAGGTGGGGACGGCCGTAAGAGGTCCGTCAAGAGGTGCTGTCGTGCGTGGCGCCGGCGCCGTCGAGGGGCAGGCTTGATCCGGGCGAAAGCGCCTGCCTACGACAAAAGGGAGAAAGCCCTGATGGACGTGGAGAACGTGGTCGGCCTGTTCGTCGCCCTCGCGCTGCTCGACCATCTCCTCTTCGCGCTGATAGGCCCGACAAGTTCTGAGGGCCGCGTCGAAGCACCATCGGCTCCTCCGGACGGGAGGCCTCACATGTCCGGGTACTGCTTCCGCCTTCGCGACCCCTTCGCCCTGGCCGCGGGCCTCCTGGCGCCGTTCCTCGTGGCGCTCGCGCTCGCGCCCTTCCGGACGGACCTCTCCGCCACCAACGCGGCGCTGATCCTGGTCGTCGTGATGGTCGCGGTCGCCGCCCTGGGCAGCCGGACGGCCGGGGTGCTCGCCGGAGGTGGTCGGTTCCTGCTCGATCCGCCGCCGGGCCGCCCCCTGCCCTCCGAGGAGGCGCGCCTGGTCGCTGTCGCGCCGGCTGCCCAGGCCGGCGCCGCGTTGGACACGGCCGGAGTGTCCCACCGAGGCTGATCCGGTCGTCGACGGCCCTCCCGTATGGGTGGCGTTAAGGGTTCCCGGGCGCCCGTATGGAGCCCGTCAAGGCGACTTAACACCGGGGTGAAGACGCGGTTGTCTCGTCCTCAGCCAACTGGCTGATTCATTTCTTCCCACTTCACTCAGGAGCTCGCGATGGCCGATCTGGCCTTCGTCGTCACCACGGTCGCGGTGTTCGCGCTGGTGGCTCTCATCGCCCGGGGGGTGACCAAGCTGTGACTGTCGAGAACGTTGTCGGCCTCGTCGTGGCCGTCTCACTGCTCGGTTACCTCATCCTCGCCCTCGTGTACCCGGAGAGGTTCTGAGCAGATATGAGCCCCGTAACCGCTGGTGTGCTCCAGCTGCTCGCGCTCATCGCCGCGCTCGCACTGGCCTACCGTCCCCTCGGCGACTACATGGCCCGGGTCTACTCCTCCGAGAAGCACTACAAGCCGGAGAAGTGGATCTACAAGGTCATCGGCGCCAATCCGTCGGCCGAGATGCGCTGGCCCGCCTACCTGCGCGGCGTCCTCGCCTTCTCGGCGGTGAGCGTCCTCTTCCTCTACGCCCTTCAGCGCCTGCAGGGCAGCCTGCCGGGCTCGCTCGGCTTCGTGTCGATCGACCCGGACCAGGCCTTCAACACCGCAGCGTCCTTCGTGGCGAACACCAACTGGCAGTCGTACTACGGCGAGCAGGCCATGGGCCACGTCGTACAGACCGGCGGCCTCGCGGTGCAGAACTTCGTCTCCGCCGCCGTCGGCATGGCCGTCGCGGTGGCTCTCGTACGGGGCTTCGCGCGCTCCCGAACCGGTGAGCTCGGCAACTTCTGGTCCGACCTGGTGCGCGGCACCGTCCGCATCCTGCTCCCGATCTCCGTGATCGGCGCCTTGGTCCTGGTGGCCTGCGGGGTCATCCAGAACTTCGCGGGAATTCACGAGGTCGGCCAGTTCATGGGCGGCGCCCAGCAGTGGAACGGCGGGGCGGTCGCCTCGCAGGAGGTCATCAAGGAGCTGGGCACGAACGGCGGCGGTTACTTCAACGCCAACTCCGCCCACCCCTTCGAGAACCCGACCCCCTTCTCGAACCTCTTCGAGATCTTCCTGATCCTCGTCATCCCATTCGCGCTGACGCGGACGTTCGGCCGGATGGTCGGCAACCTGCGCCAGGGCTACGCGATCCTCGCCACGATGGGCATCATCTGGATCGCGTTCACCGGCCTGATGATGTGGACCGAGTTCGCCCACCACGGCCCGGCGCTGGACGTCGCGGGCGGTGCGATGGAGGGCAAGGAGACCCGGTTCGGGATCGGCGGTTCGTCGATCTTCGCCGTGGCCACGACGCTGACCTCGACCGGCGCGGTCAACTCCTTCCACTCCTCCTACACGGGCTTCGGCGGCGGCATCACCATGCTGGGCATGCAGCTCGGCGAGATCGCGCCCGGCGGCGTCGGATCCGGTCTCTACGGCATGCTGATCATGGCGATCATCGCCGTGTTCATCGCGGGCCTGATGGTCGGCCGCACCCCCGAATACCTGGGCAAGAAGATCGGCACCCGCGAGATCAAGCTCGCCGCCTGCTACATCCTCATCACCCCGGCTCTCGTACTGTGCTTCACCGCCGCGGCGATGGCCCTGCCCACCCCGGGCAACTCGCTGACCAACTCCGGCGCGCACGGCTTCTCGGAGATCCTCTACGCCTACACCTCGGGCGCCAACAACAACGGCTCCGCCTTCGCCGGTCTGAACGCCGACACCCAGTGGTTCAACAGCACCATCGGCATCGCGATGCTGCTGGGCCGTTTCCTGCCCATGGTGTTCGTCCTCGCGCTCGCCGGTTCGCTGGCCGAGCAGAAGCCCGTGCCCGAGACCGCGGGCACGCTGCGCACCGACAAGCCGCTCTACGCCGGCCTGCTCGTCGGCACGATCGTCATCATCACCGGCCTGACCTACTTCCCCGCCCTCGCGCTGGGGCCCCTCGCCGAAGGGCTCGCCTCATGAGCACCATCACTCCCACCCGCGCTCCGCACGAGGACGTCCCCACCGGGCACAAGCCAGCTGCCGGCCGCGTCGGCGGGGGCCTGTTCGACCCCAAGGCACTGCTGAAGTCCTTCCCGGACGCGGTGCGCAAGCTCGATCCCCGCATCATGATCAAGTCCCCCGTCATGTTCGTGGTCCTGATCGGCTCGGTCGTCACGACCGTCCTCGCGGTCAAGGACCCGACCGACTGGTTCGGTTGGGCCATCACGGCCTGGCTCTGGCTCACCACGATCTTCGCCAACCTCGCCGAGGCGGTCGCCGAAGGCCGCGGCAAGGCCCAGGCCGACACGCTGCGCAAGGCCAAGACCGACACGGTCGCCCGCCGCCTCGACGGCTCGGTGGAGGAGCGGGTCCCCGGCACAGAGCTGCACATCGGCGACCTGGTCGTCTGCGAGGCCGGCGACATCATCCCCGGTGACGGTGACGTCGTCGAGGGCGTCGCCTCGGTCGACGAGTCGGCCATCACGGGCGAATCCGCTCCCGTCATCCGCGAGTCGGGCGGCGACCGTTCGGCCGTGACCGGTGGCACGAAGGTGCTCTCCGACCGGATCGTCGTCAAAATCACGACGAAGCCCGGTGAGACCTTCATCGACCGGATGATCGCCCTCGTGGAGGGCGCGGCCCGACAGAAGACGCCCAACGAGATCGCGCTCAACATCCTGCTCGCGTCCCTCACGATCGTGTTCCTCCTCGCCGTCGTCACCCTGCAGCCCTTCGCGATCTACGCGGGCGCCGAGCAGTCGATGATCGTGCTGACCGCCCTGTTGGTCTGCCTGATCCCGACCACGATCGGTGCACTGCTCTCCGCCATCGGCATCGCCGGCATGGACCGCCTGGTCCAGCGCAACGTCCTCGCCATGTCGGGCCGCGCCGTCGAGGCCGCGGGCGACGTGTCCACCCTGCTGCTCGACAAGACCGGCACCATCACCCTCGGCAACCGGCAGGCCTCCGAGTTCGTACCGGTCAAGGGCACCACGGAAGCCGAACTGGCGGACGCCGCACAGCTTTCGTCCCTCGCTGACGAGACCCCCGAGGGCCGTTCCATCGTGGTCCTCGCGAAGGAGAAGTACGGACTGCGGGAACGCCACCAGGGCGAGCTCGCCGGCGCCGAGTGGATCGTCTTCACCGCCCAGACCCGCATGTCGGGGGTGGACGTGGACGGCCGCAAGACCCGCAAGGGAGCCGCCGGTTCGGTCATCACCTGGGTGAAGGAGCAGGGCGGGCAGGTCGCCGACGACGCCGACACCCTGGCCAATCGGATCTCCGAGGCCGGCGGCACCCCTCTTCTCGTGGCCGTCGAGGACGAGCGCGGAGCCCGTGTGCTGGGTGTCATCCACCTCAAGGACGTCGTCAAGGAGGGCATGCGCGAGCGGTTCGACGAACTGCGCCGCATGGGCATCAAGACCGTCATGATCACGGGCGACAACCCGCTGACCGCCAAGGCGATCGCCGAGGAGGCGGGCGTCGACGACTTCCTCGCCGAGGCGACTCCCGAGGACAAGATGGCCCTCATCAAGCGGGAGCAGGCCGGCGGCAAGCTCGTCGCGATGACCGGCGACGGCACCAACGACGCCCCCGCCCTCGCTCAGGCCGACGTCGGCGTCGCGATGAACACCGGCACCTCGGCCGCCAAGGAGGCCGGGAACATGGTGGACCTCGACTCCAACCCCACCAAGCTCATCGAGATCGTGGAAATCGGCAAGCAGTTGCTGATCACCCGAGGGGCACTGACCACCTTCTCCATCGCCAACGACGTCGCCAAGTACTTCGCGATCATTCCCGCGATGTTCGCCGTGGTCTACCCCGGCCTGGACAAGCTCAACATCATGGGCCTGACCTCCCCCGAGTCGGCGATCCTCTCCGCGGTCATCTTCAACGCGCTGATCATCATCGCGCTCGTACCGCTCGCCCTCAAGGGCGTGCAGTACCGGCCGACCAGCGCCGACAAGATGCTCCGGCGGAACCTCGGTCTGTATGGCGTGGGCGGTCTGATCGCCCCGTTCATCGGCATCAAGGTCATCGACCTCCTCATCTCCCTCATCCCCGGAATCGGCTGATCTGCGATGAACAACTCTGTCAGCAACACCGCACGCCTGATCGGCGCCGGCCTGCGGGCGCTGCTGGTCCTGACGGTCATCTGCGGCGTGATCTACCCGCTCGCCGTCACCGGCATCGCCCAGGCCCTGTTCAACGACAAGGCCAACGGCTCCGAGGTCAAAGACAAGAGCGGCCAGGTCGTCGGCTCCTCCCTCGTCGGGCAGACCTACAACCTGCCGAAGCAGAACCCCGACGACCCCGAGGAATCCGCCAAGCCGGACCTCAAGTGGTTCCAGCCGCGCCCCTCCAACGGGCTGGGCTCCAACAGCGTGAACACGCAGTACTCGCTGATCCTCTCGGGCGCCACCAACCGGTCCGCCGACAACGGCGCCGTCAACGGCCTGTGCACGGCGGGCGCGGAGGAAGACACCCTGTGTGCCCAGGTCGTCGCCGCCAAGGACTCGGTCGTCACCGACAACTCGACCACCTCCTACAAGGTCAAGCCGGAGGACGTACCGGCCGACGCCGTCACCTCCTCCGGCTCCGGCCTCGACCCGCACATCTCCCCCGAGTACGCCAAGATCCAGATCCACCGGGTCGCCGAGCAGAACAAGCTCGACGTCAAGCAAGTCGAGAAGCTCGTCGCCGACCACACCACCGGCCGCACCCTCGGCTTCATGGGCGAACGCCGCGTGAACGTCCTCGAACTCAACACCGCGCTCAAGGCACTGACCAGGGGCTGACGTTCCCCCGAACAGGGGTCGGCGCCGGCGTGGCGCGAAGCTCCCCCAGCCACTGCTGGGAGGTGGCCACGCGCCCCGCCGGCTCCGACCCGTATCCACCGACTGAGGAAGGCCCCACACCGATGATCAAGGTGCTGGTGGTGGAAGACGACGCCCAGCTCGTCCGCGCGCTCGAGATCAACCTTGAGGCGCGGAAGTTCGAGGTGGAAACGGCTTCCGACGGGCACAAGGCCCTGCGTCTGGCAGCCGTCCGCAAGCCGGACGTCATCCTGCTGCCTGCGGGTCTACATGGCCCAGCTCCGGCGCAAACTGGAAGCGGACCCGTCGCATCCGAGATACCTGATCACCGAGCCCGGCATGGGCTACCGCTTCGAGGGATGACGTAAACACCATGGGACGCGGCAAGTTTCGTATCTACCGGGGCTCGGCCCCCGGCGTCGGCAAGACGTACGCGATGCTCTCGGAGGGCCCCCGCCGGGTGGAGCGGGGCACCGATGTCGTGGTCGCCTTCGTGGAGCACCACCACCGTCCGCGCACCGAGGTGATGCTCCACGGGCTGGAGCAGATCTCCGGGCGCGAACTTGGCCACCGGGGTTCCACGTTCACCGAGATGGACGTGGACGCGGTCCTTGCCCGTCGGCCCACTGTCGCCCTCGTGGACGAGCTCGCGCACACCAACGTGCCCGGCTCGCGCAACGCCAAGCGCCGGCAGGACGTGGAGGAACTCCTCCAGGCCGGTATCGACGTGGTCTCGACCGTCAACATCCAGCACCTGGAGTCACTCGGCGACGTCGTAGAGACGATCACCGGGGTGCGGCAGCGGGAGACGGTGCCGGACGAGGTGGTCCGCCGCGCAGACCAGATCGAGCTCGTGGACATGTCCCCGCAGGCACTGCGCCGACGCATGGCCCACGGGAACATCTACAAGACCGACAAGGTCGACGCGGCCCTGTCCAACTACTTCCGCCCCGGCAACTGACCGCCCTGCGCGAGCTCGCGCTACTCTGGGTCGCCGACCGAGTCGACGAGTACCTCCGCGAGTACCGCGGTGAGCACAACATCCGCACCACCTGGCAGGCCCGCGAACGCATCGGACCGCGCTCGACGCCCTGCTGGAGCAGGTCCGCGAGACCTTCGCCATGGAGTCCGTCGCTCTGCTGGAGCGCGGTACTGAGGTGGACCCGTGGACCTGCGCGGGCAGCACCGGACGGAATCCGGTCGCCCGCCCGGAGGACGCCGACGTCGACATGCCCATCGGCGAGAACATGGCGCTCGCCCTGACCGGGCGGGTCCTGCCCGCGGAGGACCGCCGGGTGCTCGGCGCGTTCGCCGCGCAGGCCGCCGTCGTACTGGACCGCCAGCGCCTGGTCGACGAGGCGGAGGAAGCGCGGCGCCTGATCGAAGGCAATCAGATCCGCACGGCGCTGCCGGCCGCCGTCAGCCACGACCTGCGCACCCCGCTCGCCTCCGTCAAGGTCGCCGTCACCTCGCTCCGTTCCACCGACGTGGAATGGTCGGAGGAGGACCGGGCCGAGCTCCTGGAGGGCGTCGAGGACGGCGCCGACCGCCTCGACCACCTGATCGGCAACCTCCTCGACATGTCCCGCCTCCAGACCGGGACCGTCGTCCCGATCGTCCGGGAGACCGACCTCGACGAGGTCGTGCCGATGGCCCTGGCCGGCGTACCCGACGACAGCGTGGTCCTCGACATCCCGGAGACGCTGCCCATGGTCGCCGTGGACCGCGGTCTGCTGGAGCGGGCCGTCGCCAACATCGTCGAGAACGCCGTCAAGTACAGCCCCGCCGGTGAGAGCGTCCTGGTGGCCGCCAGCGCCGTCGCCACCCGGCTCGAAGTCCGCGTCGTCGACCGCGGACCCGGAGTCCCCGACGAGGCCAAGGACCGGATCTTCGAACCGTTCCAGCGGTACGGGGACGCCCCCGGGGGCGCCGGTGTGGGCCTCGGCCTCGCCGTGGCGAGGGGCTTCCTGGAGGCCACGGACGGCACCCTGACCGCCGAGGACACCCCCGGCGGCGGCCTGACGATGGTCCTCACCCTGCCCCTGAAGGACGGGGCACCACAGCGCCTCCCCGACCTGCCGGCCGGGGCCACGACCTGATCCCGAAGGCCCGTGCCCTGAAGAGCCGATCAGGGTACGAGGGACGTGATCGTCGAGTTCAGACGCCAGTGGATCTTCGGCGCCTCCGTCGGATTGCAGACCGCCGGTGCATGGGGTAGCGCGAGGCAGGGCGGACTCCGGCGAGCACCGCCCTCATGCCTGGGCCGTTCAGCTGCAGTTGACCCAGTCGTTGGACTTCATGTAGTGGCCCACGCTGTCGGACTTCTTGGTCCCCTTCGGGATGATCCCGCTGGAGCCGGTGTAGTTGGTTCCCGAGTACCACTTGAGGTCACAGGAAGCACCGTGGTTGTACCACGACCTGAAGTTCTGGAAGACCGCGTACTGGGTCAGGATGGAGTTGCTGCCGGCGATCTGCTGCCTCCGCCCGGTGTAGTTCTGTCCGGACCAGACACAGAAGTAGCCCGAAGGACAGTCCGACGCCGCCGCGCCGGCAGTTCCTGTACCCACCGCCGGCAACCCGCCGGTAAGCGCGATACCAGTGACGATTCCTGCGAGGTTCCTCGTCATGCCCATGTCTCTGTCTCCTTCGACGTCCGGGTGCGCCTACGACCCGACCGTCCGGCCCACGAGACGGCCGGCCGGAGGAGGGAAAAGCGCCTGTCGGACGGAACTGGGCCTGAGTGTGCCGGGGTGTCCAGGGGCGGGTCTTGTAGAAAACGGCGAGCCAGGTTGTTGATCACCGCAGTTGCCGTCCGCCTTGTCCGCGGGCTGGTGGGCCACCTCCGCGATCAGCCTGCCGGCGCATGCGCAGCTGTTCGGCGGGGACGCCACCGGATGCTTGCGGACGCTGCTGGACGGCGGGGGCGGTGACGGCCTACCGCAGGTGCAGCCCGCCTTCCGGCCCTCGCTCCTTGCCCTGATGGCGACCGCCGCGCCGGCGGACGGGGACGCCGGGTACGCCGAGCGGTTGCTCGCCGACGCAGAGGCGGACGCCGGTCGGCTCGGTCTGCCGTTGCAGTGGGCGTGCGTCCATCGGGCCGGCGCCCAGCTGCGATCCCCGCGCGGCTGCGGCGGGCCCCTTCTCGACCTCGCCGGTGAGTGGGGCGAGCCGTCAGTTCAGGACGGCGTCCAAGATCTCCTCCACCCAGTACCCCAGACGGTGCCGGCGGCTACAGAACCGCTTCGGGCGGCGCCACCGGCTGCGCTGGTCGAGCGGCCGACGGCACTGCTTGCAGTGCTTCACACGTGTCCGATCCCCCATGGCCTGTGACTCTACTGACCTTGAAGTCGTCTTGTCGTGGGGGCTGACGGTTGGTGATCGTCGCGGTATGCCGGAGGTATGAGGTATCCGCAGGGTGGGGGTCTGACCGCGGAGAGGCAAGCATTTCGCGAGCGGGTCCGGATGGAAGCGGTCGCCATGTTCGCCGACGGACGTGGCAGTACGGAGATCGCGAAGGAGTTACGGGTCAGCGTCCGGTCGGTTCAGCGGTGGCGGCGGTCCTGGCGGGAGGCCGGCCAGGACGCGGTCCGTTCCCGCGGTCCGATGTCCCGTCCGAAGCTGGATGACCGACTGTTCGCGCTGCTTGAGGAGGAGTTGGCCAAGGGCCCGGTCGCTCACGGCTGGCCGGACCAGCGGTGGACGCTCGCCCGGATCAAGACGCTGATCGGCCGCCGGTTCCACAAGTCCATGACGCTGTCGGGGATCTCCCAGATGCTGCGGCGCCGTGGCTGGAGCCATCAGGTTCCGGCCCGTCGTGCCGTCGAGCGCGACGAGGCAGCCGTCGCCGGCTGGGTGAAGGAGGTGTGGCCGCACCTGGAACCACCGCGGCGGCGCTCGGGGCCTGGATCGTCTTCGAAGACGAGGCCGGATTCTCGATGACGCCGCCGACCTCACGCACGTGGGGCAGACGCGGATCCACCCCGGTCATCCGCGTCCGGGGCCGTTCCCAGCGTCGCTTCTCCGTGGCGGCCCTGTGCTGCTACCGGCCCGGCGAACGATCCCGCCTGATCTACCGGCCCAAACGGCATACCGACCACAAGAGCGGCGGCCGCAAGAGCTTCGCCTGGACCGAGTACCGCGACCTCCTCATCGCCGCCCACCAGCAGCTCGACGGACCCATCGTCCTCATATGGGACAACCTGAACGTCCACAAAGACCGCCGCATGCGGGCCTTCATCGACGCACAGGACTGGATCACCGCCTACCACCTGCCGCCTTACGCACCCGACCTCAACCCCGTCGAAGGCATCTGGTCAGTACTCCGTCGGACCACCCAGGCCAACACCGCCTTCACCGACCCCGACCACCTCATCCGCCGGCTACGGCACGGCCTCCGCCAAATCCAATACCGCAGCCACATCATCGACGGATGCCTCACCGGGACCGGCCTCACACTGACGACACCACGCCTACAACCTCAGTAACGGCCACAAACGGGTTGGCGGCCATCGGGCCTTGGCCGGCGCCCGCAGGTTCCAACCGTCATACGCGGGCTGCGACACCACTGCAACCCTCGGGGCGTTGGTGACGTGACCCTCGGGAGTACGACGACGGGTCGCAGTTTCGTCATGCTCTCGGCGTACACGGGAGGCAAGACGGGAGGGAAGGCGGCGGCCGTATCCCGGTTCCTCGACACCTTCACGACCTTCACCGGCTTGTCCGTCTTCCAGTGAGAGGAGAAGGCGTGCGACAACCGCCTGCGGGGGATTGCTCAGAGGACGGGATCGGCAGACCCGCTGCCGGGTGCACGTGGCCCATGATCCGTACCATCCCCGAGACGGACGCGGAGACGACGTGAGGCATAGGAGCAACGCGGTCCCCCTGCTCACCGCACTGGCCGTGAGTGGCGTGCTCGCACTCGGCCCCGCCGCGTCCCCGCCGGCCGCCGCGGATCCCGGTGTGCTGCTCAGGGGGACCGTGGTCACGATGAACGACGCGGGGGACGTCTGGCCGGACGCCGCGCTCTGGATCAGGTCCGGTCGGATCGAAGCCGTCGTCAGGGCGGGCGGTCGACTGCCGCCGGGCGCGCGGTCGGCGCGGGTCGTGGAGAGCGGCGGGGTCATCTATCCCGGGATGATCGACCTGCACAACCACCCCGAGCACGCCGCGTACCCCCTCATGCCGGTCCGCAAGGCGTACAAGGACCGCTACGAGTGGCGGTTCTACGACGACGCGTACAACCAGCGCATCACCTACAGCGGGTTCGTCCTCTCCAGCCCCGACTACTACGACCTGGGGACGGAGTTGGGCCGGTACGGCGAGTACAAGGCGTTGGCCGGGGGCACGACGTCGCTGCAGGGTGCGGACGCGGGGCTGTCGAGCAGCGCGCGCGGCTGTCTGGTCCGCAACGTCGAGACGGCGGACGTTGGCCCGCACGGCGTCGTGAGCCGGGTGGATCTGGGGCGCGATGCCCGCGAATGGGCGGACCTGTCGCGGGCGGAGCGTGACGGCGTGCTGGTCCTGCACCTGGCAGAGGGGGTCGGGCAGCGCATGGCGGACGAGTACGGGGCCGTCCGGCGCAGCGGTCTGGTGGGGCCGCGGCTGATCGCGGTGCACGGCGTCGGGCTCACCGCGGAGGAGCTGAACGACATGGCGGCGCGCGGCGCGCAACTGGTCTGGTCGCCGCTGTCGAACTTCCTCCTCTACGGGAGCACCGCCGATGTCGCCACCGCGAAGGCCGCCGGACTCGGCATCAGCCTGGGCGCCGACTGGGCGCCTTCGGGCAGCAAGTCGGTCCTTGGCGAGCTGAAGGTCGCGGACCTGGTCAACAAGCGCCGGCTGAAAGGGCTGTTCACGGACCGGGAGCTGGTGGAGATGGTGACCCGCAACCCGGCCCGGGCGCTGGGCTGGGACCGTCGTGCGGGCCGGCTCGCGCCGGGCTACTTGTCCGACCTCGTGGTGCTGGACGATCGGAACGCCGATCCGTACCGCAATCTGATCGAGGCCACCGAGGAGAACGTCCGGCTTGTCTCCGTGGACGGCAGCATGCTCTACGGGGACGAGCCGGTCATGGCGCGGGCCCGGCCCTCGCGGGACACCGAACCGACTGCCCGCTTCCCCGGCGGCCGCGTCAAGGTGAGTGCCGTCGACTGCCCGGGTACGAGCCTGCCGCCGATGCCCCTGGCCGAGACCGAGGACCGGCTGCGGCGTGCCCTGGCGATGGATCCCGGGTTCCTGCTGGAGCGCGTACGGCCGAAACCGGACTCCGTACGGCGTATCCGGGCCGAACTGGCCCACTGCCCGGGTGGCCCCCCGCCGGGCGAGCTGACGGCGGCGGACATCGCGCGCGTCCTGAGCTGCCGCCTGGGCCTTCCCTTCGAGGAAACCTCTTTGAGTCCCCTGACCACCTCCGAGGACCCGGGCTGGATGACCCGGCTGCTGGCCAACCCCAATCTCCCGGCCTACCTGAAGGAGCTGCCGGACTACTACGAGCACGTCCGATGACCTGCCGGCGGCCTGCCGGTTGGTCGACGACAGCGGCCGGCTTCGCAGGTGTTCCTGTTCGTTGACTCCGTTTGTAGGCGGGTTCTGACTGCACGTGGAGGCCGGAGGGACTCGTTTGGTAGGTGCGAAGTGACTCCGCTTCGGGCGGCGTCGGTCAACACGGTGGGCCCCGTGACGAGCGTTGACCAGCCGGGGTGTGGTGAGGGGCGGTGCTCGGCCGGGATATTGACTGGTCGCCGCTTGTTGATGGTGGTCATACTGCCGCGATGAATCCAGTGACGCTTGAGACAGACCGTCTGGTGCTGCGGGCCTTCACATCTGCCGACGTGGATGCGGTGTACGAAGCCTGCCAGGACGAGGACGTCCAGTTCTACACCCCGGTGCCGGTGCCGTACCGGCGTGCGGACGCGGAGAGGCTCATCGGCGAGAAGCTGCCCGTCGAGTGGGCCGAGGACAGGGACTACACCCTCGGCGCGTTCCGCCAGGACACCGGCGCCCTGGTCGGCTCGTACTGTCTGACCCTCGTCAGCCGCGGCGTCTGGGAGCTCGGTTACTGGGCGGTCAAGGGACAGCGCGGACGCGGGTACTCGGTGGAGGCCGCTCGGACCCTGTGCGACTGGGGCTGGGACACCCTCGACGTCCATCGCATCGAGTGGTGGGCCATGGCCGGCAACACCGGCTCGCGTGCCGTCGCCGAGAAACTCGGCTTCACCGTAGAAGGGACACTGCGCAATCGCGGCATCGCCAACGACGGCAAGCCGCACGACTGGTGGGTGGGCGGACTGCTGAGGCCCTGATGCTCGGTCCGATGCTTCGCCGGCTGCGTTTGCTCTTCCGGAGGGAAGTTCCCGGCTCGGACAGTTCCCGCAGAAGCGCCACACCCATTGATCATCGGCGGGCAGCGGTGACGTGGCAGGCCGCACGGGTTCTTCGGGTGTGACCAAGAAGTGGGCCCGTGCGGGCCTTGACCCCTCCCGCCTTCTGCGGCGTCTGTTGAGACAGCATCGGGCGGTGGCCACCACCCGCTACGCCAAGCGCCGTTACATCTGCCTCCGCACTGCCAGCGCGGCGGCCCTCACGATCCGCCTCCGAACATGATCGACGGGACCGCTAGCCGGCAAGGACCCCCGTGTTCTGGCAGGCGGTGAGCAGCCACCGTCCGTCGGCTTGCTTCGAGATCACGTACAGCGGGGCGCCCTCGCTCTCCTCGTCCGGGGCCAGGTAGCGCTGACGGACCTTGACCGCCGCGACGTCGGGGCGGATGAAGAGCACGTGGACCACCTCGTAGGTGACCTCGCCGTCCCAGTTGGCTGCGGGGAGGACCTTGCGGGTGAACTCCGAGATCGCGTCGAGGCCGATGAGGACCTTGCCGTGGGCGGTCGTCCAGACCGCGTCCGGGTGGAAGAGGCCGAGGAACTCCTCGGGGTCCTTGTTCCGCTGGGAGTGCTCGACGGTGGCTACGAGCCGGCTGATCGCTTCGATGTCCGCCGCGTGGGATGTGGATTCCGTGGTCATGTGGATCATCGTCACACCTCAAGCATGATTGAGGTCAAGTGTGTGGCGATGGGCAGATCCCGGGCATCCAGCGCGATTCCAGCGCAAGTTGCCCGGCGCCGTGGGCACACATGCGCGAGACGGTCCGCGAAGGCCGTCCCGCACTCCGGCCGTTGACCAGTGGTGATGCAGAGGTCCGGCGGGCGTATTAGCCGTGGGCGGGCGCCGAGGCGTGGGTGTGCTGTTCGTAGAGGCGGTCGGCCAGCAGTGCGTGTGCGAGTGTGCCGCCTGCGCGGACGGAGGCGGTCACGAAGGCTGCCTCGGCCAGTTCCTCGGGGGTTACGCCGTGGCGGCGGGCGGCGGCCGTGTGTACGTCCAGGCAGTAGGAGCACTGGGTGACGAGCGCGACCGCAACGGAGATCAGCTCGCGGTATCGGCGCGGCACCGCCCCGTCCTCCCGGTCCACGGCCTGCTGGAAGGCGACCCACGCGGCGAACTCCGCGGGGGCGTTGCCGCCGACGGAGCGGGCGCGGTGGAGGTCGTCGGGGTGTGCGTACATGTGCGGGCTCCTGAAGCGAGGGGCGGGGGTGCGCGCGGCGGGCCTGTTGCCCGGGCGCCTGGCACCACCTCACCGCGGTCGCCGCGGCGCTGTCCAAGACCGGTTTCGGGAGGACGGGTTCGTTCTCGGTATCGTGGCTGGTCATGGACTTGCGGGCATTGCACTGTTTCGTCGCCGTGGCCGAAGAGGGCCACTTCGGCCGCGCCGCCGCACGCCTGCGTCTGGCCCAGCCGCCGCTGAGCCGCCGTATCCGGGAGCTTGAGGCCGACCTCGGGTGCCGGCTGTTCGAGCGGATCCCCACCGGGGCGCGGCTCACCCCTGCGGGCGAAGTGCTGCTGGCAGAGGCGCGGGATCTTCTGGAGCGGGTCGAACGCGCCCGCGAGCGGGTCCGCGACACGGCAACCGACCGGGTGCTCGTACTGGGCACGGTCGCGGGCGCGGGACTGGAGGTCGGCCCGGCGGCGCTGGGCGCCTTGCGGCGCATGCGCCCGGGAGTGCGGGTGCGGCTGCGTGAGGCGGCGGTCACCGATCCGACGGCGGGCTTGCGCGAGGGTCGGGTGGACCTCGCGCTGACCCGTCTGCCCTTCGACACGGCCGGCCTGACGGTTCGACTGCTCGGTGAGGAGCCGCTGGTCGCGGTCGTCCCTGCGGACGATCCGCTGGCGAGCCGCCCGCGCCTGCACGTCACGGCGCTGGCCGACCGCCCGCGTTTCCGCCTGCCCCCGGGGACCGATGCCCGATGGCGGGCCTACTGGCTCGCCATCGAGGAGGACGCGCCGGGCCCGGTCGTGACGTCGGTCGAGGAGTGCCTGCACGCTGTCCTGTGGGAGGGCGCGGTCGGCCTCCTCCCGGCCGGCGCCGCGCGGCGGCACGCGCGGCCCGGCATCGCTTTCGTACCCCTCGACGGCCATCCGCCGAGCCGTGTCGTCATCGCCCGGCCGGCAGCGGTCACCGACCCGCTCGTCGACGCGCTCGCGGATGCCCTCGACGCCGCGGGACGGGCACAGGCAGGACAGGGGCGGCGCGACAGGGCCGCACCCAGCCACTGGTAGCTGCGGGCCGACCACCGACTGGGAGCGCAGGTTCGACTACGTGCACCTGCGGGGCCTCACCCCAGCCGGCCATCGGGTGCTGCCGTCCCTGTCCTCGAACCACCACCTGGCGCGGGCCGGCCTCGGGGCAGTGGGCTCCAGTTGACCGCGGGCGCGCTGCACGGCGACGTGTACGTCCCGGTAGGGCCCGCAGTCCCGACCGGGCAGCTCGCGGCCGACGAGGCGCAGGGACAGCGGCCGGGAGGGTTCGGACATGGCACCCACTCTGCCAGGCGGCGACCGGTCGGGGGCTCAGTGCTTGGCCGGCGGGGGTGTATCGACCCGGCTCGCCGCGTTCATGGACCTGGGGACTCACAGAGATTTCCGGTGCGGGGCGATCTCCGCTCGGCATCGCCGGGCGCGTACGACATTTCCTCGGACTGTCGCGTTGGTCCGCCCGATCGAACGCTCCGCCATGGGGAGTAATTGCCACTGGCATATTCGCGTAGCGCCCGATTACGCCTGTGCGAGTCCCTACCGTGGCGTGCACACCATCGCAGGCTTGGCTCAGATGCCGGTCCTGCCCTCCATGTACCGACCACGAAAGGAGTGAGCGTGAACGCTCGCTTCGGCATGAAGCGGAACGTCGTGCTAGGGGTGACGGCGCTGATCGCGATCGCTGCCGGGGGCGTCCCGGCCGCTGCCCTGACCGACGGAAGCCAGGGAAGCTCGCGCCACTGGGGCGTCATCACCCGCAACACGATCGGCTCTCCCGTCGCTGCTCTGAGGGACGGCCCGTACGGATCGTTCGGTGTGACGGGGACCGCCGCGAGGCCCCCCTATGGACGAGGCAGCCTCGGAATCGAGGTCGCGGACCGCTCCACTTCCCTCACTCCGCCCAGTGAGAAGGCCAGCTTCGGCAACGAGGTCGACTTCAACGGGAAGCCGGTCCTTGGCGCCCAGGGTCTGAACCAAGTCGGTTTCCACGTCTTCCAGACCGGCGAGAACGTCTCCTACGGCGGCCCGACGAACATGCCGAACGTGACGTTCGAGATCAATCCGAACCTCACCGCGGCGCCGGCCACCACCTACTCGTCGATGGTGTGGCTGCCGCCGGCCTCCCCGGTGACGAACCGCTGGAGTGGCTATCTGAACGCCGCCACGACCGGTACGTGGTTCCTCACGGGGAACGCGGGCACCGTGACCGGCTGCAACCTGGCGACCCCGTGCACCTTCCCGCAGCTGAAGAGCGCGCTCAACGACGGCGGCGCGCAGCCGACCATCTACACCGCTGCGGTCGGCAAGGGCCGCGACAACATGTGGATCGGCGCTGTCGACGGCCTGCGGATCAACGGGACCATCTACGACTTCGAGGCTGACGGAGTCAGGACGCGTCGCGCCACCTGAGCCTGGCCGGCAGGACGTCGTCGTCCGCGGCCGTGAGGCTGCGGACGGCGCCATCCACGGTGTGCAGTGGCCTGAGAGCGCTCTGCGTGGTCCAGCGAACCTCTCCTTCAAGGGGTACGAAAATCCGTGGCCGGGCCCATGGCAGGTCACGTACTGTGGGGCTCCACGCCCTTAGAGGGACGGAAGGAGGCGAGTGCCGTGCGGTTCACACCATTCCAGCGCTCCCTTTTCCGCTGTCCCGGCGTGGTTCGCGAGTTCTGACCGGGAGCGCTCCAAGCAGCCTGTATCCCGGAGGAATCCATGACCGATCCGGTCATCCGTGCGCTCTCCGCGAGCGACGCTCATCTCTTCGACGCACTCCCCGACCCCCTGGGCGCCCGTGTCGGCCATCGGCGTACCCGGTTCCGCCCCGACTGGAAGCGCGTCGCCCTGCGCGACGGCGAGGTCGTCGCCCGCGGCGCGTGGTGGGGCGGCCCCGACGACTCGGAGCCCGTCAACATCAACTGGTTCGACGTGGCCGAGGGCGAGGAGGAGGCCGGGGCCGAACTCCTGCGCTCGGCTCCCTGGCAGGTCGAACTCGAGATCAACCTGCCCGGCGACTGGCGGGAGAAGGCCGATCTGCGCGCCGGCGCCGAGGCGCGCTTCGCCGCCGCACGAGCCGCAGGGTACGAACTCCTGGTGGAACGCTTCCTGTACCGCTGGACCCCGGAGCGAGGCCTGCCCGAGCGGCCCGGACGCCTGCGTTTCCGCGCCGAACCCGACGACGCCGTGTTCTTCGACGCGTTGCGCCGCATCCACTCCGTCACCCTGGACGCCCACGCGCTTCGGGCCATCGGGGAGGGCGGTCTCGACCAGGCCGCTCAGGAGGAACTCGACTTCTTCCACTGGTGCCCTTCCCCGCGGGAGTGGTGGCAGGTCGCGCACACGCCGGAGGGAGACCTGGCCGGCATCCACATCCCGGCCCACAATCCCTCCGGCCCGACCATCGGCTTCATCGGAGTCGTGCCGGAACAGCGCGGTCGCGGCTACGCCTACGACCTCCTCGCGGAGTGCACCCACCTCCTCGTCGAGCAGGGGGCGGAGTTCGTGAGCGGAGCGACGGACCGGGGCAACCTCCCCATGGCCGCGAACTTCGCCAAGGCAGGCTTCCCCGTCATCAGTGAACGCATCAACTTCCACCCGGCGGGCCCAGCGGCCTAGCGAGGAGCAGCACGCGGTGAGCGGTTCGGACCGAGGGCAGGCCCGGACCGCTGCCGGCCTCGAGCGCCTCGCGGCGGCCGGCGCTGAAGGCGAGCGGGGGCGGACGCTTCGCCACTCCGATGGGCGTGACCTGGATGCGTCCGTCCGCTCCACCCGTGACGCCGGCGAGAAGGCCGGACATCTCGCTCGCCGGGGACCGGAGAGATCGAGACACGGAGCCGTGGACCCATGGGCCGGTACAAAGGACGCTCGCTCGGTGGCCTGATCCTGCTCGTAGTCCTCGCAGGGTCGGCCTGCCAGTCGCCGCAGGCCGGCAGCGCGGTGTCGGGCGGCAGCGACAGCGGAGCTCTCGATGCGCGGACCGAGGCCAAGGTCAAGCAGATCGTTCGCCGGTTCAAGGACACGAACACGAACCGCACCCCGGGGCATCTGGAGCCCGAAGGGGACCTTCGTCAGTGCCACCGGCGTCGCCGACCTCGCGACGGGGCGCCGCTCCGTACGGACATGCAGTTCAAGATCGCGAGCCAGACCAAGGCGTTCACGGCCAACCTCGTCCTGCAACTGGTGGGCGAGGGGAAAGTCGTCCTTGAGGACCACATCTCCAAGTGGGTGCCAGGAGTCCCCAACGGGGACCGGATCACGATCCGCCGGCTCCTCTTCGCCGTGCACGGTGATCCGGCCGATCCGGTGGTCGCGGGTAGCGGGTGAACCACGGGGCACTGTCCGGTCCGGCGGTGACGAGGGTGGGGCAGCTATCGGAGGAGTCCAGTGCGGACTTCTCCACGTGACCTGTCGACGGAGTGAGGCGCGCCAGGCGACCTCGGTGGACGAGCGTGCACCACAGGTTGTGAGGGATCAGGGGTGCCGGGTCACGGGCGCTTCTTCCTGCCCTTCTTCGGGCGCCTCTTGACCATGACCGGCTCCATGTCCGCGCCGATCATCAGGTCGTCGTCGTGCCGTGAGGGCCCGGCTTCCGGAGCGGCGTCCGGCACGGCGGTCTCCGGTTCCACGAGGTGGAGCACGACCTGGGCGCGCAGGGCGAGGATCCCGTCGTGCAGGCGGCCGAGTTCGTGGGTCATCGACGGATACTCGCGGAGCTGAGTGAGCAGCGTGCTGCGGGCATCCGGCCCCGACCCCTCGTCCAGGGCGCGGACCTCGCCCAGGAACCCGCGTACCCGGACGTGCATCGCCTGGATGTCGCGGTGGTACTGCCGGATCGGTTCCAGGACCTGAGCGATGGCGGCGGCGGCCTCCGGGCCCTGGTCGGCGCTGGTCTTCAACTGGGCGATCAGGTCCGCCACATCCTGCTCGGCGGCCGTCAGCTCGCGGTCGAGAACGCCCATGCCCGCGATCAGGTCCCGCTTGGCGCTGCCCTTCCGATGGCGGTCGAGGTCCTTCTCCGGGTCGAGCATGTTGTACGGGACCCCGTAGTTCTGCGCGATGTCCATCACCTCCTGCAAGGGGTGGTAGGCGAGGTCCGAGGTGTGGTCGTAGTCCAGGCGCCAGAAGGCGAACGTGCCCCAGGCCACCGCGCTGAGTTCCGAGATGGTGCCGCCGACGGCCTTGGTCAGGCCGAGCATCCGCATGGCGGTGAACGAGGACCCGGCCCACACCGGCAGGTGGTGCCGCCGGGCCAGTTTGGTGCTGTCGGCGTACTCCGCGCGGGTCGAGGGAACGGACCGGACCCGATTGCCCGGGATCCGGAAGGCCATCTGCCCGCGGTCCTCGGTCGTACCGGTCCGCTTCCCGTCCGCGTCGATCTCCGTCGTGGTGAGGTTCATCCCGTCCTCGTCCGGGACCGAGCCGTTGCCGGCGGTCTCGGCGTTCCACGGCTTGCGCGGGCCGAAGAACTCCATGAGGTCGTGCAGGACGATGATCTTGTCGCGGAAGGTGAACCGCGTGGGCTGGTTCAGCACCTTCCCCATACCGCCGTTGATGGCGGTCCGCAGCCGCTGCCGGACGGGCTCGGGGATGTCCATCTTCGCCTGGATCACCCGGTCGTAGTACTTCTGGTAGTGCCCGAACTCGTGCAGCCCGTCGTGCCCCTGTCCCGGGGTCAGCCCGGTGTCCAGTTGCTGCTGCACGTCGTTCCACCGCCCGCTCTCGTCGGCGGGCGCGTTCCTCTGCTGCTCGTCGACCCACTTCCGGACGCGCAACAACAGCGACTCCAGGTGCAGTTCGACATCGCTGTTGTTCTTCACCTCCTCGGCCAGCTCCTTCTCCCGGTGGCGGTTGTCCTTCGCCTCCACCCAGCCGACGAGCGCCCGCGCCAGGTCGCTGTACCCCGCGTAGGTACGGTCCTGCTGCTTCGACCCGAAGTCCGGGTGGGACTTGGGGCCACGGGTGCCGGGGACGCCGGAGACCCACTTGTGCAACTGCTCCTTGACGGTGTCCTGATGGCGTCGCAGCGCGGCCGTCTCGTCGGAGGAGAGCGTGCCCTCCCCGGCGACCTGTTGGAGGAGGAAGGCCAGCAGGCCGTCGGCATCGGTGTGGGCGCCGTCCTTCTGCGCACGGGTGCGCATGTCGGTGGCGTTGCCGTCGGCCAGGACGATCTTGACGGTCCGCTGCACGGCGCCGGTCGGAGCCGCGGCGCCTTGCCCGCCTCCCACCGGCCCCTCGGCCGCGACGCCGTCGGCCTGCCCGGCCGCAGACGGGGACGGTGCGACCGGCCTGCTCATCACCTCGTCCGCCTTGGCCTCGGCCGAGCGCTCCCCGGCATCACCGGGAGCGGACATCCGTGTTCCGTCACCCTGGGGCGTCCCGGGCACGGAACCGTTCTCCTGGTCGATGGTGTGCGCGATCTCGTGCGCGACGGTGTGCTTGTTGCGCAGCGCGGCCGGGGTGAAGACCATGTGCGAGCCCGAGGTGTACGCCTCGGCGCCGATCTCCGCCGCCGAGTCCTGCGCCCGGGTGTCGGTGTGCAGCCGCAGATGGGAGAAGTTCCGCTGGAAACGGCCCTCCATCTCGCTCTTCAGCGGGCCGTCGAGGGGCACTCCGGGAGTGTTCAGCACTGCCAGGACCGCCGACTTGCGCTGGACGACGGGCGCGTGGCCGCAGCCGTCGCCGTGCCGGTGGGTCTCCGCGCCCGGCTCCTCCCGGTCCCGCGCGAGCCGCTGCACCAAGGCCGCGTTGCCCGCCGCGCCCTGCAGGGCGGCCGCCTGCTGCGGCGTCAGTGCCCCGCCCACCGCCACCCGCTGCGCCGCGGCCTGTGCGAAGGAGGGCGCGGACAGCCACCCCGGACGTTCCGTCCGGCCGGCCGCTGGCCCTTCGACGTTCGACTCCCGTTGACTGCGCATCCGTCCTCCCACCTACGGCGGCGACGGCCGCCGGTCCCTGTTTAGACCGGGTGCCCCGCACGGAGGAAGGACCGCGAGGGCAGGAAGTCCTGACCGCCGGGGCAGCGGCTCCCGCCACGGTCCGATCGAGCAGGCCGGGCGGCCGGGTCGCGGCCCCGGCGGCGTGGGCGTGGGCGTGGGCGTGCCGGATCATGGCGGTGATCTCGGCGGTCCGCTCGCCGTCGCTGTCGCCGCCGACGCACAGGGAGCCGCAGCCTCCGCCCACGTGCGGTTCGTGCATCCAGGCCGTCTTGTTGGGAACGATGCCGTCCGCGAAGACCTTGGCCCCGAGGATCGCGAGGCGGCGCGGATCGGCGTCGGACTCCCCGAGGGAGGTGAGGGTGGTGAGGGCGCGGGCGAACTCGTGGGCGGTGCTCGCCATTCCGGTGGGGAGCAGCAGGACACCGACGCGGGCGGTGAGTTCGCCGTCGGCCGGCAGCCGGCGGTAGACGTCGAGGGTCTCGGTACCGAGCGAGCCCCTCAGTCCGGTCGGCTCTCCCGCTTCGTCGACGACCACGGCTCCGCCGGGCGGCGCGATGTCCTCCCGTCCGCCGACGGCGCTGATGATGCCGTCGGTCACCGCGAGAGCCCGAGGCGACGGAGAACTCGGCGTCGACCGTGACCACCCGCCCTCTGACGAATGCGAGGTCTGCGTACGTGTCCACAGAAGGGTCCTTTCGAAGACCGGGCGTCGCCACGGACGCCCGTGAACGATCTCCCGAGGACCATGGCCGCTCCCCCGCTCCCCGCACATCGGTCATCCCACCGATACGCGCTCGGGCCCGGGCGCCCCGGGCACCGCCGCTCCGGACTCCAGTCGTCGGGACGGTTCGCGGGTCGGACTTCCCGAATGCCGCTGCCTGCCCGGCCTGGCGCCCAGTAGCGTGTCGGTCCAGCAGCGCCGCACCGACGGGGGCAGGCATGGAGTACACGCAGATCTTCGCCGACCGCGAGGTGCGGGAGGAGTTCCTCGACCGCTTCCAGGAGATCAGGGACGCGGTCGCGGCGTCGGGGGGTCTGGAGAGCGTCGGGGCTCTGGAAGGCCTCCTGGACGTGGACCGGGCCGCCGGCGCCGTCAAGGCGATGGCCGAGGGGACCTGGCAGGGCGACGAAAGCGGCTTGGAGGCCATCGTCAGACAGTTCGGCAGGCCGGTCTACCTGGTGCGGCGCGACACCTTCGCCACCGTGGCCGACGCCCCCGACAACGAAGCCGAGAGCCTCGTGGTCGCCGCGAAGGTGAAGGCCGCTCGTCGCCGCCTTGAGGGCGTCATTCCCAGCGTGGGACGGATCGATCTGCGCAACCACGACCTGGAGTGGGTGGGAACCGCGTGGGTGGTGGCCGAGGGTCTCGCCGTCACCAACCGCCACGTGGCGGAGAAGTTCGCGAAGAAGGGCCGCGGCGGCTTCAGGTTCCGCGCGAACCCCTTGGCCCAGGTGCACGCCTACGTCGACTGGCGCCACGAGCACGGCCGGACACAGGAATCACGGTTCAAGGTGATAGAGGTGGTCTGGATCGAGCCGGACTCCTCTCCCTGTGACGCCGCGTTGCTCAGGCTCGCTCCGACCGGTGAGAACGGCGAGCCCCTGCCGCCGCCGATCGAGCTGGCCAAGGGCAAGGAAGCTCTCACCGTGGGCCGTTGGGTGGGAGTGATCGGCTATCCCTACATCGGGCAGCGCGACGACCCCGAGGACCGCAAGCGCATCTTCAACAACATCTTCGAGTGCAAGCGGCTTGCCCCGGGGCAGGTCATCTCGTTCGATGGCAACCGGTGGATCCATCACGACGCGACGACACTCGGCGGCAACTCCGGTTCCGTCGTCGTGGACCTGGACACCGGACGGGCGCTCGGCCTCCATTTCCAGGGCCTGGCAGGAAAACGCAACTACGCCGTTCCCGCCGGGGACATCGCCCGTCTCGTTCGGCAGCGCGCCTCGTGACGGTGGAGGCTCCCGATCCGGGTTCCGCGCTCCAGGCCGTCACCAGCCCCGGCGCCGGAATGCACTCGACCCATGACGTCAGGGCGAGGATCGCCGAGGCCGAAGCACGGGTCGCCCGTCTGGAGCGCGGCGGCAGTCAGGTGGCCACTGGTTTTTTGGTCGGGCCGGCCCTGCTGTTCACCGCGGGGCACGCGGTCCGGTTGTCACTCGGCGCGTCCGGCGTGGGACCGGTGGCCGGGATGGTGGCCGTGTTCCCCCCGTACCACGACCCGGGGCATGCCGCCGCACAGGACGCTGTGCGGATTCCCCTCACCGAGCTCCTCGACTCCAGCCCACCCGCCCCGGACGACCCGGTGCCACTCGGCATGAAGACCGCCGAGGACGGCCTGGACTTTGCCTTCGTCCGCCTCGCCGCCCCTCCACCCGATCTGGTGGAGCCGAACGGCCTCCTGCGCCCGAGGGGTTACTACAAGCCGTTCGAGGAGGACCACGCCTTCGGCAGCGGGCCACTGGGTCTCTTCCACTACCCCCTGCGGCTCCTGCTGGACTACAGCAAGGCCGAGAAGGTCCTGCGCTCCGGCGAGAGCCGTGTCCGGTACCGAGGCGCGAACACCCTGGACGGATCGTCCGGCGGCCCCCTCATCACCGAGGACGGCCTTCTGGTGGCCATGCACCACGGGCACCGCAACGGCATGAACCAGGGCATCCCTACCTCCCTCATCGCCTCCCGGGTCCTGGCTGGACCCCACGGCGAGCTGCTGCGCGACGCCCTTGCCAGCCCGCTGCCGCGCGTCCGGGCTCCGGAGGATGCGGTGACACGGCGGGGCGGGGGCGACGCGACACCGGGCGACGGCGCACGGGCCATCGGAGCCGCCATGAGCACCCTGCTCGGCTCCCGTGCCCCTGGTGCCACGGTGCCGGGCCCGGGCGGTCGGCCCCTCAGGGTGACCGGCGCCCGGCAGGTCGCCGAGTGCTTCCGAACCGCCGACCCCCGAGCGGTCCCCGGCATCGAGCCGGTCGTCGAGGCCGCCCGCGCGATGGACGCGACATCCGGAGACGGAGCGCTGACGGCGGCGGTCCTCGCCGCGGCCCTGATCGGGGAGGCCGCCGACCAGCACGCCAGGGGTGGCGGATTCCGGGAGCTGCTCCGGGAATCCGTCGAGGCGCTGAACCGTGCTCGCGCCGCCTTGGCTGATCAGGCAACGCCGTGTTCCCGTCCGGACGCCGTCGCCCGCGGTGTGACGGCAGACCCGGAGGTGGCCGAGGCGGTCTCGGCCGCGGCACTTCTCGCCGGCCCGTACGGCGTCCTGATCTGCGAACCCGGCGTGACCCGATCGATCGAGAAGCCGACCGTACGCCAAGGCCTTCGCGTGCCCGGCGGGCGCGCCTTCCCGTACGCCGCCGACGCGCCCGGGACCGACGCCTGGACCGGCCGGACCCGGCTCGTGAAACCGTACGTGCTGCTGCTCGACTCGGTGACCGGCGAGGGCGAGGCCTTCCACAGACTGCGCGACCATCTCGCCGCAGAGGGCAGCCCGCTCCTGGTCCTCACCACCACGGACGGCTGCGATCCACGGGGCGGCCTGCTGCGGGCCCTGTGCGATCCGGCGGACGGACCGGTGCCGACGGTGGTCCGTGTTCCCGCCGGCCGGCAAGGGCACCAGCGGCTGCGGTCCTTGGCCCTGCTGACCGGCGCCACGGCGCTGACGGAAAGCTCCGGCGTGCTCCCGGGCACCGCCTGGTTCGACGTCCTGGGCCGAGTCGACCTGGCGGTCGTCTCCGCATCGGAGACGGTGCTGGTGGGCGGCGGTCACGATCCGCGCATGCTGAACCGGTGGACCGCCTCCGCTCGTGCGCTGTTGGACCTGGCGGCCTCTGATGACGAGCGATCGGCGTTGGAGGAACAGGTCTCCTGGTTGACCTCCCGCGCCGTGTGCCTGGCCGTCGGCGCGGAAACGGAAACGGCGATCGCCGCCCGCACCGAGTCCGCCGAACGGGCGGCGCACACCGCGCAGGCCGCGTTGCGGTGCGGCACCGTGCCCGGTGGCGGTCTCGCGCTGCTCCGTGCCCGGGCCGCCCTCTCGGACGACACCGGGGATCCCGGGACCCACGTGGTGCGCACGGCGCTGGCAGCGCCGTTCCGCGCGCTGGCGTCGACGGCCGGACTGGCCCCGGACGATGTCGAACGGTGGTGTGCCGTCGGTGATCCGGACGTGCTCGGCCGTGAGCCGTCAGCCGACCTGTTCGCGGACCGGTCGGAGGATGCCGCCGAGACCGTGCTGCTCGCCCTCGACACCGCGAAGGCCGCGCTGATCGCCTTCCTCGCCGGCTCCTGACGCCCAGACGGCTGGGCCGGCTCTGTCGGATCTTGCCGGGGCGACAAGGTCCGACAGAGACGACCTAGGACCGCGTGCTCGCGTCGGTGGGTGACCCGCTCAGGTGCTCCTGCACGTTTTTGTGACGGAACTGGTAGACACCGCCCACCTGCCGCAACGCCGACACCTTGTGGGCATGTTCCAGGAACCCCATGAGGTCGCGTGGAAGGTCACCCCGGAGCCACAGCCAGGATCGCGCCACGACATACCGCGGCCAGGGACGGACGGCGATGGGGGCCCACAGGGCCAGGACGATGAGGAGCACGCTGCCCTCGGCGACCTGCCCGCGGCCGGTCGAGGAGGTCGCCATGATCCAGGCCATGGCGAGCCCGGCCACTGCGGCGATCACCAGAGCCCACCCGGCGACCAGCCTCCGGTCCCCGCGCAGCAGGATCCGCGGGGACGTGGAGTCGTCGGCCGGCGCCGGTGTCTGCAGCCAGCGCAGGAAACCTGACACCAGCCCCAGGACCATGCCGACAAGGGCGAACAGGAGCACGGAGGCCAGCACGTAGGTGGGCCGATTCATTTGAACGGCTTCGGGCCCGCGGACGGTACGCAGGGTCCACCAGATGAGAAGCCCCAAGGCGGCCCCGGCGGCGAATCCCACGCCCGCTCCGCCCGCGACGCGGCGCAGGAAGCCGGTGCCGCGGCGGAACCAGCGCGGTCCCCGTACCGGCCCGCCCGCACCGAGGAGACCGGCGGGTATGCCGAACAGCAGGCCGCACAAGGTCCCGATGAGCAGCCCGACGGCGGGACCGTTCGCGAAGGTACCGATGAATCCCAGGATTCCCCCCATCGGCAGCCCGACGGCGAGAGCGGTCGACGTCCGCCCGAGCCGCGGGTCCCCCGCGCGGCTGCCCGACGGTGCCTCCGTCTCCGGGTTCTCCCGGCGCGGGCGCCGCGCCGCGGACCTCTTGAGCAGGAACTCGTCCAGCCACGAGGCCACTCGGTCCGGTCCCCACCACGACACGAGCATCCCGGTGCCCAGTGCCGCCGAGCCCAGGAGGAGCGCCGCCGACGCGCCTTCCCCCGCGTCGACCGCGGATGCCGTGGTGATGCCGCCGGCCACGGCCGCGAGCAGTCCCAACAGGCCGCCGTAGACGCCATGGTGGAGCGCACCGCTCAGTTCCCACCAGGCGAGGTCGGTTCGGTTCGAACGCTCCAGGTGGCGGGCCAGAAAGGACAGGTGCCGCCGCGCATCGGGCCAGTCGTCCGGGTTCAGCCGGTGGTCGAAGAGGACGCGCACCGCGTTCTCCAGGATCGCCGCCCGGACGGCGTCGGGCGCGGCACGCGCCAGGCGCCGAAACGGCTCCTCGTCGCCGGCGTCCGTGTAGCCGTACAGATCGGCGAACAGGGTTGCGGTCAGGGGCGAGGTCAGTGCCTCGCCGAGGGCCGCGAGCAGGTGGGGGGTGACCTCGCGTGCCGGGCCACCCTGAGCTGCCACCGCTTGCGCCTGGACCATCCATCGCCTGACCGGCGATGAATCGTTGGGCCTGTCGGCGGTCGGTGCCAGCAGGGACCAACGCGGCGGGGGCATCGGCACACCGTGCTTGCGTGCCTCGGTCACCTCGTCCTCCAGCACCCCCCAGCCGTGTTCGAGGCGGCCGAACAGGTCGGCCCATTCCTCGTGGCTGGGGCCGCCTTCTCCGAGGCTGGCACGCAGGTATGCCAGCACGTGCGGAAAGGCCAGCTCGCGTGCCTCGGTGACCGAGGCGCCGTGCAGCACCGGCCCGAGGGACAGGGCTTGCTCGTACTCCTCTGTGCGGCACGCCAGAATCACCGGTCGTGCGGTGGCGAACTCCCTGCGGATGCGGTCCAACACCCTGACGACACGCTGCTTCGGGACTTCGTCGAGCCCGTCGAGACAAGGCAGCACGTCGCCTCGGTGGAGAAGGTCCCTCGCGGAGGCCGCCGACCCCACCTCGGGGTACTCGGCCGCCAGCCGCCCGGCCAGCCAGTCCAGCAACCCGTGACGCCTTGGATCGTAGGAACTGAGGGAGAACAGGACAGGGACGGGCGGCGAGGCCTCGGCTCCCTGCGCCCGAGAGCCGTGTTCGGCCAGGTCGAGCTCGCGTGCTCGGCACAGTTCGAGCAGGAACAGCAGGAGCAAGGTCGACTTTCCCGAACCGGCCGGGCCGATGATGACCAGCCGCTGTGGAACGAGCGCGGTGAAGGATTCGACCAGTCCGGGCATGTCCGCGGTGGTGCCGGTGAGCCCGCGCGTGCGGCCGTCGGTCAGCCTCGGTGGCGCGGGCGCCCACTGCGTGTGGAGCAGTCGCGGTCGCTGGAGGTGCGGGGTGAGGCCCCGCTTGTCGGCCTCCTCGGACCAGTCCCGCCACACGGACGCCTGGAGCCGGTCCAGGGCCCTTGCCCGCTGGGGCCCGACGAGCAGTTCGTCCTTGCCCGGGCGCAGTCCGCGCAGAAGCAGCACGCAGCCGACGGCGACAACCGACAGGACCAACCACACGTGCATGTCCGCCGGTGCCTCCCCCTCCGCCCCTGCGGCCTGTTCCGCACGAGCGTCCCGCACCCTACTGCCTCGGCTGCGGCGCTGTCCGTCCGTCTGGGCTCCGAGGGGTTGCCGGGTACGACAGTTGCATGACGCGCGGTAGGGCAACGCGGCCAGGGCCACTGGTCCGCCGTCCCTACCGGGTCTCAAGCGGGCTGGACGGTGATGGTACAGAGGCGTTTGGTGGCCCGGGTCAGGGCCACGTACAAGTCTCTTTCCCCGCCGGGGCGGGCCGTGATGATTTCCTCGGGGTTCATGACGACGACCCCGTCGAATTCCAGGCCGCGCGCTTCGGACGCCGGCACGATGCGTGCGTGGTGAGCGATGCCTTGGGCCGTCAGGTCGCTCACCCTGGTGTCCGCGCAGATCACTCCGAGAAGCTCGCCCGGGTGCGCGGTGCTCTGGGCGCGGAGTTCCTGAACGACGGCGGTGACCAACCCGTGCGGAGGTGTGGTCACGGTGCGAGGGCTCTCACCGCTTCGCAGTGACCGTGTGGGTTTCTGGTCCGGAGCGATCCGCGCGAGCAGGTCCCGGACGCTCTCCAGGATCTCCTGCGTGGTGCGGTAGCTGACGGTCAGGTGGTGCAGCGCGAACCGCGGTCCGACGTGGGGGCTCAGTGCCTCCTTCCAGTCGCGTGCCGTCGCGACCGGGCCTGCCTGGGCGAAGTCACCCACCAGTGTCATCGCCCTTGCCGGGCAGCGGCGGACGATCATCCGCCATTGCATGGCGGTCAGTTCCTGCGCCTCGTCGACGACGACGTGCCCGTACGTCCGCTCGGGGGGGCCGTCGACCAGGCTCGCCGCCTCGTCCAGCAACGGCACATCGGCATCGGTCCAATGGTCGTCCGGCCCGCGCAGCAGAAGGGACCGCTCCTGCAGGGTCAGGCGGGGCAGGCGCTCGGCGAGAGCGCCGGCGTTCGTCAGGAGCGCCTTCACGAGGTCACCGGGTACCAGTCGCGGCCACAACACCTCGACCGCTCGGTCGACGCCGGCGTCGGCGAGGAGATCGGCTCGGATGGCGTCCAGGTCCAGCTCGTGAACCGGGCCCGAGTCGTCCGCACCCTCGACACGGCGCTGGGCGGCTCCCGTGAACCGGTCGAGGTCCAGGCCCGTCATCCTGACGGCATCGGCGTCGATCTGCTCCAACAGGTCGCCCATGTCCCGTTGCATCGCGTCGGTGACGGCGTCGACCAAGAGCTCCCTGAACACTTGGCGCGCGGGGTTGTGCCCCGGTGCGGCTGCCACGGCGGCGTCGCGTGCCGTGGCGACTTCCTCGCCGGACAGGTGAACCAGTTCCTGTCCGACCCGCACGGTGAAGTCACCGGCGGGAGCTTGGTGGACACGCAGCAGACCGGCCAAGGCGTCGGCGAGGTCGGAGCTGCCCTTGAGACGCGCCGTGTCGAACGGGTCCACCGTGTCCGTGGACACTCCGGCCAGTTCCCGGCAGGTCGCCAGGACGACGTCGTTCTCTCCGAGCGAGGGAAGGACCTGGGAGATGTAGTCGAGGAACCGGGCGTTCGGGCCCACCACCAGGACGCCCTCCTCCGCGGCGCGCGGGAACGCGTACAGGACATAGGCCGCCCGGTGCAGGGCGACCACCGTCTTGCCGGTGCCGGGCCCGCCCTGCACCACGGTCACCCCGCGATGGCCGGAGCGGACGATCTCGTCCTGCTCGGCCTGCAGCGTCGCGACGGCCGCGTGCATCCTGCCCGTACGCCGTGCCGACAGGGCCTCGGTCAACGGGCCGTCCCCCACGACGTCCTCGTCGGTCGGGGCGGTGCCGTCCAGCAGTTCGTCGCTCACCGAGATGACCGTGCGTCCCGCGAGGCGCAGGTGCCGGCGCCGGCGCAGGTCCATGGGGTGGACCGGTGTCGCCTCGTAGAAGGGTCGTGCCGCGTTCGCGCGCCAGTCCACGAGCAGAGGCAGGTCATCCTCCTCGGTGTGCAGTCCGATCCGCCCGATCCGCAGGGCCGTGCCATCCGTCCAGTCGATGCGCCCGAAAACCAGCCCCTTTTCGGCGCCCTCCAGTCGGCCGATTTCCTTGGCCAGACGCTCGGCGGCGATTTCTCTCTCATATGCCTCACCGGTGCTTTCCGCCGGGGCCTTCAGCACACTCGCTCGGTGTACTCGCGCCTCGGAAAGCCGCTCGGTGAGCAACTCGTACAAGGAGGACACATAATCCCGCTCCGATTCAAGCGCACGCACAGCGGGATCATTCATCTTCGACAACAGGGGGCTCCTTCGATTCGAGCCACACCGTACGGCCAAAGCCCCCTGAAGGTAAGTCTTGACTTACTTGGTGAGCCATGGCCTCACGACGGAATCCATGGCGGCTTGCCGATGGCGTGTCACGCATTCAGCCGTTCCGTATATCGTCGCCCATTACGCTCCCGATACCTGCCTGCCTGCCTTATGCCGAGCCTGCCGCCCTTGGGTGCCGGCAATGTTTTGCCGCGCTCGGGAAAAGAGGGAAGCCGGATCGCAGGTGTGGCCGGCGCGCGGGGGTGGTCGGCTGGTAACCCGGCACATCCGGGGCAAAGGCGGGCTACCGCCCCGGAAACGAACGGAGTCCTCGCAGTGGACGGCTTCATCATCGGCATCACGGGCAAGATCGGCCGCCTGCTCGCGCAGGAGCTTCTCGCCCAAGGCGACACCGTTCACGGCCTCGTGCGCCGCGACGAACAGCGGACCGACCTCGCCGCACAGGGCATCCACGCCCTGGTCGGGGACCCACCGAACTGTCGGTGACGGAACTGGCGGACGCCTTCGGGAACGCCGACGCCGTCGTCTTCACCGCCGGATCCAACGGCGGCAGCGCACAGACCACGAAGGCGATGCTCGCTCACCGGGAGAGCAGTGACACGCTGCACGCCTACGTGGCGCCTTCCAGGCCGGAGGACTGCTCTGCCGCCCTCGTTCACCGATGCATCGGCTGGACCTGGCCGGGCCGCCGCCAAGAGCGGAGACCTGTTTCCTCGACGCCTGGCCGCCTCCGGTCACGCAGCCTGAGGACCTGTCAGTTGAAGACGTCCAGGAGGTCGAGCCAGGAGCCTGCGTCTTCGGCGGGGCGGGGCCGCATCGGGAGTGGATCCGGGTAGGTCTCCGCAGCGGCCCTCGCGCGGACGATGTCGGGCCCGCCGCACGCCGCGACCGCGAAGGCGCCGAAAACCTTGGCGAACGCGGCCGGGTCGCGAAACTCCACGCCGAACGCTCGGCCGTCCCGCAGAGGCACCCACACCACCCGGTCGGTCCGTGTCCATCCCGGCACCGGCTCGCCGTCCGCGGTCGACCGCCCCTCCAGCCACAGTCGTGCCACGTGCAGCAGGTTCACCTTCTCCATCGGCAGCCGCTTGCGTCGCACCCGCAGTTCACGCGCCGTCAGCTCGACGCGCTGGTCCTTCTTCGGGTACCAGACGACGCCGATCCCGAACGGCGCCCACAGCAGAATGCCGATCATCGGCCAGACCAGAGCGTCGCCCCACGATCGAAGCAGCCCACCATCCAGCAGGTACAGGGCCCCGAATGCCAGAACCCACTTCGCCGTCATGCGCCAGAATCCGCTGCCCTGCCGGTACAGGACCCGTCGCTTCCCCGTTATCGCCATGCCCGCACGATATCCGTCGTCCCGAAGCTCCCCGTGGGCGTCCTCCGGCACTGCGGGGGCCTCCGTCCCTTTCGTCAACACCTTGCCGGGGGGCGTCTTCGCACTCCCCCGGCGGGTGGACACCCCGTCAGTCGACGAGGGTCTGCCCGGCCAGTAGTTGGGAACGGACGAGTTCCAGGAGGCGGCCCGTCCAGTTGCGGCCCCGGCCCCCGTTCTCGCCCCAGAAACCCGAGCAGACGTCGTCGTAGAGCACGGTCGCGTCCCCCGTGGCGAGCAGGATCGCCGCGAGGTCGGGGTGCTGCTCGTACTTGACGAGCAGCAGACGGGCCATGACCTCCGCCCGGACCCGCTCCCAGCCTTCGCGCCGCGGCGCCGCGGCCGCGACCGTACGGGCCTTCGCGCCCGACTCCGCCGCCATGACCGCGGTCCGGGCCTCCGGATCGGCGACGGAACGGGCCCAGTAGGCGTGCGCCACCGACGGGTAGGTGGCGCCGTCGACGGTGATCGGGGCGGGGTAGTCATTGCGCAGGGCCTGCTTGCCCGGGTCTTCGAGCGCGCGCTGCGGATACGAATGGTAGATCTTGACCGCGGGGGTGAAGGAAAGGTCCGTGAGGAAGTAGGAGCCGCCGTTGCATATGAACGCGTGCCGCCAGGTGCCGGGTACGCGGACGCCGTTCGCCGTGCGATGGGTGATCCGATGGCCGATCATGCCGTGATGATGCCGGACGGGCCGACCGGGAAGCACCTCGATGGTGCGTCGAGGGCGCCGTGTGATGATGTGCGTCAACCTTGGGGAGGCGATCGTGCCGAGAAGGGGCGCGCGGTGGGCCGCGGGCGCGATGACCGCGGTCTGCCTGGTGCTGCTCCTGGGCTCCAGCGGATCGAGCGGTGGCGCCCCCCTCGCCAGGCCGCTGCCGTTGGACGCCGCCGAGGAAGTCGTACCGGACCGGGTCGGCACGTGGAACATCTGCAATCCGTGCGGCGGGAGCGGGCACAACTTCGGCCGGGCGACGGAGATCGCCACGTACGCGCCGCAGGTCATCGGCCTGCAGGAGGCATGCGTACGTGACGTCGAGGAGATCCGCACGTACCTGGAGGAGGTCTACGGGCTGGTCTACCGGGTCGCGTACGGCTCGGTCCTGCGGAACTGGAACCGCTGCGGGGGGCTGCCGTGGCGGCCGGGCGGCTTCGGCCAGGCGATCCTCTCGGCGGCGCCGATGACGGACCGGGAGAGCGTCGAATACCCCGACGGGGGCTCCGAGGACCGCGGTTACCTGGCCGTCACCACACGGGTGGGCGGTCGGCCCGTCCGCGTCATCAACACCCATCTCGCCCAGCGCCGGCAGGAAGAGGTGCGGGCGGGCCAGGTGGGGGTACTCGCCGCGGAAGTCGCCCGACACGAGCGTGCGATCGTCCTCGGCGACTTCAACGCCGTGCCGGACGCGCCCGAACTCGGCCCGATGTGGGCGTTGGCCTCGGACACGGACTCCGGATGCGACCCCTCGACCGTCGGCACCGACGCCTGCGCGGCGACCACCGATTGGAACAGCACGTTCGACTACATGTTCCTGCGCGGCATCACCGCGCGCACGCACCGCGTCCGGCCCAGCCCGTACTCGGACCACCACTTGCTTCACACCGACCTGAACCAGGGCTAAGCCATTCTCTTGGGATCATCTGATCGTTGACCCATGACTGTCGGCCATCTTCGCGATCGGCACAGTGGGGGAACACTCCAAGGCTGGCTCATGATCATTGTTCCTGTCGGGGCCACCGCGTGTGGGGAAGCCGGCTCAGACTGGTCGGGCGTGGCCGGCCGGGCTGGTCGCCGCGTCCGTGTCCCGGCCGACCCAAGGACTGTCATCTTGAGCGAGCGTGTTCTCACCCCCCGCAACCGGGGCTTCCTCTTCCTCGACTCCCACCCGGCGGGCTGCCGGCAGTTGGTGGCCGACATGTGGCAGGCGTGCCCCGCCCCCTCCGGCGTGCCGGAGGGCGACGGGCCGGTCGCGCTGGTCATCGGCTCGTCCGCCGGATACGGCCTCGCGGCCACGCTTGCCGGACTCAAGCGCGCCGGGATCCGCGGTATCGCGGTGTCCTTCGAGAAAGCCCCCACCGTGCGGCGTACCGCGACGGCCGGCTGGTATCGCACCGCGGCCACCGCCGACATCGCCCGCACCGCCGGTCGGGATCTGGTCTTCCTCAACGGCGACGCGTTCTCCGACTCGTTGAAGGATCAGGTCGCCGATCTCATCGAGCAGCGTTTCGGCGGTCGACTGGACTACCTGATCTACTCGGTGGCCGCGCCCCGGCGCATCGACCCCGACACCGGTACCGCCTACGCTTCGGTCCTCAAGCCGATCGGCCAGGCGAACCGCACCAAGACCCTCGTCTTCGACGACGAGGGTGTTCCCGAGGTCCGCGAGGTGGAGACCGGGCCGGCCGAGGGCGACGACGTGGAGCAGACCGTGGCCGTGATGGGCGGCGCGGACTGGGAACGCTGGATCGACCACCTTGCCGCGCGGGGGCTGCTTGCCAACAGGTTCGCCACCGCCGCGCTGTCCTACATCGGCTCGTCGCTGACGGCGGCGATCTACCGGCAGGGCACCATCGGCGCGGCCAAGGCGGATCTGGAGGCCACCGCACGTACCCTGAACGAGCGGCTCGGCAAGACGGTGGGTGGGTGGGCCGTGACCTCCGTCAATGCTGCCGCCGTCACCCAGTCCTCCACCGCGATCCCCGGCATCGCCCTGTACACCAGCCTGTTGCGCGGCGTCCTCGGCGAGGACCTGGTCCCGCCGATCCGCCAGCTCGCCGCCCTCTGGGACCAGCTCACCGGCGCCGCGCCGCTCGACCTGGACGACGAGGGCCGGATCCGCCTGGACACCTTCGAACTGACCGACGACGTCCAAGCGGCCGTCGCTGAACGCTGGGAGTCCGCCACCACGGCGACGATCGCCGACCTGGCCAACCTCGACTGGTTCCGCGCCGAGGTCCGACGCCTGTACGGATTCTCCGTACCCGGCATCGACTACACGACACCGGTCGCCACCGACATCCCCTGGCCCGACCACACCCCCTGGCCCGCATCCGGAGAAGCGCCAGGGAAGAGCAGCCAGGAGGGCCGGGGGCGAGGGCGGTGACGTCGGCTACGTTCCGGATGCCGGTCACCGCCCGCCCGCACGGTCCGGGCGGTGAAGGCGGCCTGCACGTTGGCCTGCAGGCCCGCCACCGAGGCGGCGACCTCGGCTGAGCCGTGGTGCCGCCCGCCTTCACCAGGGGTGGCCTGGCCGTGCTGTCTCGTGAGGTTGGCGCCTGAGGTTGGTACCGCTAGGCGGAACTGATGGTGCCGGCCGGCAGGGCCTGCTGATAGAGCGCCACCAACACGCCGTGCAGGGGCCGGCCTTCTGCCTCCTCTTCGGCTTCGTCGACCAGTTTGGCGAGGGTCTCGCCGAGTTCTTTCGCCTTCGTGGGGCTCAGGTGCAGGTGGCGCAGTGTCAGGTGGCTCTCGGCGGGTGAGAGGTCCAGCTCCTGGGCGAACGCGGTGAACATCGCTGCGGTGCCTGCCGCTTGAGGTTCGGAGACGACCATGTGGCGGGCCGTGCGCTGGTAGTACTGCTCGGTGCCGCCGCGGACCTGGCGGGTCTCGGCGATGTGGATCAGCCCGGCTTCGCGGAGCACTTTGAGGTGGTGTGCCACGTTGCCCTTCTTCGCGTCGAGTTGCGCCGCAAGCTGCCTGACGGTCGCGGGCCGGTGCCCTAGGGCGAAGAGCAACCGCTGGCGCAACGGGTGGGCGAGTGCCGCGAACTGCTCTGGCGCACCGATCTCCAGAACATCCTCGGGGGGTGGCAGATGGGTAGGCTGATCACGCATACCCAAAGTGTCTAAAGTTGTTGACGCTTTCGCAAGGGCGATGCTCTACTCCCTGCCGTGACGACTTCAACGAAGCTTCAGACGGCCCCGGTTGTCGACGAGACAGTCCAACTCCTGACCGAACATTACGTTTTCCCCGAGATAGCCGAGCAGCTCGCCGGCCTGCTGCAACGACGCCTCGTCGAGGGCGCCTACGACGTCGACGGCGCCGAGGAGCTCGCCCGGTTGGTCACCGCGGACCTGCAGTCCGTCAACGGCGACCGACACCTGAGACTGAAGCACCACGCCGATCCGGTGTCCCCGAAGCAGGGGGCGGCCACCTTGGACGCCATGCGGCGGGACTTCGACAGCACGCTGGGCGGTGCGCCCCGGGTGCAGTTGCTCGACGGAGGGGTCGCCGTGGTGGAGCTGGCGCCGATGCTGTTTCCCCTGGAGTGGGCCGCCGAACCGCTGGGCGCCGCGCTCACCCTGGCCTCCCGCGCCCAGGCGCTGATCATCGACCTTCGCGGCAACCGGGGCGGCGACCCGGACACGGTCGCCTTCGTCTGCAGCTACCTGCTCGACGAGCGCACCCACCTCAACACCATGAACTGGCGCGACGGCGGGCGCAGCGAGCAGTCGTGGAGCCTGCCTCACGTTCCCGGCGCGCGCTTCGGTGGCAGCAAGCCGTTGTACGTGCTGTCCAGCGACAGCACCTTCTCTGCCGCTGAGGAGCTGGCGTACGACCTCCAGCAGCTCGGCCGCGCCGTGGTCGTCGGCGAGCGCACCCGCGGCGGCGCACATCCGTGCAGGGGCTGGACGGTGCACCCACACCTGGAAGTCACCATCCCCATGGGGCGCGCCATCAACCCCGTCTCCGGCACCAACTGGGAGGGCATCGGCGTGCAGCCGGACATCCCTTGCGCTGCTGCCGACTCCCTCGCCCAGGCCCACGCGCTGGCCCTCGCCCGCCTGGCAGACTGAACAGGGAGCACCGCGCCAGATTCCACACCGCACGCCGGTTACAGGCCGTGGCGGCTGCAAAGTAGAGCAACGGGCCTTCGCTCCGTCCCCGTTCAGTTATCTGTCGTCGTGGCGTTTCGCGTCACCACGCCGGGAACCCAGCTCGGGGGGCGGCAATGAGCTCGCCGTACCTCGGCCGGTGGGACCGTGACCTGCGGCAGCGAGTCCACCAGAGCGAGCGCGGCGCGGGTGGGGGCACCGGTAGCCTTTGGCCGTTTCTATGCGATGAGTTCGTCCATGTGCCGCTGCAGGGTGAGGATGTCCGTGATCGTGTGCAGGCCCTGGCTGGGGCCGGGCTCGCCGCCGTGCGGCCCTTCCCCGTGTGCGGCGGCGACCGCGCGGACCTGGTGGGCGGGGTCGGGCAGGTAGGTGAGGCCGTCGACCGAGAAGCGTGCCCGCCCGCCTGGCCGTGCCGCCTCACGGCCCGCGAGGTCGGCGAGTTCGGGCGGCCGGGTGAAAGCGCCGGCGTAGAACTCGATCACCGGGGTTTCGTTCAAGCCGGTCACCTGCCGCACGTACGCGGCTTGGAAGTGCCCTCTCAGTTCGATCGACAGAACGTCGCCGACCCGCAGGAAAGTGACGGACCGGGGTGAACCGGGTCGGCGGGACAGCGGAGTCGGCGCCGTGCGCAGCAGTTTCTTGATGTCTGCAGACTGTCGTTCGAAGGCGTCTGAGAGCACTACCGCGTCGTTGAGCGCGTCCACCGCCGCGATCGCCTCCGCGGTGATCGCCGGATCCTGGAAACCGTACTTGTGCAGAAGCGTGGCGAGCGCGACTCGGACCACGTCCTTCGTCGCGGGGCGCGCCTCCTCGGATTCGAGCAGGCAGCGCCACCGGGCGAGGATCGGGGGAATCACCGCGCGGGCCACGTCCTCGTGCGAGCAGCCCGGGTAGCTCATCTGGTGAGCCACCTGGCGTGCCAGATCCTCGTCCAGCGCCCGTACGTGCCCCCGTGCGGCCAGCTTGTCCAACACCTGCTGATGCCTCATGCCGCTCCCCGTACGCGCCGTTGCAAGGGGGCCAGGCTACGCAATGTGGTGCGGCTGCCCGACGGGGCGACCACACCGAGGGCGCGGCCGGAAGTCCTGCGGCTCCGGCTCGGCCGTCACTGCGAAGAGCCCGAACAGCAGACGGCGCAGGCCACTTGAGTCGCGCGATCAGGCGCAGCACACAGCAGCACACAGCACAGCATGTCTACGCTCTTGGCATCGCGAAGCCGGGCCTGGAGCACCCGGACGATTCCTGACTCAGGAGAAGTGGACAGCCGCTCGCGCTCCGCAGCGAAGGAGTACAGTTCCACGGGCTCCGGCGTGAAGACCAACGGACCATCGGCCGGTGTTCCGCTCGGAGTCCCCGCCAATGCCCGGCGGGGCCGGATCAGCCCAGGACGAGCGGGAACCTCACCGCGGTGTCGCGTAGTTCGGCCCGCTGCGCGTCGGTGGGCGCGATGCGGCCGGTGCCGACCAGGAGTGCGTCCCGGTCGGTGAACGACGTCGGGAACGCCGCGCCGGCGATCCGCTCCAGCATGGCGCGGGAGCGGGCCATGCTCTCCTCGGGCGGCAGGATCCGCGCGTTGGGGAGGTGGGCGATCAGGTCGAGGTGGTGCAGCGTCCATTCCAGGACGTACGCGCCGAGGTAGTCGCCCACGGTGAGGACCTCGTCGCGCGTACCCACCCGGGCCCGCGGATCGGCGAGTTCGGCGGCGCGGCCGGCGGCGGAGCCGACGTCGTCGAGGTGGAACCGGAGCAGGTGCGGGTCCCCGTACGCGGCGGCCAGCCGGACGGTGAGGGCGTCGAGCGGATCCTCGTCGGTCGGGGGTTGGTCCTGGGCGTGCCAGTAGGTCACCGCGTCGACGGTCGGGTTCGTCGCGGCGGGGGTGGCGAGGGTGATCAGAACGTCCTGGGCATCGATGACCAGGTGGCACACGAGGTCCCGTACGAGCCAGCCCGCGCAACCCGACGGCCGCGCGAAGTCCGGATCCGGGATCTCGGCGACCGCCGTGCGCAACGCCGTCCAGGAACGGGTGAAAAGGTCCACACCGGCACCGTCGTGCGACGCCCCGGCGGCGGACAAGCGCGGCCGGCCGGTCCGGCCGGGTCGTGTCCCCGCCGCCCACTGCTCCGCTTATTGGGCAGTGGTTCTCTCTCCATCGTGGGTACAGCGGCCGGGGGAAAGACCTCACCAGCCTGTGCACCACTCAGGTGACCGTGATGGGCGCCGTGGTCACCGTGGCCGCCGCGCTCCCTGCCGGCTATCCGAGGAGTCGGACCAGGGCGACCGGGAGGAACGCGGGTCGGTGGGGCTGTCCGACCTGGTACGGCACATAGCCCAGCGAGGCGGCGACCTTGACCTCTTCGGTCGTCTCCGCCTGAAAGACGAGCCGGCAGGACCCCGACTCGGCCCTCGCGCGCTGCCAGAGAGCGGGAGCCGGTTTGCGCTCCACCTCGGTGCGGGGGGTCAGGATCCGGCCGCCGAAGTCCTTCCACGCGAAGGGCTCAGGTCCCTTCCAGGTAGCGTCGACTTCCTTCTTCAGCCTGGCGGCACGCTCGGCGTCAGTCGCGCCCCAGGAGGGCGGCACGTTGGTGATCAGCCCGATTCTGATGTGGCGCTCACGCAGGGCGCGCAGGTACGAGGCCGCTCCGGACTGGTAGGTGATGCTGCCGTCGTCAGCGGTGTGCACGAGGGTCTCGCCCAGATCGAAGTACACGACGGGGCAGTCTCGCAGGCCCACCGTACGCGCGACGGAGTCCACACCCGCGACCCCGCCCACGCCCCCGGGCGCCGCGGCACTCACCGTGGTACAGAGCATGGTCGACGCCAGGGCCGCACCGAGCGCGAGGCCCACCCGGCTTAACTTCTTCGAGGCGGATCCGTTCATGGCGTCGCAGCCCTTCTCCTTTGTGCACCGCACTGGTACACGATTGTCCGGAACATGACATGCAGGTGCCGCAGAGTCTCTCACACGTGCGTCCGACGAAGCGGTACCTTCCCTCACATCGCACCTGAAGGCTCTCTGGTAGTTCGGTTGCGGTGAACTTGACCGCCTGGGCGAAGATGCCTGCATGAGCCAAGGGCCAAGCCCCCACGCTGACAGACACCACCGCGACCAGACTGACCGCCTTGACCATGCCCAGCTCGCCTCCCTCGAAGTGCGATGGGCGCAGTATTCGGACCGGCTGCGATGATGACGGCATGCCAGATCCAGGGACCACCGCCGTCGTCATTGTCTTGCCCGATGCCGCCCCGCTCCTTGACGCGGCGTCGGGTATCGACCCGGCTCTGGTGCGTCGTGGGGTGCCGGCGCACGTCTCGCTCCTCTACCCGTTCGTGCCGGCATCGGCACTGACGGGCCAGGACGAGAAGGACGTGCGTTCCCTGGCGGCGAGTTTTCCGGCGGCTGATCTGCTCCTGGAGGAGGTCGCGACGGAGCCCGGCTTCATCGCCGTCACCGTTCCGGGACTCCAAGCGATCGTCGACGCGTTCCGCGCGCAGTGGCCCGGGTCGCGCCCGTACGGGGGCCGCTTCGGAGCGCGGCCCGCCGCCCATGTCACTGTCGCCCTGGGCGCGGACAACCCGACGACTGCCGCCCATGTCCGCGCTGCGATCGACAACCTGCTGCCACTGCCCGCCCGTGCGGCGGCGGTCCAGTTGGTGGTGTTGACGGAGGAAGGCTGGCAGTCGCGGTTCACCGTGCCGCTCGGTGTCCCGGACGGGCCGTGAACTCCGCACACCCACCCAGTGCTGCCGCGCCTCGCATGCTGGTGCAGACCAGTGTCGTCAGCCGGTGAAGAACGACCTCCGCTCGGACCGGATGGGGGGCCGGGCTGCTGCCGCGATGGAGGGAGACCAGGTCGCCCCGTATCCCGGGCCCTCGGGTGCGGGCGCCGGGGGGCTGGTCTAGCGTCGAAGGGGTAAGGAAGCACCGGCCCCCGCCGGGCCGGTACCCCGAGCCCCGAGTCCCCGGAGAGCAGGTGCGTCGCATGCGCGCGTCGACCCGCACCGCAGGCGTCCTCGCCGGTCTGGCCCTCGCGCTCGGCGGCCTGGCCCCCGCCGTCCACGCCGCGCCCACGGACATCCCGGCCTGTACGAAGACTGCGGAGAGGACGGGTGTCCAGGTCACCGACGCCGTCACGTCCGCCTGCACCCGTGGCGTATCGGGAGACGTACAGGGGTGCGTGAACGGCCTGACTGCCGCCGGTGTCTCCGGTGGCGCCGCCAATGGTGCCTGTCGCGAGGCGGCCCACGAGCCTCGCTAGGCCGTTCTTTCGCGCGTCGTCCTCCCCGTGGGTCCGCAGTGGCGACAGCGGGCCGGGCTGGACGCTCACGTCACCAGGCGCAGTGACGTTCCGGCGATGCCCAGCCGTACGCTCTGGCCCCAGGTCAGCACCAGGGCGTCGCTCTCCATCCCGTCGCCGAAGACCACGATCCGGTCCGACTCCACGGTCAGCTGCAGTTCCTGCCCCTGCCCCAGTTCACCGGCGACCTTCGTGGTTCCGGTCGTCGGGGAGGGCCAGGCCTCGCGCACGAACCACAGGAGCCGCCGGTCGCATGGTGCGGGCAATCCCGCGGCGCTGCCGCGCTCCAACCACAGGGAGCGCAGCCAGCCGGTGGCGCCGGTGCCGGTGCCCACCAGCACCCCGGAGGATGCCTGGGCCTCCCCCGGGCCCGTCTCGTCGTCGGAGCCCAGGCGGTAGCGGGCCGTCTGGTGACCGGGCGAGCCCAGGTAGATCTCGTTCAACGCGAGAAGGCGCTGGGTGTCGTCCGCGACGGCCTCGACCATGGTCAACTCCTCTGCCCGGCCTCCGGCGCCGATCGCCGCACGCAACAGGGCGGCCGCGTCGGCGTGGCGGTGACGGACCAGGACCCCCGGGTTGCGCCCCGGGTCGGTGTCGATGCCCACCACCGGCTGTCCCCGCAGATATTTCGCGGTGTTGGCGACCAGGCCGTCCTGGCCGACCACGACCACCACGTCCTCCGGGGCGAACAGGAAGCGGTCCAGGTCCGCCCGCTCCACCCGGGAGCTGCGCCAGGTGAGCGGCACCGCCGCGGCCACCTCCCGCAGCGCCTCCCGCGTGCGGTCGTGGCGGCGTACCACCTCGTCGATCGAACGGCCCCGGCTGGAGAGGAAGAACGCGGCCTGCCCGTGCGTCCCGTGCCGGGCGAGCAGCTCCTCGTACTCGGTTCTGCGGTGCACGAGCACCGCCCGGGGGGCCAGGCTCACGCTCCCGCGCCGCCTTCCGGACGTCCGAGCCTGGTGAGGAGCCCGGTGAGGACGTCGGGAGAGAGCGTGATGCTCTCGATCCGCGGCAGGTTCTCCGCCAGCCGGGTCGCCGCCAGGGCGTGCAGCGTGCCCGTGCCGGCTTCGCCGTGCACGCGCAGCCAGGCCGCCTGGACCTCGGCGCGCGCGGCTCCCGTCTCGCGGGCAGCCTCGGCGTCCGCGCGGGCCAGGGCGACCTTGCGGGCCGCCTCGGTCTCGGTTTGTACGCTGTCGGCCGCCGCCTTCTCCTCGGCCTCGCGACGGGCGTTGGTGCCGCGTTGGTCGATCAACTGCTCCTCGCGTCGTGCCAGTTCGATCTGACTGGCCAACTCGTTCTCGGCGATGGCGCGTTCACGCTCGACGGCGACGGCCCGCCGTTCATAGGTGGCCCGGTCCGCCTCCTGCTGGATCTGCTCGCGGGCCGGGGTGCGCAGGGCGCGCTCCACATCGGCCTCGGGGCGGATCGCCACGACCCGCACGGCCACCACCTCGATGCCGGTGGCCGGGAGCCTGGGCTCGTCGGCGAGACCGGCGGCGACCCGTTCCCGCACGGAGGCGACACCGCCCACCAGGGCGACGGCCAGCGGGGTGCGGGCGAGTACGTCCAGCTTGTGCTGCTGCGCGGTCTCGGTGAGAAGAGTGGCGATCTGCTCCAAGGGTGCGCCGCGCCAACTCCCGGTGTCCGGGTCGACGGAGAAGTCCAGTCGTTCCGCGGCCTCGGCCGGGTCGCTGATCCGGTAAGTGACGGTGGCCTGCACCGCGACGTCCTGGAAGTCGGAGGTACGGGCGTGGAACGCCATGGCCAGCTCCCGGTCGTCGACCGGCACTTCGGAAAGCGCCGCCGACAGCGACCGGTACCAGAAACTGAGCCCCCGTCCGTCGTGGACGAGCCGGCCGCGCTTGTGGTGGCGGATGTGGGTGGTGGGCGCGGAGCGCAGGTGACGCCAGCCGAAGCGCCGGGTGATGTCGGCCATGACTGAACCCCCTTCATTTCGTCAGGACGACGATAACGAGGCGGGCAGATATCGTCAAGGGGACGAAAAGAGAGGATCCGGGGCACTGGACCAGCAACAACGGAGTCCTCAAACGGATCCTCGGCTCGCGGGACGGGGCTGCCCGGTGCGGGCTCGGTGTCGTCGTCTGCGGCGCCAGTGTGACCTGCGCAGGGGGTAGTGACGGGCCGGCTGAGGTAGGCGTGGGGCACGTGGTCAGGGAGTTCGTCTTGGCGACCTGGCCGAGGTGTGGATGCGCAGTCGATTGGCCCGATTCTGAGACAACCTGCATTCGCGCCGGTTAGCCTTCACGGAAGTTCGCAGGACTCATGTGCGCACGGCGGAGGCGATAGTGACGACGAAGATGTGGATCGACCCGAGCAGTCACTGGAAAGCCACGGGGCAGCTTCAAACGGACGGTAGCTTGAAAAATGCCACCGTCGATGACAACAACGGAATCACGAGGGAACGCAACCACACGTTCTCCTCGGAAAGCGATTTCATCTCCTGGGTCAGGCGACACACCAACTGAGACCGATCTCGCGCTGATCGCGATACCGAGCACAAAACTGTCTGAGAAATGACGTGTCCGGCCGGTGGCTCGTGAGGGGCCACGGCTCTTTTGGAATCGCGATGTTGGACGGGCATGGGGCGAGCGAGCGCCTCAGCCTGGCCATACGAGACGGGTGACAGCCGACGGGATTCGGGACGTGGATTCCGGTCTCAGCACCTCAGGCCGGACACGCCGCCTGATGAGCGTGCCTTTTGCCTGTCCAGCGCCCCGGCACGGGAGCCGCATCGCGGTCAGACCCAGCGCCCACTCCTCGCCTCCGGGGCGGCCGGTTTCGGATGGAGCCTCGGCGAGACTGGCATGCCGTCTTCACGATTCGCCGAGCGAGCCCCCGCTCACGGGCGCTGAGGACGCCACCGGCCTCTTCCGCCGTCCTCGGGAGGCTCGGTCGCCGGCGGCGGCAGCGGCGCCGTTACTACAGCCAGCGGCGCACCGTGCGGGTCAGGACCGGGGGAAGGAGGTCCCTGGCCAGGCGGCGGGCCAGCGGGCTCCGCCGGCGAGGGGTGCGCCGCGACGGTACTGCCGCGGGGACAGCAACCGGCTCCGGGGCCGGGTCGGGGGCGGCCGTCTCGTGGCGGGAGCGGGGGTGCGGCGGGGGGACCGCCTTCCGGCCGGTGATCCGGATCAGGGGTGCGCCGGCCACCTCCTCCACCCCGTGCCACAGATCCTCGCGGCCGGCCAGGAACACGGCCAGTTCCGTGCGCAGCGGTTCGGGGTCGTCCCACGTCGCGTACATCTTGTGCTGGGTGATGCACAGGACGTGCAAGCGCCGCGCGTCCACGGCTCCCCAGACGGCTGCCGCGACGCCCGGGCAGTGCTCCGCCCTGAAGTCGTCGAAGACGACGACCGCTCCTGGGGCGGCCAGCAGTCGCGAGGTCTCCACGTCCGCGTGCACGTGCGCGTACAGGTGCGAGGCGTCCACGTGAACGAAGCGGCAGGAGGCGGGCCGGACGCGGTCGGGCAGGACCGCCGTCACCGCCTGCACCACCGTCGGCAACTCGTCATGGAACGAGCGGTAGTTGGCTTCGAACGCCTGGCGCGTCAGGGTCGCGTACGAGCGTCGCATCTCGTCGTCGTTGCTGTCGTCCTCGGCCGGGGAATCGAAGAGGTCGCAGACCGTGAACTCCTCCCCCTCCTTGAGGTATCCGCCGAGGAAGATGGCGCTCTTGCCCAGATAGGCGCCGAGTTCCAGGAGGTCCCCGCCACCCGACGGGTCGGCGTTCTGGCGGCTCAGGAACCAGTCGAAGAGGATCTGGTCGGCCGGCCAGAACCATCCCTTCACCTCGTCCAAACGCGTGGGCGCGGGCAGGTTCGGGAGTTCTTCGGGCTGCGCAAGCGGTGCGGTCATGAAGTGGACATCCCCGGGAGCGAGGTGGATCGGTCTGTCCGGCGAGAATGCGGGTTCCAGGTGACGGCACGGCGAACGGCCGCCGGCCGTGCAGCGGCACCCGGACGCACACTGTCGGTACACCACACGGCCCGGCCTCCCGCGCGCGACGGCAGTGTCGAAGCCCGTACTCGTAGGGCGGTCACGCCGCCGCCGACCGGGCGGCCGCCGGAGTCGCTTTGGCCGACCCCGGGCCGCTCCCCCTTCACGACCGCGGTCGTGAAGGGCTACGTCGGTGCCACGTGTGCAGCCGCACGCGGGCGGATGCCTGGCGGGACCCCGCGCGAGGGATCATCCGAACCACTTCGGGTCGAGGGCGATGGCCTTGATCTGCTCCATCGTCAGGATGGGCTTGGCCCTGGTGGCCGCCTTCGACTGGTCGCCGGTGTTGAAGGCCGACACGACGACCCGGCGCCCGTCCGGGCGCAGTGTGTCGACGCTCCACCAGACCACGCCCGAGCCGCCCTTCTCGCCCGACTTCTGCTCGGCCAGCACCCGGGTGCCGTCGGGCAGGACGATGACGCCCGCGCCCTCCATGCGGTCCTTGAGGGCCTCGCCCATGCCCTCCTGGACGTTGACTTGGACCAGCGAGGCACCCTTGCCGTCGTCGAGCACGAGGGCGCCGTAGCCGGGCTGTCCGGACCTGCGCAGGATCTTGATCCCGGACTCCAGCACCCCTACCGTGCCGCCGTGGCCCGCGTCGCCTTGACCCGAGTCACCCTGATCCGTTCCTCCCTGGTCGGGCGTCTGGCCCGTTCCGCCGGACGGCCGCGGGTCGCCCGGGGTGGCGCCGCCCTTGCCCGTGCCCTTGCCCGTGCCCTTGCCCTTGTCGGTGGTCGTGCCGGTGGTGTCGCCGGTACCGGTACCGGTGCCCGCGGAGGCGCCGGGGCTCGACCCGTGGCCCGTGTTCCCGTCCGACGCGTCCGTCCCCTCCGGCGCCTGCTGGGGCGCGGGCAGCCGGCTCAGGATCTGGCGCCACAGGGACGAGGTGGTGAAGGACTTCAACTGGGACTTGTTCAAAGGCGGGTTGGGCCGACTGACAGGCTGCCCCTTCTCGGCGGGAGCGTTCCACTCCGACACGTCGACCTGATAGCCCTCACGGGTGACCAGGACGGCCCGCCACAGCTTGGTGGGCTCGCGCTTGTCCGGGTACTCGTAGCCTTGGAAGAGGTTCAGCCTGCCGCCGTCCGGCAGTGTCTCGACAGCGCAGGAGTCATAGGGAATGAGCTCGGGATCGGGGCACTCCAGCATGTCCTCGGCCGCCTGACCGTGCGGGTCGGTGCGGGCGAGGCCCACGGAGATCGCCGCACGGCCCTTGCCGTCGTCGTACACGCCGGCCACCATCGCGTTCGGCGACTGGTCGGCGCCGCCCGGCAAGCGGGCCGTGGTGTCGCTCACCCGGCCGCCCGACAGCAACTGCCGGTAGATCTCGATCAGTCGGGCCGCAGTCACCCCACCAGCCGGCTGCGCGGGCTGCGGGGCGGGGGTGGCGGCCGGCGGGGTGGTGGGGACGGGGGCGGCGACGTTCGCCATGCCGTCCTTGCCGGTGCCGAGGAGACCGCCTCCGTAGACGCCGGCGGAGCCGACGACGGCCAAGGCCAGCGCCGAACCGCCGACGACTGCAGCCCGACGGCGGGCCACCAGCCGGCGTCCGCGCCGTTCGCCGGAGGCCACCAGGTCCGGGCGGTCGGGGACGAATCCGTCTCCTGCGCGCCGCAGGGCCGCACCGAGTTCATCTTCAAAGGGCATGCCGAGTCACCTTCCGGGTGGTGGTGGGGAAACGCGCCGGCGTGTGACCCGGCGACGGACATGACGGGAGCGAGGCATGGGGCGGCGGGCAGGATGGGCCACCGGGCTCAAGTGGCCACGAACACACTGAGGCTGCCGCCCAGTTCGGCGCGGAGGCGGGCGAGCGCCCGGGAACTGCGCGTGCGCACCGCGGCCGAGGTGACGTTCATGGCCTCGGCGGTCTCCTCGACGCTGCGGTCCTCCCAGTACCGCAGCACGAGCACCGCCCGGTCCTTGGGGGCCAGGTGGCCGAGCGCCTCCAACAGGGTCAGCCGCAGGACCGGATCGGCCCCCGCGACCGGCATCGCCGTCGTCCCGCCCGACTCGGCCGGGACCGCGAAGGGCCGTTCCCCCGCGGAGCGGCGACGCTTGTGCTTGAGGAACTCCCGTACCAGCACCGTTTGCGCGTACGCCGCCGGATTGTCGATGCCCGAGGTCCTCCCCCAGATCAGGTACATCCGACCCAGGGTCTCCTGCACGAGGTCCTCGGCGAGATGGGTGTCCCCACTCGCCAGCAGACAGGCCGACCGGTAAAGACTTCCCGCCCGGCCCTCCGCGAACTCGCGGAACCCCTCCCTGCGTGCTTGCCGCATCCCCGTCCCCCTCGCATCCGACTCACCCCATTGACGCGGCGGGGGTGGGTAAATGTTTCACCCCGCAGGGAGGGAATTAGCGGAGCTCCGGCGTCCGGGCCGTGGAAGTGGACGTGGACCACCTCGCGTTCGCATCCTCCGCCTCGTACAGCGCCCGTGCGCGACGCCATCGTCGTACGCGGTCTCCCGCCGCACGCCCGCCACCCCGGCCTCGCGGGCCCGGCGCGAGACCGTCGCGTCCGATGCCCCGTACACCGCACCGGTCCGGGGACCCGGCCCGCGCGGGAAGGCGTACGACGGGCCGCTGACCAGCCAAAGCATCCTGGAGGAGGGGTTGTTGGAGTGGGAAGGTCACCTTGGATGCACAATGAACACCGGATCGAAGAAGGGGGGTCGGGCGTGGATTCGGAACTGGTGGTCCTGGCGTCTTCGGCCGCGACCACGGTGGTCGGGCTGCTGGCCACGGACGCCTGGGAGCAGACCAAGGTGGCGGTCACCGCGCTGTGGCAGCGGGCCCGCCCGGAACAGGCCGAGGCGATCGAGGGTGAACTGCTCGCGACCCGGACCGAGTTGTTGGCGGCCCGCCAAGCCGGTGACGGCGGCGCCGAGGAGGAGCTGACGGTGGAGTGGCGGGCCCGGCTGCGTCGACTCCTGGCCGCCGATCCGGCGCTGGAGCATGAACTCCGCGCCCTCCTCGCCGAGCTGCCCCCGGTGGCGCCCTCGGCCGACCGCGGCAATCGGGTGGAGATGCAGGGCAGGGCCTCGGAGCACGCCAGGATCTACATGTCCGGCGGCGACATGCACATCACCGGACCGTGACCGGATCCGCGGCGGGCGGGGAGGCCGGGCCCGAGATCCGTGTGGAGGCCTATGCCTCCGGCTCCGGCACCATCTACGTGGCGGCGGCCGACCAGTACGTATCCAACCGGGACATGCACCTGCACTTCTGGGACGGCAGCCACCGGGTGGACCGGGTCCGGCCGGGTTCGGACGCCGGGGACGAGTGCCCCTACCCCGGCATGAGCGCCTTCGGGGTCGAGCAGGCACGGTGGTACTTCGGCCGGGACGCGCTGCGCGCCCGGCTCACCGCCCGCTTGGACGAGTGTCTGCGCGAGGGCGGCGCGCTGGCCGTCGTGGCCCCGTCCGGTGCGGGCAAGTCCTCGCTGCTGCGTGCCGGCCTCGTGCCCGATCTCGCCGCGGGTGCGTTACCGGGGTCGCGGCGTTGGCCCTGTCTGGTGTTCACCCCGACCGCCCGGCCGATGGCCGCGTTGGCCACGCACCTGGCCGCGCTGACGGGCGACGATCCGGAGGAGGTGGAGCGTCGACTCGACGCCGAACCGGAGGTGTCGGTCGCTCGTTTGCGGACCGCGCTCGCCGAGCGCGAGAGCGGCAGGCTGGTCGTGGTCGTCGACCAGGCCGAGGAGTTGTTCACCCTGGTCGGCGACGAGCGGGAACGGTACCGGTTCGTCACCGCGCTCGACGTGCTGGCCCGAGCGGGCGGTCCCGCGCTGGTCGTCTACGGCCTGCGGGCGGACTTCTACGAGCAGTGCGCCGGATACCAGCCGCTGCACGATGCTCTGGAGCACCGGCAGGTCCTCGTCGGTCCGATGGACCGGGCACAGTTGCGCGAGGCCGTGATCTTCCCGGCGCGCGAGACCGGCCTGCGGCTGGAGGAGGGTCTCGTCGAACTGCTGCTGAAGGACCTCGGCGGCACGACCGACACCAAGGAGGTGTACGACGCCGGACTGCTGCCGCACCTGGCCCACGCGCTGCGACTGACCTGGCAGCGGCGGGACGGCTCCCTGATGACCGTCGCGGGGTACCAGGCCACCGGAGGCATGCACCGTGCCGTGTCCAACAGCGCCGAAGACGCCTACCGCAGGCTGGATCCGCTCGGCCGGCAGGCCGCCGAGGTCATGTTCCGCCGCCTGGTCCGGATCGGGGACGGCCTGGACGACACACGGCGCACCGTACCCAGCGCGCAGCTGACGGAGGGATTGGACCCCGACGCGGCCCAGGCCGTGCTGTCCGGCTTCACCTCGGGACGGCTGCTCACCCTGCGGCGGGAGACGGTTGCCATCAGCCATGAAGCCCTCCTGCGGGCCTGGCCGCGGCTGCGGGACTGGGTGAACGTCCACCGAGCCGACAACCTCCTGCGCCAGCAGATCGAGGAGGACGCGGCCGGCTGGGCCGCCGCGGAACGTGACCGTTCCCACTTGTACCGGGGCAGCCGCCTGAAAGCCGCTCGGGACTGGGCGGCCGGGCACGGGCGGGGCAGCCTCTCCCCCACCGCCATGACCTTCCTCGACGCGTCGCTCCGGCAGGCTCGTCGGGCCTCCGTGCTCTTCCGCGGCTCGTTGGCGGCGCTGGTGGTACTCGCACTCCTCGCCGTCGCCGGCACGGTCACCGCGCAGATGCAGAGCCGCCGCGCCGACGAGTCGGACACGACGGCGAAGAAGCAGAGCATACTCGCGGTTGGCCGGGGCTTACGGGCGCAGGCCGAGAGCCTGCGCGACAGCGATCCCCGCACCTCGCTGCGGCTCAGCCTCGCCGCCCAGCAGGTCGACCCCACTCCGGATGGCCGGCAGGGGCTGCTCAGCACCCTTCAACGGACCCGGTTCGACGGCGCGTCACCTGACGGGGCCCTCGGGCCGGTGGACGATGTCGCCGCCTTCTTCCAAGGCGGCACCCTGTTGGCCGTCGCGGGCGACCGCGCCCCGTCCGTCGACCTGTGGGACACCGCGGACCCCGTGCGCCCGCGGCGGCTCGCCACCCTGACCGGCCTTCCCGACGAGGTCGCCCATGTCTCGCTGAGCGTCGACGGGCGCACCCTCGCCGTCGTCACCGGCGGCATCGTCGGTGCCTCCCCCGTCCACGAGCTGTCCCTGTGGGACACGACAGATCTCCGGCGCCCCCGCCGGCTACCGTTCCGTACGGGCCTGGAGGAGGTGCAGGATGCCGCCTTCAGCCCGGACGGCAGGACGCTGGCGGTCGTGGCCGGCGGCGCCGACGGCACGCTGACCCTGTGGGACATCGGCGATCCCGCCCTGCCGCGCCGGCTCTCCGCGCCGACTCCGGCGACCGATGCCGACACCGTACGGTTCAGTGCCGACGGGCATACGCTGGTCACCGCCTCCGGCCTGGGCACGAAGGACGCTTCGTTGGGGCCGGAGTCCATCACGCACTTCTCCGGCTGGCAGCTCTGGAACGTGGCGGACCCACAACGTCCGCGTGCCGTGTCCCGGACACGGGGCCACACGGCCGGCACGCTAGCCGTCAGCCCGAACGCCCCGGTGCTGGCCGTCGCCTCCGGGCACAAGCTCGCCCTGTGGCGGTTCACGAACCCGGCCGCCCCCGAAAGGCTCGCCGTACTGGAGCATCCGACCGATGTCCGGGCGGCGGCTTTCAGCCCCGACGGCCGTGCCGTCGTCACGGCATCCGAAGGGGGGCGGACCCAACTGTGGGACGTCGCGGACCCGGTCCGCCCCTCCGGACCGGCCGCGCTCCCCGGTCCCGCCAAGCCCGCCGGGTTCACCTTCAGCAGCGATGGCCGGCACGTCCTCGTGGTCGACGAATCCCGCTCGGTCTGGCGCTGGCGGGTCGCCCCGCGCAGGGCGCCCAGCCTCGCGGCCGGCCTCGACACCGGTGAGGCGGGCCTTGCCGAGGCCGCGTTCAGCCCGGACGGCAGCAGGCTGATGGTGGGCGGCTTCGCGGGCGGCGTCCATCAGTGGGACGTCCGGGACCCGGCTCACCCGCGCGAACTGCCGCCGCTCGTGAACGGGTCCGCGCATCCGGTGGAAACCCTGGCCTTCGACCGGGAGGGCACGACTCTGGCGGTCGGCACGATCGCGGACACCATCTCCGCGCGCGGCGAGCTGGTGCTCTGGGACCTGACGGACCCCGACCGGCCTCGGCAGCGGGCCGTGCTGGCCACTCCGACGGGGGTGACGTCGCTGGCATTCAGTCCGCGCACGGCGCTGCTGGTCGCGTCGGGCAGGGAACTCCCGGTGGGCAAGACCTGGGTCGGCCTCTGGGACACCGGCACGCCCGTGCCCGGCCGGCGGTACCTCCAGGAGTCGCTCAACGAACTGATCAACGACACCGACGAGCCGGCACCCGTCATCGGCCACCACATCCTGGGCACCACGCCGACCGTGTTCAGTCCGGACGGCCGACTGCTGGCCCTGCCCTCTTCGCTCTGGGACGTGTCGAACCCGTCGGCGCCCGCCCGGGTCCACCATGCCAAGCCGCCGGCCGACGCCCGTACCTCCACGCGCCATTCGCTGCTGGGGATGGACCACGCGGCTTTCAGCCCGGACGGGCGCCGGCTGGTGACGGACGACTCCGCGGGGGGCCAGGTACTCCAGTGGCCGGTCGGACAGGACGTCGGTCATGCGCCGATCGCCTCGATGCCGGTCAAGGAGGCCCACCGGGTGGTGTTCCACCCCGCCGGCCGCCTCGTCGCCACCGCCGAGAAATCGGGCTCAGTCGGCATCTGGGACGTCTCCGACCCTGCACGGCCCTCCCTCGCGGCGACCGTGGAGGAGACCGCCGAGGACATCCGCTTCAGCCCCGACGGCAGGACCCTGGCCGTGGTGTCCGGGCAGGGCGGCCATGTCCGGCTGTGGCACCTGGGCGACCTCCCCGCGACCGTCACCGACCTCACCGGCCTCGCCTGCCGGATCGTCGGCACCGGTCTCTCGGAGAAGGACTGGACGACCCGGTACGCGTCAGGCGTGCCCTATTCAGAGCACCTGCGCGAAGTAACGGCAGAAGGAGCGGCACTTTGGCGGGAAGACCCCCGCCGGTGCCATGGCGCACATCGGCTCGCTGGCGGTGAGATCAAGCGGTCAGCGCGCATACAAATGAATCCATCGAATATACGACCAGGGGTGTCGTCATCTGCGGGAAGGCTCATCAACACGACGTCACGGACGGTGGAAACCGAGCCGGTGCGATGGGCGTATCACTCTCGATGATTCGAATGGAGCTGTTGTGGCGGTAGAGCGAACAGGAGTCAACCCGTGGGCGTGGTCATTGGAGATGGGGTACAGCCAGGGTGAGATCGTCTCCGGGCAGACCCGAACCCTGTACTGCGCCGGGCAAACCTCGATGGGCGACGACGGCAAGCCCCGGCACGACGGTGACATGGGAGCGCAGCTGGCTCTGAGCCTCGACAACCTGGAGGCCGTGCTCGGCGAGGCCGGCATGTCACTCGCGAACCTCGTCCGACTCAATGTCTACACCATCGACGTCGATCGACTGTTCGAACATCACGACCTGCTGAAGTCGCGGCTGAGCGCCGCCGGGGTCACACCGTCGATGACGATGCTCGGGGTGGAACGGCTGGCCATGCCCGCCCTGATGGTCGAACTTGAGGGAACCGCCGTCGGGTGACGCGACATCGCCGCCTCCGGCAGAAGACCTGCCGGAGGCGGCACGCGGAGCAGGCGGGTTCCAGCAGCGGTCAGCCGCGACGGGGACCGGCCCTGTCGGGAGGTCCGGCGGCGTGGCCTGGGTCGTCTCTTTCGGATCTTGTCGGTGAGGGCCGCGGTGTCCGGTGCCGTGCCTGGCAAGGCGGAGGGGCGCTCGTGTACTGGACGTACTCGGGTGCCCCGACAACGCCGCCAGGGGCGGTGCCGGGCACCGCGGCCCCGGCAAGCTCCGAAAGAGACGGCTAGTGCTGTGACCGGAAAGGTTCACCGTGTCACGGCGCCCGGCACGGCACCTCGCCGCGTTGTCGAACCGCCCGAGTACGTCCAGTACAAGCGGCAGTCCTCCGCCTTGCGATGCACCACACCGGACACCGCGCCCCGGCAAACCTTTCCGGTCACAGCACTAGGAGGACCTGCGGCGCAGAGCGCGGCGAACCCCGTAGAGAACCACGAGCAGCACGATGACGACGATGATGACGATCAGGAGTGTCTTGAAGAACCCACCCTTCTTCTTGCTCTTCTTGGCCTTCTTGTTCCCGGTGGTGGCCAGGACGGGGGCGCTCTTCGGCGCCTGGATCCCGGTCACCGCGCCCGCACCGGACGAGAGACCGCCCTGCGAGAGCGCGACGGTGACGGGAGCCTGCCGCACCGTCGGCGCGGCCGCCGCTGCCGACGCCGCTCCAGGGCCGAGCAGGAGGCCGGCGAGCACGAAGAGGGGTACGAATGCCACCGCCACGGGGTGCCTTCTTGAGATCTTGCGCTTCGTCACTGTCTCCCCTTGTCTGTGACGCTCCGACCGGGGCCGGGCGAATTCCGGCCGGCCTGAGGCCTTGGAGCATCGTCGACGAGTTCGACCGCCTCGGCAAGGGGATGCGTGCGGCAACACCGTGTCCGCGCGTTCCGCGGCGGCGCGGGCCCGCCCTGCGCGGGGTGCCCTACTCGCCGCTTCCGACGCCGCGATCGGGTGCGCTCATGTCTCCCGTCGCGGGCGTTCCGTCGGCGATGCCGTAACGCAGGTACACGGTGCCCTTGGGGCTCGCTGCCGGGGGTGCGAGGAGGGTGACGTTGGTGGGAACCGCGCCATCGTCGAACACCTTCTTGCCCACGCCCAGCACGATCGGATGCACCCAGAGGTCGAGACGGTCGAAGAGCTTCTCGCGCAGGAGGCTCTGTACGAGGTTCAGGCTCCCGACGACCTTCACGTGCTGGTGCCGTTCACGGATCTCACGTACCGCGGCGGCGAGGTCCGGGCCCAGCTGTGTGGACCCGGCCCACGAGAGGTCGGGCTTGCCGCGGGAGGCCACGTACTTCGGGACACTGTTGAAGAGCGTGGCGATCTCGCTGTCCTCACCACCCTTCTGGTGAGGCCAGTAGGCGGCGAAGATGTCGTACGTCCGCCGGCCGAGCAGCAGGGCGTCCGTGCCTTCGTACGCGGCACCGACCTGTGCCCCGGCGACCTCGTCCATCAGGGGCGCCTGCCAGCCGCCGAACGGGAACCCCACGGGGTCCTCGTCGGGGCCGCCGGGCGCCTGCCCGATGAGGTCGAGGGTCGCGAACATCTCGATGTGGATGAGGCCCATGGCTTACTCCCGATGCGTCGACTGTCTCCCTCAAGAGATAGACCGGCGAGAGCCCGCAAACTCATCGCCGCGCCAGAAACCGGCTTGCCGTTCTCCCGGAACCTCGCCGATGGCGCCCTGCCCGCACCGCATCAGCACCACCGCCGGGACCCGCCACACCTTCCTGACCTCATGCATTCATGAGCGAGGAGGTTCAGTGCTCGCAGAGGGAGAATTCTCGCTCGTAAAGCTGCTCGTTGTGTTCGTCGACGAAGAACTTGCGTTCCCGCATGAGTTCTTCGCGGTAGTTCTTGGCCTGCTCAAGGGTCATGGTCGAGGTGTCGGACCAGGGTTGTTGCGGGGGCACGTCGGATGTCGAAACGATCTTCTCCGAAGGGTCGACCAGGAAGAACGCCAGAATCTTTCGGTATCCCGGGCGCGTGGCATCGGTCAGGCGGAATGAGCCGACGCGGTGTTGCAGGATGTTCGGGAACGCCAGGCAGCGGCCCGCCGGGGTCGCTGTCGATCCCAGCACCTGGTTCAGTGCTTCTTCGTTCTCCAGGCCGTAGACCTCACGCATGCCGTTGTCGTCGTTCTGTTCGTAGTCCGGGTCGTCGAGTGCCGCACGGAAACCCAGCCGGCTTTCGGTGATGTTCTCGCTGTCCCAGTAGTAGATGCCGGTCGATACGATCCGCTCGTTCAACATCCCCTCGACATGCCAGGAGCCGCCGGCGTACTCGGGCTTGTCCGGAGTGAGATGAATGGTGGCGAGCTTGACGATGACTTGGAGACGGCGGCCGCGCAGGTCGACCCGGGCGGATTCGTCGGGCAACTCGGGCGGGGTGAAGGCCGGGGCGTCCGGGACGGCCGGGCGGCGGTTCTCCCACCAATCGTTGTGGGCCGCTTCCCAGGCATCGCGGGCTTCTGCGAAGGCTGCGTCATCACCGTAGGAGGTCTTGTTCGGATACTCCGGCTCCGAGTCGTACCACCCGTAGGGATTGGCCTCGATCCGCAGGGGCCGCGGATGCAGCAGATCCGTGAGCACGTTCTCAAACATCGGACGCAGGCACGCGAACAAGTCCGGCAGGACGGAGACCAGTTCGCGATGAGTGTCGGGGTGGACGTTGTTGACGTACGAGCGGAAGGCGACGGCGCCGTCGTCACTGACGTCGACGTCCGTGGGCAGCCACTGGAACTTCTCCGAGAACTCGTACCTCGCGTAGCGGTCCGTCGGGTTCTGCCAAGCCTTCTCGGGTGCCCCGCTCACCTCTCTCACCAGGCAGAACAGTGAGGGATGGACCAGATCCAGTACCTGGCCGTCGGATCCGGGATGCCAGTCCCGCTCTTCTTCGGAGACCTGCTCCAGCACCCGAACCGCCTCGCGCAGCCGGGATCCGAGCGTGTCATCGACCAGTGTGTCCGAATGCCACACCCCGTCGACGGCGGACACCTCGACGCCGGTCCGTCCGTCGCGGAGCGCGGCGTAGTGCGCGAGTTCGGCGAGCACGTAACGCACCTGCGCTTCGGTGAGGCCCTGGGCCATCGCTTCCTGCGTCCATCTGGCGACGATGTCGGCATCGTTCATCTTGTCGAACCACCCCGGCTTCTCCCGGATGAGCGCGCTGCACTGCATCATCTGAAGTTCCCGCAGTGTTCGGGGTGTCGCGAACGATATGGAACGGGACGTTTGAAAGGGCAGCGGGAAAGCAGACTGGGCGGTCAATTCTCTTGTTCCTTGCAGTCGGTGTGCGGTGGCCGGAAGGATACTTCAGCACACTGACATCGCAGCCTTGGCCCCTGTCATCATCCGAGGGTCTGCCGGCTCCCGGTGTGCAGCCGGCGCGGCCCGAACCGGCGGAGGCGGCGAAGCCGAAAACAGGGGTGCCGGTGTGGCGCGCGGGGCTGGCCTGGTCGGCGCTGTCGGTGGACTACCAGCGCATCCTGCAGGCCCTCAGCGACCGTAACCGACTCGGTCAAGGAGCGTTGACGTGCCAGGAGATGGCCGCCTGCTTCGGCCTGGACCCCGTACCGGGAAAGGTGGAGGCACTGCGATCGAAGGCCAAGCGGCTGACGGCGCGCGGCTGGCTGATCGAGCCGGCACCTGGCCGATTCACGCTCGCGAAGGACGTGGCCGGGCAACGCGGCGGGGCATGAGCATCGTCATCGACCAGTAGACCATCGCCTCCGCGCTGGCGATGGAACGCTCGAAGTCGCGCACGAGACGGCGACTTCGCATCAGGTGGGCGTAGAACCGCTCGACGATCCACCGCTTGGGCAGCACGACGAAGCCGCGCATGTCGTCGCTGCGTTTGCCAATGGCGAGGACCAGGGCGAGGGCCGCGAGGCAGTACTCGACGAGGCTGCCGGTGCATCCGCCGTCGGCCCAGACCAGGGCCAGCAGGTAGTGCGCGGCAGTGACCTGGGTGAGCAGGACCTGGGCCGCGCCAGCGCCGGAAGAACGCGTAGACCCGGTTCCACGGTGGGAAGTCGGCAGGCAAGGCCCGCCACTTCGTGCCGTTGTCGACCAGGTAGCGCATCGCGTCCAGCATCGCGCGGTGGCAATAAGCCTCCGGTTGCCCGCCCCGGCCCCGCAGCCGGCCAACAGCGCCCGCTACGTCCTACTTCTCCTCCGGCTCCCAGGCGCGGAGCAGGTCGAGCAGCCCTGCGTCTCCGTCAACGTGCAAGGAGTCGGCCTGGATCCGGTCGTACAGGTAAAGGACCAGCTCACTGGCCGTGCCGTGGACGGAGGCGCCGGCTGCGTCCGAGTCTTCGCCGGTCGCGGCGGTGGGCACGGGGATGCGGGTGGTGCGTGCGCCGTCGCCGTCGACGGTGAGGCGCCAGGAGCGGCCCTCGGCGGCGTGGAAGTCGAAGGCCGTGGGCTTGTGCGGCCAGGCACTCGGCGTTGCGCAGACGGTGAACAGGAACTCCTCCACACCGTCGAGTGCCGGCTCGACCGGCAGCGGCTGCGGGGCGCCCCCGGCGAGCTGGGCGTCGTAGGTGTGCACCGCGGTCTCCTGGACCCGATGCCGGGCGGTGCCGCCGGCGGTCTGCGGTGACTGCGACGCGGGCCACCACGTCCAGCAACCGCTCTTCGGTCCCGCCGCGCGCAGGGCGCCCAGCAGAAGCTGCGTCGACGCGTCCAGCCAGGCCAGCAGGGCCTCACGCTCCTGCGGCACTTCCAGCGCGGCGCGCGCGGCGACGGCCTCGGCCGGGGGAGCGTCGGCAGACCCCGCGCCTACGATGGCGGCCCAGAAACGGTCTCCCCCACCCAGGTGCTTCACCAGATCGAACAGCGTCCACCCGGGGCAGGTCGGCACCTGCGCGTCGAGACCGGGCGCGGCGGCGACCACGGCGCGGAAGGCGGTCGACCGTTCATCGATCAGTCGCAACAGGTCAGGGAACTCAAGATTCTTTTCCACGCCGGATGTCTATCACCGTGCTCCGGTGATCGGACAGCGATTTTCACAGTCGCCGCCAGTTGGCCATTGCGGACGTCCTCGCCTCCCACCGCTCGGGTGACAAGCTGCGCACTGCTGCGAGGACGCTGGTGGTGGCGGTACGCCAGGCGTCGTGCCTGTGGGTGCTCTGGCCTCGCCGTGCGGCCGGGCACCTCGGCGACGTGACGTCCACCCAGTGCGCGCGGTCATGCAGCCGCTCAATGTGATGGACGCGGAGGTCACGACGGCGGGGGAGGACCGGTCGGGTCGGGAGTTCAGGTGACTCCCGTTCGACCAGCACTCCTCAAGTCCGGAACAACAACAGCCACTTAGGCCTCCGCACGTACGCTTGTGGTCCCCACCTCCAGGTCCGGCGGCAGTCCGGGGACGGGAACCGGCGCGTGCCGGATCCCCTCTTGGTGAGGGACCGAAGGGGGAAGTGGATGGTGGGGAAGACGGTTCCGGGGGCCGGGCGCGTGGTGGTGGCGGGGCTCCTGTGCGTCCTGATGGCGGGGTGCGGCAACACGGCGGCGGGAGGGGCGGCGGCAGGGCCTGCGCCCGTGCCCTCTCTCTCGCCGACCGCCGATTGCGGCCTCGACACGACGACTGACGACCCGAGCAGCGGATACGCGGGCCCGCCCACCGACGAGCAGACCGGCGGATACGCCGGTCCACCCACGGACGAGGAGACCGGCGGATACGCCGGCCCACCCACCGACCAGGAGGCCACGGCCGGCGGCGCCGGTCCGCCGACCGACGGGGAGATCGGCAACGGGGGCGGCCCCTGCGGGCCGGCGGACTGGTTCGACTTGACCCGGGATTTCCAGGGCTACCTCGGGGAGCACCTCACCAAGGCCGACGACGGCACCGTCTCCCAGCAGTCCGTACGCGAGACCCGCGTACGGAAGGTGAGCGCCGCCGGCGAGGCGCGGATCACCTTTGTCTCCTACTTCACCGACGACGCGCTCAGCCGCAACGCCGCGCTCCGCCTGGCCCGACTGTTCGCCGACTGGCGGCGCGAGGTCTACGGCGACACGGGCAAGGTGTCGGTCCGCACCACCGAAGGGACGGTCCTCGTCACCTCGGCCTGGTGACCCCCGCAGCCGCGCGTCCCCCACACCGCGCTGTGGTGCGCGGCTGTGGGGTCCACCGCCCCGATCCCGTCCGGCCCCGGACCCCGCCGGCGGCCACTGACCGCGCGGCGTCTCCTGCTGAAGCTCCGCTGCGGCGACGGCGCGTGGGCGTGCTCCCGCCGGGACTACCGGGCGTCGCGCCGCCGACGCGCGCGCTCGAACTCGGCGACATCCGACATCCAGGGACCGTGCTGTTCGAGTGCGGCGCAGCCGCCGCCGACGAAGGCGCTCACCATTCTCCGGTATCCGCCGATCCCGTCGACCAGGCTGTACTCGACCCGGTACTCCGGATCCGACCCGCCTTCGCCCTTGCGCAGCGTCGTGATCCGGGCGAGGGAGTCCGCGTAGAAGTGGAGCTGGATCCCTTCGCCCATCTGCTCGTCCTCGATGGTGAACACTTCGTTGTCCGCGGCAGAGCGGTCGCCGACGAACTCCCAGAACTCGGCGGTGGCGGCGCGGGGACCGTCCCGGACCCACTTCTGCTCGGCGCCCTTGTCGTCGGTGAACGACAGGGCCGTCTTCCTCGCACTCCCACCGAGGCCGGCGCGGTGGCCGTCGGCCTCCTCGCCGTCCTCCATGGGGGTGTTCCTGGAGCGGTCCGCAGCCTCCGAGCACATCAGGACGCTCACGGTACGCACCGCGTCATCGACGAGCTCAGGGTGTGCACGGCGCAGGACCGCTTGGACCGTGGTCTCCATCCGATTCCAGTCGCGCTTCTCCGTGGCGCGCTTTCCCCGTCGCGGATCGCGGCCGATCCGCATCCCGGCGCACGCCTGCTCCGCGGTGGCGATCACCCGCATGACCCGGGGCAGCAGCGCGGGGTCGACGGCATCGGGCATCCGCTTGGGAACCGTCGCGCCGTGCAGATGCCGGCCCGTGTACTTCAGCATCGCGGTGTCGAGTGGACCGAGTACCGCTCCGCGCTCGGCGCGACGGCGGTTCGCGTGGTATTCCTGAGCTCGTTTCCCGTTTGACGTCTCTGTCGCGGCACGCATCGCCGCGCATACCTGACCACGCTCGAGGAGCCCGATGTCGGCCCCGTGGGCGATGAGCCGGCTCCTGTCCCACCGGATGTGCTGGAAGAGCGCGTCGACGTCCGCGGGCGCGGCAGGGAGGATCGGGTCCAGGAGCGCGACGGCGGCGTTCTCGTCGAGCCGGCCCCGGGTTCCGGCGTCGTCGCACAGTGGAAGGACCGCACTCCACAGCAGCAGGTGTCTGGCCAGGTCCTCTCGGATCACCGCAAGATGGGCTTCGCTGATCGAGAACGTGAACGTGCGAGGCTCGTGATTGGCGTCGGCCCCGGCACCGAGCATCAGCTTCAGCTGGCCGCCCTCCCGGATCACCTTCGGGATCCATCCGCTGTTGCGCGCGAAAACGATGTCCTTCATGGAATCAGTCTTTCCCCGGTACGGCGCCGGCCGGTATCACGGCGATGTCGCAGCCCATCCGCCACCGTCTGTTTACGACCATCGTGCGAATTCGGCGTCGAGGCGTGGGTCGGTGCGCACCCAGACTTCGCCGCCGGCGGCCTCGGTCGGGGCGTCGACGCGTTCGAGGCCGAGGAACTCGATCAACTTGAGCAGTTCGGCTCGTTCGGCTCGGTCTTCGTCGACATCATGCGAGTCGAAGAAGACGTAGTACTGGTCGCTCGGGTCCACGTAGCCCGAATCAGCCCAGATGCGGGCGACTTCTTCGGTCGCCGCTGCTTGCGTCGTGATCGTGGCGGCGCGGGCGGCGCCGCGAGTCTCCGGTGACGCGTCGAGGTCGGCGAGGTCGGAGAACCACTGGCCGAAGCGGTCGAGGCCGGCATATCCGTTCTCGAAGAACAGCATCGCGCTCGGAAGGTAGCGATTGCCCCGGTCGATCTGGAGGTATTCCGACCGGGGTTGGTTCGCATCCTTGGTCCGGGAGATCACACCTTGCCCGGGCATGAGTACCAAACTCTGCCCCGAGGGTTCATCGTTGATGGTGTAGGTGTCGGAATCTCGACCACGGAAGAACGCGGAGAACGCCACATAGGCTTCCTGAGGGTCGCCCACGGAGACCTGCTGGTCCTTGCCATCGCCGACAGTGAAGACGAACTGTTTCGGTCCGGGCTTGTAGGGGCGAGCCATATGCGTCCTTCGTTCACGTGTGCCAGCTCAACCAGCGTAGTCGAATCAGAGACGACGGACCTGCCGTTCATCACCGACGAACAGCATCGTTTGTCCTGCTCTTTCATCTGAATGACCATTGATCTCGTCACAGATGGTGGTCAACGGAGAGGTGGGGCATGACATTCCGCAACGACGTGCGGCGAGGCGTGGCCATCCTGGCGGATGACCTCACCAGCGCAGGGGACGGTGCCGCGCCGTTTCGCCAGGCAGGTCACGATGCCCGGATCCTGCTCGCCACCGAGGCAGACGTGCCGCGGTACGCCGCGGAGGTGAGTGCGGTCGACCTTGGTAGCCGAGTGCTGGACGAGGAGGCCGCCGCTTTGCGTACGTGGCGGGCGGCCCGCCGGTTCGCCGGCTGCGAGCTGCTCTTCAAAACGGTGGATTCCACCCTGCGCGGTCATGTCGCGGCGGAGGTACGGGCTGCCTGGACGGGATCGCGCAGGCAAGCCGTCGTCATCGCTCCGGCCTTTCCCGCGGAGGGCAGGTACCGCCCCGGCTGCCGTGCCGGTCAGCGCTCCAGGTCGCACTCGTCGGCGGGGAGGACGGTGTCGGTGCCTTGGAGGGTGACGGGGCTGAGGGTGTCCGCGACGGCGGAGACTCCGACGGTGCACACGAGCTGCTTGCGGGCCAGCTTCGGCAAGTCGGCCACGGGGAACGGGACGCGGACCGTCATCCCCTGCTCCTGCGAGTACGGACTCACGGTCACGGCGTCCGCCTTCCCGGCGGGCAGCCGGGGCAGCGCCGTGGTGAGGCCGGCCTCCCCGGCCCGACCCATGGGGCCGTCCAGCAGCAGGCGAACAAGTGCCGGGGGCGCGAGGGCATAGCCGTCGAACAGGGTGAAGGGTGCGGGGACGAGCCGGTCGCCCTCCTTGGAGACGAAGTAGAGGACGGTGCTCTTGCCGGACCCGGAGACCTTGACGGTGGCGGCGTGGCCGCTCTCGATCACCCCGGTGCGCTTGATCCCGCATCCGGTGAGCAGCAGGGCGCAGCCCGTCAGCACAGCCGTGGCCGCGACGGCCCGGGAGCTCGTTCTCCGGTGTGTCATGCGCGGGCCTCCACTGGCATGTCGATGGTGAAGACGGCTCCCCCGGAAGGCCCGTTGCCCGCGAGGAGAGTGCCGCCGTGCAGGTGGACGTTCTCCCGGGTGATGGCGAGCCCGAGGCCGCTGCCGGCGGACCGGGTCCTCGCCGCGTCGGCCTTGAAGAAACGGTCGAAGATGTGCGGCAGCACCTCGGGCGCGATGCCGGGCCCACGGTCGGCCACCTCGATCACCAGGCGGTCGCCGTCCTGGCCGTCTTCGGCCGGCGCGGTCCGTACGGTGATGCGGACCGGGGCGCCGCCGTGCCGCAGCGCGTTGCCGACGAGGTTGGCGAGGATCACGTCGAAGCGGCGCGGGTCGAGCCGGGCGCGTACCTCGTCGGGCAGTTCGGTGACGACGCGGTCGTCGTCCCAGTGGCGTCGTTCGAGGGTCTTGCGCACGGCTTCGGCGATGTCGACGTCGTCGAGGTTGAGTTCGGCCGCGCGGGCGTCGAAACGGGAGATCTCCATGAGGTCCTCGACGAGGACGGCGAGTTTGCCGGTCTCGGCGCTGATCAGCCGCAGGGCCTTGGCGGTGTCGGCATCGAGGCTCTCGGCGTCCTCGTCGAGGACCTCGGTGACGGCGAGCATCCCGGCGAGGGGGGTGCGCAGTTCGTGGGAGACGTCGGAGGCGAACCGGCGGGCGCGGACCTCGGCCTGCCGCAGTTCCTCCACGGAGCGTTCCAGCGCGCCGGCCGTCTCGTTGAAGGTCCGGGCGAGTCCGGCGAGCTCGTCGGCGCCCCTGACCTCGATCCGGGTGTCCAGTTCCCCCCGGCCCATCCGCTGGGCAGCGGTGCGCAGTCGGCGTACCGGACGGAGCACGCTACGGGCGGCGAGCAAGGCGGGCACGACGGCGATGGCCAGGCCCGGGACGGCGCCCTGTTTGGCAGCATCGACCATGGCCTCGACGGTCTGCCGCTCGGTGGAGAGGGGAACGCTGGCGAAGAAGACGGCCCCGGTGGATTCCTTGAATCCGTTGTGTTGGAAGACGGCGGGGACGCCCACCGTGAGCCAGGGTTTGCCGCGCTCGTCCTCGACTCGCTGGAAGGCGGTGTAGTCGTGGCGGCGGACCTTCTCGCGCAGGTCGTCGGTGATCACGCCGGAGGTCGGTGTGTCGGGATTGGTGGAGACGCGCAGGCTGCCGTACTCACCGAAGACGATCCACGGGTGCGGTTTGCCGCGCTTGCCGAGTTCGATGACGACCCGTTGCAGCTCCGCCTGGTCCAGCGGGAGGCGTATCTCCAGCTGTTCGACCTGGTCCCGCAGGGTGCTGACGGCGGTGTCCTGGGTCTGCTTGAGGATTGCGTTGCGTGCCTGCTGGTAGGTGAGAGCGGCGGTGGTCACCGCGCTGATCGCGGCGACCAGCAGGAAGGCGGCGATCAGCCGGGTGCGCAGACCCAGGGGTGCTATGCGTCGCACCGTGGCCTACAGGGGCCCGAAGCGGTAGCCGAAGCCCCGCACGGTCTGTACGTAGCGGGGGCTCGCGTGGGGGGCCTCGACCTTGGTGCGCAGCCGGCGGACGCAGGCGTCCACGAGCCGGGCGTCGGCGTGGTAGCTGTGGTCCCAGACGTACTCCAGGAGCTGCCGGCGGGAGAAGACCTGCTCGGGCGAGGCCGACAGGTGCAGCAGGAGCTTGATCTCGCTGGGGGCGAGGGGCACGCGTTCACCGTTCTTGGCGACGCTCAGCCCGGCGCGGTCGATGGTGAGTTCGCCGTGGTGCTCGATCCCGGGGCGGGCGCCCACCGGGTCGCTGAGGCGGCGCAGTACGGCTTTGATGCGGGCCTCGATGACCTCGGTGCGGGCGGGTTTGACGATGTAGTCGTCGGCCCCGGCCTCCAGGCCGACGACGATGTCGAAGTCGTCGCCGCGTGCGGTGAGCATGATGATCGGCACCTGGTTGTCCTCGCGGATGCGGCGGCAGACCTGGACGCCGTTGATGCCCGGCAGCATCAGGTCGAGCAGGACGAGCTCGGGACGGAAGCCGCCCATCAGGGCGAGTCCCTCCTCCCCGGTCTCGGCGGAACTCACTTCGTGGCCGCGGCGGCGCAGGCCGAGGCCCACGCCCTCCCGGATGGAAGGGTCGTCCTCGATCAGCAGTACACGTGGCATCCCGTCAGTATCCCTGGGTAGTGCGTTGGCCTTGACTCCCGCTCCCCCTACCGGCCGAACTTGCGGCGCAGGAGTCCAGCGGCTCGGTGATCTCCGTGAGGCGCAGTGGCCGGGCGAGGAGTACGACGACCAGCGAGAGGGCGGCGGTTCCCGCGCCGACCGCGACGAAGTCACCGAAGGGGTCGGCGGCGCGGGCGGTCGCGTACCCGGCGACGGCCGCCGGTGTGCAGGCGGCCAGCAGTCGCAGGTGGGTCCTCACGGCACTCGCGCGCCGTTCGGTACGGGTGCCCGCGCGCGGGCCGAGCCTGCGCGCGAGGGTGTACGCGGTGACGGCGGCGCCCGCGAGGAAGGCGACGGAGGAGGCCGCGGCCATGCCGGTGACGGCCCAGCGCGGGGACAGCAGGAAGTAGGCGCCTGCGGACAGTGCGGCGTTGAGCCCGGCGATGACGAGGTTCAGGAAGAAAGGAGTCCGGGTGTCGGAGAGGGCGTAGAAGCCACGCGAGAGGACGTACTGCGCGGAGAAGGCGATCAGGCCGGGCGCGAAGGCGATGAGCATCCCCGCCATGACCTCGATGTCGGCGGCGCCGGTGCGGCCGTACTCGAAGACGCTGCCCATCACCCAGGGGGCCAGGGCGACGAACAGCGCGGCGGCCGGCACGACGAACGCGGCGCTGGAGCGCAGGGCGTGGGAGACGTCGCGGCGCAGGGTGCTGAGGTCACCCTCGGCGGCGGCCGAGCTCATCCGGGGCATGAGGGCGGTGACGAGGGAGACGGTGATGATGCCCTGCGGGACGATCCACAGCTGGTAGGCGTTGCTGTAGGCGGTGTAGCCGGCGCCGCCGGCGAGGCCCGCCTCGACGGCGTGCTGCCCGCTGATGGTGGAAAGCCGGGTGACGACCCAGTAGGCGATCTGGTTGGTGAGGACGAGCATCACCAGCCACCCGGCGTTGCGCAGTGGACGGCCGAGGCCGCTGCCGCGCCAGTCGAAGCGGGGGCGCCAGCGGAAGCGGGCGGCGCGCAGCGAGGGGACGAGGGCGAGGGCCTGGAGGATGATGCCGGCGGTCGTGCCGAGGCCCAGGAGCCGGGTCTCGGCGGCGGTGAGGCCGCCCGCCGCGTCGTGGGAGACGTGGAGGAAGAGCCCGAAGACGCCGATGATCACGAGGTTGTTGAGAACCGGGGTCCACATCATGGCGCCGAACCTGCCGCGGGCGCCCAGCACTTGGCCGAGCAGGGTGAAGAGCCCGTAGAAGAGGATCTGCGGCAGGCAGTACCGGGCGAGGGCCACGGTGGTGCTCGCCTGGTCGCCGCTGTAGTCGGTGTACGCCGAGACGATCAGCGGGGCGGCGAGGACCGAGGCGGCGGTGAGCGCCACGAGGGCCGCGGTGCAGGCGGTGAGCAGCCGGTCGGTGTAGGCGGCTCCGCCGTCCGCGTGCTCCTTGGCGGCCCGGACCAGTTCGGGCAGGAAGACCGCGTTGAGCGCGCCGCCGATGAGAAGGATGTAGATGATGTTCGGGACCGTGTTGGCGACGGCGTAGCCGTCGCCGAGGAGTCCGGTGCCCAGCGCCGCGACGACGACGGCGGAGCGGATGAAGCCGGTCGCGCGGGAGACGATCGAGCCGGCTGCCATGAGCACGCTGCTGCGCAGCACCGAGGTCTTCGCCGGCGCCTCGCCGCCGGCGCCGCCCGGGGCGGCCCTTCTGCTTCCGGGCCCGGTGTCGGTGGCCGTCACCGGCGGGCCAGGTAGGCCTGGAACGCCTTGTGGAGCGCGGCGTTGGCGACTCCGTCCATGGGTATCTCCCACTCTCCGAGCGTTTCGACGACCTGTCCCCCGGTGCCGAGTTTCCACCGCAGCAGACCGTACGCACGCGCCGTCGGGTCGAGGGTGGAGGGCACCCCGCGCATGTCGTACTCCTGTGCACCGAGGGCGTGGGCGTCGGACATCATGCGCCACTGGAGGGCGTTACTCGGCCGCACCTCGCGCCGGTGGTCGGCGGATGCGCCGGTCTGGTACCAGACGCGTCTGCCGACGATGATCATCGTGTGGGCCGCGAGGATCTCCCCCTGGTGGACGGCCAGGTAGAGCCGCATGCGGCCCGGTGCCTCCTCGTTGAGCACCTTGTACTGCTGCTCGTAGTAGGCGAGCGAGCGGCCGAGCCGGAAACCGTCGCGCTCCTCGGTGATGCGCAGCAGGCGGTAGAACTCGGGCAGGTCGGCGAAGGTGCCGATGACCGTCTCCACACCGGCTTTCTCGGCCTGGCGCACGTTGCGCCGCCATTCCTGGTTGAAGCCCACCCACACGTCTTCGAGGTCGCGGCCGGCCAGAGGCACGCGGAAGACGTGGCGGGGCTGGGCGTCGCCGTCGTCCTCTCCGCCGCATCTCCTCCAGCCGCGGGCGCGCAGCCGGTCGGCGAGGGCGGCGCCCACCGGGTCGACCTCGCTGGCGAGGACGTCGGATATCTGCCGGCCGGGCCCCGCGCCGGACTTGACGGTGGTCGCGTCCCAACGGCGGTAGGCGGGGGTGGGGCCGATGCGGGCGGCGAAGACACCGGAGGCACGCAGGTGGCGCAGGAGCGGGGTGAGCCAGCGGTCGAGGTACGGATCGGACCAGTCGGCGACGGGGCCCTCGGGAAGGTAGGCGAAGTACAGCCGGGTTCCGGGGAGTTGTCGGTAGAGCACGAGCCCGGCACCCTGAATCTCACCGTCCGGACAGTGCCATCCGAGCCTTTCCGAACGCCAGAGGTCCTTCACGCGGGCCCAGGACGGGTACTGGAGAAAGCTCGCCCCCTCGTGCCGGGCAAGGAATGCCTGGTATTCGGGGACCGACAGGGTGCGCACGTGAAGCTCCCGGTCCTGGTCGTGGTCCTGCTGAGCGGGGTTCACGAGCAGTGCACACACGGCTGTCGGCCTCCCTGTTCTTCCTGGTCTCCCTGACGGGCACTCACAGGACTTTCACAGCCGACCGTGACCGAAGCGCGCAACGTTTGTGACCGGATGATGACCGTTTCGCTGCGGTCGACGTCACGGGGAAAAGGGCAACCCCTTCCCCCGATTGCGGAGCCTAGAGTCGAGCCGTTCGCGTCCTCTTCTGCGAACCTCCACCATCAACATCCCCGGAAGGGGGCCTTCGTTGAGCCGTATACGTCGCACCGCCATGGCGGGCACCGCACTCCTGGCCGCTGCCTCGCTGACCGCCTGTTCGGGCAGAAGTGACGGTGGCGGTGACGACAAGGGCAAGACCGCGCTGAAGCCGAAGGCGCCCATGGCGGTATCGGTCAACCTCACCGGCGACCAGGTCACGGCGGGCCGGCCGGTGACCGTGACGGTGGCCGACGGAAGGCTGGCCCAGGTGAAGGTGACCGACGCGAAGGGCGCGGAACTGCCGGGGAAGATATCCGATGACGGCAAGACCTGGACCTCGGAGCGCAACGCCCCACCCGGCGCGGAGTACAAGGTCGAGGCGCAGAACTCCGAAAGTCAGAGCGCCGGCACCCGATTCAGGACCAGCGCCGCCGACCAGGTGAACAAGGTCTCGATCAACATCCCCAAGGGCAGCTCGGTGGGCGTGGCGATGCCCGTGTCCCTCGTCTTCGACAACCCGGTGACGAACAAGGCGGAGGTCGAGAAGCAACTCAAGGTCACCACCTCGAACAACACCGAAGGCTCCTGGGGCTGGCTCAAGGACTACTCCGGCAACGACCGCGTCGACTGGCGGCCCAAGGAGTACTGGAAGTCCGGCACGGACGTGAAGGTCGAGATGCACCTGAACGGCGTGGACTCCGGCAAGGGCGCCGGCATGTTCACCCGGGACTACGACACCGCTTTCAGGATCGGCAAGGACCGTCGGATCCAGGTCAGCCTCGACACCAAGAGGATGTCGGTGACCCAGGACGGCCAAGAGCTCAGGACGGTCCCGATCTCGGCGGGCACTCCCGGCGGTCAGAAGGCCTCCTGGTCGGGAAAGATGGTGATCATGTCGAAGGAGGGCACCATCCGGATGGACTCCCGGACGGTGGGCCTGGAGAACGCGTACAACAAGATGGTCGACTACTCGATGCGGCTCACCTGGTCCGGTATGTACGCGCACGCCGCCCCCTGGAACGAGGGCGCCTTCGGCCGCGTCAACAGCAGCTCCGGCTGCGTGGGCATGAGCCGCGCCGACGCCGAGGAGTTCTTCGGGCAGTCCCAGATCGGCGACGCTTTCGAGGTGGTCGGCGACGGCTCGAAGGGCAACGCGGACATCGGCAACGGCTACGGCGAGTGGAACCTGTCGTGGGATGAGTGGAAGGCCACGAGCGCCCTGTCCGGCGCCCCGCGGAACGGGTGACGGACGGGGACCGCTCGGCGCCGGGTACCTCACGGACCGCGCCCGGGTCTGCCCGGCGTGGGTGAACTCCGCCCATGCCCGGCGCCGCGCTGCCTGGTGCAGCCGGGCGTCGTCGTCGAACCGGACTGTGAGGCATGCCCGGGTCTCCACGGTGCTCCCCCGGGCGGGGGAGGCAGGTCGTTCAAGCGGCCGATCCGGGTGGAGCTCGTCGATGCGACGTTCAGAACATGACCATTGATCCACGGATGATGAAGGCGTTCTGGCGCACTCGGAGGCAGCAGGGGCTGCGCAGGGTGCAGTGGGCGGCGCTGTTCTGGGGGGTGGCGTACGCCGGATTCGGTCTGGCCTGCGCATTGAAGGGAACTCGCCTGTTCCACCACGGCGGCATCCCGGTGGCCGCGTCGGGTTGGGCCGTCACGGGAGTGGGAGCCCTGGCGGCACTGACCTGTGCAGCGGTGTCGCGCCAGGGGTTGCGGCCCGCACTGCGTGCGCTGCTGTGGACGGTGTGCGGCCTGGCCGGTCTCGCCGCGTTCAGCCTGCTCATGGATGTCATCACGCTGATGTTCGGCCAAGGCGTCGACAGTTGGGCCTCCGCTGTGAACCACGTGCTGGCGGCGGGCGGGACGTTCCTCCTCGCGGCCACCGCCCGATCTGATCGGCTCCTTCCTGTCGCTGGTGCCGCCTCAGTGCCCACCGCCGCACCCCGGCCTGTTCAACTCGTCGCCTGGGCAGGCACGGTGGCCTTTCTCCCGTATGCGGCGATGAAACAGATCTGGGCCTTCGGCGGCACCTTCGCCGGCACATCCGGTGCGGAGATGCGCGCGATCTCCGAGCGCAACGGCGCCTCGGGAATCTGGCTCGCCTTCGAGTCCTGGGGCCTGGATGCCACCATGCTGCTGGCCGTGCTCGGCATCTTCCTGCTGTGGGGGCTCGTCCGACCCTGGGGCCAGGTCTTCCCACGCTGGATGCCGTTCCTGCGAGGTTGCCGCGTCCCGCGCGGGCTCCCTCTGACTCCGGCCCTGATCGGTGTCGCCACCCTCGCCCCGTACGGTGTGCTCGGCCTCGGCTACATGGCTCTGGCCACGATGGACGTGGTGACGATCCGGAGAGGCGACCTCCACTCCCCTCAAGACATGCTCCTGGTCGGCTGGATCGGAATGGCGGCATTCGCCGTGTACGGATGTGCCTTGCTGGTGGCGGCCCGCTCCTACTGGCTGAGGACGCGCGATCTCCCCCAAGGCATTGACGCGACGTGACTGCCGGCGGCCGGTGACAACACCGAGCAGCTCCAGCTGGGCGGCGCCTTCGATGTCGAGCGGTGCCGTGAACCACAGGAGGCGTTGGCGGCAGCCCTGATCGCGCTGTCGTGTGCGGAGCCTGCCGCGGATCAACGGGCGATCGAGATGGCGAAGGGGGTGAATCCGTTGGCCCGGATGATGTGCGGGACGAAGAGTATGGCGGCTTCGGTGGCGCGGGTTCCTTGCGTGGTGTGGGTGCGGGTGCGGGGTGCGGTCAGCGTGAGAGTGTGGTGACGGCTTCGGTGTGGATGCCGGGGGCGGCGGCCAGGAAGGTCTCGCTGTGCGGGGTCCAGGGGCGGCCCTCGGCGTCGGAGATCTTTCCGCCGGCCTCGGTGACGAGCAGGGCGCCGGGGAGCAGGTCCGCGCGGGCGCCGGCGAACTGCCAGAAGGCGTCGATCCGGCCGGCGGCCACGTTCACCAGGTGCAGGGTCGCGGGCACGGAGGTGCGAACGACGAGCGCGTCGAAGAGCATCGCGGTGATCGAGGAGCCGATCGAGCAGGTCGGCGTCGGAGGAGGCGACATCGGTGGCCTGGAGGGTTTCGGACATGGCGGTACTCCCGTGGTCGGGAGGGTTGATGAGGCTGAGTCAGATGTGGTGTCCTGCGCTCCGTCTCGAAGGTATAGAGCCCATTGGTTAACTTCAAATGCATGTCAAGCACGGCTAGGATTACTCACATGCAATTGGATTTGAATCTGCTCACGGCGCTCGACGCGCTGCTGGAAGAGGGCAGTGTGGCCGGGGCGGCCGCACGCCTGCATGTCACCGCACCTGCGATGAGCCGCAGTCTGGGCCGAATCCGGCGCACGACCGGGGATCAGATCCTGGTGCGCACCGGCCGCACGATGACCCCGACGCCGTATGCGATCGCCGTCCGGGAACAGGTGCACGAGTTGTTGCAGCAGGTCGAGGGTGTGCTCGCACCGAGCCGTGAACTCGATCTGGCGACGTTGGAGCGCACCTTCACACTCCGCTGGCACGATTCCCTGGTCGCCTTGAGCGGCCCCGCACTGCTCGCGGGCGTACGCGCACAGGCGTCGGGCGTGCGGTTGCGCTTCGTCGCGGAGTCGAGCATCGACACCCCCGAGTTGCGGCGCGGGGAGGTCGACCTGGAGGCGAACGCCAACCTCCCGAGCGCACCGGACATCCGTGCCGAGAAGGTGGGCGAAACCCGCCTCGTCATCGTCGTGAGGCAGGGGCACCCCCTGACCCGCGTCAAGGCCATCACCGCGAAGCAGTACGCCGCCGCCGATCACGTCACCGTCTCGCGGCGCGGAAACCTCGGCAATGCCCTCGACGACGCCCTGGCGCGACTCGACCTCACCCGCCGAGTGGTGGCGACCGCGCCCACGGAAGCGGCCGCGTTGGAGTTCGCGCGCGACTCCGATCTCCTGATCAGCGTCCCCGAAGCCACCACGCGGACCGCCGTCGCCGACCTCGGCCTGACCGTGCTCCCCCTCCCCCTCGAACTCCCCTCGGCATCGATATACCTGTCATGGCATCAGCGCTACGACACCGACCACGCCCACGCCTGGCTGCGCGGGCTGGCGCGAACCGCGCTGGCCGTCAGCGAACCGTCGTAGCCGTCGTCCGGTCGCCCGCGCGCCTCAGGGCGTACGGTCAGATACCGCTCGCAGTGACGCGGCCGCCGTACCCAACCCGGGTACGCGGATGTACGCCGACAGCGTCGGGCTCCGGAACGGCCGGGTTCGCCGGCCGGGCGGTCACTCCTCGAAGCGCCGTTTGCGCGCGTGGGTTCGCGCCTTCATTCGGTTGCCGCAGGCTGCCATGGAACACCATCGGGCGGTCCCGGGTCTCACGGCGTCCCCGACCCCAGCCTGATCGATCCCGACGCCTGGGAGCACGGCCTGGCCCTTCTTGCCCGCCCGGGCGTCGACCGCGCCCAACTCGCCCTGTTCGGCGACTACGCCGGCAACCGCGCCCTCTACCCGGCGGTGCACGACTGGCTGCGGTCGAGCCGTGTCTACGTCCTCGCGATCTGGGGCCGCAACGACGAGATCTTCGCGTCGGCCGGCGCGACCGCATTCCGGCGCGACGCCCCGGACGCGGAGATCGTCCTGCTCGACGGAGGCCACTTCCTGTTGGAGAGCCACCTCGACGCCGTCGCCGAGGCCATCGTCCGATTCCGCCCGCGCGTACTCGGCGCGCCGGTCGGTTGATGACAGGGAGCGCGGCTCCGGCGCTCCTGCCGGTGATGCGATCGACGGGGAGGCGGCGTGTCGTACCGCGGACAGGGCGCAGGCCTCGACCCCGCCGAGGCCACGCGCCTGGAACGCCTTCCGATGGGCCGGGTGGGTCAGGGCCGCCGGTAGGGGTGGCAGAGCAGGTCCTTGAGGTTGCCGTCGTCGAGGCAGACGCGTACGAGTCCGGCTCCGCCGGGGACGTCTGCCGGAACGGTGAAGGTGAAGTTCCTGGACGTACCGCACGCCGTGTCGGAGGAATCGGAGCCGGCCGAGCCCAACTTCACGGTGTCGGCGGCGTTGTAGGTGTACGCCCAGGTGCGCCGGCAGTACGCCGGACCGGCCGAACTCACCGACTTGTGGGTCCCCGTCACCACGACCGACCGGTTCTGCCAGGTGATCTTGCCCTTCGTCCACGTGTTCCCGAACGTGACGTCGAAATCGGTGGTGGGGTAGGCGGCGGTCTGCGCGCCGGCGGCGGGAGCCACCAGCAGGGTGCCCGCGGTCAGCACGAGGGAACCGAGGGCGGCGGCGAGATGCGGCTTCATACGATCTCCAGGATGGGAAGGGCCGGTTGCGGCTTCACATCCTGGCCGGGTCGACCATCCGTGGCCCACCTCTTAAGTCACGGCTTAAAGGGGGCGGGGATGCCCCCGGGGTCTCACCAGAACTGGCGGAGGTTGAAGCTCCGCAGGGAGACGTGGCTCGCCGGTTCGGTCGAACTCCTGGCGTAGAGCAACGGCATCGCCGTCCGGGCCGATCCGTACGCGGCGTTCCACGCGAGCCACTGGTAGGCGTCCCATCCCCGCTCCATGCCGATTCCCACGCTGTCCCTGCTCAGCGTGGTCAGGGCCAGGCGATGGTGGAAGGCGACGTCGTACCGGGCGCGGACCTCCAGTGGTTGCCGATGGTGCCGGTCGAACCAGTGGAGCGCCGACGTGCCGCGCTCGCTCGGGTGCTCGGAGTTCGCGTGGATCGCGAGCAGGTGGTCGAGGGCGTGCGGCTCGTTCCGGGTGAAGCGCAGCATCGTGCCCTTCGCCGCCTCGACGGCCGCGTCCAGTGTTTCGCCGCTCTTCCACCGCGGGTCGGCGGGCGCACCGGACCAGTCCGGGCCGAACGCCTCCTCCATGTCGCGCTCGACCAGCTCGCTGAAGGGGTCGAGCGGCGTGAAGCGGAACTCGGTGTCCGAGACGGCGTTGTGCCGCGTCAGGAGTGCCCGTATGTCGTCCGCGTGCTGATCGAGCGTGCGCAGGAGGTGCTCCATCCTGCCGTCGAGCGCGTACCGCGTGAAGACGAGGGAGTGCACGGTGCCCGCGGCCCGGTCGGTGGCCGTCTGCTGGGACACGTTGACCGTTCGCTGCTTCGCGAGCGAGTTGTCGAGCAGCGAACCGACGAAGGCCACCATGCGGCTCGAACCCGACGCGTCGACGTGTGCGGGCAGCGCCGGATCCCCCACACCGGCTCGGTGCGCGCACAGTCCGATCTCCACATCGAGGGCCGGCCTGTCCTCCAGCAGCGCCGAGAGGAAACGCGCGCCTTCCAGGTAGCGGTTCGCCTCCGGGTTGAAGGTGTCCCCCTGCCGGCTGAAGCGGAATCCGGCGATCATGGTGGGGACCAGCGCCAGCATGCGCGAGACGGTGAGGGCACTGCGATCGGCCCGCGGGAGCCGGTCCAGGAGTTCGCGCGCCTTGATGACCTCTTGTCGGGCGGCGATCTGACCGCTGTAGGCGTAGATCGCGGCGGCGATCGCGGCTTCCCACCGGCTCGGCCGCTTGAGGGCCAGCGGATGGATCTCCGCGATCGCGTCCGGGGAGGGAAACGCGGTGTCGATCGACTCGGCGTCCTTGCGGATGCCGCACAGGTCCGCGATCTCTCTCGCGTCGATCTTCGAACCGTTGTAGCGGCTGAGCGCCTGCGACCTCGAGTAGTCCCAGAACGTAATCTCTTCGGCCATCTCTCTTCTCTTCCTGCTGACGATCTCGTTCGGGCGCGGGTCGGTCACCGCCGCGCACCGGTGCGCGGCGGTGACCGACCCGCGCCGTGTTCTTCGGCCGCTCTCAGGCCCCGGGGCCGTCTCCGCCCGGGAGGACCGGGCCGACGGTGCGGCGTACGGCGGACAGGGCGACGGCGGCGGCCGCCGCACCGGTGGCCAACAGGGCCCACGGCCACCGGGGGCCCAGCGCGAGTGCCGCGGTCAGGGCCAGCGGGGCGATCGCGGAGCCGACCCCCCAGGACAGTTGGTGCAGGCCGAGGTGGCGTCCGGGCGTTCCCTCCGGGGCCATGCGGACGGCCACGACGTCGCTGGTGGGGGCGTGCATCAGTTCCGCCGCGGTGAACACCAGCACGGCGAGCGTGAGCAGGAACAGCGCCGCCGACCGCGACAGGCCGCTCGCCGCGCCGAAGAGCACGGCCGCCGCGGCCCAGACCAGCGCCGCCCGCTGAAGGGTGCGCAGGTGCTCGCGCCGTTCCAGGTACCGCACCACCAGGGACTGACCCGCCGTCACCATCGCGGTGTTCAGTGCGAACACCGCGCCGACGACCCAGGTGGGCTGGTGGAGCCGCTGGACGACGTAGAGGGGCACGAGCACCGGGAGCGCCGTGCAGACGACCACGAGCACCGTGTTGGCCGCCACCATGGTCACGTACGCGCGGTCGGGCCGGGGCCGGGTCGCATGGGGCCGGGGCGCACGGCTCCCGGGCACCGTCGGCACGTGACCGGCGGACGGACGCCGCTCGGTGGCCGGCAGCAAGGCGATCAGGACGGCGGCGAGGACGTAGCTGGCCGCGTTCGCCGCCAGGACCAGTCGCAGGCCGTTCACGCCGTGCCCGGCCAGGACGCCCGCCGTGAGCCCGCCGACCGTCATCCCGACGTTGCGCAGGGTCCGTTCGAGGCCGTACCAGCGGATCAGCTCGCCGGGGTGGCAGCGCCGGGCGAGGAACGCCCGGTTGGCGGGCCAGAACAGGTTGTCCCCGAGCGCCGCGAGCGTGGCCGCGACGAGCAGCGTGGGCGCGGAGCCGGTCGCCGCATAGACGAGGAAGGCCGTCGCGCGCAGCACGTGGGCCGCTTGGACGAGGGGTACCGGGCCCCACCGGTCGATCAGCGGCCCGGACAGCGGCCCCGCGACCAGGGCGGCGGCCCCGGCCACGGTCAGGAGGGTTCCGGCGGTGGCCGCCGTCATCCGGTCCTGCCACGTCAGGTAGAGCAGCAGGAAGGGCAGGGCGAGGCCGCTGCCCGTGCTGTCGATGACCACGGCCGCGAGCAGGCGCCGCTGACCGTCGAGCCGGGGCAGGCCGAGCGCCGCGGTCAGCCGCCCCGGCCGCGGCGGCGCGGACGGTGCCGTGCTCATGGTGAGGTGACCTCCCGGTGCCCTGGCGGCGGCGGGGCGGGCGACGGCGTGGTGGGGCGCGGTGCCTGGCTCGCGGCGAACCTCACAGCTTCGCCATGGCGTTGCCGATGTAGTTGGGCAGTCGGGACAGTTGGTCCCGGAGTTCGTTCAGGTCCACGGGGTAGCTCTCCCGGTAGCGCCGGGTCACGGCCTCCACCTCGGACCAGGTGCTCGGCATCCTGCCGTCGTTGTAGCGGGGCGCCAGCTGGTCGTACAGCTTGGTGCCGGGGCGCAGGAAGAGCTGGTTGAGCCCGAAGTAGCCGGGCAGGTTCGTCGCCCATTCCAGCAGCTCCCCGTTCTGGCAGGCGGGGTCGTCGGGCAGGCCCACGAGGATGAAGGCGAAGGGTGTGATCCCGGCGTCCTGCAGCTTGCGCACGGCCGCGTTCGTCACCCCGGGCTTGATCCGCTTGCCGACGGGTGTGTCGGCGATCCCCGGGGACTCGGCACCGAGCCACATGCCCTTGCAGCCGGCCCGGGCCCACTCGTCCACGTCCGTGCGCAGGACCACCTCGGCCCGGCTCTGGCCCGTCCAGCCGACGCCCTGACCGGTCAGGCCCCGGCACAACTCCTTGTAGTAGGTGGGGTGGAGGCCGAAGACGTAGTCGAGGAAGAAGATGAAGTCGACGTCGCGTTCGCGCATGGCCGCGATCTCCGCGAGGGTGCGCTCCACGGGCTGGGGGCGCATCCGGGTACCGAACGGCAGGTGGCAGAAGGTGCAGCCGTACGTGCAGCCCCGCACCCCGAGCACGATGCCGCACGAGCCGCGCCGCACCTGGCCGTCCATGAACACCTCGGCGGTGTAGGAACTCAGGTCGAACAGGTCGTAGGCGGGCAGCGGCCACTGTTCGGGGGCGAGTTGCGGATAGCTGTCCGCCAGCGGCATCACCGGCAGCGACGGCCGGCCGGCGGCCAGGTCGCGTACCGCCTGCACGGCGGCGGAGTCGGTCTCGCCGCGCGCGACGTGATCGGTGCCCAGTTCGCGGCGCGTGGCCTCCGGCATCTGCGTGGCGTGCGGTCCGCAGGCGACCAGGGTCGCCCCCGGCCACTGCCGGCGGGCTCGGTCCGCCAGCGCCCTGACCGGGTCCAGCACGAGGGGATAGCACTGGGCGCGGTCGGCTATGGCGGTGATCACGACCACGATGTCGGGGTCGCCGTCGGTGTCGGGCGGGGTGTCGGTGAGGCGGTTGTCCCACACCGACACGCGCATGCCCTCGGCACGCAGCGCCGCGCCCGCGTTGGCCACGTCGAGTGGCAGCTGAAGGAATTCACGGTCGAATTCGTCGTCGGGAATGGCGAAACAGACGTGGGTCATACGAGGCTCCCGGGCGGGTTCGTGGACGCGTGACGGCGGGGATCCGGGGACACGGGGCTGCTCTGAGCCCGGTCGCCTTCGCCCCGCCGCCGCGGCGCCGGGGGATGTGGGGCAAGGGTGCGTGCGCGGCGGGGCGCTCGAAGCACACCGGCGCTCCGGCACGCCGGGGTCCGTGGACGGTAGGGGCACCGTGACCCTACGAAGATCGTCTGCCGCTCCCCCAGCCCCTACGACCCCTACCACCCCCTACGGGGCCCGGGCGGGAGGACCGCGCGGACGTCCCGCGACGCACGGAGCCGGGAGGTCGGGTCCGGACCGCGTCCCGACTCCGCGATGTGCTGCGCGCTGTCGCCCGGGCCGCCGTTGCCCGCCGCGCTCACACCTCGCGGCTCCGGCCGTCGACCGGTAGGGGGTGGTAGGGGGCGTAGGGGCTGGGGTGCGGCGAACGATCTTCATAGGCTCCCGATGTGCCGGCCGAAGCCCCCGCGGCCCGACCGCCGCCGGGCCCTCCGGCCCCCGGCTCAGGCCCCTCGGGCCGTCGCTCCGTCAGCGCACCCCGTGCTCGCCGCCCCTCGGGAGGTGGCGCCGGACGCCGGCCACCGGTGCGCCGGACACTCCGGGGCGATGGCCCGATCCACGACGAGAAGAGGTTGAGACGATGACGTTGGTTGAAGGAGAGTCCAGGGGTGTCGCGGTCGAGGGTGGCGCCGCGGCGTGGCCCGGCGCGAACCGGTACGAGATCCTCGACGGTCGTATGACGCCTCATGATGTCGGTGAGACGGTCCGGTCGGTACTGCGCGGGGAGGGCGTGCCATTCCCGGAGCCCGCGGAACGGGGGCCGGGAGACATGCTGATGGAGCTGGACGGCACCTCCGTACGGCTGTGCAGCCGGCCGATCGCCGACACCGCCCCGGGCACCCTGGACCCCGTCGTCCCCGCGGCCGCTCGCACGCAGGTGCTGCTCTCCGCCGCCGGACCGCTCTCCGCTCGGGCCGGTGCCGTCTTCGACCGCGTCGTCGAGGCGCTGACCCTGCGCGGCCACTGCTACACCGACGCGGAGGTCGACACGATCGTGGGGGGCATGCCCCTGGTCGCCCGCTACGCCACCGAGGAGCCGGCCTTCCGCGACTGGGCGCTGATCTTCCGCGACCACTACGTGGAGAACAGCGTCGGCTTTCTGTTGGGCATGGAGCGCGCCGGCATCGACCCGCAGTGGATCTTCGCGCTCTCCAAGGGCGACCGGACCCTGCACCGCGACCGCGTCCACGCCTGGTTCCTGCACCGCGGCTACCGGAGCGACACGCTGGACAACTCGGTGATCAACGGCTCGGCCGACACGACGGCGCGCGCGTACGCCCTGGCGGCCAATGAGCGGGTGGACGAGTTCGTGCGCAAGGCGCACGCGGCGGGTCGCAGGGTCCTGGTGATCGACGACGGTGGTCTGCTCGCGCAGGGATACGGAGCCGAGGGCGTCCTGAAGGACGGCGTCGACGGCGCCCTGGAGCTGACCGTGAGCGGGCTGAAGCGGATCGCGGGCGCCCCCGGCGAACTGACCATCCCCGTGCTGAACATGGCGCGTTCGCGGCTCAAGAGCATGCTCGGCTACAACGAGATTGCCGATTCCTGCGTGCGCCGGCTGCGCGCCATCCTGCCCGGTGAGAAGTTCATCGGCCGCCATGTGCTGCTGCTGGGCTACGGCACGCTGGGGGGCCGGGTGGCGCACGCGCTGCGGGCGCTGGGCTGCCGGGTGTCCGTGGTGGACACGGAGATCCTGGCGCTGATCACGGCCGCGGAGCACGGGTACGAGACCTACACCAGCGTGGGCGAGGCGCTGAGCGCCCACGCGCCGTTCCTGATCGTCGGCAACACCGGCGAACTCGCCCTCACCCACGACGATCTGCCGCTGCTGCCCGACGGGGTGTACCTCGCGGGGTTCGCCACCAAGGACTTCAGCCTGCTCAGCGAGGGGTTCGAGGGTCTGCGGTCCACCGTGGTCCCCCAGGTAGGTGTCCGCCACACCCTGCCCACCGGCACCACGGCCACGCTGCTGGGGGACGGCCGCTCGCTCAACCTCTTCGAGTACGAGGGCATCGCCAACCGCGGGTACGACGCCTATCGCGCGGGCACCCTGATCGCGGCGAAGCTGCTGTGCCGCGAGGCGGGCGACCTCGCCCCGGGCATTCATCTGGAGCCCGTGGACCGGGAGATCGACGAGGCCGGCCTGTTCGCCGCCTACTACGACGAGTACCTGGCCTCCGGCGCCCGTCGCCCGGCGGCCCAGGCCGCCCCGGTCCCGGTGGCCCGATGAACCCCCGTGTGTCCGGGACCCACGTGTGCGTGATCGGGTACGGTGCCGCCGGCCGGCTGCACCAACGGCTGCTGAGCGAGCTCGGGTTCGACGTCAGCGTGGTCGACCCCGCCCCGGGTGCGGTGCCCGGCGCGATCCCCGTCTTCGAGGGTGTCGAGCAGGCGGTCGTCCGCAGACCCGTCGACGTCTGGTCGGTGTGCTCGCCGACCGCCACCCATGTCGCGACGGTGGCCGAGGTGCTCTCCGTCGCCCCCGCGGCCCGGCTGCTGGTGGAGAAGCCGCTGTGCCGCACGTGGGAGATCCCCGAGCTGAACTCCTTGCTGGACCGCCACCCCGAGGCCCGTCTGGTGGTCATGGACCAGTACCGGCATTCCCGGGCGATGACCCTGCTGCGGAGCATGCGGCAGGAACTGGCGCCCCAGCACCCCCTTCGGGCCGTCCGCGTCGGGTTCGGCAAGGATCGGCGGGCCGACATCGCCGCCGGCCGGTTCGTCGACCGCGACCACGGCATCTTCGGCTACGAGTGGCTGCACATGCTGGCCCTGCTGCGCGGCGCGCTGCCGCAGGCCGCCTACGACGGCTACATGGGCACCACCCCGGACGCGCACGCCCTGCGGGTGGCGTCCGACCCCGAGCTGATCAGCACCGCCGCGCATGAGCGGGCCGTGGCCGACGGTGTGGACATCGAGCTGTACTCCACCATCGTCGGCCCCGACCCGTCCGGGCAGGTCGCCGTGCCCGCCTGGTTCGACCTGCCCACCGCGGCCGGTGAGAGCAGGCAGCGCCATGTCGACGTGCTTGCCGGGCCGGTGCGCTTCGGCCTGGACCTGGACCCGGTGAGCCTGCCCCGGGGCACCCGGCTCCCGCGCAACACCCACCGGCTCACGGCGGAGGGGCCGGGGCTGCGGCGCGAGTGGCTGATCCACGACTCGCCCCTGGACAACGCCCTGCGCTGGTCGGTGGCGGCGTTGCTGTCCCCCGCGGGGCCGCCCGGCCTCGATCTGCGGGGCGCGGCGCGCATCGGTCTGCTGGCCGAGGCCGTGCACCCAGCCCACCGGCCGCCCTCCGTCCGCACCTGACCGGCTGCGGGCCGGGCGGGGCCGCGCAAGCCGGTGACCGGGCGGCGGCTCCGGGCCGGCGACCGGGCGACTTGTTCCGGGCCGCGGCTCCGGGCCGCTGGGGGCCACCTCGCGTCAGGCGGCCCCCGGCCCGCTCGCCTTCGTCCTCCCCGGGTGGGCCCGTGCCGATGTCCGGCGCATGACCCGGCCGACCCCGACGAACAGGAGCGCCGCCCCGGCGCTCCCCGACTGACCGGCCGACCCCACGGCCCTGACTGTAGGAGTGTTTCCGTGCTCACGTTCGGAGTGATCGGCTGCGGGTCGATCGGCGGCTTCCTGGCTCGGCTGCTGACGCGCGAGGACGAGGTACTGGCCGGCCGGGCCCGGCTGGCCGCCGTCGCCGGCCGGGACCCGGTGCGTGCCGGGGCGCTGGCGGCCGAGGTGGGTTGCGACGCGGCCGACGTCGAGGGGCTGCTGGCCCGGCGGGACATCGACGCCGTGCTCGTGTGCACCCCGAGCGGCACCCACGCGGAGCCGGCCGAGGCGGCCCTGCGCGCGGGCAAGCACGTACTGGTGGAGAAGCCGGTCGACGTGACGCCCCAGGCGGCCGACCGCCTGATCGCCGTGGCCCGGCAGGCGGGGCGGACGCTCGGCGTGGTGTCCCAGCACCGCTTCGATCCCGCCGCCCGGCTGGCCCGTACGGTGATCGAGGCCGGGCGGGTGGGCCGGGTGACCTCCGTCATGACCGAACTGTCGTGGTGGCGCGGCCCGTCGTACTACGCCTCCGGCAGCTGGCGCGGCACGCCCGACCTGGACGGCGGCGGGGCACTGATGAATCAGGCGATCCACGCGGTGGACCTGGTGCAGTGGCTGGCCGGGCCGGTGGTGGAGGTGGCCGCGCACACGGCGCGGCTGGCCCACCCCGGCATCGAGGTGGAGGACGTGGCGACGGCCAGCCTGCGCTTCGCGAACGGCGCGTTGGGCACCCTGCTCGCCACCACGGCAGCCTACCCGGGGCGCACCGCCCGGACGGCGGTGAACGGCGACCGGGGCTCCGTGGTCATCGACGACGACCGGCTCGCCTACCTGCACCTCGCCGCAGAGGGTGAGGACGCGCCCGCGTACGGGGCCTTCGGCGCCGCAGACCAGTCCGCCGCGTACGCGGCGTCGCTGGTGGGAGACGGGGCCCGGGACGTTTCGGGGCTGCTGTACCAGCCGCACCGGGACCAGCTCCTGGACTTCTGCGACGCCGTCCGCGACGGTCGGCCCCCGCTGGTGGACGGGGCTGCCGGGCGGCAGGCGGTGGCCGTGGTGACGGCGGTCTACGCGTCCGCCAGGACCGGCCGACCGCAGCGGGTGGACAGCGCGGTTCCGGCCAATGATGAGCGTGAGCGGGGGACTTGGTGAGCGACGCGGTCCGCGAGGGGAGGAAGGTCTGACGGCGGGCGGGCGCCTTGCCTCCCGCGTCGTTGCCGGCGGCCCTCCACCGGGGCCGGTCGGATTCTGTTCACATGTCGGAGAATGGCGGAATACAGCTCCTTCCGGCCGGCGCGCCATCGAGCCCCCATAGACTTGATCACTAGCTGGGCCGGGGGGTCACCTGCCTTGCTGGGCAGGTCCGTTCTGTTCTGTGCGTGCATGCGTGCGAACAGGACGGTGGGATGCGAACGGAAGGCTGCGGGCTTTGTCCGATGCCGATGACCTCATCAAACAGGCCGAACAGCGCGGCGGCGTCCTCCTCCTGGAGGGGGGCCCGGGAACGGGAAAAACCTTTCTCCTGGACGATGTGAAGAGACGCGCGGCCGCCTCCGGTCTCGTGTGCCTGCACGCCACCGGGTATCGCGACGAACGCGACGTGCCGTTCTCCATCCTGGAGCAGTTCGTTCATGTCTCCGGAGTCGCCGACGGCATCCGGTCGGCCCTGCGGCAACTCGTCGGCAACAGAGCCTTGGCCGCGCTGTCCGGCACCGTCCCCTCACACGACGTTCAGGGACTGGTTTCCGCGCTGGTCACAGCGGCCGCGCACACCGGGATCATCGTCCTGGTCGACGACGCCCACCACGTGGACCCGGCCTCGCAATCCTGCCTGCTCCACCTCGCCCGCCGCGCCCAGTCCCACCGCATCACCCTGGTGATGGCCTACCCGCGCACCTCCCGCGACGGCATCCGTGACCATCTGGAATTCCTCGGGCTCTCGGGCACCCGGTCGGTCGAGGTCGCCAACCTGCGGGAGGCGGAGGTCAGACAGCTGCTGGAACAGGGGGCCGGCGTCGGCGCGGCCGCCGGGGCCGTCCATCGGATCAGCGGCGGGAACCCCGCCCTGGCCACCGCGCTCGTCCGCGATCTGCACCTGGACCCGGCCGCAGCTTCCCGGCCGCCGGTCCCGGTCGGGGCCGCCTTCCGGACCGCCTACGTCGCCGGTCTCGTCCGCCATCCCGCTCTCGCGGAGACGGTCCGCGCGCTCGCCGTACTGGGTGACGACGCCACTCCCCCACGGGCCGCCCGCCTGCTGGAGCGCCCACCCGGGGAGATCGAGCAGCACCTCGCCGAACTCGACCGCTCGGGTCTGCTGGAAGACGGCGGCTTCCGACATCCGGCCGTCCCCGACGCCGTCCTCGGCATGCTCGACGCCGACCTTCCGGACCTGCACCGGCGGGCCGCCGCGCTGTTGTTCACGGAGGGCGCCCCGGCGCCCTCCGTCGCCCGGCACCTGGTCGCCGCGGATGACCTGCCCGACGCGTGCCAGGTGCGGGTGCTGCGACTCGCCTGGCAGCAGCTCCTCATGGCCGGGGAGACGGATCGGGCGCTCGCCTGCCTGCGGTTGGCCGACCGGGCCGAGCTCGGCCCGGGACAACGCGGCAGGGTGATCGCCGCGATGATCGGCACGCAGTGCTACGTCAATCCCCTGGCGGCGGAGCCGGAGGTGAACCGGCTGCTGTCGGCCGCGCGCGCCGGCGAGGTCGACTGCGGCGCGCTGCGACTCCTCGTCCTCTGGTTCCTCTGGTTCGGCGGTCGCGAGCACGCACGGGAAGTGATGGCCCGCCTCGTCGAGTCCTGCGAACCGTCGCACACGCACGACGAGTTGCGGGGGTTCCAGGCTCTCATCGGCTGCCTCTGGCCGGACCTGCTCGGCGATCCCGCAGTGCACGCCTACTTCTGCGACGCTGCGGACACCGACGCCCCCGGCCGGCATGCGCCGACAACGATGCCCGGGTCCTGCGCCGAGCCCGTCCCCGGGGGCCGCCGACTGCTCCTGCCGCCGGCGACCGCCCTGACCGGTACGGACGGCCACGACGCCGCCGAACGGCCGTCCGTGCCGGCCGTCATCAACCCCCGCTGGTTCCGGGAGCTGGATCTCGCGGCCGTCCTGGAACTCACACGGAACGGCGAGATGACGCTCGCCGACCGGCTGTGCGAGGAACAGTGGAGCCGCCTGACCCCGGACGAACTCCCGGTCCGCAGAGCGCTCCTGGGCGGTCTGCGCGCCCACATCCGGTGGAACCTGGGGGATCTGCGCACGGCCGTGCAGAGTGCCGCGTCCGCCTTGGAGCTGCTGCCCGACCGCAGTTGGGGCGTCGCCGTCGGGATGCCGCTGTCGGTCCTGGTCGCCGCGCACACCGTGATGGGGGATTCGAACCAGGCGGTGAGGTACCTGGAGCGTCCGGTCCCCGACGAGATGTGGGACTCGTCCTTCGGCCCGCTGTACCGGATCGCCCGCGGCAGCTATCTGCTGGAATCGGGCCGTCCGCGCGCGGCGCTGACCGACTTCACGGCCTGCGCCCCCTCGGACGAGTCCCGGGGGAACCCTCTCGGCCCCCTCGGTTGGCGTGCCCGCGCCGCGGAGGCGTATCTGGCCCTCGGTAAACCGGAGCGGGCCCGGCGGTTGGTCGTGGCGGAGATCGCGCAGGGTGATCGGCCGACCGACGCCCGGGGGCGCGCCCTGGCCGTGCTGGCCGCGCTGGACGAGCCCGGGCGGCGCAGGGCGCACCTGGAGGAGGCGGAGCGGACCCTTCGCGCGACCGGCAGCCGGCTCTCGCTGGCCCGGGTGCTCGGCGACCTCGGCGACGTGGACCTGGCGGAGGGCCTCACCCGTACCGCGCGTGCGCGCTGGAGCGAGGCGCAGCGCCTGGCCGCCGAATGTGGCGCGCCCGACCGGGTACGCCCCCTCGCGGCCCCCCTCGACGGACCTCCGGTCCCGGCCGGGCCGTCCCCGGCGGAGGCCGGACGCCGGGAGGGAGCCGTTCTCCTGCCGACGGGCGTCGCCACCGACGGTCTGACGGAGGCCGAGCGGCAGGTGGCCTCCTTGGCCGCGGCCGGCCGGTCGAACCGGCAGATCGGCAGTCAGCTGTACATCACGGTGAGCACGGTGGAACAGCACCTGACCCGCGTGTACCGCAAGCTCGCGGTCCGGCGTCGGTCCGAGCTGACGGGCGTGCTGGGGCTGCCCTCCTGAACGAGCGGCGCGACGGGGGTCCTGGTTCGGGCGCGTCGGTGCGGCCGAGGCGGACCCCGCTGTGCGCTGTCCGTCGGGCCGCTTGCGCGTGTGGGGGCGGGGCGTCAGCGGTACGTCAGTGAAGCGCCGGCGGTGGGGCTCAGGCTGGGCTCCGTACCGCCCCGCACTCGGACAGGAGTCCCATGCCCCGCACCATCCCCCATGCCGCCGGCGCCGGTTCGCGCCGGCGGTCCCGCCCGTTGGCACGGCTGCTGACGGTCTGTGTCGCCTTGGGGGCGGCGCTGCTGACGCCCACCGCCGCCGGGGCGGCCGGGTCGACCAACCAGGACGCACACCGCAATCTCGGGCAGGCGGACCGGGCCGAGTGGATGTGGGGCGTCGCGAGCGACACCAAGCTGTCGGCGATGTCCATCCCCGGCACCCATGACACCCTGGCCATCCACGGCGGGTCCGCCGTGCAGACGCAGGAGGACTACGGCGACAGCGCGAACACGCTGACGGCGCAGTTGGAACGCGGTATCCGTGCCATCGACATCCGGGTCCGCGCCATCGGGGGATCGTTCACGATCCACCACAGCGCGTACTACCAGCAGGCCAACTTCGACGACGTCCTGAAGAAGGCGCAGGGCTTCCTCAAAGCGCATCCGACCGAGACGATCGTGATGCGGATGAGGGCCGAGTGCGCGTACAGGAGCCCCGGCATCACCGACTGCGCGAACGAGCCGAAGTCGGTGCAACCGGCAGACGTCAGGCAGATCTTCGCCGGCTACGTGGGGGCGAGTCAGTACCGCGACCTCTTCCACGCCGGTTCGGTGAAGGGCACCGGCAGGGCGAAGGTGCCCACGCTCGGGGACGTGCGCGGCAAGTTGGTCCTGGCCGGCTTCGACAACGTCGACAGCGACGGCTACGGGATCGAGGGCTTCAACGACCACAAGGAAGACACCTACAACGCGTCGTCCATCCCGGAGAAGTGGAACCTCGTCAAGACGAACGTCGACGCGGCCATCTCGCGGGCCAAGGGTAATTCCTCCGACGGTGGCCTGTATGTGACGTACACGTCCGCGAACACGGTCCCCGGTGGGGGGTCGCCGCTCTACTACGCCGGTGGCTACACGAAGGTCCAGAGCGGGGTCAGCACCGAGGTCCCGGGTGTGAACTACCACCTGATGAAGTACCTCAACAGCGAAAAGGGCCGCGTCGGCATCGTCATGACGGACTTCCCCGGCTGGGGCCTGGTGAACGCGATCATCGACCACAACGAGGACAATGCCGTCAAAGCCGGCAACCGGATGATCTGGCAGGTCAACAGCGACAAGACCTACGTCAACAGCCTGAACGGCCGTTGCATGGTGCGGGGTCCCGAGTTCGACAGCTCCAAGACCGGCGGACTGGTCACCCAGCGCGTGTGCCAGTCGACCCCGCCCAGCAGCCACCAGTGGGGGGCGGAGCAGCCGCCCGGCAACATGGGCAAGGGGTACCACTGGATCAAGGCGAGCAACGGCAAGTGCCTGACCGTCCCCTACAACAACGGCACGCCGCCGGGCTCCGGCACCCAGTTGTTCTGGTGGGACTGCGAGACCCGCTGGTTCTCGGGCAGCCAGATGTGGAACATCATCCCGACCAAGCTCGCCACCGCGACCGGGTCCCGACCGGCGTACACGTTCATCAACAACTGGACGGGCCTGTGCCTGTCGATGGACCCGGCCACCGCCGACACGTCGGGCGGCAAGGTCACCCAGGAAACCTGCCCGAAGAAGTAACCCCCGCGCAGGCTCGCAGGCCGCCCCTCCTTCCCGGAGGGGCGGCCTGCTCCGGCCCGGTTGCTCGGCGACCGCGGCGAGCGGCCGGTCGACCTTCAAGGTGGGCTCACGTGCGCGTCGTGAGGCGCGCGACCGCCTCGTCGTATCGCGCCTGGAACCCCGGATCCGCCGATACCCGCAGCAGTACGCCGAGCGCCCGTACCGCGCCGTCCTCGTAGCCGGACGCATCCGCCTCGCGGGCCGCCCGGTCGAGCTGCCGGATGCCCTCGTCCCGGTCCCCGAGCCCCAGCAGCGCTTCTCCCCTCACGATGAGCAGCAGTACCCGGGGCACGTCGGCCGTGTCCGATCGATCGTCGAAGGCCAGGGCCTCGGTCGCCGTGTCGAGGGCCGGGTGCCATTTCCCGGCGTCGACGCGGTGCCGGGCGAGGTGCTGCATGGCCAGTCTCTCGATGGTCCGGTTTCCGGCCGAGCGGGCCAGCTCCACCGCCCGTTCGCATCCCTGCGCGGCCTCGTCCGGGTCGCCGAGCGCCGATTGCGCCATGGCCAGCACGATCAGCGCGTTCGCCTCGGCGACCACGTCGCCCGAGCGGGCGGCGAGCGCGGAGGCGGCCCCCAGGCGAGTCACCGCCTCCACGATGCGTCCTTCCTCGATCAGCACCCAGCCGAGCACGTTCAGCACTCGCGACTCGCCGTGCTGATCGGCGTCGGCCCGCGCCGCCTCCAGCCCGGTCTCCAGGAGCGGAACCCAGCCGTCCCGCACGCGCCACACGATCAGTGGCCACAGCAGCAGGATGATGCGCCAGGTCCTGCCGTGCAGTCCGGCGGCGTGTGCCGCGGCCACCGCCGACGTGAGGTCGTCCCTCTCGGCCGCGTACCACGCCACGGCGGCGGACCGGTCGGCGAACTCCCTCACGGCGGCGGGCGCCAGGTAGTCCGCCGGCAGCGGGAGGCACTCCTCGTTGCCGGGCTCGGCCGCGGCCACGGCCGCGAGTCCCGTGGCGATGTAGTGGTCGAGCACGCGCCCCAGCGCGTCGGGCCCGGCGTCCAGGCTCCGCGCGTAGAGCCGTACGAGATCGTGCAGCGTCCAGCGACCGGGCGCCGACTCCGTGACGAGGTGCGCCACGGCCAGCCGCTCCAGGGCACTCTCGGCGGCTGCCGGATCCGTGCCCGCCAGGGCCGCCGCGGCATACCGGTCGACGTGTGTGCCGGGGTGACGGCCGAGATGGGCGAACTGACGGGAGACGTGCAGGGGGAGCTGCCGCAGCGTCAGGTGCAGTGCCGCCCGTACGCCGGTGTCCTCCACGTCCAGCAGGCTCAGCCGGCGCGTCTCGTCGGACAGTTCGACGGTCATCGCGGCCAGCGACCATCCGGGCCGTTGCACCAGCCTGGCGGCCGCCACCCGCAGCGCGAGCGGCAGCCCGCCGCACAGCTCGGCCAGCCGCCGGGCGGCGACGGGCTCCGCGAGCACCCGTTCCGTGCCGAGTACCCCGGCGAGGAGCATCGTGCCGTCCTGCGGCCCGAGCACGTCCAGGGCCACGGGCCGGGCGGTGTCGGTGACGATCAGCCCCGGCAGCCGGTGTCTGCTGGTGACGACGGTGACGCAGCGGGGACCGCCCGGCAGGAGCGGCCTGACCTGCTCGGAGTCACGCGCGTTGTCGAGCACCACGAGGAGTCGGCGGTCGGCGGTCAGCGACCGGAACAGCGCGGCCGCGCCGTTCGCCGAATCCGGTATCCGGTGCTGCGCGACACCGAGCGCCGGCAGGAACTCGCGCAGCACCTCCATCCGATCCGGCAGGCCCGTGTCGCCGAAGCCACGCAGGTCGGCATAGAGCCGCCCGTCGGGGAAATCGGCCCGGCCTTGGTGTGCCCAGTGCAGCACCAGGGCCGTCTTCCCCACCCCGGCGGGCCCGGTGATCAGGCAGACGGGTGCCTCGCCTGTGGCGGCCCGGGACAGGGCGGCGAGCTCCGCCGTCCGCCCGTGGAAGCCGCGCGGTGCGCGCGGGAGCAGATCGGGTGCGTGCGTGTGCGCGACGACATCCGGTACGGCGGCGTGGGTCGGAACGACCGGCGCGGTGGCCGGGCGAGGATCCGGGACCTCGGCGGCTGCCGTCTCCATGTCCCCCGTGGGCTGCGTCGGGCCTCCTTCAGCGCCGCGCAGGGCGCAGGCGTAGGCGTTCGCCAGTTCCGGACCCGGGTCCACGCCCAGTTCGTCGGCGAGCAGCCGCCGGGTGCGATGGAACCAATCCAGCGCCTCCGAGCGGCGGCCCGCGCTCTGGAGCGCCCCCATGAGGGCGGCGGACAGTGATTCGCGCAGCGGGTGGGCCACTGCCTCGGCGCGCAGGACGGTCACGGCGCCGGCGTGCTCACCGGACCGGGCGCAGCCCGCCGCCAACTGCTCCACCGCGGCCAGCCGCAGCTCCTCCAAGGCCTGCGCGGCGGCCTGCAGCGGAGGGCTCGGGCACACGTCGGCCAGCGCCGGTCCCTGCCACAGCGACAACGCCTCCCGGTACATCGTCACGGCGTCGGCCGGGTCACGCTGCTCACGGGCCCGGGCCACCAGATCCTCGAAGCGGTGCACGTCCAGCAGGACCCTCGGCATGCGCAGGACGTACGCCGCGCCCTGGGTGACCAACTCGACGCCGTGCGCCCCGGCGCCGGCGCGCGTCAGCGAGGCCCGCAACTGGGACACATGGCCCTGGATGACGCTGCGGGCGCGCGCCGGCGGTTCCTGTTCCCACAGAGCGGTCGTCAAGTAGTCAACAAGTACCGGGTTGTTGGGGCGCAACAGCAGGGCGGCCAGCAGGCTGCGCCGTTTGACGGGACCGAGCGGCAGATCGCCTGCCTCGGTGACAACCGACACCGCTCCGAGCAATCGGAACTCCATCTGCCCACGCCTCCCAGCAAAAGAGTTCAGGATAGCGCCCACGGACAAGAAGCAAGCGGCGCCTGGCCGTGCGCCCTGCTGTCGGGAGGACCCCTGGCCGGGCAGTGGGTGGAGTCGCTCGGCGTACGAGTTCGAGCCCACTCCCCGATAGGGTGTTCGACGTCTGTGTCGGGTGTCCATGTGCCCCACGGAGCGCACGCGTTACTTCGGGGGAAAGAACCAAGTGAGTACGAACACAACGACATCCGCGAACCGATCCACGTCCGGTGGCGCGCTGAGGGCGTTCTTTCGGGCCTGGGCGGGAGGCCTCGAATCGACGGCCGAGCAGGCGCACGACCCGCTCATCGCCTGGATGCAACGCGCCCGGACGATCATCGGTCTGGCCGCAGCCGTCTATCTGGTCATGGCATATCCCCTGAGCAGCGGTGGCGAGGAGTTCATCGTCGGCAAAGTCGTCGAACTGGGCCTCGCCTGCGTCATCCTGGCCATGGGCAGCATCATCGGCATCACGGTCTTCCTCTCCGCGAGCACCCGGGATCGGCGCCGTGACTTCGCGGAACGACTGCACCGGCCGATCATCCTGGTCCTCATGCTTGCCCTCGGCCCCACCGCCATGTGGGTGGCCATCACCGCCCTCCAAGGCGAGCTCGTCACCCCCGAGGACTTGAGGGGCTTCTTCTCCTCGACCATCGGACTCGGATTCTTCTCCGCCGTGCTGGGGTTCCTGTTCCTGGTCGTCGGCTGGCTGGCATCCGTCGCCGTGGTGATCGCCTCGATCCCCTTCACCCTCTTCTCCGCCTACACCTGCGTCTTCACGTGCTTCCGGGCTTCGGACGTGCACCAACTGCTCCCGGCGCTGATCTCGCCCCTGCTGGTCTGGTCGCTCTTCGCGTTCCAGCTCTTCAACGGCCCCGACGTCGCCGCACCGCCGGAGGTGCTGTACACGTTCATGCTCGGCGGCCCCCTGTCGGTGACCGCACTCTCCGTCTGGGAGGTACGTCGCCTGCGCAGCCGCCACGGGATCACCCTGCGCGCCGCCCTGGGGCGCTGAACGATCCCTCACCGAGGGCACGCAGGCGGGAGCGAAGGCACGGCCCGTTCCTCCGCGGCGCCGAAGGACTTCAGGGCTCCTCGGCTCCTAGGCTGAAGTCGAGGCTTCGAAGGAGGAACACATGCAGATCGCCGTCACCACCCCGACCGGGAACGTCGGCCGTCACGTCGTCGCCATGCTGGTCCGCGCCGGTGTCCGGCCGCGCGTCTTGCTGCGCGATCCCGACCGGCTGGCTCCCGAGATCCGAAACGAGGTGGATGTCGCGCTGGCCGACCAGTTCGACGCCGACTCGGTGGTGGCCGCCACCCGCGGCATCGACTCGCTCTTCTGGGTGGACCCGACCACCGGCAGCGAGGATCCCCTCGCCGACTACGCCCGTGCCACCACCAGCGTGGTCCGCGCCGTCACCGACAACCGGATCGGCCGGGTCGTCTTCCAGAGCAGCGTCGGAGCCGAGAAACGTCACGGCGCCGGCGAGATCGACGGTCTGGCACGGACCGAGACCGCCTTGGACGACTGCGACGTCCACGTCACCCACCTGCGCTGCGGCTACTTCTTCACCAATCTCGAACTTCAACTCGACGCCCTGCGAGCGGGCACCCTCCAGGTGATCCTTCCACTCGACCAGCCCATGGCCTGGGTGGCACCTCGCGACATCGCCGAGGTCGCCACCACCCGCCTGCTGTCCCCCACCTGGTCCGGGCGCTGCGTACAGGCGGTCCACGGACCCGCCGACCTCACCTGGCGACACGTCGCGGAGATCCTCACCGCCGCCACCGGCCGGCGGATCCACGTCGAACGGATCACCGACGACACCATGCGCAGCCGGCTCCACCAGGCCGGAATGACCGACGGGTTGGTGGAGGCCGTGCTCGGGATGTCGACCGGCCTGCGCGAGAACTTCGTGCCCGAACAACGCCGAAGCGTCCGGACCACCACCCCGACCACCCTCGCCGCCTGGGCCTACGACCACCTCCGGCACCGGATCGTCGACGCGTCGTGAGCCGGCGGTGGCCTGGCCGCCATCCGGGGTCAGGCCACGACGGCCGGTGAGGAGCCGCCCGTCACCACGAGGCGGGGTGTGCCCGTGCCGTCGGCCGGGACGGACCAGATGTCGCTCGCCCGGCCGCCCTGGCCCGGCAGGGCGTAACCGATGGTCGTGTCGTCCAGCCAGACGGCCTGGTCGTCGACGCCGTGCGGCTCGGCGAGCGGATGGTCGCGCAGGTTCGCCAGGTCCAGGACGAAGAGCCGCCAGGGGTCCGCCGGGTCGTCGGAGACCCTCTTCTTGAAGGCGATCCGGGTGCCGTCGGGGGACAGTGACGGGCATTCGACGTTCTCGCGCAGCGCCCTGGCCGACCAACTCCGCAGGTCCCCCTCCACGAGGTGGGTGCGGCCGCGGGTCGAGACGGTGGCGAAGAAGCGGTTGTCGTCCGCCGCGAAGGTGACGCCCCAGTAGTTGACGTCGGCCGCGTGGTGGCGGGCTCCGCCGAGGGTCAGCGGAATGTCCTCCATCGTCTTGACCAGGTAGCCGGTGCGCAGGTCCAGGATCGAGGTCCGGGTGGAGAAGCCGGGGCCGGCGTAGGAGTCGCCCGTCGCGAACGTGGTCCAGGACAGCAGATTGCCCGAGGCGGACACTCTGGCCCGGTTGGGGATGCCGGGGACGGTCACGCGGCGGATCTCCCGCAGCTGCCGGTCCGTCACCAGGGCCTCGGTGCGTGCCGGCAGGCCGGGCAGCTTGCGCAGGCACAGCACGCGGTTCGCGGCGGCGTGGAACCGGTCGCACGTGGGGCCGCCGCGCGGGCCCGCTCCCCCGGGGCCGGCCGCGCGCGCGAGCAGCCCGGTGGCCGCGTCGCGGAAGTAGAGCCCGGGCGCGGCCAGGCCGAAAGAGCCGTCGCCGCTCTGCCGGGTCGTCTGCTCGCGGTGGCGGGCGTGCATGACGTACCCGAGAGAGCCGCCGGCGAGTACGAACACGGCGAGGGCGACCAGAGCGGTGCGCAACCTGTGTCGGTGGGGTCTCACGGCTCCTCCGGTGCGGGGACGGACGACGGGGCGGCGGGTACGGCGGCGGGCAGCACCCGCCAGGCGGCGGCGAGGGCCAGGGCGAGGGCGAGCGCCGCCGCCCACAGGGCGGGCCCCTGTCCCCAGTAGGTCCAGGCGGCCCCGAAGCCGGCCGCGCCGAGGAGCCGGGCCAGTGCCTGGCCGGTCTGGAGCACCGCGAGCCCGCCGGCCCTGCCGCCGGCGGGGAGCACGGGACCGACGTACGCCATCAGGACACCGTCCGTGCAGGCGTAGAAGACGGACAGGAGCAGCAGGACGGCCGCGATGCTCGGCCAACCGAGCGGCAGCAGCAGGACGGTGTAAGCGCCGAGCAGCGCGGCGTGCCCGAGCAGGAACGGCAGCCGGCGCCCCCGGGAGTCGGCGATCCGGCCCGCCGGGACGGCGAGGAGCAGGTAGCCGGCGGCGGCGCCGAGGGGCAGCAGCGGGAAGAGGGCGGGCGGCAGGTCGAGCCCGCGCTGGATCAGCAGGTAGAGGAAGGCGTCGCCGATGGTGGCCGCGCCGAGCAGCACCGCGGCCGCCAGGATGCGGCGGAAGACCGGGTCGCGCAGTGGCGTCGCCCGGGGTGGTGCCGGGGGCGAGACGGTGCGGCCCGCGGCGGCCGGTACGTACAGGGCGAGCAGGAGCACCCCGAACAGCCCGGTGCAGAAACTGACGGCGAACACCGCGTCGTAGGCGTCGGCGGTGGCCCACAGGACGGCGAACGCGGCGAGGGGACCGAGGAGCGCTCCGGTGGTGTCCATGGCGCGGTGCACGCCGAAGGCCCGGCCGAGGGCCTCCGGTGGAACGCTGAGCGAGATCAGGGCGTCGCGCGGGGCGGTGCGGATGCCCTTGCCGAGCCGGTCGACGGCGAGGGAGGCGGCGATGCCGGTGGCGGCTCCGCCGGCGAGGAGCAGGCCCAGTCGGGAGAGGGCGGACAGCAGGTATCCGGCACCGGCGATCCGCTTGTGCCGGCCGCCGCGATCGGCGAGCCGGCCGCCGAGCAGCCGTACGAGGGCGGTCGCGGCGTTGAACATGCCGTCCAGGAAGCCGAATTGGAGCGGGGAGAGGCCGAGTCCGAGCACGAGGTAGAGGGGCAGTACGGCGGTGACCATCTCGGAGGAGACGTCGGTGACGAGGCTGACGGCGCCGAGGGCGAGGACGGCGGCGGGGACGCGCCGCCGGGCCCCTGGGGTGCGGGGCGGCGCGTCCGGGCGGCCGGTGTGGGCCAGGTACATCAGTGGCAGCTGTACTTCGGGCTCGTGTCCTTGACCTGGCCGTCGCTGCCGACGTAGGTCCAGCCGTACCCGGAGTCGGTGAACTCCAGCTTCAGCACGCCGTACTGGCCGCTGATCCGCTTCTGGCTGTTGGGCTGGACCTCCTCGATCGGATAGGGCTCGGCTCCGCCCATCCCGCCGACGATCTCCACGATGCCGCTCGCGGTGGCCTTGCCGTCGGGGTCCTGCGGGGCGAACCGCTCGTAGTGGTGGTCGTGGCCGTTCAGGACGAGGTCGGCCTTGGCGCCGTAGAGGAGCTTCCACACGGGCTTGGAGACCGGGTCGTTGCCGTGTCCGCCCGAGGAGTAGAGCGGGTGGTGCCAGTAGGCGGCCACGCAGGGCTTGGTGTTGGCGGCGAGGTCGGCCTTGAGCCAGTCGGTCTGGGCCTTCTGGTCGAAGGAGTTGGAGTCGAGGGCGATGAAGTGCCAGTTGGCCTCGTCGAAGCTGTAGTAGCTCTTGCCCTGTGGGTAGGCGATGCTGCCGAAGTAGGCCTTGTAGCCGGCGAGGGCGCCCGCCGGGTCGTATGTCTCGTGGTTGCCGGGAACCGGGTGGGTCCTCGCCTTGAAGGCCCCCCAGGTCTTGTCGTAGTAGGCCCGGAAGTCGGCGATCCGGGCGTCGTCGTACTGGTTGTCGCCCATCGTCAGATAGAACTTCGGGTTGATCTGCCGGGCGAGGGCGGCGGTCTTCGGGTGGGCGCAGCCGCTGTCGGAGGCGGTGCACTGGGCGGCGATGTCGCCGGCGGCGACCACGGTGAAGGCGCCCGCCGGGGGCGGGCCGCCGCCGGGTGTGCCGTACACCTCGGCCTCGAAGAGCGAGTAGCCGTACGTCGTGCCGCGGGCGGTGCCGTGGATGCGCAGGTAGCGGCCCTTGCCCGTGAGGCCGGTCCAGTCGTCGGTGGCGCCGTTGCCCGCGCTTTCCTCGGCGAGGGTGGTCCAGGTGGCCCCGTCCTCGGAGACCTCGACACGGTACGCCTTGGCGTAGGCGGCCTCCCAGGTCAGCCGGACCCGGGTGACGGTGGCGCCGGCTCCCAGGTCGACCCGGATCCACTGCGGGTCCTTGCCCTCGGCGCTGGCCCAGCGGGTGGTGGCGGAGCCGTCGAAGGCGTTGGCGGCCGCGAGCGAGGAGTCTTCGGCGGAGGAGGCGGTGGCGGGCCTCCCGCGCGAGATGAGCGGGTCGGCGGCGGCTCCGGCCCGTCCGGGCCAGGCGAGCAACAGCCCGCCGACGAGCGCGAGGACGCCGGTGAGCACGAGGAGGAGGGTGCGGGGGCGGGTGCGTAACAGGGAGGTTCTGGCTGAGGCGTTGAGGTGCATCTGGACTCCCTTGCTTCGGGGACGGCGAGAGCTGGGCACCGGTGCGGGGGCACCGCCCCCGGGACGGGGGACGGTCGGGGGCAGCGCGACGGCGGCCGGGGCAGAGCTCTCGCTGAGCGCGTCATGCCCCGGGGAGCGGGCACCGCGCCAAGCCGCCGACCGGGAGCGTATCGGATAGGAAGGTTTCCTACCAGTGGTGCGGAGGGCCCCTTCCGCAGGCTCCGCGAAGGGCTCCCGGAGGGCGCCACGGGGGTGACACGGAGGCACCCGCGAGGAGGATCGCATTTTTAGGTCATATGACCTAGAGTGTGGTTCATGACCACCCACCAGATCGACGAGCTGTCCCTCGACCCCTCCGGTCCCGTCCTGATCACCGGCGGATACGGCACCGTGGGCGCCGAGATCGCCCGCATCCTGGCCACGGACACCCCGACCCTGCTCACCGGCCGCAACCCCGACCGCGGCAAGGCGTTCGCCGCCGAGATCGGGGCCGAGGTGCGCGCCTGGGACCTGACGGATCCCGCCCCCTTCCGCGCGGGCGTTCGCGCCGTCATCAGCTCCGTCAACGACCCCCAGGACCGGGTGCTGCACGCCGCCGCGACCGGCGGCGTGCCCTACGTCGACATCACCCGGTGGACGGGCCGCCTGCAACGGGCCGTCACCGTCGCCGCCCTGCTCCGGCCGACGGCGCCCGTGTTGTTGTCCTCCGCCTGGATGGGCGGGGTCAGCAGCCTGGTGGCGGCGACGCTTGCCGAGGAGTTGGGCGGCGCCGAGCGGGTCGAGATCGCCGTCCGGTGGGACATGGCCGACCGGGCCGGTGCCGATTCCGTCGAGTTCATGGACCGACTGGGCGTGGCGTTCGAGGTCGTGGACGGCGGACGGCGCCGGCTCGCGTCCCCGATGACCGAGACCCGCACGGTACGCATCGGTGGAACGCCTTTGCGGGTGGCGCGCATCGACACCCCGGAACAGTTCACCCTGCCCCTGACCCTCGGCACCACCACCGCGGCCACCCGCATCGGATTCAGCTCCCCGGCCGCGACCCGCGCGCTCCTCGCGCTTCGCGGCACGGGATTCTTCCGCTGGGCCGGCGGGGAACGCTGGGCCCCGGTGCGCCGGGCCCTGCTCCACTCGCCGGGCGACGGCGGAACGGCCCGACTGCGCGTGGACGTCACCCACCGCGGGCGCACGCGCACCGCGACCGTCACCGATCCGCTCGGCCAGCACCACCTGACGGCGGTCGGGGCGGTCGTGGGCCTGCGCCGCGTCCTCGGCACCGACGGCTCCCCCGCCCCCCGCGGCCTGGTCTTCCCCGAGCAGCACCCGGATCCGGCCCGCGCGGTCGAGCTGCTCGTCGGGCACGGGGTCGCCATCGCCTTCGACGAGGACGACAGCGTCGGCACGGGCCAGGACCGGGCCGGAACGCGAGCCGCTGCGTGAGCACCACACCCGGACCCACGCCCAAGGGGAGGCAGCGGCGTACGGCGCTCCTCGACGCGGCCGAGCGCGTCCTCGTCACCTCCGGAGGGTCCGAACTGACCCTACGGGCGGTCGCCGAGGAGGCCGGCGTCCGACTGGGCCACCTCCAGTACTACTTCCCCGCCCGTGCCGCCCTCCTGTCGGCGCTCCTCGACCGCGTCCTCGCCTCGTCCCTGGAGCGGGTCACCGCCCTCACCCTCGCCCCCACGCACGGCACCGGCCACGAAGCCCTGCTCGACGCCCTGCTCTCGGACCACGACGACCCCGGCCTGGTGCGCCTGTTCACCGAGGTGTGGGCGTTGGCCGCGCACGACGACGAGGCGGCTGCGGCGGTACGCGCGTTCTACGACCAGTACGTCACGCATGTGGCCGCGTTCATCCGGGACCAGGCACCGGGCTCCAGTGCGGCCGAAGCACACCACAGGGCCCGGGTGTTCGTCATGCTCATGGAGGGGTCCGCGCTGTTCCGCTCCGGCGTCACCGGCCTCCGCACGGCCGGCGCCGACGCCCGTCTCCGCGAGACCGCGCTCGCCCTGCTCGCAGGCGCCGACACCCCCTGATCGCCGATCGGGCGGCGGCGCGGCCCCGCCGCCCGCAGGCTCGGCGGGCCGGGCCGGGCCGGGAAGGCGACCACCGTACGGCTCCCGCGCATCAGGGCGGGGTGGGCGCGGCTGGTCCACCCGGAGCCGACGGTTTCGGAATCCTCAATTCCGGGGACTGTGTCCCCGCATTCGCCGTGACGTACCCCGCGCCGTGTTGGCGCCTGACGCGACAGCCGAGGGACACCATGGGTTGGAAAGGCACACGCAAGACGGCCACGTCGGCCGCTCTCGCCGGAGTGGTCGCCTTCGTCCTGGCAGCCCCGCCCCCGGTCGGCGGCGAACCCCGCACCGGGACCGCGCCGTCGTTCGGAACGGTCGCCGCCCGGCAGGACGCCTCCCCGACGCCCTCGCCCCGCCTGCCCCGCGACTTCCGCGGCAAGGGCAAGTGGATCGTGCGGGACCTGGACATCACGGTGCCGCTCACCTGGGAGGGGAAGGACGGCAACAGCCAGATGACCGCGGGAGGCCCGCAGTACCCCATCTGGTTCACCAACCTGATCTACCACGACACGCTCTACACGCTGACGTACAAATGGCCCGGCCTGAACGAACACCCCTGCTCACGCATCCCCGGCTTCAACCTGGAGACGCTGAACCAGGGCTTCGAGGAGGCCCGGTTCGTCGGTCCGGAGACCCTGCGGGGCACCCACCCGCAGCGACGCGTGAACCACTGGAGAGTGGGTGTCGTCCTCCCGCAGCTGCCCCCCGGAAACCACCCCCGCCTGCCGCTCGCGCTCGGTGACATCTACGTCGACGAGAACAACCGGGGAACCTTCTGGCAGGTGCTCCAGTTCGGTGTCCAGAACCTCTACGACCCCGAGCTGGACGAGTGGCTGGTCATGGACACCTTCGAACACCGCCCCGGGACCGTGACCCTTCCCCGGCGATGCGAGCCGCCCCGCTGAACGTGGCGACCCTGGGGGTTTGGCTGGTGCCCCTTCAGCCAAACCCCCAGGGTCGCCGGTCGGCACGTCACTCGTACCGATACTTCAGCGAGTCCGCCTCCGCCCGCTCGATGTCGGCGATCGTCAGCTCCGGCATCCGCAGTTGAGCCAGCGTCACCTCCGCCGAAGCCGGCTGGGCGTCCACCGACAACCACTCCTCCGGCTTCCAGGCCGCGCTGCGCAGCAGCGACTTGGGGCAGTGCGGGTAGACCTCCTCGATCCCCAGTACCAGCGCACTGGCCGGCGGCTTGCCCACCGCGGTCAGCTGCGACAGCAGCTCTGGACGAGTGGAGACGCAGGCCCGGCCGTTCACCCTGAGCGTCGTGGTGCGTCCCGGGATGACGAACAGCAGCCCGGCCCGTCCGGTGGCGATGACGTTCTGCAGGGTGTCCAGACGCTTGTTGCCGGTCGCGTCCGGTATCGCCACCGTCCGTTCATCCAGGACGGCGACGAACCCGGCGGGGCCGCCGCGCGGAGAGACGTCACAGTTGCCCTCGGCGTCCGCGCTGGCGATCAGGACCAGCGATGAGCAGCCGATCAACCGCCGTGTCTGCTCAGTGAGTTCCGTCATCTGCTTCCGCACGGCCGCGCCGCTGGGAGATGGGTAGACCCGGCGGAGCTCCTCTTGGTCGCGCACGGCGTCGAGGCGGAGAGAGTCGAAGGCACTGCCGTCAAGGGATGTCGTCATGCCTCCGACCCTAAGGGGCCGGCCTGCGATTGATCTTGGTCGAATCGTAGGTGCTGGGAAACGACCTCGCGGCGGCGGGTGCAGCTTGCCCCCGGCCCCGCGGTCGCGGTCAGGCATCACCGGACAGACGCGGACGCTCAAGCGCGGGTGTACTGCCCACCAAGCGACAGGCCGTCAGACGGGTTCGGTGGCGAAGAGTTCCAGATGCGAGCAGCGGGGGCAGCGGTACGCCTCGATGCGGCGGCGGGGGCGACCCATCCGTTTGGCGCCGCCGAACAGGCCGCGCTCCAATGGCCCGGCGATCCAGCGGGCGTACCCGCGAGCGCCCTCCCCCGCGTCCTCGACGAAGCCGGATTCCAGTCCGGCGGCACCGCAGTACGTGCACTTCATCCCATCCATCGGACGAGTGTACGAAGCCGGCACGGCGCCTGCGCGTCAGGGCCGCGGATTGCAGGACGCGCGCCGCTTCGACGGTGTCCGCGGTCGCGAACAGCCGATGAGCCACCGAGTGGCTCTGCGTGGTGTTCCGGCTCCGCGGTATCCGGCGACGGAGCCCGTGCAAGAAATCGTTTGGCCGGCCACGGGCACCACTGCTACGTTTCCGGCGGCCGTGCGAGAGAACGAGGAGGTGGTACCCGTGAACGCAGTATCGACATGGGTGCTCCCCTTCGGGGTCACGGTCGGACGATAGGCAGGTCGTCCGGGAGCGCCGTTCTTGAGCACTCCCGAAAGGCACGACCATGCATTTCACTTCTGAACAGCGTCTCGATGACGGTGTCCTCGAACGCGAATTCACCCTCGGCGAGATCCCCGGCATCCTGTGGACGCCCGAGTCCACCACCGCACCGACGCCGCTGATCCTGATCGGCCACCCCCCGCTCGGGCTGCGCAGGATGTACCCCCGGCTGGCGGGGCGGGCCCGGCACTACGCGGCGGAGTACGGCTTCGCGGCCGCCACCATCGAGCTTCCCGGGAGTGGTGAACGGCCTCGTTGGGCCGCTGCCGAGCAAGCCCGCGCCGACCTGCGGCGGGCGATCGAGGAGGGCGAGCCGGTCAGCGGCGAGATCGTCGACGCCCTCATCCTCCCGCTGGTCGAGAAGGCGGTACCGGAATGGCGGGCCGCCCTGGACGCCCTCCTCTCGCTGCCCGAGATCGGCGGCCCGGTCGGGTACGAGGGAGGAGTGATCTCCGTCGGCGTTCGCCTCGCGGTGGTCGAGCCGCGCATCGTGGCCGCCGGCTTCTTCGCCGGAAGTCTCGTTCCCGCCACCATGTTCGAGGAGGCCCGCCAGGTCACCATTCCGCTGCATGTGCTGCTGCAGTGGGACGACGAAGGGAACGGCCGGCAGGCGGCTCTGGACCTGTTCGACGCCTTCGGCTCCAGGGAGAAGACCCTGCACGCCAATCTCGGTGGGCACACCGGCGTCCCCCGGTTCGAGCTCGACACCGGGGCCCGGTTCTTCGCCCGGCACCTGAAGTAGGACCGGACCGTAGGGCCGCCGGCAGACGATGGAACGTGCCGGCGAGAATGCCGCTCGTCGAGGGCAGGTCCGGCAGTCCGGCGCTTCTCTGCTGTTCATACTGCGGGCCCCTGCCGACCAGGCAGGGGCCTGCCTTGCCCGAACCCCTCGTCTGTCGATGAACGGCCTGCCTCCGTTCACGCGCGTCGCGGCACGGTCAGCAGCACGGGGGGCCGTCCAACCTTGTTCACGGACGGCGATGATCCCTGCGTGCCGTAGAGGAGGGAGAGTCGTTGATCGGGCAGGGCATTCCCGGCCCTTCTTCACCATTCAAGAAAGGCACTCACGATGCGTGCTGTCCGCCCCGCCGTCCTCTCCCTCCTCGCCTTCACCCTGACCGCCCAGTCGGGCGCGGCCCACGCCTCACAGGGCCCGTTCAGCTGGATCGGCACCCAGGACAAGCCGTTCTTCGTCGAGGACCTGCCCGACGGGAAGTGCTTCACGATGAGCCAGGAGGCACGCGGCGCCCACAACGGGACCAAGACCCCCGTCACGGTCTTCGCCGGGAAGGACTGCAAGGGCAAGGCGCTGCGTCTGGCCCCGGGCCAGAAGGCACCGCGCAACACCTCGTTCACCAGCCTCCGCTTCGGCGCGAACTGAACGACTCCACACAGAAGCCTCGCCGCGCCCTGCGGACAGCGACCGACGGGCGCGGCCGGCTCTGCGACGCGGGCATGACGGGGCCGCCGTGGCGGCCGCAGTCGGCACCCGTTGAACGTCCCGCGGCGGCACTCGTTCTGCCTGGCGGCCCTCACTGATGCGGGATGGCGATGCCGGCTGCGCGCAGGTTCGCCTCGACCAGGGTGTTCAACCGGGCTATGGACGGTGACCGGTCTTCGCGGTGGTGGTTGACCAGTCCGTACCGGGCGGAGGCGTTGGACTGGTTGTGAGACGTGGTCGGCATCGACAGCAGGGCACGGTCGGCCAAGCACAGCAGGTCACTCGCTTGAGGATCTCAGTCATGCGTGCTCCTGAACGTCATCAGTCCAATCGGAACCTGTCAATGTGATCAAGGCAGGTGAAGTGTTCTATCGCTGTGCCGGGATCATTTGATCGTCGTGCTGGAAGTCGGTGGGCTTGTTGATCCAGGCGGCCTTGGGGAGCCTGGGCGGCTCGGG